>JBCDDK010000052.1:0-41934 GCA_039180345.1 Cyanobacteria bacterium P01_G01_bin.39 | reverse complement strand
TTAAGATTTCTGGCGCGCAATGGAATAGTAACAATATTCCTCAAGTTCTTCGACATCGATGTGCCTATCTTAATGGCAATTTTTCTACTTAATTTACTAGATATGAGCTTTTCTACCTATTACAAAATTGGGATGCACTCTCCTGATAAGCTTGATTAAAGTGAGTTTTGTATGCTTTCAATAATTGACTTTTGGAAATATCTTGTCCACAATATGGACAATCATATTCATTTATAAATACTTGTCCTTGACTTATCCAATGCTCAAAATTTCGTTTGGGGTATTTATTTATATGTGATCGAACAGTTTCTTCAGCATCTTTTTCTATATCCTCAAGTGATATTGCTAGGATTCTAAAAAATTCCGCTATCTCTATTTGTGGCTTAGTAAGAAGCTCTGGAGAAGGAAGTTTTTGAAGATTTTGATTGTTCTTAGCAGCATCAAGACGTACTTGTAAGAAATCAATCTTTTGGTCAATATTTTGATCCAACTGCAAAGCAATAAACTCTTTGAGTGGCATATTGTTTCTGTAATTTGCTAAGGATCTTTCAAAGTGGCTTATCTCTTTAGTTATTTGAGACGCTTTTTGCGTTTCGCTGTTAACTGTTTGCTTCAACTGGACAGCGTCTTCTCCTAATGCAAATTCTAATAAACCCTCTCTATGACTTGTATCTACCTCAACCCCAGAATATACGTTTTTGTCAATAAACTCATTATCAAAAACTAAAATATCACTATAAGAATTAGACCATGTGTTTTGAGTAAAGATAGCTTGAGGATGGCTATTACCATGACCAAAGAGAAGCTTTATCTCTGGCGCATTTGTACTACCGAGGGATTGTCTTAGAGCAATTGATTGACTGTCGCTTGTTGCACAAGAGCGTAATATGCATGCGAGCGTTGTTTTTCCTCGACCATTTGTTGCGTAAATTAGGTTAACTTTATCAAATGCTTGAGAACTACAGGAAGCGTTATTAAATAATCCTAAATTTTTGATATTCAATATTTTTTTAAGCATATCCCTACTTTTAAGTATCTTTGAAATATGATCTTTACATCATTTGGCTCAAGTCTTAAACAGTAGATTTACGGATAATAACTAAACTGAATAGATTATAATTTTTTGGTTATCTTAATTTCTTAAAATCTGTAAAACTATAAAATAGTTTCTATTAGACTACTTAAATATGCGCTTGGACTTTATTCAAATTACGGCGTTGCATAACTAAAATATGATTTGTATAACTATTATTTTTACCAAATCATAAAAAGCTAAGAGCAAAGCTGAAAACCATAACATCAAATATGTTATCCCTTAAATTGGTAACACCCAAATAAAAACCTCAATTCTGCATCTGAATTATCAAATTATCATTTCCACCCATTATGAATCAATGACTGTAATCATTAGCGCGATTGCCCAAACACTCATTGAGGAAAAGAGGATTCCAATTGTTATCCGTAGATGATGCTATCAATTCGACATTGCCTTGCTGGTTAATTTTCCAGGTTTGAGCTTCAACAATCGAGTTTGACTGAGTTAATTGGGAACTTGGTGCTGGAATTGAGATACTGTCAATTGCTGGAATAGCTTGGTTTAAATCAGGAAGAATAGTATTATCTGTTAGATCTTGTAAAGGATTTGCAGGTATACCTCCTTGACCTACGTTAGCGAAGTAACTATCTTTATGAACGTTACAGCTAGATGACAAAGATTTACTAGGATCGATTATAGTTGAGGGTAATGAGATTAAGCCCGAATCGGGAGCAACTGCCAAAGTATTAATTTGAATCAAACCATCAATTCCAAATTGAGAACTAGCGTTAATCTTGCTAGTGGGAGCAACAAAAATCCCTGTAGTTTCAATTTCGATATTACCTCCCTGTCCTTGTTGGGCGCTAGCGTTTATCTGGCTATTGTCTAATGCCAGCAAATTACTAGTCAAATCAATGCTGATATTTCCTCCCGTAGCGTCACCAGTCGCATTGGTAATAATTTTACTGCGGTCGCGCAACCAGAGGTTATCTGCGTTCAAGTTAATATTGCCTTGTTGTCCTTGAGTTGTTGTGGCAGAGATGGTGCCTGCTTGCCCAAGAGTAATCGTGTCACTAACAAGATTGATATTACCAGGAGAACCTAATGTTCCACCGTCGACTGAGATAATACCTCCCTGTTGTAGTTGAATAAGTTCCTGGGCTTGAATGACAATATCTCCTGCTATGCCCTGAGCCTCAGAGTTAGCAGCAATCCCAGCATTTTGCTGCAATGATAGGCGATCGCCAATAATGGTAATATCCCCCCCTCTGCCGCTACCTTTAGTTGAGCTATTGACCCCTGTAACTAAATCTCCGCCAATAGCAGTCACCGAATCGACTTCTAAGGTAATATTTCCTGCCTCACCTGTACCAAAAGTGGAGGTAGTTATGTTACCGTTATCAATCAGTAAACTCTGAGCCGTAATTGAGATACTGCCTCCGTTACCTGCATTTTTATCTCCTACAGGGGTTGATAAGTTTTCATTAACAAAAATACGCTCGTCAAAGTTTTCACCAGATTCGGCACTAATTACGCCATCTTGCAGCATAATAGCCTCGGCATTAATTTCTATTTCTCCTCCTTGACCTCCTCCAATTGTCTTAACTCCCATCCCAGCTTCATTTAGTTCAATATTTCTAGCGTCAATTTTAATTGTGCCACCATTGCCATCGGCAGCAGCATCTGAGCCAAAACCACCTGAAGTTACGGTTAAGCTGTCGCTAATATCTAGATCAATTACTCCAGCATCACCATTGCCAAAAGTACTGGTACCAAAACCACCAGATTGAATATCTAGATTCTGAGCTTTGATTTGGACTATTCCCCCCTTCCCTTCATCTCTAGCTATGGCACCAAAACCACCAGATTTCAGTTGAATATCTTGAGCAATGTTGAGGTTAATTATGCCCCCATCTGCCTGACTAAAAGTATTAACTCCTGCTCCAGCATTGTTGAGAGACATGTTTTGAGCCGTAAAGTTAATCTCTCCCCCATTTCCTGATGCTCCCGCTAGCGTCCAGCTTTCAACACTGGCACCATAGAGAATAATTGAATCGGCAACAATATCGACTACCCCAGCATCTCCCGTGCCAGATGTGTGGGCTACTATATTACGACTATTGCGACTGGGATCAATAACCGCACTATTGCGCCCTGGATCAATAATCGAAAAAGTATCGGCAGCATTAATCTCAATCAGGGTAGGAATTGGATTATCTTGGTTTCGAGCCTCAATTTTTGTCCGATCTGGAGTTAGCTGGTCTAGATTTGGTGAAGATTCTAAATTAAAAAAGTCTTCAATCTGATAATCTAGCTGTGCTAGGGTATCCAAATCATAACCCATGCTGATGTTGCGACCCCTGAGGGAAATTTGAGTACCTCCTATCTGCCCTCCATCTATTCCTCCTTGCTGATTGATTTTAATATCGGCAAAGTTGTTCACATCTTCATAATCAGTCTGCCAATTATTGTCGTTAAGATTGAGCTTGACTATGTTATTTGCTCCCACTGCCCCTAGCTCAATTTTTCCTCCTGAGGTATTTAGGTATCCACCTTCGAGCTTGATTTCTCCTCCGATGAAATTGAGAGTTTGTCCCTGAGCAATCCGTAATCCTTCTGGAGGGATAAAGTTCTCAGGGTCAGTGACTTGTGTGGGGGTTACTGACATACTTCGAGAGCGATTGATAATTGATCCAGGATCTGAGCCAAACTGTAAGCCAACAGGAATATTCACCGTTAAGAGTGGGGGAATGTCTGGATCTGTCGCACTAAAGTTGAACCCATTTGCCCAAATGTAGCTATCGGCAGTAGTCGCTAAAAAAGAACCTGCAATATCTAACTGAGCATCTTGACCAAAAATGATGCCGTTAGGATTAAGTAAGAATAAATTAGCAGTACCGTCCACTCCTAAGGTGCCAAATATCTGCGAAAGATTGCTTCCCGTAACACGGGTCAATATATTATCAATACCTGCGGGGTCAGCAAAATAAACTCGCTCCTGTTGAGGAATGCTAAATTCGGAAAAGCTGTGAAATAGATTATTGCCACGAATAGCTCCCCCTTCGATATAATCTGCGATCGCGGAGCGTGGGCTTTGCCCAATCGCATCTTTAATTACAACCTTAGGGGTAATAATTGAAGTCTCATCACCTAAGCTTTGATCTGCTTCAATCTGGGCGACTGTGGTCAAGCCAATCCAGTTCCACAAGCACCCAGATATTATTAACGGCAGAAATTTTTCAAATATCACTATTGGCGATTAATCGCCATGATTTATCAGGCGAACTACAATGAATTTGCTTTATTTATATTGCCCAATTATCCCAGCAAGATTACTAGTCAACCTTAATACTTACTAACTGACCTTACACAGTACGTAGCAAAAATTAGTGTTGTTAGTCGTTAGTTGTTGGTTGCTACTTTCCACTTCCTGCTTCCTACCAATCATAAATCAACGAGTGTGTAACATCAGTTCTTAATGTTATGAACGGCGTTGTTTTGTGAAACAAGTAGGAGAAATGAATTTGTGTTTTAGATGCTTATTTATGGTGTATTAATTGCTGCAATTGTGGCAGATTGATTGTTTTTATATTTCTTAAGCTTTCTTGTAGCACACAATATCGTATTATATTCAAAATAAGATTTATTGTAAGTTGCGAAAGTGCGAAAGTACTTTATATTTAACTAAGTATTTATTATGAAACGTACTGAGGATCGTATTAAGAAGCGCTTAATAGTTTGCTGTGATGGAACTTGGCAAAAGTTAGATAGCAAATATCCGACTAATGTGGTGAAAATAGCCCAAGCAATCAAACCTGCTGGGAGAGGAGATATTCCACAAATTGTATTTTATGATGAAGGAGTTGGCACTGGAGACGTTTTTGATGGGCTTTTTGACGGTGCATTTGGCTGGGGAATCGACCAGAATATTCAAGATGCTTATCGTTTTCTGAGTTTGAATTACGAAGACGGAGATGAGATATATCTTTATGGGTTTAGTCGTGGCGCTTATACTGTTCGCAGTTTGGCTGGCTTGATCAAGTGTTGTGGCTTGTTGAAACGTAACCAAATACGTTTGGCAGGAAGGGCATATGCATTATATAGAGATGAAGACATTAAGCCCAAAAGTAGAGAAGCCATAGATTTTCGGCAGCAGTATAGCCACGTTAATGATCAAAATGACAATGTCAGAATAAAATTATTAGGATGTTGGGATACCGTTGGGGCTTTGGGCATACCTGATCAGGTACCCTGGTTGAATATAGATAAGTTCATCAACAAGAAATATCAGTTTCACGATACTTTTCTAAGTTCTATCATTGATAACGCTCGACATGCTGTATCGATTGATGAAATGAGAAAAGTCTTTGATGTAACTATTATGCAAAAAAGCCCCTCCAATAAGTTTCAAAATTTAAAACAAGTATGGTTTGCAGGAAATCACGGTTGTGTTGGCGGTGGAGAAGAACAAAATCGTGGTCTATCAGATATTTCTTTGTCATGGATGATTGATGAGAGTCAGGCATTAGGAATAGAGTTCGACCTGAGTAAAATTATTCCCAAATTAAATCCTAACCATAAAATACCTTTTGATAATGAGGTCAAGGGTATTTTTAAAAACACGGGAGTTCATTTGAGAAGAGTTGATGAAAATGAGATTTATTTACATCCAAGCGTTAAAAACCGTTGGCTGGATTTAGGAGAATTTTACCGACCAAAAAACCTGATAATGCATCAAAAATATCTCAGCAGTGAAGAGTTATGTAGTTAATAGTTTTGAGAAAAATTTACTACATAATATCAATTATCTAATCAAAATAAATCAGATAAATTGAATAATTTGTTCAAAGCGATCGCAAATTTTAGAGACTGCTTACAGCTATATTTTTATCTAATTTATTTAATAATCAAAATTATTTTAATAAGCAAATATAAGTCGATCAAGTTCGCAACATATTTTGTAATAAAAGATGATTTTCTATCATTCTTAATAGCCTAAAAGGTTTAGAAAATAATCTGCTATTAAATCACCTCAATTTGCCAAGGTTAAATTTGATTTTTATTTATCTGAGCGATCGCAAGATCAACCCAGAATATTTTGTGATCTAGCAAGTTCTACAGTCTGTCTTTGGACAAGGATCATATTTTTCGATAATATACCTTTTCACAATATATATTTTAGTTAGTTTATAACAAGTAATTGATATTAATCCTTATAAAATAATGGTTTCAACATTTAGTCAAAAATCTATGGCGATTGTCTTTGGCGCAGGGCTTTGCCCAATCGCGGCTGCGGTTTTACTAAGCTGTAGTGCGGCACCAGTTCTATCTCAAGAGGAAATTGCGATTAATTTTGAAGCATTTGTCGGGGAATCAGAATTTGCCTGCGGCGAAAGCTATGAAGAGATTGGCACAGGTTCATCTACTATTACTCCCACTGATTTTCGATTCTATGTATCTGATGTGGCATTAATCGACGAAGATGGGAATGCTGTTCCTTTAGAATTAGAGCAAGATGGCAAATGGCAGCATCAAAACGTGGCACTGTTAGACTTTGAAGATGGCACCGATAGCTGCGATAATGGCACTCCAGAAACTAGAACTCAGGTTGTCGGCACTATTCCCGAAGGTGATTACGAAAGTCTCTCCTTTACTCTGGGAGTACCATCCCAATTAAATCATAATGATGCAGCGATCGCACCATCGCCGTTAAATTTAACTTCCATGTGGTGGAATTGGCAGGGTGGTTATAAGTTCCTACGCTTAGATCTAGAAACAGAACAGGCGATCGCTAATGTCTCTGATGTTACCCATAGTCAGACTTCTCATAGTCAAGGTGCTGCCAGTAATGTGCAAATCAACCAGCAAACTGTGACAAGTCATGGCAATCAGACCACGAGGCAAACTAGTCAGCAAACTAGCATTTTTCAGAATGGTCAGGGTACCCATCAGCAAACTAGCAGTACCCATACCACCCATCATGGAGACAAGGATGGACAGCATAGTCAGCATGGAAATAAAAATGCCAGCAACAACGCTTATTTAATTCACTTGGGTAGTACTGGATGTGCTGATTCAGCTCAAAGTAGTTTATTTAACTGTGCTAATCCTAATCGCGTCACCGTCACTTTATCGGACTTTGATGCTGACAAAAATGTCGTAGTTGCCGATTTGGCAGAGTTATTGGCGCAAAGCGACCTTAGTACTAATCAAGCCAATACTCCCAATGGCTGTATGTCTTCTCCCGATGATGATGATTGTCTGCCGATTTTAGAAAGTTTGAGCTTGTCTTCTGGTACTGTTGGCGAACAAAACTTGTTCTTCGTGGAATAGATGAGGTTGCTCTAGATTATTTATTAGCGCCTGTAAGAATGATAATTCAGACTCTAAAAACTGCTTTCCTGCTTTCTGCTACAATCATTGATATCAATGCGTACCACCATCACTATCCCAGATGCTTTAGTAGCCGAGGCTGATGCTTTAATTGGTAAGAGTGGAATTACCACCCGTAATCAGCTAATAGTTGAAGCAATACGAAATTGGGTTGAACAACAAAAAGAAGCTCAAATTGACGCAGAATTTGCAGAGATGGCGCAGGATGTGGATTACATAACTGAGGCACTAGCCATTGAGTCAGAATTTGTCTCAAGTGACTGTGAAGTTGCCAAGTTAAACGATGATTAGGGGAGATATCTATCAGGCAAATCTAGATCCAACCGAAGGATCTGAGCAAGCGGGCAAAAGACCAGTAGCCATAGTTAGTCGCAATGGAATTAACCGCAGCAGCCCTATATTAGTTGTTGTACCTCTGACCGCGGAATGCGGTCACTCGCAAGCCCTGCCTTTGCAAGGCAGGGAACGAGTGACTAAATTTGCGGCTAACAAGAAGATTTATCCTAGTCATCATTTAGTCAAAGCAAGCAATGAGAACGGTTTAGATCTAGATAGTATCGCCAAGTGTGAACAAATTCGGGCGATTGCTAAATCTCGCTTATTGAATAAATTAGGTAGTTTAAATACCCAGGATTTATTAAAAATTGATGCTGCGCTAAAAATAGTTTTATCTTTGAAGTAAATGGGCAACCGCATTACCAACTTATTTATCGCTTTTTTCTTATCTATCTGTCTCTCAATTGTCTTGAGTAAAGCTATGGCAATGGATGGACATTTAGCTATAGCGCCAGAATATAACTGGAATTTACCAGAGTGGACACCCAAACCTGTTGTTCCCGATAATAATCCGATGACGGCTGCTAAGGTTGAACTGGGTAGGCATTTATTTTATGAACCACGCTTATCGATTACAGGGGAATATTCTTGTGCAACCTGTCATAAACAATCTTTAGCCTTTACAGATGGCAGACAAGTAGCGGTTGGCTCAACTAATGAACTCCATTCCCGTAACTCTATGAGTTTGGCTAATGTAGCATACAGTCCTGTACTGACTTGGGCAAATCCCTTAATGACGAGTCTGGAAAATCAGGCATTAATTCCTATTTTTGGCGAACATCCCATTGAAATGGGGATGGTGGGTCAAGAACAGCAGATGCTCCAATGGCTGCAAAAAGATGACAAGTATCGTCAACTTTTTACTAATGCTTTTAAGGAAGAAGAACCAGTAAATGTTAGTAATTTAACAAAAGCGATCGCTAGTTTTCAAAGAAGCTTAGTTTCTTTCAATTCTCCTTACGACCATTATCGCTATCAGGGGGAAAGTAATGCCATCTCCGATGCGGCAAAACGAGGGGAAAAACTGTTTAATAGCGAACGGATGGAGTGTTTTCACTGTCATAGTGGCATTAACTTTAGTGATTCGGTGAACCATGAAAATCTCGCTTTTACCGAAACTGCATTTCATAATACGGGTTTATATAACATTGACGGCGAAGGCAGCTACCCACCAGAAAACATCGGAATTAAAGAGATTACTCAAGAATCTAAAGATATGGGACGTTTTAAAGCTCCCAGCCTACGAAATATTGCCCTAACTGCTCCTTATATGCATGATGGTAGTATTAACACTTTACGAGATGCGATCGCACATTATCAAGCAGGGGGTAGAACAATTACCGAAGGAGAGTATGCAGGAGTAGGTAGTGCTAATCCTTATAAGAGTGGTTTTATTAAAGGTTTTGAAATCACCGAATCAGAAATCGATGATTTAGTAGCTTTTTTGCAAAGTTTAACGGATCAGGAGTTTATTACCAATCCAGATTATAGCGATCCTAATATAACATCTGAGATTATAAACCTACAGTAATGCACTGAACTCTACTAATTTCAGTGACTTAAAAATTTGTATTTTTTGCTTCAAAGTATATTACTAAAGTGATATAAGTATTACTGAGTAATCTTCAAGTAATAGTAATGCCTGTCTACATTATCCGACCAAAAAAGACATTATTCTCAGAATCATTAAATTTAGCCGCAATCAAATTGAGTCCCGAAAATCGTCAGCAACAGATTGAAGATTTAAATCATTTGCAAAAAGAAGATGAACATTATCAAGAAGTTGCCCGTTGGACAGAAGATATTAGAGGCAAGGAAGATATCAATGTTTTAATTAGAATCAATTTTTTTAGAAATAATCGAACTCTAACCAATACATAAAGTCTCTTTGGAGTGTAGATTCATACCAAACGCTAGTCTTCATTTTGCAACTGATAAAATGACCAGCAGTCCGTTTGTATTGGCGAAGCGTGCTTGATTTTTTTGAAACAGCCATAAAAAAAGAGTATCTCTTATAATGTGAGATACCCTATATGTTACATGAAATTTCAGCTTATGATTTAATTGTTTTCAGCATATGCTTTATTTTTTCACCTTATGGTTTAATCGACATGCCTTAAATATCTAAATCGTCGAGATTTAACTTAGGTGCGTGGGTTTCGATAAATTCTCTACGTGGTGCAACTCTGTCCCCCATCAGAACTGTAAAAATGCGATCGGCTTCGGCAGCATCATCGATTTCTACCCGCTTCATTGCCCGAGTTTCAGGATTCATAGTAGTATCCCAAAGTTGTTGAGGCATCATTTCACCCAATCCTTTAAAACGCTGAATGGTGTAGTTGGCATTAGCAGGAAATTCATCAATGCGCTGTTGTAATTCGCGATCGCTATAGCAATATTGATGATTGCGTCCCCGTTCTAATTTATACAAAGGAGGACAAGCAATATACACATAACCTTGGTCGACTAATTCTCGCTGATAGCGGAAGAAGAAGGTTAGAATCAAAGTCCTAATATGCGCCCCGTCAACGTCAGCATCGGTCATAATTACGATGCGATGATAGCGTAATTGAGAAGGATCGAAGTCGTCTCCTTTAATGCCCAAACCCAGGGCAGTAATCATCGACTGAATCTCATTGTTTTTATAAATCTTGGTATCATCAGTCTTTTCAATGTTGATGATTTTGCCTCGCAGGGGCAAAATTGCCTGAAATCTGCGATCTCTTCCCTGTTTGGCACTGCCACCCGCAGAATCCCCCTCCACTAAGAATATTTCTGACTCTTCAGGATCGCGGGAACTACAGTCGGCTAACTTACCTGGTAGAGGAGAAGACTCTAATACCGATTTACGACGAACTAATTCTCGTGCATGTCGCGCTGCTTCTGCTGCTTTAAAAGACTCAAGCGCCTTGTCAATAATGGCATCGCCAACGCTAAGATTAAATTCCAAATAATCGTTGAGAACTTCTCCAACGAGGGAATCAACTATTCCCCGAACCTCTGTATTGCCCAGCTTAGTTTTGGTTTGTCCTTCAAATTCTGGATCAGGCACTTTAACCGAAACAACCCCAGTTAAACCTTCTCTGACGTTCTCCCCACCTAAATTAGATTCGTTATCCTTAATTTTATTACGCTTACGGGCAAAGGAATTCATTGTCCGAGTCAGGACAGTTTTCAATCCTTCTAGGTGAGTACCCCCATCAATAGTACGAATATTGTTAGCAAAGCCTAATAAATTATCGCTATAAGAATCAATACACCACTGTAATGCCACTTCCACCGTTACGCCTTTTTTTTCTTTATTGACGTAAATAATATCTTGGTGCAGAGGATCTTTTTCTCGCGTCATGTATTCGACGTATTCCTTAATCCCACCCTCGTAACAGAAGATGTCTTGATGCGCTTGGGCTTCACGGTTATCAGTAAAAGTAATCCTGATGCCAGCATTAAGATATGCTAATTCTTTGAGACGCTTGGCTAAAATATCGTATTCAAATATAGTTGTCTCGGTAAAGATAGTTTCGTCAGGAACAAAATGAACTGAAGTTCCCGTACGATTAGGATCGTTTTTATTTGGTTCTGTAGCTAACTGTCCTTGAGGTTTTCCTCTCTCATAGCGTTGAACATGAACATTTTTGTCTCGCCAAACTGTAACCTCAACTAATTTCGAGAGGGCATTAACTACCGATACTCCGACCCCGTGTAAACCACCAGAAACTTTATAGCCACCGTCGCCAAATTTACCACCAGCGTGCAGCACCGTCATTACTGTTTCTAAAGCAGACTTACCTGTTTTATGATGAATGCCTGTAGGAATGCCTCGTCCATCATCAGTTACAGTGATTGAGCCATCAGGATTAATATCAACTTCGATATGGGTGCAAAAGCCCGCCAATGCCTCATCAATGGAGTTATCCACCACCTCGTATACTAGATGATGTAAGCCTTTGGGTCCTGTAGAACCAATGTACATCCCTGGGCGTTTGCGTACTGCTTCTAAACCCTCTAGTACCTGAATCTGATCTGCATCGTAAGTGGTCGTCATGTAGTTTCCCCAAAAAAGTGTCTTAGAGCTTTAGGTTTGATGCGTTATGAAAAATTACTCAGAAATTTTAACACAAAAGGTTTAAAGACCGCCTTAAAGCTTTCTAAATTGATTTTTTATTATAGGTTGAATCCCCTCAAATTGGTGCTATTTTAGCTTTTGATTTAATAAATAGTATTGATTCGCTGCCATATTAGACTTTATAGCAGGCTTTCATACCTCTAAATACCGTCATAGAGAAGCTTACCGATGAACACACCGAGAACACAGATATCTGATTCGATTATTAGCTATTTCTATGTTGTTATGGTCATTGTGCTGATCTGTTTGAATATTTTCGGTAATTATTACCATGGCTAACAAGATGAGAAGGTAACGATTAAAATAAATAGTTAAATCCAGGGATAAAACAGTAAAAAAAGGGTCTTGTTATTTGACTTGACGAAGTCAGAGAGACCCTTGAAAATATATTTGGTTTTCGATTGTTAAGAAATATTTTTAACTAACTGCAACCAGGTGAAATTGAAAAATTGCTGTTGAACAGCACGATAAGCAGGGAAAAACTGGGTTTCTTTTAGCTCTTCAACCGATTTGTTGCCCAGTTTTGCTCTTTTTTGAAGTAAGTTATCATATTTTGCTAAATCAATTATCGAACACAGGGCAAAGAAATCATGTCTCTGTTTAGAAAAGCCAGATTTAAAGGTATAGAGATTATCGTTTAGGCGTTGGTAAATGCGTAATGCTAATTGTATATTTTACTTATCAAGAAAAATACACAACTTTTAAAAGCTAAAGGCTAAAGGCTAAAAGCTAAAAGCTAAAGGCTACGAGCAGTATTATTTTGTATGCCATTATATAAATTACCAACGCCATCGTTTAAAAAAGATTTAAATAGAATGTACTTGAAAAATTCTTCTTGTTGGTTCATCTCTTGTTATATTTGGCGTTGATCACAAGACCGTTTTATTAAAATGACCATTTTGGTAACAGGAGGGGCGGGATATATTGGTTCCCACTCCGTTTTAGCATTACAACAAGCAGGTTACGAAGTAATTGTACTGGATAACCTAGTATATGGTCATCAAGACCTGGTAGAAAAAGTACTGGGAGTAAAATTAATTGTAGGTGATACTTGCGATCGCTCTCTGTTACGACAATTATTTGAGAAGCATCAAATTGATGCCGTGATGCATTTTGCGGCATATGCTTATGTTGGTGAATCAGTTACTCAGCCAGCAAAATATTATGAGAATAACGTAATCGGCACTTTTACATTATTGGAAGCGATGCGATCAGCTGGAGTTAACCGCTTTGTGTTTTCTTCAACTTGCGCTACCTATGGAATTCCTCAATCTGTCCCCATCACAGAAGATCAGCCTCAACAGCCGATTAATCCCTACGGTGCCACCAAATTAATGGTGGAACGGATTTTGCAAGACTTCGACCAAGCGTATGATTTTCGTTCAGTATGTCTGCGCTACTTTAATGCGGCAGGTGCCGACCCTCAAGGCAGATTAGGAGAGGATCATAGCCCCGAAACCCACCTGATTCCCTTAGTTTTACAAACTGCTTTGGGTCAACGGGAATCCATTTCTATTTATGGTACTGATTACAATACTCCCGATGGTAGCTGCATAAGAGACTACCTGCATGTTATGGATATTGCTCAAGCTCACATTTTGGCTTTAGAGTATTTGATGCAAGATGGCAAAACTGACGTATTTAATTTGGGTAATGGTAGTGGGTTTTCAGTTAAAGAGGTGATTAATACAGCCCGCAAAATTACGGGAAAAACGATCACAGTAGAGCAAGGCGATCGCCGACCTGGAGATCCCCCCGCTTTGGTAGGCAGCGGTGATAAAGCGCGTCATATTTTGGGTTGGCAACCTCAATATTCAGACTTAGAAGATATTATTACTCACGCTTGGCAATGGCATCAAAAGCGCCATCTAAAAGTATCAAGCTAAGCAAGATTAGATATTCAAACGCTTAGAAAATGTCTACCTAATCAATAGTTCAATTTTGATAGTCGACTGCTATGAAATTTATTACATCAGCTAGTCAGAAGCCGATGCATAAGAATTAGCTTTCATTCCTAATACTTTAATAAGCAATCACATCTTATCGAGGCTAATCTACAATGAAATTTTATAATCGTTGCCAATCACTATTATTAACTTTATCTGCGATCGCAAGTACGGCATTTATCTCTGTTCCCGAAGCAAAAGCGATGTCTTTTGCCGAACAGCAGGTAAATCAAGAACAATTTACAGTGGTTGCGGTGCCCTTCGGTTATAAAGAACATCGTTTAGAAATTATTGAACAGGTTCCTGGACAAAGACAATGCTGGAGTGAATCGGGTGTTGCTCCAGTTACCGTAGATTTATTATTACTCAATTTTGACCACACAAATAGTTGCCGACGCATTATCAATACTAATGGTTACACCCTACGCCTCAATGGTGAAGATGACAGAGTTGCTAGAGTCGTCAAAATTGTTCCAGATCAGGGTGAACTCAAGTTAATGGCGTTTCACAAAGATCCTGCTCAACCAAATATTGAGATCGGCAGCACTAATGGTTTGAGTGATGGTGCGATGAAAATTGTACTTAATCCAGGTTGGAAAATTAGCAAGCGAGTTCATCAAGGGCAAACTATTAACCATCTTTACCTAAGTGGTGATACAGGAGTTGCTAACACCGCATACTCAAACAGTAATTCTCAGACAACCGTCAACAATAATACTTCCAACACAACTTCTAGTACAACCGTCAACGAGGGTACCCCAACCACTAACCCAACTTCCAACGTTGATACTCAAGTATTAGTAAATAGCGTCGATCAAATCTACAACAATGTAGTTACGCCCTTTTTACAAAATTTATCTCAGCCAAGTCCTAGTAATCAGTAGAACTTAATTATTAATTACTATCTTGTTAATAATCACTCTGGGAAAAGTTTCCGATGCAAAAATATAGCAACTACACTCAAAAAAAGTAATACTAGCAACAACCAGTCTCCCCAACGTACATATAAAGTTTGATGCTGGCGACGATAGATAGTATGAGCGTGAATAGCGTATTGATTAATCTTAGAAATCCATAATGTTTTACCATGAGGATCAACGATCGCCGAATATCCTGTATTAGTAGCTCTAGCTGCCCAGCGATCGCTTTCAATAGCCCGCATCACATCATGGGCATGGTGTTGAGCTGGCATCGTCGTACTATAGTGAGCATTGTTTGAGGCGGTAATGATAAACTCGCCACCTGCTTGTGCTTGACGTTGAAAATGGTAAGGAAATGCCGATTCATAGCAGATAGCCACAATTGCTCGACCGAAAGGAGTGTCGAATATTTGATTTGATGTTCCTGCTGCTAAATGTGCTTCTAAAGGTGAAAGACGATCAATCAAGCCACCTAAGATTGATTCAAAGGGAATATACTCCCCCAAGGGAACTAACTTATATTTGTTGTATTGGCTGTAGGTTTCCCCTGTGCCAGTTAGAGTAAATAAACTATTGGTATAACTATTTTGCTCTTTGCCATTAGCACCAACCCAAGCAGGAACTTTCTCGGTAATTACAGCTTGATAGAAACTCGAACCATTAGTAATATCTGACCAGTAAAAAGGTAACGCAGTTTCAGGAGTCAACACCACATCTACTCCTTGTCTAGCAAGTCTGCGATATCCTGAGGTATAACCAGCGATCGCTTGTTGCCATCCTTGGGAGTATAGTTTGATTTCATTGGGAATATTTCCTTGAATAATTCCTACCTTTAATGGGGCTAAATTATCTTTGGCTACAGGAACTTGATCTAGATAGTAGCCTGCTAAATGGCTAGTCAAAAAAACTATTAAAGATGAAGTAAGCAGTAATGCTTTTGGTTTAAAACTTGGTTGATAACTCCAGATTAGGATGCTTTCGGCTAATAAGCCATTAACAGCAACAATTGAGGCTGTAATTGTACTGATTCCCGATATTTTTCCCAACTGCAAAATCATCAAATTATGCGGACTTTGAGTATAGGCGATCGCTGACCACCATAGCGGTGTATGACTCCAAAAAGTCTCTACCCCACACCATAAGCTAACTCCAATCAAGACCAGAACAAAGCTACTAACAATATTCTGATGCTTAATTTTACTCGTGAGCAGAAAATACAATACAGCCCAGCTAATAGGTATTAATGCACCCCAAAAACTAATAAATACCCAGCAAAAAATTGCAATCAACAAACTCGCTAACCAAGGTACTCCCATCCAAGTCAGCGGATGAACCCCTGTAATCCAAAATAATGCTAATCCGTAATATCCCCACCCCCAAGCTAAAGCCAGAATTATCACCGTCAAAAGGGATTTTTGTTGTCTGACCAAATACCACAAAGGAGCGATCGCAACCCAGGCACAAAACCAAGCATTAACTGGCGCGGGAGCAAGTCCCATTAACACTCCACTAAGTAATGAAAGCGTAATTATTCTGGTTTTTGATGCCATTATTAATTGAGCAAAAATTTAGTCAAGATTAACTTAACTATTTTACTTGACCAAAACGGCGATCGCGCTGCTGAAAGGTTTTTAAAGCTTGCTCAAATTGTCGATTGTCAAAATCTGGCCAGAGGGTTTCGGTAACGTATATTTCGGTATAGGCTAATTGCCACAGCAAAAAATTACTCAGACGCATTTCGCCACTGGTACGAATCAATAGGTCAGGGTCAGGACTAGCAGCAGTGTAAAGATGTTGGTCAATGGTATCTTCGCTAATCGCCTCAGCCTTTAACTCCCCTTGCTTTACCCTTTTTGCGATCGCACGGCAAGCATGAATCATTTCATTACGGCTACCATAGTTAATCGCCACATTAAAGAACACACCTTGATTGTTGCGGGTACGTTCCATTGAACGATGCATTTCCTGCTGTAAAGACTTGGGTAAAGGGTCTAAATCACCAATAAAATTAATGCAGACTGACTCTTCTTCCATTTCTTTGAGTTCCTTTTGTAATAACCTTTCAAATAAAGCCATTAAAAAATTCACTTCTCCTGTGGGACGACCCCAATTTTCTGTAGAAAAAGCATAAGCAGTCAAAGTTTTGATTCCTAAATCTTTACAGAAGCGCAGCATTTCCTTCAGGGCAGTGGCACCACGGCGATGCCCTTCAATGCGCGGTAAACCTCTTTGCTTTGCCCAACGACCATTGCCATCCATAATTACAGCAACGTGCTGAGGTAAATTAGCATGATTGATTTCGGAAAAAACACTACTGGTTACAAGCTGGGCTGTCATAGAAATTATTATTAGTTAGGGACTGATTAGGGACAATTAAACCTCGATAGTTGTTTATTAGCGCTTATAAAACGATTATTGTAGGCTGGTCAGAGAGACCCCGCCTTGAAACGACAGGATTTCCTCTGACTTCGTTAAACTCAACATTATTATTCCCGAAAAATTCAGGGGTTGCACAACAATAGTGTAAATACTCTGGGTTCAACTGACCACTCCAATGCCACATACGTTTTAAAATCCAGATTAAAGTATAAATTAATTCGCCCTTAGCTGAGATTGACGAAGTCAACGCAAGCCCCGACATGCGGCTAAAGCCTTTGTGTTTAGGGCGGGGTACTGTTGACCAAGATTGCCAGGCTAACGCCGACATCAGATGTTGCCAAGTTGATTTAGAATTAGGCTCAGTTTGTGAGCTTGGATTACAGGATACAGGCAAGATAGTATTAATTTGGCTAAGAAGACAGTGTATTAATTGTTGTACGCCATCTGGGTATAGCCACATTCCCATCCCCCAAAATTTACTTAACTGATTAACTTTATCTTGTAGTAATTCTCCTAGTATTTGTTGCAATGTCCCAGTCGTATTAGACATAAGCCATATATATAAACTCATAATGCTATATTCGTTGACAACTCGATCTAGTCCATGTCTATATAAATCCTGATAGGGGTTTATTCTAGGTTGATAGTCAGTTGTTGATTCTATAATTAGAGAAATATTCTGATTAGTAAGCTGTTGATAAATTTTGCCTAAAGCCAGACTACACTGATTAGTGCCAACTCGACATCTACTACGACTACTTCCACTCTTTTTCTGAAACTCTTCTTTTTTTTCTAAACTTAAGTTGTGGCTTGCTCCATCAACAAATTTTGCCATAGTTGGATGAATCGGTTCCAAATATTGTTTAGTAGTCTGATTATTTTGGGCAAAAGATACTTCAATATTCAATGCCCCTTCAATAATAAATAAAAAGGTGCTTAGTTCAAGACCAATAACTTGTTCTGGATGAATATCTTGCCAATTTATCGCCGCCCATTTTCTTAATTGGGGAGCTTGGAATTGTCTCTGTAAATCCTCTAAACAGTCACATAATTTTTCATCTCTCAAATACTTTTCAATCAGATAATCAATTCTGCTTTTAGTCTGCCAAAAGTTAGGACGAAAACAGATTTCTCCCGCCAAATCCCTTACTGGCTGATACATCAAACTTGCTCCTTAAAAATGCGTGTTTTTGCTTATAAAACAGCTTAGTCAAGTCTAAAAAATTTGTCTGTCGGAGAAAGTAGGGAATTTAAACGACTATAAAGTCGGAAAAAGACTGATTGTAAAAAATGCTTAAAAAATTGCCCAAAAACGCTAATGACATCCTTGCAAAGGATGCCATTATAATTAAAACTCTAGTTGTGAATATGAAACAGCGATTATCTTACTGCACATCCAAACTATCCTAGACTTTATTGGTTACATTATTAACTACGGTGCCCAAAACTCTGACTCTAGACATTTTTAATTGATCTACTGCTTGTGCCAGTAAAGTTTTGTCTATCTTACCTAAGCCTGATACGATGACGACTCCGTCAGTTTTCCTTGCCATCAAATCAACATCGGCATAACCCACTACGGCACATAGATCATAAATGACAAGATCAAAATTGGCTTCAAGCTCCTCCATTAAAAGATACATTTGTTCTGAAGCTAACATTCGACTGCTGTCACGACACTCATCAAAACCAGAACTTAAAACAAATAGATTGTTATCTAGAGGTGATTTCTCAATATGCTGTAACGCCAAACTAGGGCTATTTTGATTGAGAATATTCTTCAGACCAATCTTAGATTCCAAACCCAAGCTCTCTGTTAAGCGTACCTTGCTTCTTACATCTGCATCAACCAACAAGACTTTTTTGCCCATTGATGCCGCAGCACGAGCTAAGTTAAGTGCTACAGTAGATTTTCCTTCCCCAGATATAGCTGAGGTAATAGCTAAAGATTTGATATTTTCGTCAAATTCTAAAGCTTCAGCGTTGCTGCTAAAGTTCAATAAACCTAAATTAGCTGCAAAAGAACGAAAGGCTTCCACTGAAGAGGGAAACAAATTAGGAAAAGCTAATTCACCAGGTTCATCTGAATCTCGATAGATGCTTGATGAAGGTAATTGTTTCTGCTCTTCAATACTTTTGGCAGGGCTCAATAGAGACAAACCTTGAGTTTTAGGAGTGTAGGGTATATTACCCAAGATCGGCAGATTAGTAATTTCCTCTACCTTAGCTGAAGTATATACAGTTTTTTGACACTTATCTAACATCAAAGCGATACCCACACCTAACATCAAGCCAAAAGTGGAACCAAGCAATAGACGATTACTAGGACTTAAAGCAGTATTTTCTGGTTCTCCCGCAGGTGCTAGAAGCTGCCATGGCGCTTCCTCTCTAGCCGCATCAATCAATAACGCATCTTTTTGCAGTGTGAATTGACTTAGCTTAGATTTTTCTTGCTCTAATTCTTGTTGAAGCTTTTTATATCTATTACTAACAGTAGACCAATTTTTCAACTGCGATCGCAAATTAGCTGATTCTCTTTGTGCCAATCTTTGACGATTTTCCAAAGTTCTAATTTCATTGACCAGCTTTTGCTGAATTGCTGCTCCAGCTTGCCTAATTAAGCTAATTATTCTTTGTCTCTCTTCCCTTAAAATTTGAATCTCAGCGGTTTGGTCAGAAAAAATTGTAGATTTGTTGCTAATTTTTACGTCTATTTCCCGTAATTGATTTAATAATCCTTGATATCGCGGTGTAGCTAGCTCAATTGCTGTAGGGGAAGTTGTCGGTTGTGTTTGCAGCTCTCTTTGTAAATTTCTTAGCTTCAAACGCATCTGTTGTAGCTGACTTGCTACTTCGTCTTGCTCTTGACTCATCAAGCTTGAACGAGCAGTGATGGGATCGAGAGACACATCAGGGTCAATGAAATTGTATTGTTCTCTGAGTCCTTGCATTTGATTTTCTAGCTGCTCAACCTGCTCAGAAACCAGAGGGATTTGTTGTTCAAGTACCGTAATTCCTCGCTGAACTCCTGATGAACGCTTCTCGGCACTGTAGTCCAGGTAAGTTTGTGTCAAAACATCGATCACATCGGATACTTGCTGAGGATTAGAATGTTCGTAGCTAACGTACAAGACATTTTTTTTGTTTTGACTGTCTCGGATAAATTCTACAGTCAGGTCATCAGTCAATGTCTGATAATTTAGCTTAGGATACTTATTTTGTAGAGAATCAATTGCTTTACTAATCGTAGTTGGACTTTTTAATATCTTCAGTTGCACATCATCCAACTCGACAGCAGTAATAGCTCCTCGCGTTTCGCCAGAATTATCGCTTGTTGATGTTACCTTCGTCTCAACATTAACTAGCTCAGGCAAAAGTTCAAAACTAGCAACATAATTTGGTGGCAAAAAATGAGTTTTGAAAAAAGCTAAGGACGTCATTGCAACTGTAACACCACCAATCAGAGGCAACTGTCTCAGTACAGTATTTTTTACATCATCAAGATTTACCCCTCCTTCTACATTATCTCCTAAGGAAGATCCTTGAATATAAAAAGGCTGTTGATTCTCAAAATTCTGATTCATAACTTATTCAACTAAGTGTTAATACTCTAAATATTTAATAAATTCACTCTATGTATAATTGCCACTAATCTATTTCAAATTGTTTTTTGCAGTTACTATTGTCTATTTTGATTAGACTTAAAAATACATAAGTAAAACTACTGAAAACAACAAATAGTGTTTGTCTTAAATTTAAGAATAGTCAGTTATTAAAAGCTCAATTTGCTTGGTTTGTACTTTACCCCGAAAATGCATTTAATTTATATATCTAATCTATTATATGCAGCTAAATTTTAAAATAAAGTGATCTTACTCATTAAGATCTTAATTAGAGTCAATTTCATTGTATCTTTACGAAAAAGCACTAGATTATAATGAAACTGTTTATTTACTATTTATAAGTTGACGTATAGATACTGAGTGAATAGCATGTATATATTACGCAAGCTAACCTATATTAAAGCTTAATCTCGAAAGTAAATGCTTGCAAATAAACCTATACAAATATCTATTTAATTTAGAACTTTTTTAAATACATGTTGGGTGATTATTTTGATTTTACGCCCAAGAATATTCTAAATTATTGCAATTAAATAAAATTAAAATCATGATACCGAAGAAAGAAGTAATTAATATTCCTTTGACTTGTGTGCCTTTTGATGAGCAAATGATGTTAATTTTGCGTTGGGCAAAAACTAGAGCTAGTAAAGCTGTTTGCCTGGCAAATGTCCACATGCTAATGGAAGCTCAACGTAATCCTTGGTATAGAAAAGTTTTGCATCAAGCTGATTTGGTTACTCCTGATGGAAAACCATTGGTAATGATGTTGCGTCGTCTTGGTATCATGCATCAAAATCAGGTTGCAGGGATGGATGTATTTGAAAACCTCTGTGAACTAGCCGAAAAGGCAAATATTTCTGTCTATTTTCTGGGTTCTACTCCAGAAATTTTAGACAAAATGAAGCAAAGAATTAGTTCCGAGTATCCCGTATTAAAAGTTGCTGGGATGAAATCTATTCCTTTCATGTCAGTTGATGAGATTCGAGCTTATAAAGATTCGAGCTTAATTGAGGAAGTTAATAATAGCGGCGCGGGAATTATCTTTGTTTGTCTGGGATGTCCTAAGCAAGAAGCTTGGATGTCACAATATCAAGGGTCAATTAATGGCGTCATGATTGGTGTCGGTGCAGTTTTTGCCATGTATGCTGGACTTACTCCCCGAGCCCCTCATCTTATACAGCAAGCAGGAATGGAATGGTTATATCGCCTAATTCAAGAGCCAAGGAGACTTTGGCACCGATATAGCTCAACGATTCCGCCTTTTATGTATCTAGCTACTAAGCAGTTGTTGACTCCAGGAATTGCCAGACAACTTTTCGCTGGGACTGAAATGAATCTAAATGTTGAAAATTTAGATTTTTCTCCAGAAAAAATTGGCAACATTTTACTACGTCAAAATATTCTAACTACAGAGGAATTAGATCAGGCTTTGTTACAGCAAAAGCTTAATCCTGATCTCAAACTTGGTGAAATTTTACTGAGAAATAATTCTTTGTCTTTACCACAATTAAAATTTTATCTAAAAAATCAAAATGTTAAGTTGGGAGAATTATTAGTTGACAAGAGAATTATCAAAGAAAATAATCTGCAAGAATTGCTATCACTTCAAGATAGCGCAAATAATCCTTTGGGTAAAATTTTAGTAGAAAATAATAATGCTTCAAAAGAGCAGGTTGAAGACATTCTAATTGAACAATATTTACGACGTAAAGGTTTATTTTTGGCTGATTCCAGAAGCTATCTAGATTTGTCAATCGGTTCACTAGAATCGGCAGTTAGTAGTAAATGAAAATTATAGTTTTAGCTGATTTTGTGATTGCTATTTTGTGATTTCCTTGTCATTTAGCTTATTAAAACTGGCTTAAAAGCATTGATTTTATTATCAGCGAATAATTTGAAATCAGTTATTTGGATATTGCCTCATTAATTCTAATCAACAAATATTTATCTTAATAAAATTATGAACGAAGCATTATTTATTATTGATCCCGATGGAGATCTGATCTCAAGCAGTACTTTTGCTCCCAACTCTTTTAAAGTTACTAACAACTCTAGCGATCAAAGTATTACCAGCATTACTTTGGATCTGAGTACAGCTATTTTCCCTGACATAGCCTATGATCCTGATCCTAGTAATCCAGCAGGGGATGATGTTACTAAAGGATTTGAAATTGATATAGATCCTTCTAGTAATCCTGCATCCAGTGGCGTTACATCTCACAGTTTTCTAAAACCTTTAGCTGATGGTGGTTTTCAAAGCCTCAAAATTGACTTTGGTGATTTTAAACCCAACCAAACATTAGAATTTTCTGTCGATGTAGACCCCACCAGTATTAAAGGAGCAAAGCAAACTACTTCTATAGATGCTGGTAGCATTTCAGGACTAGAGCTAATTGGAGCCACAGCAACAGTCGAGTTTGCTGACGGTGAAATTATTTCGGGTCAGTTTTATAGTGTTCCTAACGGTGATGGTACTCCTAATATTACGGCTTCTCAAGTTCTTCTCACTTCTGAGACTTCGACTGCTCCTACTATTGAAGTAGTTGGTTTAGCCGACAAAGCCACAGTAGGAGAAGCCACCCAAACCATTAGAGTCACTGGCACAGCAGGAACAGAAGTTTCTTTGCTAATAGTTGAAGGAGCTTTATATGTAGAAAATGGTGGTTTTGATATTGACCCCTTTGAAGCAAATACTGCTCTGGCAGTCGATGAAAAAACAGCAACCATTGGCGCTCAGGGATTTGTCGATATTCCTGTTGTGCTTCAACGGACAGACGAGACAAGTGGCGGATTAAACCACATTGTTGCCAAGTATCAAAACAGCAATAGTTTGTCTTCTACGTTAGTTCTAGAATTAGATCCTACAGGCGTAACCAACCCGGGAGATATTCCGACTGCTGTTCTCAATGCTCCTGCCCTTACTGATCTTGCTGAACCCTACATTTTTACTGTTACCTATAGCGATAATGTAGCGATTAAGGCTAGTACGATCAACTTTAATGATGTTTTAGTATACGCCCCTGATGGAACTACGCTCCTGCCAGTTAGTTTTGTCGGAGTAGAAGATATTAATGGCGACCAATCAGTTATGACTGCTAGCTACTCGGTTGCTGCACCAGGAGGCAATTGGGCAAATGGCAGAGGCGGCTATAGGGTAGAAATTAATCCAGGAAAAGTCGCAGATACAAGCGAAAATAAAGTGGCTGCGGGCATTTTAGGCAACTTTGTTGTCAATGCACCTCATAATCCTTCTGCAACAGGCGTAATTCGCATTGAAGCCGAAGATTATAAAGGTGGCACTAACGATGTTGAATTTTTTGATTTCGACCCAGCAAATAACGGACAAAGCTATCGTCTCAACGAACCTGTAGACGTAGAACCTACTGGTGATGAAGGTGGTGGTTTCAATGTTGGGTTTGTTCAGGCAGGGGAACACCTTACCTACGACGTGAATATTCCCCAGTCAGGGAACTATGAACTGATTTTGCGTGTGGCGACTCCTGCAAGTGAAGTCCAAACTATTGATGTGGTAATTGGAGGACAAACTTATACTGCTAGCTTTGGCAGTACAGGAGACTTCCAAGTTTACCAGGATGTAGTACTACCTAACGTAAATCTTGAGGCTGGTCTACAAGAGTTGCGATTAAATATGCAGTCTAATAGTTTTAATCTTAATTATGTTCAGCTAGAGGCAAAAGCTCCTGTTGAAGATAAGATAGCACCTTCGGCTCAGTTAGATACCACAACCTTGACGCAACAAGCCAGTAGTCCTGCCGCCGCAATTTTTACTGTTACCTACACAGATAATATTGCTCTTAAGGGAACAACTATTAATGCTGATGATGTTACAGTTACTGCTCCTGATGGTCAGACTTTACCTGTAACTTTAGTTGGTGTCAATGCTACTGGCAATGGAACTCCTCGCGTCGCCACCTACTTGGTTGCGGCACCTGGAGGAACTTGGGATAATGCCGATAAAGGAGATTATACTGTTACTCTCAATGCAAATGCTGTAAGCGATACTAGTGATAATAAAGTTGCAACTTCCAGTCTAGGAAGCTTTAGTGTAGATGTTACTGGAGGACAGACTACTACAGGGGATACAATTCGCATTGAAGCCGAAGATTATAAGAAAGGTAACAATGGTAATGAGTATTTCGATACTAGCAGAGGTAATTTCGGTGGCGCACATCGTCATCACGATGTAGATATTGAAGCGACAGCAGATGTAGGAGGTGGACATAATCTTGCCTGGATTGAAGCAGGAGAATTTTTAACCTATGACGTTAATATTGCCAAAGCAGGTAATTATGATCTGGTATTAAGGGTTGCAAGTCCTAGCAAGGATGCAAAATCAATTGATGTAGTCATTGGAGGGCAGACTTACACAGCAAGTTTTAATAATACTGGAGGATGGCAAACATATCAGGACGTTGTTATTTCTAACGTCAATCTAGGTGCGGGGAATCAACAGCTACGTTTAGACATGAAGTCCAACGGCTTTAATTTTAACTATCTGGAGTTGGTAGCGAAAACTACAGATCCAACAGGAGCAATTCGAATTGAAGCGGAAGACTATAAAGCAGGAACAAATGACGTTGAATACTTTGATTTTGAAGCAGCCAACTTTGGTGGCGAGTATCGTCCTGGCGAACCTGTAGATATTGAAGTTACAGGAGATGAAGGTGGTGGTTTTAATGTCGCTTTTATTCAAGCTGGTGAATTTCTAACTTACGATGTCAATATTCCTGAGACAGGTAATTATAATCTTGTTCTTCGAGTAGCTTCTCCAACACCAGAGACTAAAAACCTTGACGCTGTCATCGGCGGCAAAACTTACAATGCCACTTTCAGCAGTACTGGAGACTGGCAAGTTTACACTGATGTAGTCATCAATAATGTTAATTTGACTGCTGGTTCACAAGTCTTGCGTCTAGATTTAAACTCTAAAGACTTTAATTTGAACTATGTTGAGCTGGTACCAGCCGAACCAGTAGTTGATGCGGTAGCACCTGTAGCCAAGCTAGATAATACGCCTGATGATTCAGATGTCCTGACTTTGAACCTATTATCCACCAGTACAACTACTGCTAACTTCTCTGTTACTTATTCGGACAACATTGGTATTGATACCACAACTATTGATGCTCAAGATATTACTGTCACTGCACCTAATGGAACAGTAGTACCTGTGACTTTTGTTGGAGTAGATAATGCTGGGATTGGTACTCCTCGTACTGCTGTCTATTCAATTGCAGCACCAGGAGGTACCTGGAATGCTGCTGACATCGGTGACTATACTGTAGCTATTAAAACAGGAGCAGTAAGCGATACTAACGGTAATACCGTTATCAATAAGACTTTGGGCAAACTTGCTGTAGATGTATTAACTCCAGCGCCCGATGGCGTTATCCGCATCAACGCTGGGGAAGATGTAAATACAGTTGATTCTTTTGGTAAACTTTGGCAGGCTGACGCTAACTTTACTGGCGGTCAAGCTATTGATCCCGTTTACAATCCCATTGATAATACTGAAGATGATTTTATTTTTCAATCTCAGCGTTTGGGGGCGAACTTCTCCTATGCTGTGCCAGTAGATAATGGCAACTATAATGTCAGTCTTTATCTCTCTGAATTAAATTTCACTGATTTTGGTTCGAGAGTATTTGATGTTTCTTTAGAAGGCAATGCTGCTTTAGATAACGTAGATATCTACAAGCTAACTAATAATGCTTTCCTTGATGGCGAAAACGATGCCAGTATCGTTGAAATTCCTGACCTGGCGGTGGTTAGAGATGGCGTACTAAACCTTGATTTTACTTCAGTAGTAGATCAAGCAACTCTAGCAGGAATTGTTATTACCCCAATTGAAGATGCACAAGTACTGATTGAGCAAAGTAATCAAAATACTTCTGTAACTGAAGGTGGTAATACTGATACCTATCAAGTACTGCTGAATACTCAACCAACTGCCAACGTTACCGTTGACCTACAGTTAGATGGTCAAACTACTACCGATAAAACTAGCTTAATATTTACTCCACAAAATTGGAGTACGCCGCAAACTGTCACAGTTAGCGCTGTGGACGATACTGAAGGAGAAAGTTTCCATACCTCGACCATTAGTCACAGTATTAACTCTAGTGATGCTGCCTACAGTGGTTTGGATGTGCCTTCAGTTTCCGTCAATATAGTTGACAATGATTCAGTTGGAGTACAATTTACACCCAAGCAAGAGATTGACAACTATAAAAACTCAATTGGCAACAATGATGGACCCTCCACTGGTGCTTGGGGACCTGATGGTAGGCTTTATGTTGGTCTAACTAACGGACAAATCAAGGCATATACTTTTGATGATAATTACAATATTATCGATACTCAAACCATCAAGACGATAGAGGATTCTGAAGAAGGTAATAAAAACATTACAGGTATTGCTTTCAATCCCTTTGAAAATACTGGTGGTCAGCCTAAAATTTACGTTTCCCACAATCAGTTTTACGCCAACGGAGATGCCTATACTAAAGAGGGTGGCTTCAATGAACTGACTGACTTCTCCCCCTATAGTGGTCAGGTATCAGTATTAGAAGGACCTGACTTCTCGACTATTACTCCAGTAGTAGACAACATTGGAATTTCTAACCATGATCACGGTGTCAACGGATTGGCATTTGACGAAAACGGAGATTTGTTGATCACTAATGGTAGTAATACTAATGCAGGTATAGCAGATGATAGGATTGGTGGTATTGATGAATCACCCTTTACTGCTGCCATTATTAAGGCTGAGATTACTAAACCAGGTTTCAACGGCAACATCCAATATCAATTACCTGCTGATTGGGTTGCTCCAGAAGGTCTACAAATACCCAATCCCGAGGAAAGTCAAGGTTTTGGCGGAATTGTAGATGTGGCTCCTGGAGTTGATGTTTCAGTCTATGCTAGCGGTTTGCGTAATCCTTATGATTTGGTTTTCGCTACCAACGGCATTATTTATGCCACGGAAAACGGTGCTAATGGTGGTTTTGGTGCTGAGTCTACTGGTGCTGACACCCAAAAACCTTTTGACTCTGGCAGAACAATCTTTGATGAGCTAAATATTATTGAGGAAGGTAACTATTACGGTCAGCCTAACCGTAACCGTGGTCAAGACGACCCTCGTCAAAATATCTATCATTACTTTGATGAACCAAGTACTGCTGATTATACAGCTCCCATTGCTGATTTTACTTCTTCTACCAATGGCATTATTGAATACCGCTCAAATACCTTTGGCGGTCAACTAAAAGGCAATCTAATCGCCCAAAGATGGAATGGTGTTCTTTATAACGTTGAACTGTCTGAAGATGGTAGCGATGTAACAAACATTAGCACGCTGGAAGTTGATGTAACTAATGATCAGGGACAAACAGAAACCAAGAATCTTCTAGAAGGTTTGGATGTCATCACAGGACCTGGGGGTGCATTAATCAGTCTTGACCATAGTGATAGTGCCGTATACGTAACTACACCAGTTGATGATTCGGTGACCAATATGGTTGCATACGATATTTCCGATTGGCGCGCCCCTGCTACAGGTGGTGGTCAATTTACTATCGGTGGTACCAATTTCTCTGGAGTTTTAGCTGATACCACGGTAGAGATTGGTGGAAAAACAGCCACTATTACATCAGTCACTGAGAAGCGAATTGTGGGTAATTTCCCTGCTTTTGCTCTTAGCGATCCTATTATCGGCTCAACAGACTATACAGAAGATCAACTTCTAGATATTACAGTTTCTAGTGCTGGACAAGAATCTATCCTAAATGATGCATTTAAACCGCTATTTGTTTAAAGCATAATGTTTAGTTAAAAACACGATTATTTTAGTTACCTCTACTCTTATAGGTAGGGGTTTTTTATGCAAAAAATATATTCAAACCCCAAAATATACTGATGCTTTGTTGTTTGCCAAACGATTTTGTAAAGGTTATAACTGTGAATATATATAGTTACTAATTTAAAATTTAAGTTTTTATTATTAGCATATTTAAGCAGCATTTATAGATTCAAGTAATTATTAAGGTCAATATTTTTTAGAGTAATTTGGTAGCTTTTGCTCGTTATGAACAAATTTTTGTCTAAGTTTTTTTACGTAACTAGAGGTAAACATAAAGCTTTTTTAGCAATTAGCTGCTTATTCGTAGTTAGTTCAATATTTGAAATGCTTGGTGTTGGTCTAATGGGCCCTTTTGCGGCAATGGTCACTGACTCAGACTTTATTAAAAATACTAGCTGGCTCAATACCTTATATGCTAAGTTTTCTTTTAATTCTGATCAGCAGTTTATACTTTTCTTCGGTATATTTACAATTATTGCTTTTTATATCAAGGCTACATTAGGTTTTATCTCACAGAAAGCGATCGCTGAATTTTCTCATAGTTTAAAAGGTGATTTGTCTTCTAAACTAATGAAGTCTTATTTGGCGGCTCCTTATACTTTACATCTGACTAAAAACTCGGCTGATCTGGTTCAAAGTGTAGTTACATTTACGGATCGTTTTTGTATTGGATTGGTTTTATCTTTGCTAACAGCTATATCTAACGGCGTTGTCATTATTGCGCTCGTTTCTCTGTTGGTTTCAACCAATGCAGCAGCTTCAATTGGCATTGGAGTTGTTTTGCTGGTTGCTCTAGCGGTATTGAATCCTTTAAAAGAAAGGCTGGCTCGTTGGGGAAAAGCTGGTTTTGATGCTTCTGCCGAAATGATTCGCATTCTGAATCATGGTTTAGGTGGTCTGAAAGAAACTAGAATTATTGGCTGTGAGCCTTACTTTGAAGCGCAAATGGCGCAGGCAGCTAATAAGTACTCGAAAAATATGGGTTTGGCAGACAGCTATGCGAATTTACCTCGTTATATAGTTGAAGCTGTAATTATCAGTTTTTTAATTACTTTTGCCTTTTTGTTTGTAACTTTTAACCAAGGCAATACTCAGAACCTGACCTCAATTTTTGGGATATTTGCGATCGCCTCAATTCGTTTGTTACCAGCTACGGGAAATACTATTGGCTGCATTAGCGTTATTAGATACAACATTCATTCTCTTGATTCTTTATATGCTGAACTAAAGGATGCAGAGAAATATGAAGCGCAAAACAATGACTTGAATTTAGCCGCTAAATCTAATAATCAACAAAAGCTAGACTTTGAACAACAAATCTCTGTCGAAAGCTTAGTTTATCGATATCCTAATGCCGAAACTAATGCTTTAAATGATATTAGTTTGACGATTGCCAAAGGTCATTCCATTGGCTTAATCGGCAAATCTGGCTCGGGTAAAACAACCCTAGTCGATGTTTTGATGGGTTTACTGACTCCTCAAGGAGGAGATATTCTGGTTGATGATGTTTCTGTTTATTCCCAGTTAAGGGCTTGGCAAAACCTAATTGGTTATGTCCCTCAGTCAATTTTCCTAATTGATGACACCTTAGAAAGAAACGTTGCTTTTGGTGTACCAGACAATCAGATTGATCGCCAGAGAGTAGAAAAAGCGATCGCTGCTGCCCAATTAACCGAAGTTGTTGCCAGATTACCTATGGGTCTAAATACCAGCGTTGGGGAAAGAGGTGTCTTGCTTTCAGGTGGTCAACGTCAGCGGGTAGGCATTGCTCGCGCACTCTATCACGAGAAGGAAATCCTGGTATTTGATGAAGCAACCGCAGCTTTAGACAATGAAACAGAAAACCTAATTACTGAGGCAACAAAAGCTCTTTCTGGTAGCAAAACAATTATTATTATCGCCCATCGCCTCAGCACTATTGAACATTGCGATCGCATCTATCGCTTAGAACAGGGCAGCGTAACTCAGTCAGGGAACTATCAAACTGTGGTCTTAGATCAATAATTCTGTCTATTGGGCTGGGATAGCCTAGCCAAAAATATTTTTTCTTATATATAATTTGCTATTGATTCAAAGATGAAATTAACCTACGTTACTACTTATGATTCCACCAGACTAACGGGAGGAGATGAATGGTCGGGAACTGGATATCATATTGCTCAAGCCTTAGCATCTCAGTCGATTGACCTTAACTATGTTGGTCCTCTACAAGATCCATTGCAATTAAGAATATTGCGTAAGCTTAAGCGTCATTATTACGAACTTATTTATCGAAAAGGCTACGAGAAAAATCCCGACCCACTAACTCTGAAAAGCTATGCACAGCAAGTAAAGCAAAAAATTTGTGGTGATCAAGATGAAGTAGTTTTTAGTGCCACAGTTGATCCCATTGCCTATCTAGAATGCGATCGCCCAATAGTATTTTGGGCAGATGCCACCTTCGCTGGTATTGCCGATTTTTACCCTCAATACAGTAATTTTCATGATGATGTGGTTCAGGATTGGCATCAAATGGAGCGTAATGCACTAGAAAAGTGTCAGTTAGCAATCTACTCCTCAGATTGGGCAGCTCAATCGGCAATTGAATTTTATCAAGCAGATCCCCATAAAGTAAAGGTGGTTCCTTTCGGTGCCAATATCACCAGTCAACTGGATGTATCTCAGGTTAAACAGGCAATAGAGGCTAGACCATCAGATGTCTGCAAACTGCTGTTTATTGGTGTTGAGTGGCTGAGAAAAGGTGGAGATGTTGCTTACAAAATAGCAAAACAGCTAAATGAGGCAGGTTTAACAACGGAGTTAACTGTAGTCGGTTGTCAACCTGAAATTGAGCAGCCGATTCCCGAATTTGTCAAACCACTAGGCTTTATTAAAAAGTCTACTGCTGCTGGCAAAGAACGTCTCAACAGTTTGATTTTAGAGTCTCATTTTCTAATTTTGCCTTCAATTGCTGACTGTACGCCGATGGTGTTTGCCGAAGCAAATTCTTTAGGTGTCCCCTGTATCTCAACTAATGTTGGCGGGATTCCCAGCATCATTAAAGATGGTGAAAACGGCAAGCTTTTTGCTCCTGATAGCGAAATTGGCGAATATTGCGATTATATTCAAAACCTAATTTCAAATTATGACCAATATCGAGCATTAGCTTACTTGGCATTAAATGCTTATCAATCTCGGCTGAACTGGCAGGTTGCAGGAGAAAAAGTCAAAGAGTTACTGGACGAGATTGTTTAATTTTTAAATTTAACCAAGCACACTTAAAAATTATGATACCAAAAGTCTATTTTTATACCACTTCTACCGAAGGACCTCCAGAAGGGGCATATTTTCAAGATTTAATCATTAATCTAGCGACAGGATTTCAGCAGTTAGGAATTGAATTTTATGCCAACTATAATTACTGGAAAATATCCCCAGATAGCGATCGCACGTTACTCAAAGTTAGTCCTGATGTGACTCATCATGATTGCGATATTGTAGTTTTGGAACGGCAATATTATGAAGAGAATCGCTGTTTACCAGAGGGTTTGTTTGCCCCCAATCGTCAATACAAAACTGTCTATCTTGATTGCAACGATGGTATTAGAACTTTATCCTGGTTGCCAGAATTTAGAAATTTCGACTTTATCTTCAAAACTCATTATTCAAAACATACAAAATATCCCGACAACTTCTATCCCTGGGCATTTGGTCTTTCAGAGCGAGTAATAAAAGAGCTGTCAACAGAAGTACCCTGGGCAGAAAGGCATCCGTCTCTACTGGTTAATTTCCGCAATCAAAAGTTTAGTCATTCTCTACGAGGCTACATTCAAAAGACCTTTGTAAGCCAAATACAAGAAATCTTTTCTATCAATACTGCTTCAGATGATGCTTCGGCATTTCCTCAAGATCCTTATCACTATCTAAGATGGTCGCAAACAGGCAGAAGACATTATCCCAATTACTATCATCGATTACTAGCATCCCAAGCCTGTGCTTGTTTTGGTGGTTTTTTCTTAGGACCTTGGTTTACCGACTATCACGACCGAATTTCTTACTATCTTGCTAAAGGAATCAGTATTTTAGGCGTAAAAACTAATCGGATTGGTCAGTGGGATAGTTGGCGACTATGGGAATCAATGGCAGCAAGTTGTGTTACTTTCCACGTCGATTTTGAGAAGTATGGTTTTGAACTGCCTGTGATGCCAGAGAATTGGCGACATTATATCGGTATTGATTTGGACAATATGTCGGAATCTATCGACAGAATCATTGAGCAGCCTGAGCTTTTGGAACGTATTTCTCATGAAGGTAGAGCTTGGGCAATTGAAAACTATGCCCCCAAAGCAACAGCATTGCGTTTTTTATCAACAGTTGCCGATTTTAAAGCTTCTGAACTTAATCAACTTCAGCCAGAGGTAAATTTAGTGCAATGAAACCTCCTATATTAGTCAGCATTATCATCAACAACTATAACTATGAGCGGTTTTTAGCCGAAGCAATTGACAGTGCCTTGGCTCAAACTTATGAGCATACTGAGATAATTGTGGTTGATGATGGCTCAACAGATAATTCTCGTCAAATAATTGCTGAATATGGCGATTGCGAAGCTAGCCAAAGGCATCGCATTATACCGATATTGCAACCCAACGGCAAACAGGCAGCAGCTTTTAACAGTGGTTTTGCTCGCAGTAAAGGAGAAATTATCATCTTTCTTGATTCTGATGACTTTCTCTATCCTCAAGCTGTTCAAGAAATTGTCAATGTATGGCAACCAAACTTAGCCAAGGTGCATTATCGCCTCAACGTTGTTGATGGAGTCGGGGAATCTCTCGGCTATTCTTCTCCTCAAGGTACTGCTCCTTTATCTCAAGGTAAAGTCTGGCAGACACTACTGGAAACAGGTTGTTATAACAGTACTCCCACCAGCGGCAATGCTCTCAGTCGTCAAGCTCTAACCAATTTATTTCCTATCCCTGATAAATACAAGCTAACCGCTGATGATTACTTATCTTTCCAAGTGCCGTTTTATGGAGAGGTAGCAGCTATCGAGCAACCTTTAGGTGTTTATCGAGTTCACGATAGCAATCAGTGGGCATTAGCGACGGTAACGGGCGATCGCTTTAAACGTTTTGTCCGTCACGATCTGCAAAATTTTGCCTTAATCAAGCAAAAAGCAAAAGAATTAAACTATAAAATTCCTTCTGACTTAGAACAGCGTTCTATTGGTCGTCTTTGGTCACGAATTATCTCTCTCAGGCTCAATAGTCAGACACATCCCGTGCCAGGCGATCGCTCTTTTATTTTGATCTACCAAGGAATTAGAAGTCTCTGGAAATATTCCGAGTTCAATGTTCCCAAGCGAATTTTTTACAGTCTGTGGTTTGTCTGGGTAGGCTTAATGCCCTTACCTCTAGCAAAACCAGCAATTTCCTGGCTGTTTGCGCCTCATCATCGTCCCAAATTAGTCAGTTGGACAACCAACAAACTACGAACCTTGATGAGCTAGTTTCCACTTATTTAATAGCAACACTTAAAATCCAATCTCCTTAGATCTACGGTTGTCGTTCTATATATTTTATTACTACAAAAGTACTATTAGGATCAATATCTATTTATTATGTTGAATTTATCTCCCAGCCCCAGAAATCGTCTTTACACCGACCTCAATAGCTATACTCAGTTTTTAGGATATGTTTTAGGTGGAAGATTTATCAATAGCAAGCAAGACATTGAACGTTTTGAGCATGAACTAAGAGTTAGATTCAGCTCACGATATGCTATCTGCGTTTCTCAGTGTCGAGTGGGGATTTACTTTGCGGTTAAAGCCCTAATTAAACCTGGTCAGGAAGTGATCATGTCTCCCTATACAATTGCCGACGTGATTAACATGGTGATTTTTGCGGGAGGTCGTCCCGTATTTGCCGATCTTGATCGTGCCACCTGTAATATTGCAGCATCAGAAGTAGAGCAGTTGATTACCGCTAATACAGGAGCAGTCCTAATTACTCATCTCCATGGAGTTGCCGCAGAAGCGCATAAGATTAAAGAAATTTGCGATCGCTCGAATATTCCTATGATCGAAGATTGCGCTCAATCTTTTGGGGTGGAAGAGCAAGGTAAACCAGTAGGAACAATTGGTGATGTAGGTATCTTTAGTTTAGAGATGCATAAAAACCTACCTACTTGGCGCGGTGGGGTAGTTGTTACTGAGCGTGAAGATGTCATGGAGATGATTCAGGCTGAATTACCAACTTTTAAGACTTCACCCTTACCTTTGGTTGCTGCCAAAGTGAAATCTGGGTTGAAGCATGATTTGGTAACTTCTCCTGTTTTCTTCCCGCTTGTCTATCCTATTTTGCGCTACAGCATGTTGAAAGACGTTGAAGCAATCAACAAAAGTACTCGGAGAAAACCACAAGAAAGCGAGATGGCATCAGAATTGCCTGATGTCTACAAATCTTATTTCACTTCATTTCAGGCTCGCATTGGTATGTCTCAGCTCAAAAAAGTTGATGCCAACATCGAAAAAAGAATCGAATATGGTCAAATGTATCATGAAGGTTTAAAGGATATTGAAGGCTTAATCTTGCCACCGTTGCGTTCCGATAAATCAATTACTTATCTTTGGTATCCTCTACAATGTCCTGATAGAGAAGCATTACGGACATTTATGTTTGAGCAAGGAAGAGATATTGCGCTAGGTCATTTTGTGAATAATGCAGATTTACCTCGATTTAAAGAGTACTATCGCGATTGTCCTAATGCTCGCAGTGTTGCTAATGGATTAATTTATCTACCTACCTATCCTAGCTACTCTCGTCGTGACGTAGAGAAAAACATTGCCGCAATTAAACTCTATTTCAGTCAAGAGAAAAAACTTCAGCAGCAAACAGTACCAGAAAAAGTTTTGCTGGCTGGCTAATTAAAAGTTTTTCAACTGTAGGTTTGATGTTCGTTACCACCCTGGTAGCGAATTTGTACTATTAATTTTTCTAGGTTGCCTTATGCTAATTAATGCCGAAACAATTCAAGATCAAAGCATTGTCAGTGCTGATGTGGCGATTGTTGGTGCTGGTCCTGCGGGAATAGTCTTGGCTTTAGAGTTAGCTAAGGCTGGCTTTGAGATTGCTTTATTAGAAAGTGGTTCCTTAGATTTCCATCAGGCAAGTCAAGATTTAGGTGATGCTGGCTATGTCAATCGGCAATTTCACGCACCTATGTCTGAATGTACGCGCCGACAGATTGGTGGCACGTCTACTATATGGGGCGGACGATGTGTTCCTTATGATCCTGTGGACTTTGCTCAACGCAACTATATTGCTGACTCTGATTGGCCAGTAACTTATGAGGACTTGTCAGTTTATTTTCAACGAGCAAGTGATTATTTCTTATGCGGTCGAGCTGAGTTTGATCTTAATGAAATTGCTCATATTGAGCAGAAGTCAATTGTACCTGGGTTACCCGATGAAGATGTATTAACCTCAACTCTTGAGCGGTGGTCATTACCGACCAACTTTGGTAAAGAATATCTGACTCAATTAAAACAAGCTCAAAATATCAAGCTGTTTTATGGCTTGACCTGTACTGAAATCCTGACAACTGAGACAGGAAACAAAGTTAAATTACTGCAAACCAAAACATTAGCAGGTAAACAACTTAGCGTTAAGTGCCAGAAATATATTTTAGCGGGAGGGGCATTAAATAATACCCGCTTGCTATTAGCTTCTGACCATCACAATTCGGGGGGAATTGGCAACCACAGTGGGCTTTTGGGTAAGTTTTACATGGGGCATCTTTCAGGGGATATTGCCAAGGTTAAATTTACTACGCCTCCAGAAAAAACTATCTTTGGTTTTGACCGAGATTCAGACAACACCTATTTACGCAGACGTTTCTCATTTACCCCAGAGTTTTTAATCGAGCATCAACTTTCAAATACAGTTGGCTGGTTGGGTGCGCCAGAGTTTGGTGATTATTCTCATCAAAATGGGATTTTATCTTCTGCATACATAGCCTTGAATTTACCACTGTTAAAGACTCGTCTTGGTGCTTCAACCGCAATTAGGCGGGCTGCCATCGGTAAAGATAAAGGGATTTACTATCCTCATATTCTCAATATCATTAAAGATTTAGGTAATATCTTGTCTTTTATTCCCAATTTTGGCTATGACAGATTTATCGCCAAACGGAAAATTCCTGCGTTGTTCGTTTACAGTGCTGCTAACGAATATCCACTGCATTACCATAGCGAACAGGTACCGAACTCCGATAGTACCGTTAGTCTCAGCAATGAGAGAGATGCCTTGGGAATGCGCCGCTTGAATATCGACCTAAGCTTTACTGAGCAAGATATCAAGAGTGTAGTTAAAGCACATCAACACTGGGATCAACATCTAAGAAAGCACGAGTGTGGATACCTGGAATATCTAAGCGATGACTTAGAAGAAACTGTTTGGACACAGGCGGGAGACGGATTTCACCAAGTTGGAACAACTCGGATGTCAGCAGATCCTAGTCAGGGTGTGGTGGATGCCAATTGTAATGTGCATGGATTTGATGATCTATTTGTTGCCAGTAGTTCCACTTTCGTCACTTCAGGTCAAGCCAACTCTACTTTTATGATTGTGGCGTTTGCTTTGAGGTTAGCAGACTATCTCAAGCAATCAAATAATTCGGTCTAGGGAATTTTTATATTAATCAAAATATTTTAACTGACTAAGGAAATCATGTTTAATAGCGCTGAATCAATAATTAATAAGTCTGAAAAAAGTATTGCTTGGACTAATAATACTAATTTGATAATTTTTGCCTTTTCCTTAGTTTTTTATGGGCGGATTGTCACAACCATGACTCCTGCTCCTTCTATTTTGGTTCATGCACATTTTGTTGCCATTCCTTTTGTTTTATGGATTGCATTAGCTACAACCTCTAGTAGAAATCCAGTCCAAACTCGCTTAGTTAAATCTTTGCTCTGGGGACTATTCATTTTTTGGCTGGCAATTTTATCTAGCGCTTTATGGAATCAGGCTGGTTTTATCAATGCCATTGCTAGCTTCATGATGCTCGGAGAGCCAATGATGTTTTTGGTCGCTATTGTTTGTATTCCTTTCTCACAAGAATCTTTTTCCAGAATACAGCGCTGGTTTATGGCATCTGTGGTGATTAACTTTCTCTTGGCGGCAGTACAAAAACCCTTAATTGATGCAGGGAAACTTAATGGTCATGGATTTAATGGTACTGATGGTTGTGGGGGAGTATTTTATGTTTCTGGGGCAGGTAATTATGTATCGGCATCTGTATCCATTGCCTGTGCGCTCTATTTTTTGACGAACGGGAAAAACTTTCCCCTCTGGATTAGAGTCACGGCAATATTGGCCGCGTTCTGGCAATTATTGTTTTCTGATTCTAAGCAGTTAGTCTTAGCCTATTCTTTGGCTTGGATACTTTTGATTGTGTTTAATTTCCAAGATATCGGTAAAACGATCAAGTTACTGTTGGGAATTATGATTACGGGATTTGCCTTTTATTGGTGTGTGCAAAATTTAGAGGCATTTAGTGCCTTTACCGCTTGGGCTAGGTCAGATTTATATGGCGAGGGAGGGGATGCTTGGTTTACTAAATTTTATTCGGTGAAAGCTATTTTGGCTGAATTTGACTCTCCGTTAAACTGGTTATTTGGTTTGGGTCCTGGTCATACGGTGAGTCGATTAGGAGCTTGGTTTATGCAAGACTACCAGTGGATACTTGAACCTCTAGGGGCAACCACTACTTCTATTGGCATCCAATCTAGAGAGTTTATCAATAGTTTTTGGTTAGCCTACAGCTCTAGTTTATTTAGTCCTATCTTTGGCTGGGCTGGAATTTGGGGAGATATCGGGTTAGTCGGTTTAAGTGCATATATCTATTTAGCTTATTTAATTTGGCAAAATTTTGGTCTAGATAATTCTTTAAAAATCACTCTCTTAACAACTTTGGTTTTAGGGTTTATCTTTACTCAGATTGAAGAGCCTGGCTACATGCTATCGCTAGCCTTGCTATTAGGGTTGGCATGGCAAAAGAAACGGTTGAAATTTGAGCAACAGTCAAAACAGTTTTAAAACTTTGTATCTAATTACTTCTATGTCTAATCAACTTACAATTCAAAATACTTCTGAAAATGTAACGAAAGTCAGTACAAGAAAACTTCGAGTTTTATTTGTTAGTCATGCCTATGTAGTGGGAGTAAACCAAGGCAAGCTTAAGGCTATTGTTGATACATGTCAAGTCGAGGTGGCGTTACTGGCTCCTTCAAATTGGCAAGCTTTGGAATGGAATCGTACTATTGAACTAGAAAATCCTTATCCTGAGATTAAAATTTATCCTGCGCCCGTCTTATTTTCAGGCAGGGTTGGCGCACATATTTATAATCCTTGGAAAATTCGTCAGGTCATCAAAGATTTTGACCCTGATGTGATCCAAGTGGAAGAAGAAATTTTTTCCCTTAGTGCTTTGGAAGTTGCTTTTTGGGCAAGAATTTTTAAAAAGCCAGTAGTTGTCTTTGGCTGGGAAAATCAACTACGCTCTTTATCTGCTTTCCGTCGCTGGGTGCGTGATTTTGTAATGAACTCCACAGATCTATATCTCGCTGGTAATCAGGATGGTGCAGAGGTGATGCAAACTTGGAATTTTTCTGGTCAGCTAGAGATTATGCCTCAAATGGGAGTAGATACTAGCTTATTTACCCCAGATAAAAGAGAACAACAAGATAAGTTTACCATTGGCTTTCTCGGTCGAATAGCACCTGAAAAGGGACTCGACATCTTATTTACTGCTGTCAGCCATCTCAAACAACAGGATCTCGACTTTCAGGTAACCCTCTGTGGTTCTGGTGAAAGTGAAGCTGATCTACGGCAACAAGCTGAACAACAATCAATTTCGGAATATGTAATTTGGCGAGGCGCAGTCAAACATGAAGCAGCGCCAGTTGAATTAGGCAAATTTGATATTTTAGTGCTTCCTTCTCGTTCTATTGCTACCTGGAAAGAGCAGTTTGGTCATGTGATTATTGAAGCTATGGCAATGGGAATTCCTGTAATTGGGTCAAGTTGTGGTGAAATTCCTAATGTAATTGGTTGTCAAGATTTGGTTTTTCCTGAAGGTAATCCTGTTGCTTTGGCAGAAATTTTAAAAAGAGCAATAGTTGATCGTAATTGGTACGAGGAAATGGGGAACTATGGAAAAGAGAGGGTAGATCAGTTTTATTCCCACGAAAGAATTGCCCAAAGATTAATTGCTTGGTGGCAAAAATTAACGCCAGTATTGAAGTAGTTTATGAGTAAGGTATCTAGATTAGTCGGCATTGATTTGTGTCGCGCATTAGCAGCATTTGCGGTAATTTTAGTTCATTCAGGGGACGAGACTTGGGGGCTCCCAATAAGTGAAGGGGCAATTCATTTTCGTCACTTATTTTACTATGCTGTACCATTTTTTCTGGCAGCATTTTTTTATTTTAGTACTAAGAAGTTGCCATTAATAATTGACAGGCTATTTTGGCAAAAAAAACTACAGAGAATTGTTGTCCCTTATTTTTTGTGGAGCATATTTTATGTAGCTTCTAAAGCCATAAAATTTTCAATAGAACAAGATATAGCCCAACTTGATAAATTATTATCAGACCCTTGGGCAATTATCTTTTTAGGAGCAGCTTCATATCATTTATATTTTATACCAATGCTCGTGGCTGGTACTTTTTTACTTTATCTAGCAAATTATTTGAATAAGCAGTCTAATTTATTGTCTTTATTATTAGTACTTACAATTGTTAGTACTGTTATCTATCAGCTAACTTTAGTTTTTCATAATGATTTCAATTTAGATTCTTATACAGCATTCCCTGATTTACTCAATCTGCTATCTGAGAATAATTTATGCTATCAAGCTTGGAGAATAATTTTAGTATATCTTTCCTGGATAATTAGATGTTCGCCTTATTTCTTTGCAGCCCTTTTAACTCATGAATTTCTAAAATTATTTGAGCAAAAGTTGCTTGTCGATAGAGAAACTATAGTAGCTATATTTTTGCTGTTTTTACTAATAAACTTTATAGGAAGCCAATATTTACCAGCGGCATTAAGCGAAATATTAATTGCTTATAGTTTATTGATATTTGGCATTACTCTCTCTCAGCATATACACCAAGGTAATTTAATTACTAATTTAGGAATATGCTCTTTCGGCATCTATCTAATTCATCCATTTGTTAAAAGCGCAATTGAAATAGTTTTAATTAAGCTGGTACCTCAAGCTATCCAAAGCGTATCTATTCTATCAATGTTGATTTATGCAGTATCCAGTTTTCTTATTAGCTGGCTCTGTATTGCTGTACTGCATCGTAGCAAATTAATTGCTCAATATACTTAGTAGCTAATAATTAGCTCAAATTCTTAAATATACGAAATTTTAAATTATATAAGGAGAAATTAGATGCGAATAGCAATTATTAGACGGGAGCCAAAAGTTGCTTTTAGTATGGATGTCTACGCTAATAATTTAGTTGCCGAATTAAGAGAGATTAAACCTGACTGGTCAATCATTGAAATATCACCACAACCCTGGAGTGACAATTTAGAAAATTTGTGGCATACAGGAAATCCCTTACGTAAATATTATGAACGATTTTATAATCATCCTCGTACAGTAAGCCAGGTCGATGCAGACATATTTCATATTATCGATCATACTGATGCTCATCTAGCTTATGGATTAAAAAAAAGCGGGAAGACGGTAATAGTTACTTGTCACGATTTAGTGCAATATATTTATCCAGAAATATTAAAAAATGAGGCGATATTTCCTGCCTTTAGTATGGCAGTTTGGCAATACTGTGTAAAAGGAATTACGGCTGCCGATCGCACGATCGCTATTTCTGAAAATACAGCTAAAGATGTGAACTATTGGTTGAATATTGAACCTGAAAATATAAAGGTAGTTCCTAATGGAGTGAGTAAAGAGTTTAAGCCTATTGGTAAAGAAATAGCTCGTGAATGGAGAAAGAAACATATTCAATCAGATGATGAAATTTGTTTGCTGCATGTAGGCTCAAATCATCATCGCAAAAATATGGAAACTGTTTTGAAAGTAGTTAAAGCGATCGCTGATATTAATATTTCAATTCGCCTATGGAAAGTGGGAGAAGATTTTTATGATGAACAAAAACAATACATTGAGACAAATAATATCGCTGATAATATCACCTTGATTAGTAACCCTGATAAAGAGAGTTTAATTAATTTTTATAATGCAGCTGATATTCTTTTGACTCCTTCTCTTTAT
>JBCDDK010000051.1:0-42204 GCA_039180345.1 Cyanobacteria bacterium P01_G01_bin.39 | reverse complement strand
GCGATCGCCTGAGCATGAGCTTTAATTTGTTCTAGTTTGTCTGCTCTCATTTTTTATACTATTTTTTTCTCTCAGGATACTTCTTCAATCCTGTCTTTTCACTGAGCATTACTACTTACTGCATTATTGGGATGCACTCGAACCTTTTTATAGTGCTGCGCAATTACTGAATAATCAAAAGTCATAAAATCACTTCTCAATTCGTTTATTAAGTAATTTACTCGCCAAGTCGTGTAACAGAGTATTTTTTTGATTATTATGAGGTGTGATACGAAATAAACGTTTACACATAGTAAAGTTCTACTTCCCTTCAGGCATTAACGATTTAACGCTAAAATACTCTTTGCGGAATTTTATAAATAAATCATAAATAAGGGCAGAAATGCGCGTCTCTCTAAACTGGCTAAAAGAATTTGTCGATATCGATATGTCTCCCGAGGAGTTGGGGAGAGTGCTGACTATTGCAGGGTTTGAATTAGAAGAGTTAATCGATCTACGGGCAAATGCTGACGGGGTTGTGATCGGAAAAGTGCTAGAGCGATCGCAACATCCTAATGCTGATAAACTAAGCATCTGTAAGGTAGATATTGGTGCGGATGAACCTTCGAGTATTGTTTGTGGTGCGTCTAATGTCAAAGCAGATATTTTGGTACCTGTAGCTACGGTAGGGACATACTTACCTGCAATAGATTTGAAACTCAAGCCAAAAAAGGTGCGGGGTGAACCTTCGGAGGGGATGATTTGTTCTTTAACGGAGTTGGGTTTAGAGAAAGAGTCTGATGGCATATATATCTTTCCAGAAGATGATATTAAGCCTGGAGATGACGTGCGCCCCTTATTGGGTTTAAACGATGTAATTCTCGATTTGGCTACTACCGCTAACCGCGCCGATGCTTTAAGCATGGTGGGTATTGCACGAGAAGTTGCGGCTTTGACTAATACCGAAATAAGATTACCCGAAGCGCGAAAAGCGGAGCGAGGCGGTCTTGGGGGTCTCCTCCATGAGCCATCGCTTCAAGAAGCCGTTGCGGAGGTTCCCTCCGTTGAGGCTATTGAGCAAGAAGTTAAAGAACAAAATATTGCTAATGCTAGTTCTTTAAACATAGATATACAAGAACCACAAGCTTGCATGGCATATATCGGCACATTAATTGAAGGAGTAAAAATTGAACCTTCTCCTGACTGGTTAAAATGGCGACTGGAAGCAGCAGGTACACGCCCGATTAATAATGTGGTGGATATTACTAACTATGTTTTGCTGGAATGGGGACAGCCGCTACATGCCTTTGATCAAGAAAAGCTTAACTCTGTTGCAGGAAGCGAAGATTTAACTTTGGGGGTGCGGTTTGCTAAAGAGGGAGAGAAGCTACAGACTCTCGATGAACAGTCAAGAGATTTAGCTATCCAAAATTTACTAATTACCGTCAATGACAAGCCTGTTGCTTTGGGTGGAGTTATGGGGGGGGCAGAAACGGAAGTGGATGACAACACAACTAATATTGTCTTAGAAGCAGCACTGTTTGATCCTGTGGCAATTCGCCGTTCATCTCGCGCACAAGGTATGCGTAGTGAGGCTTCTACCCGTTATGAAAGAGGCGTAAACCAGGTAGAATTAGAGTCGGCTTGTAAAAGAGCGATCGCATTATTACAAGAACTTGCAGGTGGTACTACCAAAGCACAGGCAATGGCAGATAATCGAGTTGATTTTTATAGTTTACCTGCTATTGAGTTACGTTTGAGTCGCATTAATCATCTTTTGGGACAGGTAAAGCAAGAAGATGGTTTGGGATATATTGAAGCAAGTGATGTTGAATCGATTCTGGGTGCATTAGGTTGTAATCTTCAGCCAGTGGCAGGAACAGAAAATACCTGGTCGGTGAAGGTGCCTCCTTATCGCTATCGAGATTTAGAGCGAGAAATTGACTTAATTGAGGAGGTGGCACGCCTTTATGGTTACGATCGCTTTTGTGATACTCTACCTGCTAAAACCGAACCTGGGCAATTATCTCCTGAATTTGTGATTAAAAACAAGCTTCGTGGGGTACTGCGGGGTGTCGGCTTAACGGAAGTAGTGCAGTATTCTTTAGTAAAACCGACAGGAATTGAGGTAACTTTGTCCAATCCCTTGTTGGCAGAATATTCGGCATTAAGGGGTGAATTATTCACTGGTTTACTCGATTCTTTTGCCTACAACCAAGCCCAGGGTAATGGGGCATTAAATGCTTTTGAAATTGAGCGAGTATTCTGGCAAGAAGAAGATCAGCTACAGGAAAAAGATTCTCTAGCAGGAATTATGGGGGGAAATATTACCTCTCAAGGGTTATGGGTTAACGGTGGTAAAGGGACACCGATGACTTGGTATGATGCCAAAGGCGTGTTAGAAAATATCTTTAGTAATCTAGGTATTGCCGTTGAATATCGCCTGGGGAATATTCAATCAAGATTACATCCAGGGCGTACTGCTGCACTATGGTTGCAGGGAAAAAAACTAGGTGTATTTGGACAAATTCATCCCCAATTGGCGCAAGAAAAAGATTTACCCAACGAAGTATATCTATTTGAACTAGATTTTAGCCTCCTATTGACGGTACTCAACCGAGATTCAATTACTACCCCCAAGTTTAAAAGCTATTCCACCTATCCAGGTTCGGATCGTGATTTAGCTTTCTTCGCACCTTTAGATTTATCTGTAGATGCTATCAAAAAAGCGATCAATAAAGCAGGTGGTAAACTACTGCAACAGGTAGAAGTCTTTGACGAATACAAAGGCAAAAACGTCCCCGAAGGACAACGCAGTTTAGCCTTTAACTTAGTTTACCAGGCAAGCGATCGCACTTTGACCGATAAGGATGTTGATCCTGTCCATCAAAAGGTAAGAGACACTTTGGTCAAGAAGTTTGATGTTACTTTGAGAAGTTAAATTTTCAAATCTTTTAGCCTTTGCAAGAGGGGATTATTTCTCTCTTGTATAAAATATGTCTAGTGTGAATTAAAATTGTCTTCTTAATAGAGTCCAAGACTCTATAGCCTTTCTCGTATTAATGAGATACACCTTGGTTTTGTCTGGTCAAAGGGAAAGGGTTAAAGGTTAACGGGGGTTTAACTTTTTTGACAAATTAATTAATGTACCTCTCCAATTTGAGAAACGCTATATTTAATTGAGCTAATGGCTAATAGCTAATGGCTAATGGCTGGGCAAAGTACTTTATTTAGCTGTTTTTTCTTGATCTTGCCTAACTTTAAATTTATACATTTCAATCAATCCGCGATTGGATACTTTCAACAATTTAGCAATATCTTCTTGCCAAATCATTACACCACGATGAAAGAATTTAATTTGATGTGAGTTATGAGGAATTTTATAAGCTACTCCTCTAAAAAAATTAATTTCTGCTAGCTTATTTCTCATTGCTAAATCAACAGAAAACAAATTAGCTTGTAATAATCTTTCTATTTGAAATTCAGTCGGATGCCATTCTTCTTTAAAAGCTTTAATTAGAGTTTCATTCGCATCAGGAAGATTAAGTCTATTACCTTCTAATGAAGCGCGATATTCTAAACTAAGAAACCAGCCAATAAAAGCCTGTAGGCGATATTCTAAATCTTGAGGACAGTTTTCAATTAGACTGCATATCTCTTCATCAAAGTAAATGCCATATTTTTTTAAAGTTGGTTGATATTTACGTACAATTTCCTCTTCTGTCCAAGATAATTCCATTCCCCACAGCATTTTAATTTAAACCTCTTCTTTGCTTTAATTATGTTGATGCACAATACGCTTGGTGTGAATTGGCTTCGTTGAAAAGTTATTAGTTCGTAGCTATCAGCTATCAGCTATTAGCTTTTTTAATTGTTGAAGTAGGTTAATTCGGTTAATTACATCTTGATAGTCCACTGTTTTTCCTTGTTGTTGATAAAGATCGGCAGCTTTTTGATATTCTCCTTAATTTTAAAAAATATATTTCAGGGAATATTTCTTAAAAGCTTTGTGCCATCAATAGAAATATATAACACACGATTAATCATGTCTTGCCCCAATTCAAGCTCTTGTTGAATTATTGCTACTATTGTTTCTACTATCTGCATTTGTTCTCTACGCAGCAGATCCCCTTCTTGTATAAATACAATTCCCCCATGAACTTCTGAGACTGTAGCAAATTTCTCAAAATCACTTATATTTGCGGTTATTAAAATTCGATCTTCGTCGAGGGCATAATCTAGTACTTTGCGATCGCTTTTTGATGCAGTCGCTCTAACAAAGGCTTAAGTCGCATGTAGGAAACCTTCAACAAAGGGCTAGCCCACATGTGCGCGCTGCATCGCTTATTCCCAATAACCCCAGATCTCTTATGGCTACAGCATCAACAAGAAATTTTTCGCACAAGTAACGGGCAACATAAGGGGAAAGATCCTCATCAATTCTCCATCCAGGAATTTGTCCTTTCTACGACCCACCTAGCTTTGGCAGGAACAAAACCTGATTTTCTCTATAATTTCCCATTCTCGATCGCTCAAGCTACTTGTATATGGCATCCCTTTTTTGTCATCCTTTTTTATAAAGATACCAAATGGGTTCTATAAGCTTTTTGACTGTTATTTGGGCAGAATAATTAGAAAAAAGAGTAAAAACAGCACCACTTGAAAATACTGTCAGATGTAGCTTTTCTTTTAACCCTAATTCACATTAATAATTATATATGCTTCGAGTGTGAATTATCTTTGCTGAAAAGTTATTAGTTTGCAGCTCTTATCTTTTTAGGTAAAACACAAACTAATAATCTTAAAAATCGTAATATTTTGATCTGTGATACTTAAATCAAAGTACTGAGGTGATGAAAATCCAATTCGGGAAATCGATAGAGCCTAAATTCCATTACCTGATGCTGTTATAGCAGTCCTAAATCATTCATGAAAACAATAAATGACTGAGGACTAATGACCAATAACATCAAAGACTGATACTTCTCATAATACAAATAGTATTGCTATCAAGACTTATGATTTAAACATTACCTGGAGCAAGAGCAATTTCATGAGCCTTAGTTGATTTTTGAGACTTGGACTTTCTGGGTCGGCGGTTATTTAAATAGGCTTTGATTTCCGCTTTAGTTTTACCTAATCCCACCATAATATCTACAGGAGTCAAAAAGCTACTTCTTTTTTGCTTAAGATGATTCCGAATAAACCATAAATCATACTGCCACTCTAAAAGATTGAAAGGATTTAAGTGCTTTTTCTGATGATAGACTTGGCGAATTATCTCTTGTTCAGATATCGATAAAGTTTTAGTTTGAGGCGCGCGGTTAAGCTTGATATATCCTAGCCCTAGATCCGCTGTGCTGAGAATTTCTAATAACTGAAGTTGTAAAACTAAATCAGGTATCTGCTGAGGAATTAAGCCACTTTTTTTGCAAAGATAATTGTCATTAGTTAGACTTCTATTACTTTGAGCTAAACATAAACGATCAACAAAATACAGGATCTTTAACAATCTACTCAAAATCATTGGCTTTTGATGTAATTGCAAGATCACTGCGATCGCTTCAGTAGCTTTAGTCTTATTAATAGATGGCGTTTGGTTCATGATAAATATATGGTTTCGTTTATTTTCGTTCAAAGCATAACCTGATATGATCAAATTCCCCAGATTTACTATTCGATTTAGTTAACAACAGATGGATGTTAAAACAAGTGTAATTAGCTGATATAAACTAATTGAGAAATTGTTAAATTTAATTAAATATTACGAAGTCAGAGGAAGCCCCGACATGCGGGCTAGCCCTTTGTTTTCAAGGCGGGGTCTCTCTGACCCTTATAGATGGATTTGCCTGCTCAAACTCTGCGCTCTCTAGCCCCATTTGAAAATAGCTGACCCCCAGGTCAAACCCGCCCCAAAACCAGAAGCAGCAATGGTATCTCCAGGCTTTACTTTTCCTGCTCTAACCGCAGCATCTAGTGCCAGGGGGATCGAAGCTGCTGAGGTGTTACCATATTCGGCTATGTTACTTAATATTTTCTCTTGAGGAATCTTGAGGCGTTTGGCAACTGCATCCATAATTCTTTGGTTGGCTTGGTGGAGTAACAGCCAATCAATATCATCCGCAGTTAAGTTTGCCTGAAACATGGCTTTGCTGATTGCCTCGGGAACTTTTGCCACGGCAAAACGATACACTTCGCGACCATTCATGGTAATCGGATTATAGTTACCCTGTTGCACCTGAACTTCTGGTACTAAAGGTTGTGTTTGATGCTGATAATTCAAATTTAAAGAGCCGTTTTGACTGCCGTTACTGTACATACCAAAACTAAGGAGACGATTATCCGTAGCTCTTTGGCAAACGACTGCCCCTGCACCATCCCCAAACAAAATACAGCTAGTGCGATCGCTCCAGTTAACCCAGCGGGATAGTACATCTGCTCCAATAATCAGGATATTTTGATAGACTCCTGTGCTAATAAACTGAGAAGCGGTAATCAAGGCAAAAATAAAGCCTGAACAGGCAGCAGTCAGATCAAAAGCAACGGCGTTACTGGCACCAATTAATCCCTGTACTTGACAGGCACTGCCAAACAGATCGTCGGGGGTAGATGTAGCCACAATAATTAAATCAACGTCGGTCGGAGAAATTCCTGAGCTGGCGATCGCATTTTGGGCAGCAACAGCCGCTAATTGACTCAGGGAGTCGGTGGGTGAGGCAATATGACGATTTTTCATACCCGTCCTGGTGCTAATCCACTCGTCAGAAGTCTCTACCATCTGGGCAAGTTGATTGTTAGTTAGAACTGTTTGAGGTGCAGCCGAACCACACCCTGTAATCGCAATACCTACTCCCATATTGTTCAATGTTTCACTCCGTTAATTTTGGGGCTAACTTTTGCTTCAGTTAGCGGAAGTTGCTTCAGTCTGTTGTTCTGCTTCTAGTCTTTGTTGATTTTTAACCTTGATTTGTTCTAACACCTCATTGTCAATTGCTTCTTTCGCCAGACGAATTGCATTAAACATAGAACCACAGCGAGAGCTACCGTGACTGATAATACAGATTCCCGCTACACCAAACAACAATGCCCCCCCATGTTCAGCGCGATCAATACGGCACTTGATGTTCATCAAGTTAGACTTCAGCAGAGCAGTACCCATCTTACCGTGCAATCCTTGGGGTAATTCCTCTTTCATGATCTGAAGCATTACTTCCCCAATGGCTTCGGCAAATTTTAGGACAACATTGCCGACAAAACCGTCACAGACAATAATATCGAACTCACCCGATAAAACATCTCGACCTTCGGCATTGCCAATAAAAGGGATTTGGGGATTATCGGTAAGTAATTTATAGGTAGCTAGAGCTAATTCATTGCCTTTAGAGGACTCTTCGCCAATATTGAGCAAACCTACTTTTGGCTCTGTATTTCCTAACACGTACCTGCTGTAGATCGTCCCCATCAGAGCAAATTGCTCTAGGTATTTAGGCTTACTATCAACGTTCGCTCCCACATCTAAGACAATTACCGACTTATCAGGATTAATCGTAGGTAACACAGCACCAATTGCGGGGCGTTCGATTCCTGGCAATCGTCCTAATCTTAAGAGTGCTGCCGCCATCGCTGCTCCTGAGTGACCTGCCGAAACCACCGCATCAGCTTCTTTTCGCTTTACTAAGTTCATAGCGACGTTAATCGAAGCTTTTGGTTTGCGGCGAATACTGACTAAAGGTTCTTCTTTCATAGTGATCACGTCTTCAGCATGAACCACCCGAATTTTTTCTGAGTCTTGACCGTGGTATTTCTTGACCAGAGGATTGAGCTGCTGCTCATTTCCCACCAACAAGACATCTATATCTAGTTCTGCCGAAGCCTGGATTGCTCCTGCAACAATTTCCTCTGGGGCAAAATCTCCCCCCATAGCATCTACTGCAATTCTGGCGCGCGTTAATCCCATGTAGCAAATTTTATATAAGCCTTACAAATTTTAACAGTCTGAGGTCACAGATTACTAATGATTGATAAGAAATGACACTCTTTTTTTTGATTTTCCCAGGTGCATTTAAAACACAAAAGTTATAAATGATTTTGATTGTTAAATAATGTCAACACCTTGATGGGATATGCCGAGGAAAACATGCGGCGAACCGAATCGCCTTTGTCGGCATCCCTCTCGGTCAACACCGTGATTAGAGATGGCGACTAGCCGTCGCCCTCTCTCACGGTCATTTTAGCTTTCAACTGCAAATTGTTTTTATTTTGATCTTTTGATGCTGGATTTTATTGCTGGAATTATAGTTACATCTTGGTTTGGTATTCATAGACAACCCCAACCCGAGTTAAAGCCTATGGAGTTATTACCTTGGTCAACCACAGCTATTTTTGAACTGCCTCGTCTCAATCGCGATCGCCATAGTTCACAGAAAATTGTGAGCTATCTTGAGAATTTAACCGACCAAGGATTTGAGGGTAATCGTCAGGGAATATGGGTGCAATCAGACTGGACAGTTTTGGGGAGTAATTCTGGTCAAACAGCACTTCCAGCAGCATCCTTGACCAAAGTTGCCACGACCCTCGCCGCATTAGATAAATGGGGAGTACAGCATCAATTCCTGACTGATATTTACCTTGTAGGAAAGCTGAATGATGGCATTGTTGAGGGGGATCTTATTATACAAGGGAGTGGCGATCCGTTTTTCGTTTGGGAAGAGGCGATCGCTTTAGGAAATGCTTTAAATCAACTAGGGATTCGTAAAATTCAGGGGGATTTACTGATTATAGATAAGTTTTACATGAATTATCAAGATCAATCATTAGCCGCAGGAGAACTGTTTAAACAGGCAATAGATCAAACCCAATGGCAAAGAGAAGTTAGGCAGCAACATGACCAAATGCCAGCGGGAACTATGGCTCCGCAAGTGGCGATCGCAGGAAAAGTCAAGACAATCAATCATCTGAGTGAGCAGGCGCAATTATTAATTCGCCATCGCTCTTTACCTTTGGGGGAAATTCTCAAACAGATGAATCTTTATAGTAATAATCAGATGGCACAAATGCTAACCGACCTTGTAGGTGGTGCAGTTAAACTCGCTCTTGTAGGTCAAGAAGTTGCTGGGGTTGAGCCATCGGAGATTGAGCTAGTTAATGGTTCAGGATTAGGAGAGTCCAATCGCATCTCGCCCCGTGCTGTCTGTCAAATGCTAATTACCATTGAGCGTCTCTTGCACTCATCTGCCTGGAGTACTGCTGATTTGTTCCCTACTGCGGGCAGAGATACAGTTGGTACGGTGCAGGCTCGTAGTTTACCCCCAGGGACAATCCTCAAAACAGGAACCTTAGATCGTGTCAGTGCCTTAGCAGGAGTGATTCCGACGGGCGATCGCGGCAATGTCTATTTCAGCATTATTAATTATGGAAATCAGGTAGAACGTTTCCGCCAACAGCAAGACATATTGCTAAATGATTTAGTTCAATCTTGGCAATTAATACCTAATAATTTATCAGTTGCCACAAAATATAATTGGTATCTTGGCGATCCACAGCGCAACTCATTGAACATTGAACATTGAACATTTTTTGAAATTTGAATGTTCCTTAAAAGCAGCAGTTCCCTACTTATCGAGGATACGGCTCAACTTTATCTGCAATTAATATTTACTTATTCTGAGCTATATCAATACTTTACTATTATTTCATTTTAAAAAAATTATCTTTATCCTAGCTTGATTGAATTACCAATTTGTTGATACATAATTGATTTGTTGTCAGCAAAAACAACTAACTAAAAATATCTAATTCCGAGTAACAATTATGACTAAAAAAGTATTATTTGAAAATATTCTAGATAACCATGAATTTCCTATCTTTAGAGCAGGAATTGAGCGTCTTGAACAAGGAAACAGATATTATCACCAACTAAATTTAATTGATAATCACGAAGTTGAATCCCATTTAGATCATCTATTACATCAGGATGAAGAAGAACTGATTAATTCTGTTCCCATGACCTTGGCAGATACTGATGCACTGATCACAGATGAAAATGCTGACTTCATTTCAAGTTTAGCGTTCGCTTCTGCCCAAAGTGATGCGACAGCTATTGCGGAAAAGGTTAATACTGATAGTGAATCTACTGCTGATGCCGATGCAGATGCTAATACTATTGGTCTTGACAACGCAGGTAAAATTTCAACTAAAGAAGATGAAGATATCCTAATGGGTATTGCCTTATCCAGGGCTGATGCCGAGGCTGATGCTGATTCGTCCGCTAGACTAAATAGCAACTCTGTAGCAACGGCTGATGCGATCGCCGATGCGATTGGTATTAGTAATTCAGGCAAAATTTACACTGGGGAAGATAATGACGCGGTCATCGGGATTGCCAATGTCTTTGCCAGCAGCGATGCTGATACTAACGCCCGCGCAAAATCACTTGCAGGGAACGATCTAGAAGCAACAGCGACCAGTGCATCTACGGCTATAGTCAAAACTTCGGCTATTGGTATCGAGAATTTTGACACGATACATACGGGATTAGGTAGTGACATGATTGTTGGTGTAGCAAATAATTGGGCTACAAGTGTTGCTGATGCTGAGGCATTTGCTCGCAACACTGCCGCTTTAGCTACTGAGTATGCAACTAGCACTCTGGATCAGGTTGAGACAGCCATTGCTACTAGCACTGCTGCTAGTACTGCCATTAGCCAATCTCTCACTATCGGACTTGCTAATGCTGGTCTAATCCGTACAGGTAGAGGTCATGAGGTGATTTTGGGCTTAGCATTTAACAATAGTTCTAGTGAAGCCCTAGTTGACGCTGATGCTGAAGCGACGGCTAAAGATTTTGCTACTGCTTTTGCTGCTGGCGAATCCCAAGCTGTTAGCGAGAGTATCACTATAGGTATCATTAATTCAGGTAGAATTGCGACTGGGAGAGGCGGCGACACAGTTATCGGAATCGCTGTTGATGATGTTACTGCTTTTGCTGATGCTGACGTTGATGCGAATGCTGTTGGTGATGTGCCTGATGCTCAAACCACATCTAATGCCGTCTCTGATACTGAACAAGGCTTTTCCATTGGAATTGACAATACCTCGGGAGTCATCGCAACAGATATAGGTGATGATCAAGTTATTGGCTACGGTGAGACTGGAATTAAAGGCGGTCAAATCTTGACTGGAAAGAATCACGATCAGGTTATTGCCTATGGTATTAAAGCGGGCTTGCAAGCAGCGCGAGTGAGATTGGGGGCTGGTAATGACTATTTTCGAGCAGCCTTAGTTGATTTTGATCCCTTCACAGGACACATTGAATATGCTGAAGATCAATCAGGAGCAATTCAAGATGCTGTTGTCTCTGGTGGTAATGGTAATGATACTTTTGACATAGGAGGATTCGCCTCTGATGTTGTGATTGATGGTGGTCGCGACTACGACGTATTCAAGCTTTGGGGTAGTATTGATGAATATGAAATTACTCTGGGTTCGTCTGATCATCAGGAAATTGCTATTAAGGGAGAAGATGCCATGCTGACGGTTAAGAACGTGGAAGCATTGTATTTCGGCGATAGCGGTGATGTTTATAATTATCATGATTTTGCTTAGGCAGAGAAAGGTACATGCTGATTGTGAAAGAGAAAGTTAAACTAATCAACTTTTTTCTCTCTCAAAAAGCAAAATAAATCTGAGAAATATATAAAACTAGTAATAGTTAGTAAGGGATAGCTTAAGTTTTTTACTAACTATTTTTTTTAATTTTATTAAGGCTAATTGGGCTGAATTAAATATTAAATCAACGCTTTAATATATTCTAAATTACAAAAAATGCATTTGTTGTCATTGAAAACATATTTGTAGAACAACATCTGTAAGATGACAATTCAAAGTTTCTAGGTAATAATTTCAGGTCAAAATTAAAGATATCTTGATTAAGGAACAGTAATGTTTGATAAATTTAGTAAATGGATTGCCATCATTGCGATCGCAATTTCCTAGCTTCTTAATCAGCTAAGTCGGTTTCTTCTAATTGCCCTAAAATTTTGTATTCAGTTGATCAGTAGGTTTTATAGTTTTGGATGGCGATCTCATTATGTATCTGCTTGAAAAATCCATATTGTTTTTTTTAATGCTCGTCGAAAAGATGAACTAAAGCTAACTTTAATCATCAATCTTCAATTAGTTGTCTTAATTCATCAATATTTGCAGAAAAGTTTAATTCCGTTTGTGTTTCTTCACTGATAATTGTTATATATCTCTTCACGTCGCTCTTTACGGAGATATTGAGACAATAAAGCTGGGATTTCTTGCTTTTCTTATAGTAAAAGGTTTTCAATTGTTTCTACTACATCCCTAAAGCTCATAATTTGATGATCAAATCTTTAATTTTGTTAGATTATAGCTCTGTCGTGGCGTTCGTGGATTCATTTAGCTTAGACATAAGCAATCTCTCTATGTAACTGTTTGAAAATTTCAGGCGATCGCTTTTCTTACTGCCCTATACGACTCATGCGATCACTTTTTAAACTGCTTTACAAATTTCAGGCGATCTCGCCACAACAAAACAATTAAGCATACAATACGTCTGATGTGAATTAGAATAACTAAGATAATTGCCTTGAAATAAAGGAATTGAGCTGCTTTAAGTTTCAATACCTAGACTGAAATCAAGTCTTCAAGACTATAAAAAAGCTAATGGCTAATAGCTAATAGCTACGAACCAATCACCTTTAAACAAAGCGTCTTGGTGAGCGTACATGCGGGCAAGCCCTTTGTCTTGCGCCTGACGGCGAACGGCGCGTATGCGCCATCGTCAGCTTTGCTGACTCTGATGCGTTAGCATCTGTGGGTCTCACCGCTAATTCACATTAAGCGTCTTGATATCTTTTTATAAGCCAAAAGCTATAAATACATTCAATTCCAACTATCTAAAAAGGAACCTTGGCTGATCCCTGTCAAACGGCGATACTGAATCACGGCTTCGGCTTCACTCATCCCCGCCACGATATCCACTGCCATTCTGGTTTGTTCCTGGCTCAAATGTTCAGGATGACCTAATTTAGCCTCAATTTCCAGAAATTCGCGGACAAAACGAGCGGGAATAAAGCTAAGGTCGCGATCGCTAATTGCTTGAAGATATATTTCAAATAGGGTTTTGATAATTCTTTTCTGACCGTATCTTTGCGTTGCCATGCGGGGATTGGAAATTACGTAAGACCAGACAATCCGCTGGAGAAACTTGAGTTCTTCTTCTCGATTACGATTGTATTTTAGATAACCGCGATCGCCATATTCTGTAGTTAACTGGACGGATTGGACATAGTTCTGAATCAGTTGGGAGCTAATACGCTTGATTTGAGCTTTTTGTTCAAATGAGCCAGGGGGATACTGTCCTTTGAGGTTATAGGTGGCATCAAGAAAATTCTGAAAGCGATGGGGATTGGCTTGAACCACTTTAGCAACTTTGTTATTGGGAGATACCCGTAACCATTCAGTAATAAAGCGATCTAGTTCATCCCAGTCCGTTGCCAATAGTTCTAAGGGAATTAAACCCGCTAAATAAAAATCCTCTAAATCATGAACGCTATAGGTAATATCGTCGGCAAAGTCCATAATGCTGGCTTCTACGGTCTGATAATCACCTGCTTCTGGTCTTGCAAAGGCAAAAGCCTGACGGTCTAAATCATAAACCGAATACTTGCGATGTCTTTTAGAATTGCGATCGCCAGATCTTGTCCAAGGATATTTCAAGACAGCATTAAGGGTAGCCCTAGTCAGATTAAGACCATAGTAATCAATACGATGAATTGCCAACCTGGTCAGAATCCGAAATGACTGAGCATTCCCTTCAAACCCATCAGTTAAGCCCGCCTTAGTGGCACAGGCATCTAATTCTTCTTCTGCGGTATGACCAAAGGGAGGATGTCCTAAATCATGAGCTAATGCAGCAGCTTCCACGACATCGGGATCTAGTCCGCCAATCGCTACGGCTACTTCTGTTTGCTCTGCTAATAATCTTTCTGCTAATCTACGGGCAACTTGACCTACCTTTAAAGAATGGGTCAAACGATTATGAAACACATGACCTTCCTGTGCCGTCAAAACCTGGGTAATTTGCGCCAGACGACGAAATGCCGAAGAATAGAGAATGCGATCGCGATCTATTTGAAAAGATTGGCGATTGTCTCCTGGCTTATCTCCCTGATTGCCAAAAGGATCGTGCTGTCTTTGTTGTCTAAACGACATAATAATAAGCAGTCATTAACTAAATGGCATAAAAAGGACGTACCCTCATTTAGATAGTACGCCTTGAGTAACCAATTTAGCCGTATTACAGGTCAGTTTTATAAAATTTCTAAATCCCAAGTAGAATTAAACCTCGCTTTGCCCTCTTCCACCAACTGCCACGCAGCTTCTTTGAGTTTTCGGTGTGACAATTGATGTGATAGGTTAGTTAATTTACCCAAGTTCAATCCTAACTGTTGCAAACTCATGGGTGCTTGGTGTTCTCGCAATTCATGTAACAGCAAATCTTTTACGTGTTCTGCTTGTTCGACAGAAGATAATTTCATTGTCAAAATCGAGTTGAAGATATAAAAGCATGGTACTACATATAGCGCTTGATGATTTAGTCATCTGCTCAAACCTCTACCCATAGTGCCGAATACCATTATGCATCAAGATCAGAAAAATGGTAACTTAATTTGTAATTTTTAGTATTAATTTAATTTATAGTCGTAATTTATAGTCGTTCTAATTAATTCTGCACTATCTCAATTATTCGTTCGGGGGACTGGGGATTGGGGACTGGGGATTGGGGATTGGGGATTATTTCAGTGTATCCAATCATACGGTTTCTATTTAGAACAACTATAGCAATTCTCACAGTCATAGAGTACGCTATTTTTCCCTACATGCGTGCAAGCCCTTTGTCCCTTTTCCCCTTAACCAAACACATCAGAGGTGTACCTCATTAATACGAGAAACGCTATATATCGAGAAATTTGGCATGGATGAGCGACACACTACACACTTTAGATACACTTAGTTGACCTTGCTTAATCTAAAAAATAAATATTAACCGTATTATTTATGTCAAAATTTTAACTATCAATTCGGATATCTTCCAGGCAGAATTAGTAATGTTATCAAGAGTTGAAAAGTTAATCTATAATCTATACTTTTGTTACATTCCTATAGTTATTTTTGCCTTATTTTTCAGCAGCAAACTAATCCAGTTAACTCCAATTAAATGTTTATTAGGAGCTTTAGTAAAGGAATGTATCTTTTATCAACCAAGTTTGGACTTAATCTACCATCCGCTGAATATAATTAATCTGTTATTTGTTAGCTATAACATTTTGTATCTTTACTACAATGTGATTTTGAAACAAGACACAGTAGGCAAAACTGTTAAAAACGTCTATCAAAAAACCAAGGCTCATTATCGGCTAAAGCGACGGCGTAAAAGGATTACCGTCTTGCTCTTATGCTATTTTATCTCTTTGATTTTATCTTACTTTAGATTCGCCTTTACCCTAGTTCGGGCAATGTATTAGACTTCTGGAACGAATCATCATAAACTACTTTATCCAGAGGTAAAAGGTAAAAAACATTAATTTGTTATTCATGTAAAAGACAGGTCTATTGATTTAATAGACTAATATTGTAGTTAGTTTTTCTCTGATGAGTCTGGATCATTAGCCGCTGCTTCTTCCATGGCTTCTTGAATAAATAGCTGTGCTAACTTATCGTAGACTCCTGCACCAATATACTGAGGATATTTATGAGAACGACTATAAAGCCAGATTAAATTATCTCCATAATAGATACGAATATCTTTAAATAGGCTTTTGCAGTTTGGGATTAGAGAATTTGCTTGATTTAAGGCATCTGTCCAACGTTGATATTCTGCCTCAAAACCAGGAGTTATAACTCGAAACATTATGGTTCGCTTTAGTAGAGCAACAGTAGATAATGTTTTAGTATTCCATATTAAATTTAAAAAACAAACTAAAAATAAACTAACCAAGGCAATGGAAAATACTAACTGGGCAGACATAGCATTCGGAATAGCGGCATTACTAATTGTCGCAAGTGGGTTATTTATGTTGTTTCAGGGGATTGGCGCTATGAATCAAAAAGATTAAACTGGCATTTACAGCCTTTATCATCCTATTGACCACAATGAATCATGTCCAACCCGCTTTGGAGTTTATTCCCCCAGACTATAATCCTTTCGTTTGGTCAATAGCCAAGGGCTTGATTCCTTTTTGGCTAAGTCATGAGCATCAAATAGTGTCAGTTGAAATCGACAATGCCGAGCCATTAGTTGATTTATACCATGAGTTTCAACAGGGTAAAACCAGGTTCATGCTGGCATTTCGCCATCCCACTATTGCCGATCCACCCTGTATTGCCCAATTATTATGGAATCAGCTATCTGCGATCGCAAAAAAACAAGGAGTAATCTTAAATTCTGCTGTTCATACCCACTTTATCTACGATCGCGGTATTCCTCTCTGGGCGGGAGAGACAGTGGGCTGGGGGATCTCTAAATTGGGCGGTACGCCGATTCGTCGAGGAGTATTAGATCGGGTAGGTTTACGGACGATTCGCGAATTGTTTGTTAACGGTCAGTTTCCCATGGCTGCGGCACCAGAAGGGGCTACTAATGGTCATAATGAAATAGTTAGCCCCATTGAACCAGGAATTTCTCAGTTTGGCTTTTGGTGTCAAGAAGATTTGCAAAAAGCACAACGTTCCGAAACAGTTGCGATCGCACCTTTGGGGGTAAGATATTCTTATCTGATAGCGCCTTGGCAATATTTGGATGAATTGCTGACTCAACTAGAACTAGATAGTGGCTTGCAAAACACTGCTAATCGCAGCATGGGGTTAGTTAACGGTAGAGATCCTAGTGAGAGTCAAGAAACAGAATTTTATCAACGTCTCATTGCCTTAGCAGAGCATTTACTTGGTTTAATGACAGAATTTTACAGTAAATTCTATCAGCAACCTATAGAGTCAACAGGATCAGATTTACCAAGTCGCCTACAGGCTTTATTAGATGCCGCCCTCAAGGTTGCCGAACAGTCATTTGGAGTTAAGCCTAATGGTAATATCAGCGATCGCTGTCGTCGAGTGGAACAAGCGGGCTGGAATCGCATCTATCGTGATGATTTCTCGGAATTAGCTAATCTTGCTCCCGCTGTTAGAGGATTAGCCGATCTGGTGGCATCAGAAGCAGAACTAAGACTATGGCATATGAGGCTGGTGGAAACTTTTGTTAGCGTTACAGGTCAGTATGTGGCAGAAAAACCCAGTGTGTCAAGATTTGCCGATACAATCCTGCTGTTGTGGAAGATGGTCGCCAGACTTAAAGGAGAAACTAATTTGAAACCCCCTTACCTGGGCAAAAAGACGGCAAAAATCACGGCAATGCCACCACTGCTGATTGCCGATTACTGGACACAATATCAAGCAAATCGTCGTCAAGCCGTAACCACCCTCACTCAAGATCTTCAGCAAGCTTTAGAGAAATCGATTTTGATTAGTTAGTAACGAGTTTACTTAGTATCAGAGTGACAATTAGTGTTGTTAGTTGTTGGTTGAATAACTAGTAAACACTAACCACAAACCGATGAGCGCAAGTTGTATCTATCCCTCATACATGCGGAACCCAAGCCTTTGTTCATTCCTCGTTCCTTGTTCCTCGTTCCTACATGCGGCGAACTATGCGCCTTTGTTCCTTAAATATATCCTTCGTCAGTTTGTAAATTACTACCATGTGCCGCATCTACCGCCAGGCGATCGCATCTTTCGTTTTCGGCAATACCTGCATGACCTTTAACCCAGATAAACTCTACATCATGAATTTTGCATAAATCCAGTAATTCTTGCCAAAGATCAGGGTTTTTCGCCATTTCCTTCTTGTTTCTACGCCAACCATTAGCCTGCCATTTCTTTGCCCAGCCTTTGGTCACAGCATCAACAATATATTTAGAGTCAGTGTGCAGCTTAACCTTAGAATTAGACTTGAGGGATTCCAAAGCTGCGATCGCGCCCATCATTTCCATACGGTTATTGGTAGTTAGTTTGTAACCTGATGCTAGTTCTTCACGGCGATCGCCATCAATAATAACTGCCCCATAACCACCCTTCCCAGGATTCCCCGTACAGGCACCATCGGTATAGATAATAATGGTGTTGCTATTAGATGCAACAGAGGATTTTGGTTTAATTGTCAGCTTGGGTTTAGCAGATGTTGATGGTGTTTTTAATGCCTGTAGATAGCTTAGTAATTCAGGTAACAAGGATTCAGGTAAAGATTCTACTTCTGTGATAATTTGACTGCGATAATCCATTCCCAAGCTTAACCAAGTAATTTACGCTCTTCATGATAAATCATCTAAACCTTTTAGCGGTAAGATTATCAATCATATTTGTTTGTTATATTATTGACCAGTCATCAACAGACAGCTCTTTAATTTGTCCAAAATCGGATGTGTTCCTGGTTAAAAGAGTTGCATTCTTAACAATCGAAATAGCAGCAATTCTAAGATCCATAGTTCCCAAACGTGGATAAACTTTTCTCAAGCGTTGATATTCAATACCAGCAACTCGATCAAATGCAACTACTTGAATTGAATGATAGTTTTCTACAAGCCTCTGTAGCTATTGGTATGCAACTACTTGCTTATCAAGAGTTTTTGCCTTAGAAAGAACATTGAGCCGCCCCCTAAGTTGCTCTTCATAGGTAATGATAGTGACGGCAACTGGAACATTCTCTATACTTGCTAACCTTGCTATGATTTGCTTGCCTTCGTGATTGTTTCTCTGAATCAGGCTGAGATGATCGGTATCCAGAATATACATCATGAAGTGCTACGAGACTAGTCCGCAGACTTACGCCAGTCTTTACCAAGTTAACCGCTTCTTCAAAAGTAGGATCGTCCTCGAAACTACCTGCTATACTCTTCCACCACGGGGTGTGGAATCTTGGATTAAACAAATAGGTTCAAGAATCAAGATTGTTGGCGCGCAATGGAATCAAGATAATGTATCTCAAATGCTAAGGCTTCGCTGTGCATATTTGAACCAAGATATTAGCCCAAGTATTTGTGCTTAGTTAAAAAGTGGGATGCTCCCTTCTGAATAGAGATTCCATAAAAATGCTGTATAAATATAAGCAAAATGATTAGTAAAATTAATTGCAGAAAAAATATTATTTTATGTCGATAGTCATTAAATAGAAAAAACGGCGTTGCTGAATTGTAATGCTGTTGAGCGATCTTCTGTCTCTTTCATAAGAAACTGTCATAAAAAAAGCTTAGAGCTTAGAGCTTATAGCTGCGAACAGTAATCTTTTGTACGACATTACTTAATCAGCAACGCCGAAAAAACTATTGCTTTAACCAGTTTTGATTTGATTCATATAGAACTCAAACATACATCCTTAAAAAAAAGAGACACTACTTACTAAAGTGTCTCCAAACAACTGAATTAGTTTTTTCTTTCAAAGTAAATGCTAATCAATTCCTTCAATCTTATCTTCTACTTCTTGATATAATTCCCGCAATCTGTCGAGGTTTTCTTCATTAGTTTCCCAGTAACCACGACCGTTTACTTCGAGTAGAGTACCGACAATCTTACGGAAGGAATTGGGGTTCATATCCATTAAACGTTTGCACATTTCAGGGTCGTCAATAAAGGTAGTATTAACATCTTCATAAACCCAGTTATCTACGGCATCGGCTGTAGCAGACCAACCCATTGTATTAACCAAACGCTTAGATAGTTCCCGCACCCCTTCATAACCATTACTCAACATCCCTTCGTACCATTTGGGATTGAGAAGTTTAGTCCGCGCGTCTAAACGTACTGTTTCCGATAGGGTACGGACTTGAGCATTGGCAGTGGTAGTGTCGGCAATGTATGCCGTGGGTTGTTTACCGTCATCTCGCAGACTAGATACGATCTTAGTCGGATCAGAATCAAAGTAGTGGGATACATCGGTTAAAGAGATTTCCGAAGAGTCTAGGTTTTGGAAAGTGACATCGGCTTTCTTCAAAGAAGATTCAAACAGATTTCTGCTTTCATCCATTACTCCAGGGTTATCAGAGTTAAAGGCAAAAGACTTACGGTTAAGGTACATATCCTGTAGTTCTTTTTCTTCTTCCCAACTGCTGTTTTCCACTGCTAGGTTAATGTTAGAAGAATAGGAACCAGAAGCGTTAGAGAAGATGCGAGTAGCTGCTTGACGGACATTAATACCCATCTCTTCCGCTTGTTCTAAGGCATGTTTACGCACAAAGTTCATTTCAATAGGTTCGTCGGCTTCTGCTGCCATTTTAACCCCGCGATCTAACAAGTTCATTTGGTTGATAAACAGGTCACGGAAGACACCAGAACAGTTAACCACCACATCGATCCGAGGACGACCAAGTTCTTCAAGAGGAATTAACTCTAGTTTGTTAACGCGACCTAAAGCATCGGGTACGGGACGCACACCCACCATCCACATGATCTGTGCCAGAGATTCGCCGTAGGTTTTGATGTTGTCTGTTCCCCAAAGTACACAGGCAATACTTTCAGGGTAGTTGCCACCATTATCGATTTTTTGCCGTTCAATTAAGCGATCTACCACAGTTTTGGCTGACTTCACCGCCGCTAAGGTAGGAATGGACTGGGGATCTAAAGCATGGATATTTTTACCAGTGGGTAATACATTAGGGTTGCGAATGGGGTCGCCACCAGGACCAGGTAGTACATATTCCCCTTCTAAAGCCTGGAGTAGTCCACCTAGTTCGTTGTCGGCGCAGATCTGTTCTAAACAGAACTCTAAGTATTCTATTAAGGGCTTCAGCGCATTTTCGTCAACCTTATCATAGCTATGCTTACTCAGGGCTTCCATCCAGGGTGCTTTTTTGCCAATATTAAAAAAGTTGAGTTTAGATACCATGGAGACGCGACCATCAGCATCGATTTGCGCCTGAACCAAAGCACCAACAGCCGCGCGGGTTGCTTGGGTAATATCTTGGAACAACTGTACATCTGCTAAGACACCGCGATCATTGTTGGCGTAGATCTCATCGATATCTCTGCCAATACTGTTAGCAATGATGCGAGGTAAGGAAATAATTCCCTCTTCTTCGCGGTCAAGATTAGAGATATTGACCAAAGTTGCGATCGCTTCTGCCGCAGTGGGGGGTTTACCGATAATGTGTAAACCGCAGGGAAGCAGACGAGATTCTATTTCCATTAGCTGTTTATAAACTAAGCCAATGATTGTATCCCTTTCTGTCTGAGTCATTTCTTTAGCCGAATGGTCAGGAAATTGAATATCTTTATCAAGATTACAAATCCGTGCCTGATCCATCACGGTATCGACAATTTGGATACCCCGTCCACCTTCTTTAAGGCTTTGATAGGAACCAATTAGTTCTCCTAACTCTTTCAATCCTTTATACAGCCCTGCATTTTCGGCTGGAGGAGTAAGGTAAGAAATAGTCGAGGCATAGCTACGGCGTTTAGCAATGGTCGCTTCAGAAGGATTGTTAGCAGCGTAGTAGTAGATGTTGGGAATAGAACCAATCAAACTATCGGGATAGCAGTCGCCAGACATACCCATTTGTTTCCCTGGCATAAACTCTAGTGAACCATGAGTACCGAAGTGGAGTACTGCATCGGCTTGCCAGATATGCTCTAAATAAGTATAGTAAGCGGCAAAACCATGGTGGGGACTTGCCGAACGAGAAAACAATAGCCTCATAGGATCACCTTCATAACCAAAGGTAGGCTGAACCCCAATAAAGACGTTACCGAACTCCTTACCGTAGATTAAAAGGTTTTGACCATCACTATTAAGATGTCCTGGTGGGGGACCCCAGTTTTCTTCTAGCCTCACTGAATAAGGCGTTAAGCGTTCGTACTGTTCTACCGACATGCGATGAGCAATATTGAGTTCAGGAGAAGCATACTGTGCTTGAGCATCATGAATTACCGCCTGCATCAACTCTTCAGCAGAATCGGGCAAGTCCTTAACTTCATAGCCGTTATCCCGCAAGCCTTTCATCGCTTCATAGATTGAGCCAAAGACATTTAAATAAGCCGCAGTCCCCACGTTTCCTTTATCAGGAGGAAAACTAAAGACGGTAATTGCCACCTTTTTCTGAAGCTTCGGTTTTTTGCGTAGACTACCCCATTTCATCGCCCGACGAGCGATCGCTTCTACTCGATCCTGCAAGGCAATTGATTTACCTGTGGCACCATCTCTACCAGAGGCAATAATCGGCTCAATGGCGCCATCTAATTCGGGAATGGCAATTTGTAGGGCTACCTGTACAGGGTGTAAACCGAGTTCACTTTCTTCCCATTCTTCAGTAGTTTGGAATACTAGGGGCAATGCCACCATGTATGGGCGATTGAGGCGTTTGAGAGATTCGATCGCTTTGGGATGATCTTGTCTCGCTGGTCCCCCAACCAAAGCAAAGCCTGTTAAGGAAACTACTGTATCGACAATGGCTTGATTTTGACCTTCTCGCCAAAAATAAGCGTCAACAGGTTTAGAAAAGTCTAAGCCTCCAGCAAACACAGGAATAACTCTAGCACCCATACATTCTAATTCCTGTACCATGGCTACATAGTGAGCGTGGTCTTGAGTAACCAAATGGGTACGCTGCAATACTAAGCCCACGCAAGGTGCCAAAGGATCTTTTAGATCATCAGATATATCACCACGACTATTGAACCAAGCTAAATATTCATCAATATCCTCAAACATCTTCGGTGCTAAAGGATGCCAAATACCCATATCGGGATAGACAATGGGGTCTTTATAAGTAAATTCTTGATCTTGTTTGCCTGGATAAACATATTTATCCGACAGCATCAATAAAAAGCTTTCTAAGTTGTCGGCATTACCACCCAGCCAATATTGAAAACTAAGCATAAAGTTACGAGCATCCTGTGCTTTTTCCACAGGCAAGTATTTCAAAACTTTTGGCAATGTTCGTAACAGCTTGAGCATGGCATCCTGAAAAGAACTACCCGACTTTTCTTTGCGCTTGCGCATAAAGCTGGCGATCGCACTTTTTGACTGCCCTAACTGCGCCATGGAAAAGCTACCCATCTTGTTCAGACGCATCACTTCTGGCATGGAGGGAAATACTACCGCCGCATCAAGATTGTCGCGATGAGGCTGCACTGCTGCCACGACTTTTTGAGCCAAGTCTTCTACAAATATCAATGAAGCAATAAAGATATTGGCGCTAGCAACATCATTTTGGAAATTACTATAGTTTTCCTCGTCTCGTAATTCCTCAATTAAATAACCGCTTAACTCTATGGCTAAATGGGGATTATTACTATTAATCGCTCTGGCTGCCTCTGTCAGGGTGCTTTGATACTGAGGCTCCAGCACCACATAGACCACCCTAAGTAGATCGCGTCCGTTAACGGCATCTGGCTTAACGTGACGAACGGTGGACTTAACCTGGGTGAACATATAACTTGACTCTCCTTTAATAATTGTCGATACGAAAAGGCTGATCAAGGTAGGGTCGCTCGTTCCCTACCCAGAAAATAGGATTTTATCTGTAAAGTATTTTTATCAAAAAACGTGACCCAAAATACGCCCAATCCCTTATCTGACACAATTCGATAACAATTACTAAACATTACGTAACAAACTTTTACAAACTTACTGAGTATTTACTCAACAATCGATTTACATTAATTAACAATAAATATATTGACAATTTGCAATTTATAGTTGGCAGGTCTTTGTGGCGAGATTGAGTTTGGACAGAAGGGCGATCGCTATTCTGTAATTAGTCAGAATCTCTCGATATGTAGGGCAAGTACCATTACGGATAAGTTTGAATAATAAGAATTAATGCTTAATATTTGGGATTTTCGCTCAAGGTGAGATCACAGATAATACTGCATTGCTCAATTAAAATTTAACTACTTATTAAATATTTTCAGGAGTTAAGCAATGGCTATAAATTACTTTATTGCAAACGAAGATAATTTAGATAGTTTATATAAAAAATTAATTCTTTGGTTTAAAGAGAGACAATATGTAGTAGATGCGGTAGAAAATAGTGATGAATACTTAATTCAAGCTAGAAAAACAGGAACATTTAGGACACTGACAGGAACTAATCAAGCTTTCAAAATCAAAATTAGCTGGTCGCATAATTCCGATAATGAAAATGAATTTATGTTGGAAACAAGTACTGGTAAATGGGTGTCAAATCTAGCTGGGGCAGGGGTAACAGCTATGTTTACGGGAGGTTTTACAGTATTGACTGGTTTAGCTGGTGCGGGATGGGCTTTAGTTGTTGAGGCTAACATTATAGACTATGTAGAAAATCAATTGAATTATAAAAAAATTAAAAATGAAGTAAAATCACTCACAACAGATAATCAAATTAATCATAGTAATTCTCAAGTAGAAGCTAGTAAGGTAAACAAAAATATAATTTCATCTAATGTTTCTCCCCAGGTAAAAGCTGAAGAGAAACTAAAACAAGAAATAGATATATTAGCAAAAGCATATCAAGACGGTATCTTGGAAAAGCAAGAGTTTGAAGCTAAGACAGATAGATTAAAAGACAAAATATTTCAATATGAAATCGATTTCACTGTAGAAGAAAAAATGCAAAAATTAGAACAAGCATTTGTACAGGGTATTATCAATGAGTCAGAATACGAATTAAAGGTAACTAAAATTCGTGAGACGGTGGAACAAGATATAAATCAGAGAAAAATACAAGAAGAAAATCTAGCATTGATGATCAAGTTTAAACAAGCATTAGATAGTGGCATACTGACCCAAGAAGAGTATGAAGTTAAGACAGCAAAACTTCAAAGTCTTAATGCTTAAGAAACTACTTTGTTGGTGGAAAATAATAATTTACCTATAATATTAGGCCCACCTTAAGATGTTTACGGTGTCACAGCTAAATTTTTAGAAAAATCTGGATATGACTTCCTAAGCGTTGCCGATCTTGGTTTTTCTCAGGCTAGTGACGAAGAAATCCTAGGAATAGCACAAGAACAAAATAGAATTCTTATTACACAAGATAGAGATTATGTAAAATTATTTTTTGTTAAATCGTTAGGTACTAATGTAATTTATTTACGGATATTACCAATCAATCTAAATCTTGTTGCTCAAGAACTTGTTAGAGTTTTAGCAACTTCTTCTAAATAAGAATTATTGCGATCATTTATATTTGTAGAGTTTAATAGATTCTGAGTTGTTGATATTTAAATCGTGACAAATTGCCCAGATTATTGGCGTAATAGCCCGATGACCGCCCCAGACGATTTTTGTCTTTCTAATTACTACTTTCACTAATTCAATTCTCTAACAGCAAGGTACTCTCTAGAAATGAAGAATCCATTTTAAGTATTTCAAATCACAGTAAAAGCTTTCCTGGTGGTTCTTTGGCAGCTTTCTCTGGAGTAATAATGATTTCTACTTCATTTTGCTTATGGTTATCGGCTTCAACAGCACTATAAATTTTTTGCAAAATATTAGGATCAGCACTCATGACTCGATTCCAGCTAGGAATTACGGGTCTTAACTGGGGATTTTGTAAGAACGCATCTCCTGCATGAATGATGGATTGAGCAAATAATTCCACTGCTTTTTCTTCACGATGGCGATCAAGAGTTAATCCATTCATGATCGCATCACTGTAGTAGCGTTTGAGGTAGTTGAGGGCAGTGCGATAATAAGTTGCCTTGATAGTTCTAAATATTTCCTGTGAAAATATCTGACCATTAGCAGCCATCTTGCGGAAAAAGACTTTGCAAATATCAATGGACATTCTGGATAAACCTTTTTCAGGATCTTGGAAAGAAAACTCTTGGTGTTTATGATCGTAGGCGTTGGCAATATCTACCTGGCAAATTTTATTAACGTGATAGTTGCGATAAACATCGTCGAGAATACCAATTTCTAGACCCCAATCGTAAGGAATCCGCACGTTATTAACTACGTCTGCCGTCATGGAAAATTCCCCTGAAAGAGGATAGCGAAAACTATCAATATAATCGAGAAAAGAGCTATCCTTAAACAGCTTTTGCAGAGATCGCACTAGGGGACTAACTAGTAACCGCATTACTCTTCCATTTAGTTTGTTATTCGCCTGACGATAATAATAACCTTTGCAAAATTTGAAGTCGAATTGCGGATTTGCCAGAGGATAAAGTAGTTTGCCTAATAGCCCTTTGTCATAAGTCAGAATATCGCAATCATGTAACGCCACAATTTTGGCACTATTAGTGGATAGGAAATAACCCATACAGTACCAAACGTTGAATCCTTTGCCTCGTTCACTAGGAGCTAGTTCTTCCTTTTGCAAAAATTCATGAACGGCTTTCATTTGTGGACCATCGTTCCACAATATTTTGTGTTCTTGAGGCAATCGAGCAAAATATTTTTTAGCATACTCGAATTGACCTTCGTTTGCCTGATCTAAACCAATGATGATTTGGTTGAGATATTTAACTTCAGACAGCTCATCTATAATGTTTCCTAAAGCAGAACCTTCGAGTTCTGAAAATAAACAGGGCAAGATTAATGCCATCGGCGTATGGGTTTTAGAGATCTCTAATAGTTCTGCTTCGATTGATCCAACAGAACGATTGTGTAGATCGTGAAGAGTGGTAATCTCCCCATTCTGAAAGAAGTCTGCGATGATGCACCTCCCAATAGTTAAATCTATCTAAAAATATAGCTAAAAAAAATTGTATTTAATGTATCCAAGTTCTCTGTATAGGACAAAAAAGAAGTGCAAAGTTGTGAAGTTATACAGAAAAGGGGTTTTATTAAAAGTAACTATGTATCCAGCCCAACCTAATTGATCAAATTGATACTTTGGTTAGATTCGCTCTCTACAACTTAAAGCTATGGTAATGATTAATTTAAATAAGCTATAAGTTTTTAAAATGAGCGAACAGCAAGAACAAAAAACCTTTGAAGCTGATGGTACTCGTCCCATAGAAAGTGGTGCCATTGAAGTTGCGGATACCTTCTCCGAGGACGGAACTCGCCCCATTGCCGAAAGTCCCGACTTCTTGATTACAGATAGTCAAAATAATACAAGCGATCGCCCTGTGGCTACTGGCGATTTGGATACCGACCAGGTATTAGAAGTAGATGGTAAAAGCCATGTGAATAATAGCGAGGTAAAGGTAGTTGATACTTTTGAGGCTGATGGCACTCGTCCGATTATGTCCAATAAATACGAAGTGGTAGATACTTTAGACATTGATGGAGAACGCCCCATCACTTCTAAGTGAGATTTAAGGAAAAATTAGAGATTTGATTTAGAGATTTAACATTGTCATGTTTCCAAAAAGACGTGGCAATATTATGCTTTTTATACGAAGGGTATATTTATAGGCGATCGCTCATTTAAGCTTATGGCATTATTAAACCAGCAAAAACGACAGGCTATCGGTCAGAACTTTAGTTCAGTAGTTGATTATTTAGACCGTAGATTTAGTAAAACTCAGATCCACCTCCCAGAAGTACCAAGTTATAGATACACAGGGAACAAATCGAAACTGGAAATAACCGTATTTTCTAATCCTCAAATTGCCAAAATAGATGTAAAAATGATTGGCTTAAAAGACTATGAGAGAGAGCCATCTTTTGAAGCTAGTTACGATCTATCGGGGCTGTCGATAGCCACGTTTCAAAGAGATATTGATGATTTAATATCCAGAATGGACTAACGACTGTGAATTTCCCTTATGTGATGTACCTACACTGTATTCGACAGAATTAGTGTAGGCTTCTCCAGACCCCCTAAAAGTAAGTTCCCAATAGTTTATAAATTATCTTCATCGACAAGGATGGGCGATATTGTATTTACAACATGCAGGGCGTTAGGCATCTAGGTAATCTTCGGGTACTGGCAGTCCTTGAGTTTTGAAAAATGACAGCTGATCGAAATAACCTTTTTGATGCACTATTTGGTCATCTTTTACTTGAAAGAAGCCACACCCTCTCAAGCCTAGGGGATCTCTCCACTGTAAAATGGCTGTGTCACCACACTCATAGATACGTTCTTCGATACAAACCATCTTTGCTCTAGAAAATTCTAGTTCCAACATTCTCCTTATAGATTCTCTTCCCTTAAGTGGCTCAGAAAATACAACCTGATCGTTAAGAGCATTTGGAGAATACAAGTTCACAAGACCATCGATGTCCGCTTGATTAAATCGCTCAACAAAAACTCTAACTAGCTCTTTTGGTGTCATTGCCTTGCCCAAAACTATCGTTAGACATTCAAATTAAATCCCTGATAAATGAGGGAGAGAGTCAGATGGACTATCTTCATTTTATTAGTCAAGGACTCATTTGCAACTAGTTGCGGCTAAAGCCTTACTGTATCAACTGACATCGTTGAATAAATGGAAACCCAAAATAAACATTTACGGAATATATCAAATGATAGATGCCAAATTCTAACTATCTAAAGATGTGAAATCGAGTTGCTAATTTTATATTGGTAGGTAATTTAAATTAATACTAAATCAAACTTACTGAACTCCACTCACATATTTAACGATGGATCATAGATCACCGATAGTACAAGACTTTAGAATAAATAACAAAGAACATTTCTTAGGGATGCCTTTGGCTGACTACGCAATCGCCAAAACAGCTACAGGTATTCTTGTTTCAATATTGCTTGCTACTTTTATGGGCTTGTCTGCTAAAGCTCAAACTAGCATTACAGAATCTGATTATCTGGAGAATATTGAGGCAGGAAATGATAGTCAGTGGGGTTTTTCTGGCACCTCAGAGTCTGTATCAGTTGAAGACGAAATCTTGAACCTAGAAGAATACGATATTTCTGAATCTGACTCTACAGATCTCTGGTTAAACGAAGAAAGCAGAAGGCGTAATAGTCGTCGTGGAATTAAAGACTACTCCATTGAGACAGAAATTTACGGCTACTAAATAAACTATTAATATTTATGTCTTTAGAAAGAAGACACCAAATGTATCAATACAGCATTATCCTTAAGGTGCTGTATATTTTTTTGCTTTTCTTAAATTGTTAACAATAAAACATAATTTCTAATAGTTTTTCTATCATGATTCCTTCTTGGTTGGCAATTGGTATTGTCACGCTTGCTGTTCCTATAACTCTCAATCGCTTTATTTCTGATCGAGATTTTCGCTGGTTTAGACGCTTACGTCGTCCTGATTGGTTGACCTTTGAGGGAGCAATTCCGCTTATTTGGACAGTGATCTTTATTTTTGGGGCATGGTCAGCATATAGTGTCTGGTCAGCAAATCCAGGCACCATATCTACTTGGTTGTTGATGAGTTTTTACCTACTGGTGGAGACAGCAATTTCCCTTTATACCCTGGTGATGTGTAAAACTCGCAGCCTAAAAGTAGGCACGTTTATTGGGGGGACTGGTTTTTTTCTGGGAGTGATTTTGGCAGTGATTGTTCTCCCTAGATCCAATACGGCGTTTTGGCTATTAGTACCATATTTACTGTGGAGTCCTATCGGAACTTTCGTTACCTGGCAAATGATGCAGTTAAACCCTGGGGATATTTAATTTAGTTGAGTGTTTAATTCTTCTTTCGGCGTTGGTGAATCAAGGTATGATTTCCTGATTTTGTGACTTTAAATGAAATCTAAAAAGCTTAGAGCTTATGGCTTATGGCTACGAACAGAAACATTTTGTACCTCATACTCAAAATCACCAACGCTCTTCTTTCTAAATCATGAAATACAGCCCAGAATAGTTCAAAAGGATAGCCTCTAGCGCCTCAGTCCGTCAATATCTCAAGTATTTCATATACATTCAACCCTTAACTAACAGCCATGACGGTTATATTAATTTCTAGTCCGCGATACATAGTCCAGATTAGATGGATTCTCCGCAAAATAAATCGCTTTTTACATCTCAAAAAACTTTGGCATCAAGACAACGGAGATTGGCACTGGGTTAAAGAAAAGGCTACTCCTATTGCTAGCATCAATCGCAGTCTGTGGCGCTTATCTGTACCCTCCTTTAGTTTTCACTTTATGCTAGGGCTATCAGCGGTTATCTCTACTTTAGGACTACTGGCAAACAGCGTGGCAATTATTATCGGGGCGATGATTATTGCACCCTTAATGGGTCCTATTGTGGGCATGGCTTACTCCGTGGTCATGGGCAATCGTAAACTATTACGCCGCTCAAGCTTCACTGTTCTTAAGGGTGTAACCTTAACCATTTTTGCATCTTGGTTAACATCATTAATCATTGGTTTGGAAACTGTAGATTCAGAAATACTTTCCCGTACTAATCCCACCCTAATTGATTTTGGCATTGCCATGGCAGCAGGAATGGCTGGTGCTTTTACCAATACTCGCCGCAGTATCGCTGATGCAATTCCAGGTGTTGCGATCGCCGTTGCTTTGGTTCCACCCCTTAGTGTAATAGGAATTGGTTTATCGTTGGGAGAACAAGCAATAGCTATAGGAGCTTCTTTACTATTTATTACTAACCTAACCTGTATTATCTTTTTTGGCGGCTTAGTATTTTTATTTCAGTCCTATGGCAATATTGCACGAGCAAAAAATGGACTAGCTTTATCTACGGTAGTTATGTTTTTGCTGGGTATTCCCCTGACTATATCAATGCGGGAACTAATTATCAAAAAAAATGTAACTTCTCAAATTGCTGACTCAATTTCGGACATAGAAATCTTTACTGATGCTGATATCAAAGTAATTAGTGTTATTCCCCAGCTAGATTATCTCCAGATTGCGATCGAAGTCACGGCGCCAGTAGACTCCATTGATCAACAGCAAATTGACCGCGTGAGAAATTCCCTCGCACGCCAAATTGGCAGACCTATAGACTTGAGAGTAGAAATTATTCCGATTAGAATTTTCAAGTCGCCTAAATCTTAGTTTTCATATTTTTATTAAATAGATGCAATTTGTTTCCGACCCCGATATATCGACTAAAATTGAGCAGATGAAACGCCGAGTGCGTTGGCAAGAGTCGGTATTGAGTGCCAAAAATATTAATCAAACCAAATTAGTAATAGATGATGATCATCTTGACAACCCTAATTTTTCTTTTTTAGTAGTGGGTGATAGTGGCTGTGGTTCCCATTTGAAACACCATCCCCAACGCAAGATTGCCGAAACGATGTTACAACATCCAGATAGTCGATTTATCCTTCATACAGGAGACGTGGTCTATCAAGTAGGTTCCAAAGAATATTATCACGATAATTTTATTAATCCTTATCAAGAATTTTTAGTGGGGGGAGATCAACCACAGCAGCTTGAATATGATAATTTAACTTTTACCAAACCTTTCTTTCTAGTTCCTGGCAATCACGACTATTACGACTTACCCTTAATCTATGGCATCTTAGCTCAAGTTACTTGGCTGCCACGCCGCTTACTACGCAGACAAATAGACCTAGATATCGGTTGGCATGGTTCAGACTGTGGAGATGCTTATGCGCGGGCATTTCTTGACTATTTAATTGAGCTTAGGGATCAAGATAAGTTAGCTCAACATCTCGATACTCATTACACGGCTCAACACATGGGCGATCCATGTTTGCATTATCAGCCAGGTCAATTTACTCGTCTACCCAACCGTTACTATACTTTTCGCTACGGTGGCATCGATTTTTTTGCCCTAGATTCCAACACCTTCAATCAACCTTTATCAATCCCCGATACAGCAGCAGGAGCAAGTAAAAGAGCAAAACTGTTAAGTCGCCAAAGTGAATTAGAGGATCGAGAACAAGAAATTCACGCAGCAATGGATCAACTTAATCCCGATAATCCCGAAGATGCCGAACAGATTGATGATTACCACGCTAAATTAGAGCATATTGAAGAAAGTCAGCGTGATATTGAAAAACAGCTTAATAAACAGCAGCAAGCAACTGATTGGCAACAACTAGAATGGCTCAAGGATAGTTTAGTGGCATCCTGGCAGGATGAAACAGTTAGAGGGAGAGTTATTTTCCTGCACCATCCCCCCTACGTTACCGAAACCACCAAATGGAATCAGGGACAGACTTTAGCCATTCGCGATCGCCTGCGTCAGGTATTTGATGATGCTGTTAAAGAGATAGATGCATTACCCTACCAGAGATCTATCGTAGATTTAGTTATATCGGGTCATGCTCACTGCCTCGAACATCTATACACTAAAGATACGGGACATGCTGATTCTAATATCAACTGGATTGTCTGTGGTGGTAGTGGTCATAGTTTGCGCCGTCAGCGTCGCGAGGAAACGGTCTTGTTTCAAGATGCCGATCTAGATGGCGAACCAATTGGTCAATCCCATTTATACGTCGGACGTAATGGTAGTGGTAAAAATAAAAAACGTCCTTATTCCTGCTTACGAATTGATGTTCAAGGAGGGCAGCAAGCAAAGTTTACCGTTAAACCCTATATAGCTCAATGGCATCAGCGTCAGTGGCAAGAATATGCCCTCGATCCTTTTACCTTTTAAACTAAATAATTAAATTAAATAATGAAGCAATGGCTCAAAAAAGCGATCGCCCATCCGTGGCTGAAACAGTATATTTTGCTTGGCTATGGGGCTAAAGGGACTGTCTATCTGGCAATTGGTATCTTGGCAATTGAAGCGGCAGTTATTCCCCAACAGCAAGCCGCAGGGACATATCTAACTTTAACTTGGTTAGCAGATCAGCTATGGGGTAAGTTGCTAGTGGCTTTGATCGCCCTGGCTTTGACAGGATACGTTTGGCGCCGATTATTTCAGGCAATATTAGTCTCCTCTGATTGTGAAATCACTGGGCGGTCACGGGGCATACAAGCTGCCGACACAGGTGAGTCCTACGTCCGAAGGACGCGCTTCGCGAACGGACTTGCTGAGTCTAACGACTTGCTATCGCAACCGCAAACGGCAAACAGCCCCTCATCAGCGCGAAACGTCCTTCAATGGCGCGACGCAGGTTCGCGCCCCAGGACTTCTAAATTCGCGCTTACTCCCACCAAACACTTTATCCAACGTTTGGGCTATGTCATGAGTGCCTTAAGTTATGCTGGTGTGGTTTATTCTGCGTTCAATATAGTTTTGGAGTTAGGCGAACACGACGATACTATTGAAGACTTGGCTAGCCAGTTATTTGATCATCCTATAGGAGGATGGTTGATTTTATTGGGAGGAATTGTGGTGACGATTATTGGCTGTTCCTATATTTATGGCGCTAAGAGTGGTTCTTATATCAGTGAATTTCAGTCTGATGAGCTTCATTATCAATTAGAAAAATGGGCGACACGGATTGGTAAAATAGGTGTTGCCGCTAGGGGTATTGCTTTCGTTTTGACGGGCATCTTTTTGATTCAGTCTGCTATCTCAGGTAACTCAGAATTTGCAGGGGGGCTACAAAATGCTTTTCGGTTGCTGGCAACAAAGCCCTTAGGTTCACTTTGGTTAGGACTGATTGGTCTGGGTTTGATCTGCTATGGACTGTATATGTATGTGGCTACGGGATATCGGCGTAATACCGTTCGGTAAGAAATTCTGGTTTAAGGTGACTGCCTGTTTGTTAGCGCTCATTCTATCAGCTTGTGGCAATCGTCCTCCTACAACTATTAATCTTTATCCAGATGGCTTAGTTGATGTTGCTGCTATTACGCAAAATTTTGACAGCTATCTAAATCGTACAGTTTTGGTTCGTAATGATGTTGTAAAGAAAATAGGAGAGCGAGGTTTAGTTTTAGATCATGATCGAGTGTTTAGTGGCGACGATATTTTAGTTGTCAGTACAGTTGCCATACCTCCATTATTTTCTCGGGATCAAACTCCCGAAGTTGTGGTTAGTGGCACCATAGAAAGATTCGTTTTACCAGATTTATCAGCAAAATACAGTTTGGATCTTGATTTTGATCTCTATGCTAAATACGAAGGCAAGCCAGTAATCATCGCCAAATCCCTGATATTTTCTCCCGACCCCGAAGATTTAACTCATAGTCCCGAAATGTATTATGGTCAACCATTAGCAATCAAAGGAGAAATAGAGGACATCAGAAGCTACGGTGTCTTTGAACTAGATGAAGAACAGGTATTTGGCGGAGAAGATTTGTTGGTTTTGCAACTTCCTCCCGTCATTGAACTAAAAGAGGAGCAAATGGCGATTGTCTATGGCAAATTGCGTCCTTTTGTAGTGGTCGAGTTAACCCAAGATTACAATTTAAACTGGGACTTATCAATTCAAAAGCAGATTGCAGCGGAGTATGAACAAAAACCTGTTTTAGTTACCGATAATATTAAGCTTCTAAATTGAATCAATATTTAACATTTTTTTACTGGCTAAGGTATTCAGAACTACTAATAACTGCTAACCTTAATATAAAGTAAATAAATGTAACAAAAATAAGAACAATTTGATAGAGTCAGGGTTATACCGTCTTGGTGCGATGATTTCGCCAAAAGCGTTTAAAAACATTTTTATAAAAAAAACAACTATGGTACATAAGCTCTTACAGCGCTCTTTTATTATATTGGGGGTATGTTTACTGGTTCTAGCCTCATGTTTCACTTCTCCAGCTTTAGCAGTTAATAATCCTGAACTACTGCCAGATCAGGTGACCCCTGTAGTAGATTTAGCGAACCTTTTGCCTGAACTGCAAGAAGAGTCACTAATCACCAATTTGGAAGAATTTGAGGCAGAAACAGGTTGGAAAATGCGGGTTTTAACCCAATACGACCGTTCTCCTGGTCGGGCAGTGAAGAAGTTTTGGGGCTTAGACGACAAAAGTATTTTACTCGTAGCCGATAGTAGAGGCGGAAATCTGCTGGCGTTTAGTATTGGGGATGATGTATATGAACTATTACCCCGTAACTTTTGGATCGAACTGCAAACTCGCTTTGGCAATATGTACTACATCCGCGAGCATGGGGAAAATAATGCCATTGTCGAAGCTCTAGAGTCTGTAAAAGGCTGTTTGCGTAAGAATGGCTGTGTCGCAGTACCAGGATTACCGCAAGAACAATGGATCTTAACTTTAATCAGTTCCATCGTAGGTGGTGTTATTTTAGGTGTGGCGGTGATTCCCCGTAAAGAAGACCAGGTAATCGCCTGGCAATGGGGTTTAATTATGTCTCCTCTGTGGGGAATCCTCTTTATCGCCTTTGGTATGGGTCCTGTTGTCATCCGTACACCTGAATTTTTACCCTTGTTCCGTAATATTATCGGATTTATGTTGGGTGCTGTAGTGGCGTATTTATCTCCCTCTTTTATTGATACTCCCGCTTCTGATCCCGAAGCTTAGGCTGGTTTTTTGGTTATTGGTCATTGGTCATTGGTCATTGGTCATTGGTCATTGGTCATTGGTCATTGGTCATTGGTCATTGGTCATTGGTCATTGGTCATTGGTCATTGGTCATTGGTCATTCGTCATTGGTCATTCGTTTGAAAGCTTATTTACTTTTAGATAAACCCAATACTTAGATGATTGTGATCAGGCGGTAAAATCTGTCTCATTAAAATAAATTCTCGTAAGTACAGGTTTTCTTACGAGAATTCCGATTAACTCAGTTATCTGGCGTTGCTGGATCGAAGTATAGCCGTACAAAGTTACGCTCTTGACAATACAAAAGTTGACGGTTCGTAAGTAGCAAGTAGCGAGTAGCGAGTGTCCTAATCTATAGCCTTTCTCAAATAGATGAGGTATACCCAATCAACCATCAACAATTAACAATTAGCAAAAAACAAGATTTATCAACGTACCTCATACAAATGATAAAGGCAACAAAGGCGAGAGTGGGTTCCGCACGTACCGCTATAAATATGTAATGCTATATCTAACCAGAAGTAACCAGAGGGGAAACATCTGGTTTTTGCTCGTTGATTCTACTCTTACTTACTGAAATAGGTAATTCAATATCAGGAGCATTCCCCAACGCAACATTACCCCAACGCATTACCGTTGCCGCGGCAGTTGATGCACCGCCAATACTAAACAAAAGAACTAAATCACCTTCCTTAATTTTGCCAAGTTTAGCAGCATAATAAAGATTGGCTATGGGCAGTGCCGCTCCAATATTGCCATAGTATGGATACATGTCTAAAGTTTTGCGGCGATCAATATTTAGAGTATTGATAAATAGTTCGGCAAACCAGGCAAGAGGAGTGCTGGTGACAAAAAAATCAATTTGGTTAAGATTTAGATTAGCATCAGCAATAACACCGTCACAGGCTCGGCGAATAAATTCAGCACTATGATCGCGTATGAGCCAACTCATATTTTTGCTTGCCATTAGACGAACTTGGAGATTGTTACGTTCATCCTCTATGAGTGAATAAGAATAAACATCATTTGTAATAGCAGTATTAATAATATTTGTTCCTATGATTCCTTGATCTGTTTCCAAGGAACTGACTAAGAAAGCTCCTGCACCATCCCCAACAATCCAAGAAGTAGTATCATCTTCTCTACCCAGGTTGCGAGAATAAGTACATGAAACAATCACTAATACGTTTTGATATTCACCCGATTTGACCATCGCCCAAGCCGTTTGAAGTCCAGCCAAAGCACCTGAATGCATTGAATTGATATTCCAAGCAGGACAACTCAAACTCAGTTCATGGAGCAATAAAGAAACATTTCCCTCTACAAGTCGCTCAGGAAACATTGAAGCAACCAGTATTAGATCAACATCTTCAGGATTAATTTTTCCTGCTTTAAGAGTTTCTTTAGCTGCATGGGTCTCTAAAGATAAAGACGATTCCCCTTCTCCTAGAACATATCTTGTTACTGTTCCTCTAAAAGGATCGGATAAATAAGGTTGCATGGCTCGATCAAAATCTTGACTACTTGCCGAAGACTCTTTAGTAGAAAAGACTTTAGCTAAAGTTTCTTCTTCAGCCTGAGCTACTTGTTCGGGATATTTGTGGCGATAATAATCATTGGTGCGCTTGACACTGGGAAAGCTAACGGCAAGGGATTTAATCCCCACTGATTGATACATTTTTACTAAAAATAATTTCTTGGCTGTGTACTTTAAAGCGATAGATTACTTTTGTTCTCATAACTCAGTAAACAAAAAAGAAGACCAATAAAACTAGAGCTTAGTCTTGAAGTAACTTATAGAATCACAAAAATTAAGTCGGTACAATAGCATCAACTGCAATAAAGCTGACGCTTTGGTATGTAGCAGAATTAGCAAGCCATTTCTTAAAGTCTTTCCTAGCTTGTAGCATTTGCTGATCTGAAACCAAACCATACTGAATTAGTTGAGAACCATGAATAGTCATGATATCTTCCCAGATTTTTACACGAATTTTGAAATCAGGATCAGACGAATTGGTAATTTCGGGTTGTTGTGTCTCTACTATGTTAATTAATCCAGCATTAGCAAACATCTGAGAAAGTTTATCGCCCATAGTATTGTCTAATTGTAATTGGCTCCGCCACTCTAAAAATGCGTTATAAAATAACTTAAAACTATTTGGTGGATTGGGCTGCCAAACTAATTGCTCAATATTGGGTTCGTGTATTATGATTCTTCCACCAGGTTTGACATATTCAATCATTTTTGACAAAGCATCATAAGGTCTTTTGAGCCAATGAAAAATACGCCCAGCAAAAACCAAGTCAAATTGCCTGTCAATTGGAAGAGAATAAATATCTCCTACTTTAAATGATAAGTTGGAAATATTTTTGTATCTATTATATGCTTCCAAAATCAAATTATCACTGATATCTATTCCAATTACCTGACCATTAGGTATGACTTTTTCTGCGATTCCGCGAGTAATAGATCCTGAACCACAACCAATATCAAGAACAGACATTCCTGGATGAAGCAATTCTGATAGACGTTCATGATTTTTTTCCAGAGAACGAGTACTAAGAATAGGACCAGCATCACGGAAAAGAAGTTTATTTGATGGATATGTTTGAATATTATCAACAAGCTGTGTCATTTATAAATTCTCCAAAAGTTTATTGAAACAAAATTGTAAAAATACTTTAGCTGTCAGTTGATTGTGACCGTAAACTCATGATTCGATGACCAATTGGCGCTGCTTGAGTGGCATCGATAATCACGTCAATCACAAATGGCTTGTTTGATGCCATCGCTATTTCTAAGGCTGATTGAATATCCGACTCTTGCGCGACGCGAATCCCATCAGCGCCCATACCCTGAGCAATCTTGACAAAATCAACCTGGGGAATTTCTGTATCTATTTCCTGAAACCCAAGTAAGGACATTCCTTGCTTACACATGTTGTAGTGACCATCATTAAGAACAATCCACACAGCAGGAATTTGATATCTGACAGCAGTACTGATTTCGTTGTTCATCAGCATGGAACCATCGCCAACAATAGCCACCGCTTTATTATTTCCAACCGAAGCCGCACCAACGACCCCTACTGTGAAGTGACCCATACTACCAAACCCAGTACTAACTCGGAAACGGTTAGATTGAGAAAATCGCAGTTGATTAATTGTCCATGCAAATGAATTTCCTGCCTCAGTCATAATCGTGGCATCAGTGCCTTCAACAATTATTCTTTGAATCTGATTCATTAATACTTGAGGGCGTACTGGACTAATCTGGTCAGGGTTAACAATAGTTTTTTGTGGTCGAGGTAATTCAACTTTGTTTGCATGCTGTTGATCTCTGGGGAAATGCTTTATAAGTGCGCTAACAAACTCCCCAATATCAGATTGAACTCCCAAAGTATTGACCTCTGGATAAGCTGTTCCTATTACTTCAGGATCAAGATCTACCTGAATAAATCCCTGAGTAAGAATCATTTGCGGATTCCAAAATGAAGTAGGTTCTCCTAGCTGAGTTCCTAGTACCAGGATATGTTGAGGACGCTGCTCCTGCATGTATTGGAGGACTGATTCATGACCTGCAAATCCAGTAACGCCAATAAATTGAGGATGGTCTTCGGGAAAAATACCTTTGCCCCTTGGGGAACACATCACCGCACATCCAGTATTTTGAGCCAGCTCGCGGATCACTTTGGCAGCTTTACGCGCCCCAAAACCAACCCAAATGGCAAATGAACCTTGAGATAATAGTTCGGCACACTGGGCAACGGTTGTGGCACTGGCAGTTGGTAAAGATTGGGTAATGTTGCTCACTACCAAAGGCTTTTCAACTGGGCTACTTTGAATATCAGTCGGGATGCTCAGATGAGCCACAAAACCATTTGGTCTTGCCAAGCCAGAGTTGATTCTTCTGGCTACTTCAGGAATTTGTTCAGCAGATTCGATGATAGTAGCGTAATGAAATAGTTCTCCTGATGTAAATAGACCAGAATGAGCCATGGTATCAATAGTTGTTTCCTGACAAGCTCCCTTTCCTCGTTGGGGTGCAGAAGTGGCAGCAGAGATAAAGATTACTTTGGCTCCTTCCCAACGTGCGGCATACAAACCTGTCAAAGCGTTGGTGATTCCTGGTGCAGTAGTGGTAAACACAACTACTGGTCGGTCGCTGGCGAAGTATGCCTCGGTGGCGGCAAAAGCGGCTCCTGCTTCGTGGCGAAAATGTCTGACTTTGAGAGCGCTATGTTGTAGAGTATGCCACATAGGTGCGATCGCACCACCAGAAACGCCAAAGGCATATGTAACACCTAATGTTTCTAACATCTTGACGATTGTTTGGGAAACCGTAGTTGTATCCTGAGTACTAGACTCATGTTCTGCAATCAGACGCTCTTTCACAGCATTCGCTGCTATGGTTTGGTAGCGTTCAAAGCATTGCTTGCTTTGGGGGGAGATCATTGGTTCTACTATATCTGACTTGGCTACGTTAGATACTTCTCTGTTCTGATTAGTATCTACCTGATTATCGCCATCTGAATGAGAAAAAAAAGTTTCTTGAGGTTGCATTTGCCTTATATGCCTCTTAATAAATTAGTAATATTGTGTTTAATCGACTTTGTTCTAATTCGCTTTGTAAATCCCGTAAATCTGAAATATCTTGAGCAGTCTTATTAGTTTTTTTAGAACTTATACCTGTCGGTTGCAACTAACCCATTCAGCTTCAGTTAGAGACGTAGCCTTTATTAAAGAATATTAATTTTTGCTTAAGTTCCTTAACTTACATCTCAATTTACTTGATTTAGTGTTGAGTAATTTGAACAAAAGTTACATCTTTATATTTTTTTAATAATTACAATCAACCGTAGTTTTAGTGACTAAAGTACTTTTGGTCTTAAGTATTTTTTGCAGAGTAAGCAGATAACTATAACCTGATAACTTAAGTGTTATTAAAAGAGTCATAGTTAGAGTAGCGAATGACAAATTATATAATTTGTGGCGTTATTATCTATATAGTGCTGGGACAAGCTGCTACATAACAATCAAAAGTCTGTTTGTACTGAGCCTAATTATATTTTTAAGCAACTTTATAAGCCTCAAAATAGTTTTAGGTCGTTAATTCAGAAATCTTTAAAAATTAAAATAAAGTATTAAAACCATTGTCTGTTCGGTAACTTTGTGATCAGCATTAAATAAGCAGATTTAGATTATGCTTAGAGTAGATTAAAAAGTATTAAATGCCAATAAAATTAATAGCGATCGCCTGCCGTAGAAGCAAGCCTAAAGATAAATATACTTTGGTTCTGACTCAAGAAGAAAAATACATAAGGTGGATAATAACCAACTTATAAGAAATCTGCGGCGTTCTTTTTTCTACCTGGTATTAAAAGTTTCTAATTTCATATTCTCCCAGTCCCCATTCCCAGGGTAATCGCACCTAATTTTTAAAATCTATACAAGACAAGGATTTAAGCAATCGGTTTATAAAACTATAAAAACGGAAAACCTTTATTATCTAAGCATTCTCATATTTTGATGCGATTACCCTGTCCCCAGTCCCCAGTCCCTAATTCCAAGTCATCTATTTGTAGCAAACGTTTAAGCATTCCATACTACCTCAGATATCAGGCAAAAAAAAGGGGGATGATTCCCCACATATTAAAGTCGATTAGCTATTTATTTCTAAACAGAGAGTGCGAATAAAATTTAGAATGAATTTAAAATACCGTTAGGTAGTCCTTGAGTCCAAACCTCTTCCAGGATCTGCTCCAAATTTAATTCAGTTCCTCTAGCAAAAGCTTGGTTGAATTTAACTGATTTTGGTCGAAAAATTTTATTATGCATCATTTATTTCTGTGATATTAATCAAAAACTTATAGTTTAAAAGCCAACTGATCAATGTTTAATGTTCAATGTCCAATGGTTAGTAAACTTCTTTTGGCAATTTAAAAGGTCCTAATATAGTTTCAAGTTGTCTTTCCAACCAGTAACCTTCTGGTGGAGGACTAAAAAGCAATAATGCCGTTTCATAACAGGCTCTAATTACGCGATCGCGTTCTGAGGTAGATAGTCTGGCAATTATGTCTACATTTTCTGCTACATGTCTGCCATCACTACCAAGACTGCTATGTTCTTTTAAACAACGAGTCGCATTGACCTCAGGCGGTAATAAATTTTCAATCTGCTGGATATGTTCTGGTTTGGCACCAAGAGACATCCTTTCTAAGGCATAAACATAACCAACACAATCAATGGGATCTACATCCTGGACACTACGCTGGAAATAATCTACTAATATCTTTGCCGCAGGCGGAATCAGAGAGTTGACTAATTCTTCTGCTTGGTATCCCAGAGATTCGATATCTAACAGCGCTAAGCGATCATGACCTATTTCTTTGCGGGCTTTATCATAAGCCCAATTACTTAGATCGTGGCGCAAAGCCTGAGCAAAACGCTGCCCAGCCTCTTCCATCAGATTTGGTGTGGAGTGAGATATGTGATATGCACCTGTAAGCTGCCAAACTAATCGATGTGGCGTCAATTTAGGGGGTTTCTCAGCCGCGGAGATAGCCATTTTTGCTGCTGCCATTGCTCCATCTAAGAGCTTACTGGTGATGGCTGCATTTCCTCGTCCCGTCATTGGCTGGGTAAAGCGATCGCTGCTTGACCAAGGTGATTCTAACCAGACTTTTGTCTTTGTCGCTATTAGTAATTTGTCAGGTGCAATAGTTGCCCATTCAGCTTCAGTTGAAGCAGTGGTGTTCATTGATAAATTGTAAGTTATTATTTAAGTTCCTTAATTTTATTGTAATAGATATTATTAACTTCTACTTAATCTTGTTGATATTTTTTAGGTTTATTGCTTAAAAATAATAATTTTGTTATTAAAAAT
>JBCDDK010000050.1:0-42494 GCA_039180345.1 Cyanobacteria bacterium P01_G01_bin.39 | reverse complement strand
GTTGATAGTTGATAGTTGATAGTTGATAGTTGATAGTTGATAGTTGATAGTTGATAGTTGATAGTTGATAGTTGATAGTTGATAGTTGATAGTTGATAGTTGATAGTTGATAGTTGATAGTTGATAGTTGATAGTTGATTGAGGTGTACCTCAAAGCTACGAGAATCGCTATAAAGTAATCCCACCAACAAGAAAAAGCCCTGGCTGTAATCAACCAGGACGTGAAATCAGGTCTAAAACACATAAAATAGCTTAATAACCGTAGCCGTGGGGAAGGTACTGATTTACATCAACTTGGTCTTGAATGTTAGTTTGAACTGCATCCTGGTCAATAACATTGTAGTCACCAACCGCAGCAGCTTCGTTAGCATTCTTTTGGACAGAAGTTTGAGCGTCAGGGTAGCCAGGAACACCGTAAGCACCCAAGTCTAATTGTTGTTGTAGGCTGTGCTGTGTAGCATCTTGGTCGATATAGTTAGCATGACCGACAGCAGCAGCAGAGTTAGTGTTGTCTTGGATGCTGGTTTGTACATCTTGGGCGAAAGCAGTTAAAGGAGCGAAGGCGATAACAGTAGTTAAAAGAGCTAAAGTAGATTTTTTCATGATTTTGTATCTAGTTAGAATGAATAAGAGTGTGTTTTGCTTACATTCTCTAGATACGGTTGGTTTATTTTTTTATGCAGGGTATCTGCTAAAATTACTAAGTCAGATTGTAATTCTGTAGCCAAAGCGATCACTTAAATATTCAAAACTAGTAGACGTGGACGTAAATCGAGTAACCATTTATTTCAGTTAAAATCCTGACTGTATATAACTTCCTACTTCCTACTCCCTACTTAAGCGAAGCGGTACTAGATGTTTATATTGATGTTTCCTTTTTTGATCTGCTCAAGAATTGTTTCAATATAATTACTCATTGAACGATTCTTCTTTTTAGACTCCGCTACAACCCAGTTTTTCAAATCTTCATCTAAATATAGTGATATTCGGGTCTTATCTGTTGTCAAAGTCATATTCCCATACTATTAGTAACATTATCTTTCATAAATAATATTATGGATAACATTACTGTTCATTATATCAGTTTACTTTGCATCAAAATAATGCTGCTTTAGTTAAATATGGGAACCACTGACTTTAGCTGTCTGATTATTACTTGAGCTAATCCTTGCGGTGAATGTGAATTAGCTGCTGTCGGCTCTTTTTTAGGGATGGAGATCGTCGTTTTGTTGTTCTTTTATACTCTATTTTTGGAGTACTCTGTTTACATATAATAATTTTATTGGTGATATACTAAACAATATTATTACAGCACAATAGAGGATGCAGCCTATGACTATTAAAATGCCCGTTAAAAATATCTTGACTAAGCTTTTGAGAGAAAGAGATATAACGCCTTATGCCTTCTGGAAAGAAATGAGCATCGGTCAAAATACTGCTTATCGTCTTTGCAATGATCCTGACAGTATCCCTGGTAAAAAAATCATGGACAGAATTTATGAGGTCTATAATTGGCTTCCAGGTGATTATTTAGTTAGTGATCAAGACTGGGATGCTTGGATACAATCTCTACCCCAGCAAGAGAGGAGTGAAGTCCTTGAGGTGGCTGATTCTTATCTGCGAAAAACTAAAGACGGAAGAATCAAGAAAAATCAATCTTCTAGATTAGTTGAGTTTCCCTATTTTGCAGCTTAGATTTATGACTCTACTTTACTCTACGTAGTATATATATGTTCAATTATACGCTTGCAGAATTTAATATTTTGACCTTTCCCTGCTTAAAAGACGAGCAATTTCTCTGAAAAGTTAATGAATAAATATTTTCTCAATCTCCCTACTCATAACGGTACTAAGATTATTGACTGCGGAGAAAATGAAAAGTTAGCAAATATTTTTAGCCAAGCATATGATGCAGAATCTGGCTGGATTTGTCTCATTGAAGAAGAAAGAGAGAGTTTATACCGCTTGAGACTTCCTAATCCAAAATATCTCAAAGAACCTGCCAATTGTAACCAACCTTGGTTGTACCAAGAAGCTTATACAAATCTTGCTTTAGCTCTCAATGCAACTAAAAAATATGGTTGTAATGCAGAAGGCAAAATTAAAATCATTGATACTGACTTTCTAGAAGAATACCCACAAGTTCATTTGGTTTTAAGATTGAAAAGATATGAAGAATGTCCCCAACTCGACTTAACAAATGCTTATCGTTCAAGCGTGATTGATGAATTTATTAGCGTTTTTAGTGAGTTAATCCAGGAGCAAAAATTAGTTAATCCTCGATCTGTTTTTAACTTAGTTGAGGAGATTTATCTTGATTCTGACTCTACCTGTAGCAACTCAAATATCCTTGACGGAGATTGCGAAGCTAGCGGTCGGCATCACCTTTAAAAGGTTCTTGCACAAACAAGAAAAAGCCCTGGCTGCAATCAACCAGGGTTTGAAATTAAGTCTAAAACAGATGAAATAGCTTAGTAACCGTAGCCGAAAGGAAGATATTCGGTTACATCAACTTGGTCTTGGATGTTAGTTTGAATAGCATCTTGGTCGATTACGTTGTAGTCACCTACTGCCGCAGCTTCATTAGCGTTTGTCTGTACAGAAGTTTGAGCATCAGGTGCGGAGGGAACACCGTAAGCACCTAAGTCTAGTTGGTTTTGTATATTAGTTTGAATTGCATCTTGCTGGATAAAGTTAGCATTGCCTACAGCAGCAGCGGAGTTAGTATTATTTTGAATGCTGGTCGAAGAATCTTGGGCGAAAGCAGTTAAAGGAGAGAAAGCGATAACAGTAGTTAGAAGAGCTAAAGTAGATTTTTTCATGGTTATGTATCTAGTTAGAATGAATAAGAGTGCGTTTTGCTTACATTCTCTAGATACGATTGGTTAATTTCTTTATGCAGATTTGTATTTTAGTTAGTCATAAGTTCTTTTACCCTGGCTCAATTAATTAAATATGGGTCCGATTTGGATCGAGGATGGCTGTACTATATCTAAGTGGCAAAATCAAAGTCTTCCCATGCTAATTGAGATCGATTCTCAAATTCACCGATTAACAAGTTGCTATCCTTTCGTTTGAATCTGAGGCAGAGCCAAAAATGGAACCTAATAACATTAAACTCCTCGATGTGGTGGCATTAACAATTGACCTACCTAAACAAAATCTCTGGCGGGGTCAAGTAGGAACTGTGGTTGAAATTTTAGCTGAGGGTGCAGCTTTTGAAGTTGAGTTTAGCGATCGCCAGGGACGCACTTATGAATCTTTGGGTTTACGTCCTGAACAAATTATGGTTTTACATTTTGAGCCAGCCAACCCTGACTCTCAACCAGAAATGGTCACAGCATGAAGCAAAAAACATAAAGCGATCGCCATCTTTTTCAGGAACAGCGACCCTTTTAAAAATAAATATACTACAAAAATAAATATCCAAAAAGCGATCGCTAATAGCATTCAAAGCTAGATATAGATATCTAATGAGGTACCGAAAAACTTTCTTGGTGACGGTAAATAGCAATAGAAAAAATGTGCAGTAAGTTCTACTTTTGATCTGCTCAAGAATTGTTTCGATATAATTACTCATTGAGCGATTCTTCTGGTTAGCCTCCTTCGCAACCCAGTTTGTCAACTTGAACCTCTGAAGGCTCAAAGCGCAGCTATTAGATAAATCTAGCCGACTACAGGTAATCGGGCTAGTGCCATTTTTAACTCTTGGGCACTATATTCTGTATTGCGTAATAGTCCGGCATGATAATTCATATATGCCTGCATATCAAAGTGACCGTGACCGCACAGGTTAAAGAGAATGGTTTTACTCATACCCTCCTCCTTACAGCGTAGGGCTTCATCGATCGCACCTTTAACGGCATGATTAGCTTCAGGCGCAGGAATAATCCCCTCAGTACGGGCAAAGGTAGTACCCGCAGCAAAACCAATCAAGTTGCTTTTCGGCGCGGGCTTCAATCAATCCTAGTTCGAGAATATGACTTAATAAAGGTGCCATACCGTGATAGCGTAAACCACCAGCGTGAAACCTTCTGGTACAAAGGAATTACCCAGGGTATGCATTTTGGTTAAGGGAGTTAGATGAGCCGAATCGCCAAAATCATAAGTATATTTTCCTTGAGCCTTTTTTTTGACTTTTGATGGTTTGGCGGAAAGTTGAAATCTAATTTTTCTGATGATGCCAGGATAAATTTCTTCTAACGCTTCTTGAAGCTTACGGGGATGAGATCCGTGATCTAAAAGAATCTTAATTTTAGTCATGTTGACTGGCTTTGATTTGAAGTAGTCAATATTATCAGTCAGCATTTCGATTAAACCAAGATCGTCCGACAAACTAGCCTTCGTGCAATGAGTAAAGATAAGCCTGATGGCGATCTCTAACTTGTCTTATGGCACACTCACAAAAAAGTATTAGAGACCATGCCAGAAATAGAACTCATCCTCATGTAGACAATCAAGTAATTTCTCAACAGCTAGAAGAGTTAGTTATCCCTCTTTAATGACTATGGGGTGATTTCTTCATGGGAGGGTGGACGTAGAACCAGCTATATTTCATAGAGCGTTTCCGTCCACCATACTTGAGATTATTATGGGAAAATTTCGCCAAATCTACAGCTTATGCGCCAACAGATTCTTTAGCAGCATACATGACCTCTAAAGTAATTTCTGATAAATCGCGATCGCGAGCAAATTTTTCCGTATTGCGCTTAACTTTTCCTCGGACAAAACCAGGAATCTTACCTAATTCAGCTTTAGCTTCTTTATCCCAATTGAGATCAGAGTCGGCAGAGATTCCTTTGGTAATTACCTCTTTAGTATCGTGTCCACCAAAGATTTCCAGCAGATGATCTTCCATACCCAGGGTGAAGGAGTTGTAAACCAAATCGGCAATTTGATTAGTTCCCTCGTACCCCACAAAGGGTTTGTAACCAATGGGGAAATTCTGAATATGAATTGGCGCAGCAATTACACCGCAGGGAATATCTAACCGCTTACCGACATGACGTTCCATTTGCGTACCAAAGATTGCCGAAGGTTCCAATCGTGCGATCGCATCACCAATTTCGGCGTTATCATCGCTAATCAGTACTTGGTCGCAGTATTCACTAACTTGTTCTTTAAACCAATCTGCATCATACTTACAGTAGGTTCCCGCCAGTACCACCTGAATTCCCATTTCTCGAGCCAAAATTTTAGTCATAGCTGCGGCATGGGTATTATCTCCAAACACTACCGCTTTTTTTCCAGTTAAATTTTGGCAGTCAATTGAACGAGAAAACCATGCTGCTTGAGAAACATATAGAGTTTGATTGTTGATATATTCTTCGTAATCAACTGCTGCACCCTGAGCATTAATTACTTGTTGAATTTTGCGGATACAGCGTGCAGTTTCTACTACCCCCATCGGCGAAATGTCTACATAAGGCATAGAAAACTCTTGTTCTAGATATTGAGCAGTCATCACGCCCAATTCGCGATAAGGAACAAGATTAAACCAAGCACGGGGTAAGTTTTGCAGATTATGTACCGATGCACCGTCGGGAATTACCTCGTTAACTTCAATACCTAAATCTGCCATCAACCGTTTTAATTCTGTACAGTCGTGCTGATTATGAAACCCGAGAGTAGAAACTCCTAAAATATTAACCGAGGGCTTAGTTGTCTTGTCTGTTGGTAACTGCTCTTTCTTGCGAGCTTTATCTAAATAGAATTTAACTACCTGGTGTAAAGTACGGTCTGCTGCCTGTAATTCGTTGTATCGATAGTGATTGACGTCTGCTAACAGTACATCTCCTTTCGTATCCATAGAGGCACGACTGACAAAGTTTTGCAGATCTTCTTGTAGAATGCTGGAGGTGCAGGTAGGAGTTAGAACAATTAAGTCAGGCTGCTCTTCTTTATCTTTACGAGTGATATTATCTACTACTTTCTCCTGGGAGCCTCTGGCAAGAACATTGCGATCAACAACACTAGCTGTAACAGGGGTAAAATTTCTTTCTCTTTCTAACATGGAGCGCATGACGTTAAAGTAATCATCTCCCAACGGTGCATGCATAATGGCATGGACATTCTTAAACGAGCTGGCAACTCTTAGAGTACCAATATGAGCAGGTCCTGCATACATCCAGTAAGCTAATTTCACGTATCTTCTCTCCTAAACTAAATTAACGCCTTCTGTTAAAATCTTCCGCTGTAAAATGGCAGTATTGTATTCCAGACTAAGCTCTAATTGTCTCAGAAACAGGTTGACTAAGATGACTAATTTATCTAATCTTTTTTAAACTTTATCAAATCTCAAACTTCGTCACTGTCAGAGTTTTATAATACAGACGAATCAAGAAGCAAGTATTTTATGGAGCAATAAATCTTAACTTTATTTTGATTAATTAACTAAAGTAAATTATTAGGTACTTAATAGTTTTCAAAGATAAGTTTTAATTAGTATTAACTTATTTATTATTGTAAATATTTTTTGCTTGCCTTGATTTCAGGAGAACAGAGCAATTGTTATAACAAAATTAAGATTATTTGGATAGTCTCTGTGAATATATGCTCATCAACTCTGCTTGTGTTAGTCTTAATAGATACATTCTAAAATTGCGTTTCCTGCTGAATAAGCATCTGTAACGAAAGTTGTATCTTTGGTTAAGTGGAGCTTAACATCTCTCATTTCTTCAGCAGAATGATTGGTGTACATAGGCTTGAGAGCGGAAACAATAAGGTAAGTAAATAAAATTAAGGATTTCCTAAGGAGCTGTTATCCCGATGGACTATATAGATCAAATACTCGACAAACTAAGAGACCTCGCTAAAAAGCTGATTGAAGTTTTATTAGGACCTGAAACTGAACCAGAACGGGAAACTATTCCTATTCCTGTTGATGATCGTCAACGTCGTTACCGTTAATTTGTGGTTTATCGTTGAATTAAGATACATTGGCTGAGATAAGCGTACTAGTATTGCATGGCCCCAACTTGAACTTATTGGGGCTTCGTGAACCTGAGGTCTATGGTGCAGTTACTTTGAGTCAAATTAATCAGGCTCTTGAATTGGAAGCTGCAAAGTTGAGGGTTGCGGTGAAGTGCCTACAGTCTAATCGTGAAGGAATTCTGGTAGAAGCGATACATGAAGCCAGAACTGTGCATCAAGGAATTGTAATTAATGCAGCGGCATACACTCATACAAGCGTTGCGATTAGAGATGCCTTGTCTGGAGTAGCGCTTCCAACTGTAGAGGTGCATCTGAGCAATATATATAAAAGGGAAGAGTTTCGACATCATTCATATATTGCGCCAATAGCTATTGGGCAAATTAGCGGTTTCGGGGCAGATAGCTATCGGTTGGGTTTGCAAGCTATAGTTAATTATTTAAGATAATTGTAGTTTGGTAGCTATTCGTAATGTAGTCATTTTAAGTAGAAACCGTAGGATTGAAATTATGGGACTGAGGCTAATCCCTAATCCTAAAATAGACCATCTTAATATCTAATTACACCTACTTACTTAAATTTCTCAATACTTTCTTTGATTATCTTAAGTAAACTATCAATTTCTTCAGGTAAAGTTAAATAATGAACACAGGCACGGATACAGTCAGGATCGGCAATGGTTCTGAGGAGAAAACCTTGTGTTTCCAGAACATCTACTAACTGTTTGTGTTCAATTTCTGCAACTTGGAAAGAAACCAATCCTGCTTCAGGTGGCGTAGTTTTCAAACAGCTAATCTGAGTCATATCTTGCAACCCTAACCAGAGATATTTACTTAGTTCACATATCCTGTGATAGCGATCGCTTTTATGTCCCCATGCTTGATGAGTAGCGATCGCACTTCTCAAGCCTTCATATTCGGGATAAGCAGAGGTAGCGACTTCAAATTTTGCCCCATCGGTTTTCCATGCCCTTGGTTTGCCCTGAGTATTGATTTCTATACCTCTCCAGCCAATAAAGGTAGGACTTAACTCGGTAAATGCCTCTTGGCTGACATATAGCCCCCCTACTCCCGCAGGACCACAAAGCCATTTATGCCCGGTAAAGGCGTAGTAGTCAACTTCTAACTGGGGCAGATTAAGATCCAAAGAACCCACAGATTGCGCAGCATCGACCATGACTCGAACCGTATCCTGGGCAGGAAAACTATGACAGGCTTGGGCAATTTTCTTAAGAGGTAGTACCTGTCCCGTATTCCATAGTAAGTGACTCAACACTACCATGCGGGTATTTTCCGTTAAGTTACTGTGGATAGCTGACACAGGGTCGCCACTGTTGAGAGTATCCATCATGGAACAAAGATCTATCTTGACCCCAAAGCGCCGTGATATTTCCTCAACCGTAGCGATGATTCCAGGGTGTTCACAGTCAGTCATCAACAGGCGATCGCCTGATTGCCAATCGACCCCCCAGAGGGCAATATTGCAGCCTGCGGTGACGTTTTCGGTAATAGTAATGGTTTCAGGAGTGGTTTCTAATTCAGATGCGATCGCCTGACGTAATAAATTGACCCGTTTGGTTAACCAACCGTTGATTTGACCTGAAAAGGGACCTACTTGCTGGATATACTTATGAGTATCAATAATTGCTTCTAAAGCAGCTTGGGGCATTGTCCCCTGCCCCCCAAAATTAAAATATGTCTTATTAGTTAGTCCTGTAAATTGTTGACGGTGTTCTTTGAGGTCTGTTTTAGATAAACTATTAGTCATAAATAATATCTTGCTCTGTGGCGAACCATTGTTAGTATATCGACATTTTTTATTAAAAATTCAACGAAATAATTTTGGATTCAGTTTAACTGTTTTACGACATCAAAGCAGGGAATCATCCTTTTTTACAAGTATTTTAGCTTGCTTGTTGGTGTCATGATAAGAATCTCCGATCATCTATTACTTAATTACAAACGTTGCAATCGTCGCACCTTTTTGGAAATACATGGTGATGTACAACAAAAAGATCCAGAGAAAGACTTTTTGCAAAAATTAAAGCGAGAAAATCAGACCCATATTCGTAATGTTATTGAGCAACAATCTCTAGACCCACAACAACCTCGAGCATCCCGCAGAGATTGGCAGCTTAACGCCCAACAAACCCACGAATTAATGCAAAAAGGGGTAGACTGCATCATCAAAGGCACTTTAAGTCTAAGTTATGCCCAATGGCAAACAGCTTGGCAAGATGAAGTATTGGTATCTCTACCAGAGGATCGTCTACAAGACTGGTTGTCAAAGTTAACCTTTACTGCCACTCCCAGTTTATTAATTAAACAGCCTGGAGTATCTGTTTTTGGTGACTGGGAATATGTTCCCGTCAATATCAAACTTGGACGTAGAGCAAAACCCGAATATAAGTTGATTGCTGCTTTTCAGGCTCAGATTTTAGGCATTATTCAGGAGCAAATACCCGAACGATCGCTATTAATTCTCAAAGAACATGATCAGCATCAAGTTAGTTTGGAGCATTGGCTAACAAAAATGCAGCAGACGGTGGCAGATTGTTTAGTTATGTTAGCCACGAACTTTGAGCCTGAAGTTTTTATTTCTCGTCAGCGATGCAGTCTTTGTAGTTGGCATGGTTATTGTCATGAAATTGCCAAGTCAAGCCAGCATCTCTCCCTAGTTCCTGGTATAACTCCCAAACGTTACGAATATTTACAGCAATTAGGAGTAGAGAGTGCTGAATCTTTAATTAACATTTCCGAAACCGATCTGGGGGAAACTTTAGGTCACGGTGTTGCACGCCAACTCAAACAACAAATTATCTCTATCCAAAGCGATCGCCCTATCGTTCGTTCTGGCTTTGATTTGATCAATACTCAGCCAATTCCTAGCGGTGCGATCGAGCTGTATTTTGATATTGAAGCTGAACCTGAACGGCAAACTGATTATCTACTGGGGGTGTTATTAGTAGACCGTGCAGCCAATACAGAACAGTTTCATGCTTTTCTTGCCGAAAGACTCGAAGATGAAGGCAAAATTTGGCAAGAGTTTCTAGATTTTATTGCCCGTTATGCCGATGCCCCCATCTTTCATTATTCTGAATATGAGGCAGATACTATTAAACGTTTAGCAAGACTGTATGGTACTCCTAAGCAACAACAGCTAGATGTATTATCTCGACTAGTAGATCTGCATTTTTGGGTAAATTCAGCAGTTATTTTCCCTGTAGAAAGCTATTCTTTAAAAGCTTTGGCAAACTGGATCGGCTTTTATTGGCGGGAAACTACAGGTAGCGGCGATCAATCTGTTTGCTGGTACGATCAGTGGCTTAAAACTCAAGATCGTACTTTATTAGAATTGATTTTAAGTTACAACGAAGATGACTGTCGGGCTACTCGCCATCTTAAAGATTGGCTCTTGGATTTTTTAGAATATCAAAGAAATCAGCAGCTTGCCCTATCCAAAGTAAAGTAAACTAAGTATTTTTTTGAGCAAAGATGCTTAGTCGACCCAATAAAATAAAATGGCGTTGGTCATCATGTAATGTCTTACAAAGAATTACTTGTCGTAGCTTTAAGCCACAAAGGCGCTTTGTCACGCCGCATGTAGCTCTAAGCTTCAAGCTTTTCAAATCCAGGTTTACTCCTTTAGAGATAGAAAATGCTCTAGTAGCATTACGCATTTACCAACGCCAATAAAATATTTATTTGAAGTTATGCTAAGAAATCTAACAATAGCTTTTGAATGCTCATAAACCATAGTTAAAGTCAGAACTTATGCGCTAGATTAATAAAAGATAAATGATAATTATGATTTTCATAAGTTTAGTTTATCTTAGCTGGGATAATGAATAATTTTGCCAATATATCAGGCAATTAAAATCTGCCTGATATTTAGAGCGATGCCTAAGGCTACGCAACCCAGTTTACCAAAAGACTTAATCTAAGCCTATGTTTCCTTTTTTATTGCTCCTGACTGCTGTAGCTAGTATCTTTGTTTACCTCCGCACAAATAACGATATTTTTGCTCTGCTGGCGGTGGGGACTTCAATCTGCTGTTTAATTTGGGGTTTGGTAATTGCCCATTGGTCAGTTCATATACTGGCGTTGTTGGCGCTATTATTTGTTGGTAAGCCAGTTGCCGTTGCTACAGTTAATTCTCGGCAAAGATAAATCTAAATAGCATAATTTAAATCGAGCGATAATTTACCTGAGTAAAGGTAGGTTATCGCTTTCGTTATTTTAAACACGGAGATAGATACGCCTTCGTCAGCGCCTTTTTATAGTATTTGATCTTATAGATTGCTACAGCAATTATAATAAAACGACATAGAAATCTTATGTAGAGCAAGTAGATGTTGTGAGTAACTGGAACATATTGCTAGAAAATATGGATGATGGTTTTACTCTGGCTACTGTATTAGAAGTTCCTAATCTTCGTACTTCTGATAAAACCAAACAAGGTGCGATCCAAAAAGTCAGAGAGTTACTAAGTAGTCGTGCAAAATTAATTACCTATATATAAAATAAGTTAAAAGAGTAAAAAATGATGTAGTCATGAGGTTTATTCGAGATTTAACTCCAGAAACTATTAGGCTTCTAAAACAAATATGTAGAGAGAGCAAATATTATCAAGTCAGAAATAGAGCTGAATGCCTAATTCTCAGTTATCAAGGATTATCAATTAGGCAGTTAATGAAAATATTTGATGTAAGTCGAAAAACTATATACAACTGGTTTACTAAGTGGGAAGATGAAAAACTAGTTGGATTATATAACAATCAAGGAAAAAGTAGAACAAGCAAAAGAGTAAATGTCATCGGTTTGATGAATCGCCGAAATGAATTATATTACCAGATAATCAAGCATAGTATTGAAAGCAAAGATGTCATCAAGTTCTTGGATAATTTCAGTCATAAAATAGAGAGAAAAACTGTTGTAGTTCTCGACCAAGCTTCAATACATACCAGTGATAGTTTTATCGGAAAATTAGAAGAATGGAGACAGAAAAAATTAGAAATATTTTGGCTACCAACATACTCGCCAAAGCTAAATTTGATTGAAATTTTGTGGAAATTTATCAAATATGAGTGGATAGATATTGATGCTTATAGCAGCCAAAAGAACTTAGTTAAATATCTAGAAAAAGTGCTTAATAATTTTGGTGATGAATATGTAATTAATTTTGTTTAGGTACTTACCTAATAAAAACTTGGAAAAAAGCGCAAACAAGAAATGCGTTTGCTTCAACAACAACTTACACAGAGAAGATATATACCGACAGATAGCTCTTCGGTTGTTAAACGCCGAACAATTAGTGACGACCGAACAATAAGATAATCTTATTTCTATTAAAAACCCAACCCAGATCACGACTAAAACCTCCAATCATAGATGAAAGCAGATATTAAACCCTCTAACTAATATCTCATCAATGTTTGCCAGGAAAGAAAACCCCTACCAGTAGCAGTTCTCAGATCCGAATCTATCAAAAAATCCGATTACCTTGACAGGGAACGACAAATAATAACTGATTCATAGCGGTTGTTTATCAGGCACGCCAACAGCGCGAGGAAATTTCTTAGGTGTAGCCGAATGTTTGCGCAGATAGACACAGTGACGCCCACCCTGACTCAGAGGAGTCTCCCAGGGATGGATCAATTCTATTTTGCCACCTAGCTGAGCCGCTGCTGATTCTAGACTAGCCGTCTCCTCATCATTCCAGTGACCACGATAGAGAACTGCTAATCCGCCCTTTTTGACAAACGGTAAACTGTATTCAGCACAGACAGAAGGCTTGCTAACTGCTCTGACCAAAGCCAAATCATAGCTAGCGCGATCGCCTGGTACCCGCCCCAAAGCTTCTGCCCGTGCTACTATTCCCGTAGCATTATCGAGCTTTAGTTTGGCAATCAGCTCGTTAACAAAAGTAATTTTTTTGCGAGTCGAGTCGAGTAGAGTTATTTGCCAATGAGGAAAAGCGATCGCCAGAGGAATCCCAGGAAAACCTGCCCCTGTGCCGACATCGATAATCTCTAGCTTCTGATTTAATAGTTCTGGGTCTAAACCAACTATCCCCGACAACGAATCCCAAAGATGCTTCTCCCAAAAATCTTCAGGGGTGGTAATGCGAGTCAAATTTTGCTGGCGATTTCCCTCTAGAACTTCTTGATATACCTGTTGATATAGTTGCTCTTGATGCTCGTTGGGTTGCCAGTTAAGAGTTTGTAACCAAACCTCATTAAGTAGGGGTAGCATGTCGGTTGTGATTTGACTCATAAGCTGATTGAATTATCGTTTGAGAGTAGATGGCTCAATTGATTGTAGGACTCCCCGCTCAATTGTCCAACAGCGATCAGCTATTTCAATTAATTCTCCAGGGTCGTGGGTAACGACCAAAAGCGTCCAGTGTTGCTTCAATTTAGCTAGTAATTTTGCTAACTGAATCCGCATTGACCAATCTAGCCCAGCTGTTGGCTCATCTAACATCAACACATTTGGTTGACGTATCAACTGTACAGCCAGTGCCAAACGCCGTTGTTGTCCTCCACTCAGAGCGTGAGGAGATACCTTTAGAGATATCTCCTCTAATCCTACCTCGCTTAAGGCGTCTCTGACTCTTTTTAAGTCTAATTCAGGATGACCCAAACGCAATTCTTCTAACACTGTACCACCGCAAAAATGCCGTTCGGGGAACTGAAATACTAATCCTGCAAGTTGCTGGAGGTCGATGTCGGTCAGTTCTTTAGTTCGCCAATAAACTTTTCCTTTAGTGGGTTCTGCTAATCCTGCCAAAATTTCTAAAATTGTTGTTTTACCTGAACCACTTTTGCCGACTATCAAGCCCAACTTTTGAGCTGGTAACTCTAGATTAATTTGATTTAGAATCGGTTGAGGAGTTGCAGCAGGATGATAAATTAAATTTTGCAGACGCAGCATAATTCTAGAGACTAGATGGTGATCTGATTATAGGTGCTTACTCAAATAAATTGATATTTTTAATTAGCTATATTTAGTAATAGTATCTTTCTAAGTTCCAGGAACTAGATTTTAGCTATTTACGTCCATATTCACTCCTTTAGCTGATAAATATACTTAAATATAATGAATCTCGTAACTAGATTTTTTTTCTTGATCAAACAGCCGAAGCAGATATTATTAGTGATTCCCTTAGCAATGACTATAGTTGTTAGTTTTGGCAATAATTCTGCTAGTGCCAAAGATCCATTTCGTCAAGATGATGCTCGTGACATTGGTAAACATACAGAACAAGCATTTAAGACTATTTTCTTTGAAGGTGATTATAAAACAGTTAGTGAAGAATTAAAATTAGCTGAAGTTGAAGAGTCAGAAGAACCCTTGGTTCACGCGATGCTGGCGTCTTTGGCATATACGGAAAAAGATTGGGACAATATTAAAAAGTATGCTGACCAAACTTTGGAATCTGCTCAATTGCTAAGTGACAGTGACCCTCTCAGGGGCAATCTCTATCTAGCAGTAGGACATTTTTTAGACGGAGCATATGTTTACGAAAAACAGGGGGCATTAGATACCATCAATAAGCTGCAACTGGTATTCAAATATTTGGATCGAGCTGAAGATGCTGCTCCTAATGATCCTGAATTGAATCTAATCAAAGGCTACATGGACTTGTTGTTAGCAGTAAACTTACCATTTTCTAAACCCGAACAAGCGATCGCCCGTTTTGAAAGCTATGCTGCACCAAATTACCTAGTAGAGAGGGGTTTAGCCGTAGCCTACCGCGACCTCAAAAAATATAATCAAGCCCTCAAGTATGCTAACCTCGCCCTGGAAACGGCACCCGAAAATCCTGAACATTATTACCTTAAAGGGCAAATTCTCCGCAAAATTGGCAAACAAAAAAACAACCCTGAGATATTAGCAGAAGCATTAGAAAATTTTGAATTAGCGTTAAAAAGCTCTGAGCAGCTACCCGAGTTTATCTTGACGACTCTTGAGCGAGAACATCAATCAACTATGGAAAAAATCGCTGAACTAAAATCGGCTCAAGCAGATCAAAGTAGTTAATTTGTATTGATCAATTAAAGCAAATTTAAATATTTGCTATTTCAGGTTTTGCATTTACTATGGTAATTTAAATCAAAATATAATGTCTTATTACTTTAAGCCTTAATTTCTAGTATTTAATACCTATTTCTGCTTCATAATGGTTAAAAGTTGTGAGTTTGTTGTTTGATTTGATCAGAATTAGATTAATCTAATCGATAAATTGAATAATTTTATCTGCTTAATTTATAAATTTTACTTCTATGAGTCCAATAACGTTTTTGACCCTAGTAACAGGTTTAGTGTTGCTAGTAATAGGGGCAGAGTTTTTGGTTAAGGGTGCGTCTAGGGTGGCAGCAATTTTGCAAATCCCCCCCCTAATTATTGGTCTGACTATAGTGGCTTATGGCACAAGTGCGCCTGAGATGTCGGTGAGCATTATGTCAAGTTTTTCTGAGCAGGGGGCTGATATTGCGATCGGCAATGTGGTGGGCAGCAATATTTGCAATATATTGTTAGTCTTAGGCTTATCTTCGGTAGTGGCGCCTTTGGTAGTCACTAAACAAATTATCCGTTCTGATGTACCAATCATGATTGGTGTATCGCTACTGTTATTCATGTTTGCTTTGGATGGGCAACTAAGCCGAGTAGACAGCGCGATTTTGTTTGTGGGTGGTATTGTCTACACTCTTTCATTAATTTATCAGAGTAGTAAACAAGGCACAGAGCAAGATGAATTCACGGAGGAGTATAGCTTTGACGATGAAGTTACTCTGAGTTTATGGGTTAAAAATATTGTTTTTATCATCGGTGGCTCCAGTTTACTGATCTTTGGGTCAAACTGGCTCGTTAATTCGGCAGTTACTATTGCTGAGTATTTTCAAGTCAGCAAGCTTTTAATTGGTCTAACTATTATCGCCTTGGGGACTTCATTACCAGAATTAGCTACATCTATTGTGGCTAGTTTGCGGGGAGAAAGGGATATTGCAGTGGGCAATGTTTTAGGAAGTAACATTTTTAATATTTTGGCAGTCTTGGGTATTGCAGGAACAGTATCTCCTGATGGCATCAATGTCAGCCCTGCTGTAATCAATTTTAGCGCTCCAGTAGCGATCGCCGTGGCATTTGCCTGTTTTCCCATTTTCTATTCTGGCAAACGAATTGACCGGTGGGAAGGGTTGTTATTTTTGTTTTACTACTTGGCATACAATGGCTACCTAATTTTGGATGCTTTAAATCACACCTTTCTTCCCCTATACATAAACATCATGCTGGTATTTGTCATTCCTATGACTATAATTGCTTTAATCACCGCCACTATTATGGAAAAAAGAGCCGAAAAGAAGCGACCTAGTTAACTTCGGTTTGGGTCAAGAAGTTTTGTTTATTGAGGTAGCTGTTAGCTATCAGATATGAGCCTTTGAAGCATTTTAAAGCAATCAAACAAAATAATCCTATTATCGAAATACAAATTATAAGAACAGTAATTTTTAATCCACTTTCATCCCTTACTTTTTATTTGGTTGGAAAACTTTTAAGAAATTACCAATCAAACCCCGTAAATTAGTCAACCAGCTAGGTAATTCTGGCTGGTTATCCTCCAACTCAGTAATATCATCGTTTACCGACTGAGATCTTAAATTTTCTTCTAATGCAGCTACAGATTGAGCATCAACAACTTCTCGGATCGTAGCAATAGTTTCCTTGGCATTCAAACAATATCGACTCAACCAAATAGCTAGCTTACGTCGATTATCCAAGTCTAGTTCTTGAACTGAGAGCCACCATGCTTGCACTTGGGGGTCAAAATCATCCAGATTTGGAGCAAGAGAATTTGACCAATATGCTTCTAAAATTGGCAGTTGTGATCGCTTTGTTGCCAAGTCAAACCGATCAAATGTATCGACCAAGCTAGCAATATTTGACCAAGGTGGATCGAGTACCGCGTACAACAAGCGCTGATTACTAATAAAACAGTATTTGCTCAAATCAAGTTCTGATACGGAATCTTCCAGTAATTCTGACAATTCCGCTTCTTTAATCTCAGAAATATAATCTTCTCCAGTGGTGGGTAAATCTTCAAAATCAAGCTGAGGATCTTCCAGGAAAGATTCCTCAAGCTCTAATTCCTGCTCTATTTTCGCCACAATTGAGTTAGTGGCATCAACTGCGGTGCCAATCTCCTCAACCATAGACATAATTTGCTCTGAAGCCAGGTTGCTAAATTCCAATTCCAAAATTGACTGCCAGTCTGGTTCCAATTCCCCCAAAACGCGACAGTAAAGACAAATTTGCTTAAACTTTGCCTCATACAAATCAGCGATCGCCGTATAAATTTTTTGCTTTAGGGTGTGATAGTCCAGACTAGCCTGAGTTGGTCGATTGATATAAACATGTAGGGTAGTATCCTGAATAATTATCTGAAAGCGCAGTTGCTCATCTCCACAGGCATTTGCGATCGCATCAATAATTTGTTGTTCACTCTTCATCGTTAAGGCATTAATTTTTGGACAATCTATAATAACCATCTAGTGGCATAACCTAAAGTTTTGCCAAGGTTTAATTTACCGAATTTTTCCTTGTCTTAATATAGCCGTACAAAATCAAATTAGAACCAGTGATCTCTGACTTGGTCAACAGTACCCCGCGCTAAAAGCACGACAAAGGGCTTCTTACGAAAGTTGCTCATGGGGGAAAGCCAAGGGGCTGATTCTGTCGTCTTACGGCAGAACTCGTACGCCCCGCCCAAGACCGCACTTTCGCGCTTGCCCGCATGTGTTGCGTTGACTTCGTGAATATGTGAGGGGATTCCATTACAATTGTTACAAGTAGATATAACAACAACGTACACAATTTACTAGGGAGAAATAGATAAAAATTGTTTGTTCTCAACGGTTATGAATATTTTTTAGGTTTTTTACTCATTTGCAGCGCGGTTCCTGCCCTAGCTTTAACTGCTTCAAAATTACTAAGACCTGGTGATGGTGGTCCAGAGCGGCAAACAACCTACGAATCTGGGATGGAACCTGTTGGTGGGGCTTGGATTCAGTTTAATATTCGCTATTATATGTTTGCGCTGGTGTTTGTAGTTTTTGATGTAGAAACGGTATTTTTATATCCCTGGGCGGTAGCTTTTAGTCGTTTAGGATTGCTAGCATTTGTAGAAGCCCTAATTTTTATCGCCATCTTGGTGATTGCTTTGGTGTACGCATGGAGAAAAGGAGCTTTGGAGTGGTCATGAATTCCCCAACATTTGAACAACAACAACAAGAAAAAATACTTAATCCAACTAGTCCAACTCAGGTAACTCAGGATTTATCAGAAAATGTTATTTTAACTACGGTAGATGATCTCTACAACTGGGCAAAACTTTCTAGTCTTTGGCCGATGCTTTATGGCACAGCCTGCTGCTTTATTGAGTTTGCTGCCCTGATTGGCTCGCGATTTGATTTTGATCGTTATGGTTTGGTACCTCGTTCGAGTCCTCGTCAATCAGATTTAATTATTACCGCAGGTACTATCACCATGAAAATGGCACCTGCCTTGGTTCGTCTGTATGAGGAAATGCCTGAACCCAAGTATGTTATCGCTATGGGTGCCTGTACCATTACTGGGGGGATGTTTAGCTCAGATTCAACTACTGCCGTTAGAGGCGTAGATAAGCTAATTCCTGTGGATGTTTATATTCCTGGTTGTCCTCCTCGACCTGAAGCTATTTTTGATGCCATTATTAAACTACGAAAAAAAGTTTCTAATGAATCGCTTCAAGAACGAGCCAAGGTATTAGAGCAAACTCATCGCTACTACTGCACTACTCACAATATGAAGGCAGTGCAGCCCATTTTAACTGGTACGTATGTTCAATCCGAAACTCGTCAAGCGCCACCAAGGAAGCTCGCCGAGGCAATGGGTATGGAAATGCCTGCGATCGAGTCAGCAGCAACAGAGGAGGTGCAAAATGGCTGAAGAAAAAAAAGATCAGCAAAATTCTGAAGAAAATGCATCAGAAATAGTTGTTGCGGGTCAAACTTCAACTTGGTTGACGGACAACGGCTTTGATAATGAGGCTCTAAAACCTGATACTTCTGATATAGAAATGATCAAGGTCGAGGCTGATTTATTATTACCCATCGCCACCGCTTTGTATGCTTATGGCTATAACTATCTTCAATGTCAGGGGGCATACGATCTAGGTGCTGGTAAAGAGTTAGTTAGCTTTTATCATCTAATTAAAGTTGGGGATGATGTTGAGCAAGCTGAGGAAGTTAGACTTAAGGTTTTTCTACCTCGGGACAATCCCAAAGTTCCTTCTGTCTACTGGATCTGGAAAGCAGCAGACTGGCAAGAACGGGAAAGCTACGATATGTTGGGCATCATCTATGAAGGTCATCCTAATCTCAAGCGGATTTTAATGAATGAAGATTGGATTGGATTTCCCCTACGTAAGGATTATGTTTCTCCAGACTTTTATGAGTTGCAGGATGCTTATTAATTTCTAGAGAGTAATATCTCGTCGAAAACAACTCCAACCATTAGTTAACAGGAGTTTTTACTGGGAAAATCTATAATTATTAAAGTGTTATTTATAGATTTTTCTCAGTTCGATGTTTCATTTAGTTTATGTTTGCGCTTTGCGTTTAGAAAATGGGGAACTGCTAATTGTTATTACTCCAGATTCAACTACATCAGCTATTCCAGACTATGGAAAACGATGGGGAATCGAGACCTTGTTTGGCATTTTCAAAACCAGAGGATTTTGCCTTGAATCAACCCATTTCACTGATTCAGAACGATTGGGTAAGTTACTAGCTTTAATGGCGATTGCATTATGTTGGGCGATTAAAACAGGAGAATGGTTACATCAGCATCGACCAATCAAAATTAAAAAACATGGTCGGAGAGCCAAAAGCATTTTCCGTCACGGTTTGGATTATCTGCGTTCAATTGTCACTGACTTAGATTTAAAATTCGCTGATTTTCTTCACTCCTTAATGTTTTTGTCCTGTACTTAGATCTTTTTTATCTGGTTCGTTCATTATTAGATTTCTGAAGTCAAAATATTTTTAGAATATTTTATAGTACTTTTATCTATGGAGAATGAAATGTCCTAATTGCCAGTCAAACAAAATTCGCAACTCGCGCGTACATGCGGCTAAAGCCTTTGTCTAGCGCATTAAAAATGCGCGGGGTCGCTCGTCAAAAACGGTCATCGCCGAGGAAAGCAGAACTATCATTGCAAAAAGTGCGATCGCCAATTTATCAATCAATACACAGCGCGGGGATATTCAAATGAAGTTAAAGAAAACTGCTTGAAAATGTATGTCAATGGACTAGGGTTTAGAGCTATAGAGAGAGTGACAGGAGTTAATCATAATACTGTAATTAGATGGGTTAGAAAAAGCGCACTTGGTTTACCTGATGCCCCAGAAGTAGAGGAAATGCCAGAAATTACCGAAATAGACGAACTTCAAACATACGTTGGTCAAAAAAAACAAAATTTGGCTATGGACAACAGTTAATCATTTTCAACCAGGCATTTTGGCATGGGTATTAGGTGATCCCTCTAGCGAAACATTTGAGCCTTTATGGAAGACAATTCGAGGGTGGCAATCTTTCTGGTATGTTACTGATCGTTGGCTTGTCTATCCCTGCTTCATCAGTTTGACAGATAACTAACAATCTCACTAATCCCTATAAAGGAAGCACCTGAGAGATCGATCATAGGTGCTAGCTGCTTGAGTCCAGCTAATTCCAAAATTTGTAGACGAGATCTTTCTGTTCTTAATTCTGGTAGATCCTTGAGTAAGGTAATTAATTGTTTGCGATCTTCTACATTTAAACTAATCATCCTTTAGCGCTCCCAATAATAATAATCTTATTGAATACTCAAATCAGCTACACAACCAACTGTTTGAAAGATTCTAAGGGGATTTCTAATTCTTGAGCAGTTTTTTTGAGCTGAGTTTGAAAACCTTCAACATCTAAAGCAAAGCCACACAACTTTGCTGCCATTTCTACCCCCGCCGAAGCATTGGCTCTAGCGCAGTTAGTTAACTCTTCTCCGCTCAAAGGTTCTTCTCCTGAAAGCAATTTACGCTGCGATTCTCCCCAAAAAGCACTCAAAGTACAGATTTGTTGCTCCTCTTGATGCTTAATTGACCAGCGATAAATAACTTTTTGGGGATCTATTCTCACTTCAACCAATTTTGCTCCCATGTAGTATTGCATTTGGCTTAAAGTTTGCTGCCTCACTTCGAGCGGGTCTTTTTTATTAATAGTTCGCTCTAAATGAGCCTGAGTCGGTTTCGCCATTCTTTAAAGTTTGTTATCAATTATTTCACCAACTGTTATTTTATTTTCTACCTGTAAAAATCTGGAGACGTTGGTAAATGCAATATTTATTGCTCTTTTCTTTGCCGATCTTGCAATAATTGCCAATCTTGAGGAGTATTGCAGTTAAATAGCATAGAGCGATCGCTGATTGATAATTCTTGGATAGAGTTTTGCTTGAGCCAGGTCTGAAATGATCTACCACCCTGGTTAATATGCCTCAATAACGAGTTTAAGCAACAACGACGATAAAATCCACAAAAAGGCTCCCATCTATTGCCTGTACGCGCTAGCAAGGCTATTTCTGTGGGTAATACTGTTGCCAAAGCTGAAGACCACTGTTTTACTTGAGACGAAGCTAAATAAGGTAAATCGCAAGCTAGTAATAAAGTCCACTCTGTCTTAACCGACTGCATTCCCTGGGCAAAACCGATGATAGGAGTGTTAGAGGGCGCATTTAGTACTAGCTGTTCTGGAAGTAACTCACAACTGGAAGGGACAATATCCTGATATTTTTCAATCCAGGGCGTAATTACATAGGTTTGAGCAGCGCATTCATGGGCTATCAGACAAATATGAGTTAATAGCGCTTTACCATTTATTTGCAGAAGAGCTTTATCTTCGCCCATGCGAGAACTTTCTCCTCCAGCTAAGATAAGTGCTGTAATTTTATCTTTGATTAGCTTGGTCATTCAGCTACCAATAAAATAATGAACAATCAATTGTCAAGCTCGAACCAGGTAGAACAAGTAGAACAATATTTCCAGCTTTGGGTTTATCTTTTACCTGTGATTGGCGTAATTCCTGCTGTTTGGACTCTATATCAAGCTCAGAATAGGATGGAAGATAGACATGCTCAAAATGATCCTGCACTACGTCAACAGTATAAAGCGAGCCGATTATCAGTCAACTTAATGCTAGCTTGGTTAAGTTCCTATGCTTTATTTTCACTCGGCGCGGCTAATGTTTCAGGAATAATGTCTTTGCGGCTATTGTACGCTAATGCAGTCACTACTACAGGATACTTTTTATGCTGTACTTTTTTGCTATGGCAACTTGGTCGAAAAAAACTATTTTCGACCAAGGATTGAACTAATGATGTTAGATATTGATGATAAGCTGCTATCAAGCAATAATCGCCAGTTCTCAAGCCTATCGTTCCGCTAAAGATTAAGCTATACTCAGAAACCGCCAATTGGAAGATCTACTTTAGATCTCAAATGACTACAATGGACTATAAGCTATGATTTTCCTTTTAATATTGCTATCGCAATCACCTTAGGCTAGGTATTTTTCTGGTAAATAGCTGTTAAGATTAATTGAATTATGTTTGTGCTTATATACATCTAGAATTTTACTTTAACAATATTATTTATTTTTACTTAGGGTGAGGGTATCCAGTGCCAGTTAGAAAAGCTTATCGATCAACTCCTTCAGGCAGAAAATCTACTGCTCAATTTAATTCAATTAATTATTCGCGCCACAACCAACCACAGAAATTGAATAAAAAAAGAGCTATTTTAGTAGGTTTAGGGTTAGCTAGTGTCTCTGTAATTTCAGCTGCGGTGGGTGCTTTCCTGGCTGTGGCGATGTCTACTGCGTCCCCATTACAGCAAGCAGAACTTAGTACTGAGGAAGAAAAAGTTTTTAGTAAAACAGAAACTGTAACTGCCAAAAAATTAAATTTACCCGAATTAAAACGCCCTGTAAATATTCTTGTATTGGGGATCAAAGTTATTAGCTCTGATCTGGAAAATAGAGGAATCGAATATGAAAAACAAGATGTAGGATATCATCACTTAGTCAACTCTTTTCAAGGTCTGAGTGACAGTATGTTGTTGCTTAGATTTGACCCTCAAGCAGAAAAGGTATCGGTACTTTCGATTCCTAGAGATACCCGTGTTTATATTGACGGATATGGGGTTAGAAAAATTAATCATGCCAATGAATATGGTGGTCCGGCATTAACCGCTAGTGTCACTAGTGAACTGTTAGGTGGGATCAATATTGATCGCTATGTTCGGGTGAATGTCCAAGGGGTAGAAAAGCTAATTGATACCTTGGGTGGTGTTACGGTCAACGTTCCTAAAGACATGAAATATAATGACTTTAGCCAGCATCTTTACATTGATCTCAAAAAGGGAATTCAGCATTTGGATGGCGATAAAGCAATGCAGTTTTTGCGTTATCGTTACGATGGATTCGGCGATATTTCGCGGGTACAGCGACAGCAAATGTTGATGCGTTCAGCAGTAGAGCAAACTCTCAAGCCTGCTACGGTAGTTAAGATTCCCAAAATACTTTCGGTCATTCAATCTCACTTAGATACTAATTTGACGGTTAGAGAATTGATGGCTTTATCTAATTTTGCTTCTAAAACAGATCGCTCGGATGTGAAAATGATGATGTTGCCTGGGGACTTCAACAGTGGAGATGAAGTCGCTAGTTACTGGTTACCTAACCCAGAGAAAATCAATCAGTTGATGACCAAGCATTTTAATTTGCCACGAGGAGTAGACGACTATGCGATCGCCGATAATCGATATGCTACTTTAGAAGGCACTCTCGACGTTAGTAATCCTCGAATCAAAATCTCGGTGCAGGATAGTACTAAAAATCAAGAAGCGTTACAGTCAGCCTTAGATATGCTCAGAGAAGCGGGTTATCGTCGAGTAAGCGCTAGCAAAAATTGGCAAGACCCCTTAGCAAAAACCAGAGTTATTGCCCAGTCTGGAGACGACGAAGCTGCTGCTGAAGTGCGTTCTATTTTGGGTGTGGGAGAAGTAGTAGTGGAAAGTACAGGGGTTTTATATTCTGATATTACAGTGCAGTTAGGAAGAGACTGGAAACAACAGCTTGAGAAACTAATTGAATCTGATTTTGAAGTGGAAGAAAATAGTCTTGATGATCTCTAGATAAACTTTGATTCAGATAAGCTAATAGCTAATAGCTACGAACAGTATAGTATTATGATCAGTTTCATAATTCAAATTAGCAACGTCTAATGACCCGCATCTTTATTAGCCATAGTCACTCCGATCAGGCGATCGCCTTTAGGTTAGTCAACTTCCTCTTAGCTGGTCTTCGAGTTGAGGAGGAAGATATATTCTGCTCTTCAGATCCCGATCAGGGTTTGGCGTATAGTGCTAATTCCATTACCGATCAACTTAAGCATCAGTTAAGAAACTCAGAAGCGATCATTATTCTGATTACTTTAGATAGCTTACATTCTGCTTGGATACCATTTGAAGTTGGCTCTTTTTGGACGACAGATAGACTAGTTATCCCGATCTTAGGCACAGGTTTAACTCAAAGTAATTTACCTGGTCCTTTAAAAAGTTTTCTCAGCATTGCCATAGAAACTCCAGATTTTGCCGACAAGCTCAATAGTGCCATTAATCAGTTAGGAGATAAGCTTCAGATAGCACAAAGGTTTACTACCAGACGAAATCGTACCCTCAAAGAATTTTGTCAACATCTCAAAGACTGGCAACCAAAATACTCTAACAATAACTCATTGCAGCAACAACAGATAGAAGAGTTACACAGATCTTATGGCAAGCAAATTGAAGAAATCAAAACAGCCTCTCGACAAGAAAAGGAACAGCTAAAACAATATTTTGCGGATGAGATTCAAAAATTGCAAGAATCTTATTAAAATCAAAATCAAAAGCCATCAGAACAATCCCTTAGATCCCAAATCCAACATTTAGAGCAAGAATTAGATCAAGAGAAAACTTATTCAACATACATAATAGACCCCACGACTCAAACAGGTTATTCTGCGATTTCAAAAGCAACAAACGAAGCTATTTCAGGTTTCTTGGATTTCCCAGATAACGATATTGATATCGAGCTATCTCTAGAAAATGAAGAGTTAGAAATCAAAAATGTAAAAGGAATTAACTATACAAGACTTCATCATCTTTTGCAGCAAGAGCGATGGCAGGAAGCTGACCAGGAAACAATAAAGGTAATGCTTCAAGTTGCCAATAGTGAAAATATATATTTTAGAAAAGAGGATATTGAGAGATTTCCCTCATCGGATTTACGTACTATAAACCAATTATGGCTAGAATACAGCAAGAATAAATTTGGTTTCAGCATCCAAGAAGATATTTATGCGCGTCTTGGGTCAGCAGGAGAGTCTGAGAATGAGGTTTGGGAACAATTTGGCTGTATCGTTGGCTGGAAACAGGGAAAACACTGGTTGAACTACGAGAAACTAACTTTTGACTTGAATCTTGCACCTTATGGGCATCTGCCGACGATATGGATGGATTTGTCAGCACATAATAGAACGTCTTGCTTCTCTTTACTATCGTTAAATTTATGATCAAATCCTACAGAGAATAAATTTTTGTTGGAGTACGAGATCGCTAACTCAATCTACGAAAGATCCGATAATTTATACGAAGCGATTACGTTCTGCGTGCTAGCAAAGCGATCGCAAAAACACTCAATAACTATACTCAAAGCAAAAATTACAAAATAAATCTAGACAACAACATAATTGCAGTGCAACCAATTATAGTTACCGAAGCTGCACAACAGTTATTAGATATGATTGATGTGGTGATGCGGGGAGAAGAGACAGGTATTATTAAAGAACCGTTCAATAGCAAAAATAATAACTGCTACGCTGATTAATTCACGTCTTCAATTTAATAGTGCCAAAGGATTAATTACTCTAGCTGATAATTTTGACGAGCCTTTGAATGATTTTAAATAGAGCTAAAAGCTAAAAGCTAAAAGCTAAGAGCTAAAAACTAGTAAATTTTCAACGAAGCTAATTCACATCAAGCGTTCTATATATCTATACAGCTAGGAGTCGATATCTCAATGTTAGCCACCTGGAGCGTTATCTTAATACATTTCACCTTGCCACTATTTATTTTTTTGGGTCAACCAATGCCGTTGTTGAACTCTCAACCAGTCATTGGCGTATTTGGCAGTGAGTACAAGGATTATTACAATAACTGTGTCGAGAAAAGTGAACAACAAGTCACCGAGATAACTCAGTTAACTGCTGCACTTAGAGAAGCCGAAACTAAACTTAATGACGTTGATATTTATCGAGAATCATTAGAACAAAGAGCAGAAATCTTAAACAGCCGAGAGGAGAACCTCAAAAATCGCCAGATAGCTATTGATGCCAGGGAACAACTACTTGAGCAACGAAATTTTGATTTTACTAGCAAACTTGAAGCAATTTCCAGAAATGGGGGCAAAGCTGAGGAAATCCTGACAAATAATGAGATGCTCAAAAGTAGAGTTGATTACTTGGAACGTAAACTTGATGAGGAAAGAATATCTTCTAAACAAGATTTAGAGAAAGAGAGAGAATTTTTTAGGAAGAGTTTAGAGCAGGAGGGTAAAGCTAAGGAAAAACTTCTAGATAGAGTTAATGGAGCTAATCAGGTTCTATTAATATTAGAAACAATTACAGTAATTGTGGGGCTTTTATTTATTGGCAGCGTGGGGTTTTTGTATATTAATTGGTTCAGCAGAAAGATGGATAGCTCACCAAGATTAGCTGTAAAAGAAGTTAAGCAAGATAATGAAGCTCTTCCTCCAGTTTAGTAATATGCGGCAAAGTTGAAATCTCACCGCTAAAATTTTTTAGTCAGCACAAAATAGACAAGCAAAAATTAGCGATCGTATAATCCTTCGCCTCGTCGCAATACGCAAACTTCAGAATTAAAAACTCTGAACAACACCATCCTCGGTTGCCAACTCTAAATCAGCAATATTTAAATTAATCACCTTGACATCATAAAGACTTTCGATCCAAACCCTCGCACCACACAGCGGACTATCGGGGCGATACACAACACGACATCCTCCTGGTATTTCTACTTCGTGTCCGTATTGATTAGTATTTCTGGTTTTTACTGTAATCACAGGCTGCTTATGCACCTTTTTTTGATTCTGCCTAATTCTTTGGGTGTTTACATGAATAACTGTTTTAGCTGGCTTTCGAGGATTGCGCCAACGAGGAGCAGGACCTCTGCTTCCTAGTTTGATAATCGGCTTGCCATTGAACAGAGGAATTAACCATGTCCTACCCGTTTTGTATGCGCCTTCTACTCTCCCTGCAATTAGCAGTATTCTCAGTCTTCCCGTAGAGATCTTGAGAATCTTAGCTGTTTCTGTAGTACCGACTATCATTTAACTCTAACCTGATCGTTATAGTTTTAATTTATCAGTGATCAGTGATCAAACTCTAAGCATTTTAACTTTACCCTGTAGTTCTATATTCTCTCGCTGAATCAACTTATTCTCGCACTGTAAGGAATTAATTTTTCTTTGAGCTTTGACAAAAATATTTTGACAAGCCTGTAAACTCTTATTTTTACTATTTGCCTGCTGTTTTTCCAGGTTGCTGATAATAAACTGAGTTATTAATCCCTTATATTTAAGCTTTAATTCTTGTAGACCATTGCTTAATTCTGTTTTAAGGCTAGTAATTTCGCGATCGCATTCCTGTAGCTGTTGATTTAAGCGAGCAATTTCACTATTCTTTTGTTCTATCTCTGCCTCTTTTTGCTTAAGTAAGGCTTCTGCCTGAATTGCAGCTAATTGTCCACGACATTCTTGCTTGATCTTGGCAATTTCTAGCTTTTGAGCGCTAATTATCTGCTTTAGATTTTCCATTTCGCTAGACTGCTGTTCCAGGTTTAATTCTTTTTGCTCAATAATAAATTTATAGCTAGATTGAATCCATTCGTGCTGTTTTCTGACCACTCTTCTGGTAGCTTCATATTTTATAGTATTAAGAACTGCTTCTTTTAAATAACCGTAATACTGCTCTTTAATCTTATTTAAAAGAGAATTATAGTTGGTACCCAAATGACGTAATTCATCACAACTAGCTTGAATATAGTTAATAGGACTGCCATCTCTCTTATCAACAAAATAGGCGCTGTATCCTGATCCTTGCGGCGAAAAGCAAATTATTTGATCTTTCCAGGTTTGAATAATTTGCTGTAAACTATTTTGCAGCTTGATTGGTTTAGATACAGTCATAATAAAAGTTTTTACCTAGTGTGATATCTTAACTGAGCTTCATTCAATTGGGCTATATTTTAGTAACTGACTTAACTCATGCTGAGCAAAATATTGTTCCAGCCAAGCTCGTTTTAATAAATCTAAGGTGGAGACTTTAGTTGCCAAAGTATATGACCACTGTGCGCCTTTCCACCAGCTAATATAATTGGCTAGATCATCAGAGGCTTCGACCACTGCTGTGTCACCCGTCAGCTGATGATATTGCTGCTGCTTAATCGCTGTAATAAAATCTTGAACCTCTTGCTTAAATTTAGTAAAATTCTGAGAATCTTTGGTTAAATTATCAATAGCATAAGCACATTGTGACCAAGAAATTTTAGTACGGAAATCATACTTTCTATCATTAAAAATAGGAAAAGCTAATTTTAGCTCCTGAAGACTATCTACCTTACCCAGATCGAAAGCTTTGGCTTTAATTATTCGCAAAGGAAAAGATTCAGGATGAGCCTTAATTTCTACAGCCGCAATAAATTCAAGATGTTCATAATTATTAATTGCTGCTAATCTTGATAAATCGCTTTGGGACATTCCCAAGTTTAAACAACGCTGATACTCAGCCGACAAAATAGTTTTAGGAGCATTTAATTTAACTATGACTAATCCTGCTACTTGATACTGTTTTAATCTTTGTTGCAGGTCAGTGTATTTCATCTGTTAAAAATAATTGAAGACTCAAAAATTAGTAATTATTGAACGGGGCATATAAGTAAGTGGGCAGAATTAAGAATTAAATATAAAACAGAAATAAGTTGAATTTTTGGTTAAGTACTCCGTTACTCGTTACTCGTTACTCGTACATGCGGCACAGGGGCTACCGCCCCAAGTCGCGTCAGCGACGCTTGCTTGCGAAGCAAGCTGTGCCTTTGTTCGTTACTTATTAAGTTAACTATCTTCTAATTAATTACACCTACCTACTTAAGCCCCTCACCATTAGCTCAATCTCAGGTATAACTTCAAAACCTGTATGTTTGCAACTGATTGATTATTTTTTGGCGCTAAAAATTACTCTGCCATAGTTTAATCAGGCGATCGCTGCTGCTGCTAATTAAAGTTTGACCATTAGGTGCGATCGCCATAGTTTTAATCGGGGTAGCATGTGCTTGGATGCAAGCAATTTCTTGAGCGGTATTTAATGACCACAGTCTGATGGTATTGTCCCAACTGCTGCTGCTCAAAGTTTGACCATCTGGGCTAAAGATCACTTTGGAGATGCGATCTAAATGTCCTGTAAAAGTATAAATTTCTTTACCTGTGGTTAGATCCCACAGTTTGATAGTGCGGTTAAATCCTCCCGTAGCTAGCAACTTGCCATCGGGACTAAAGGCTATAGATAAAACTCCAGACTGATTATTAATCGAACGAATTACTTGCCCATCTCTAATTTGCCTAATTCTAATTTGTGATTCTAACCCACCACTGCAAAATATTTGTCCATTGGGGTTAATTGCCAGACAGGTTACATCAGCAGAGAAAGAAATATTTTTAATCACTTTGCCATGGCTGACATTCCAAACTTTCAACGAGTTGTCTAGATCGCAGCTTAATAAAATTTGGTTATCGGGACTAATAGCCACGGTGGTAATCTCGTTGAGATGACCATCAAATTCCCCTGTGAAAGTGCGCATTAATTTCTTATTTCTTAAGTCCCAAAACTTAATAGTTTGGTCTTTACTCCCGCTAATCAAAGTCTGACCACTAGGACTTAAAGTGAGGCAGTTCACACGATCGCTATGACCCTGTAAACTGCCTATTGGTTGACCTGTACGTGCCTGCCATAGTTGAATTTCTGGAGAGTTATTGCTACCTGCAATCTCGCCACTTTGAGTAATAATCAAGCTGTTACAAGGTTGATCATTACTCAGAATAGTTTGCCTACATTTGAGCCACAAGCTGGTTTTAGCTTTGAAGGGAGCTTCTGTTGAGTTATCCGAATGCTGCTCATTATATACAGTATACTTTTGAGGCTGCTTAAATCTATTTTTTAATTTGATCTGATGTGCTTTCTTAAATTCAGCGTCAGCTCTTAAATTAAAACCCATCTTACCGAGAATAAAGCCCCGATACTGATATGCCTCCAAGTAATTTGGGTTGAGTTTAACTGCTTGCGCAAAACTAGTTAGAGCATCTTCATATCTTTGCTCTTCGGCAAAATTAACTCCCTGTTGATAATAAGATTCAGGAGTACTTTGAATCTTATTTACGGTTGAATGTACTTTTGTTCTAGAGGCAACTGCCGTATGAGGAGCATCAACTTTAGCTGAAAGATGAGCTTTGATCTCTGAATAAGCTTGGTTAATTTCCTTAATTTCCGATTCTGCCCTAGCTTTAAGCTCAGGATCATCAACATATCGGTCGGGATGCCATAGCTGGGCTAATTCGCGATAAGCTTCCTTGATTGTTTTTGGTGATGCGGTGGGACTTATACCTAAAACTCCATACCATTGAGAAATGTCATTCATACTGCCAAAAAAATTTGCTCTGATATACAGAGCATAATTGGTGTTTAATTGACTAGCTGCGATCGTAGTCATGAAATATAATAAGTTTCGAGGCAATATACGAAAGTCGCTGGTTCAGAGTTAAGAGTGATCAGGTAAGATGACAATTAACCATAAAATTTGTACGATTATAAAAGGAGATATCACATGAGTGGCGCGATCGCTTTTCTATTAATTATTGGTTTATACGTAGGTATAGCTTCAGGTCTATATTTGGGACTGCGTAAGTTCGATATTATCTAATGGTTTATTAATAAAGCTTTATGTAACATCGTCAGCCGTGGCGATGTTTTTTAGTCAGCGTTACACCGCCGTAAAACGAGGGTCACATGCGGCTCAAGCCTTTGTGCGTTGACCACATTCCGCGGTAAAAAATCATCTGCTATTTCGCTCATAAACTGTAAAATCGCCAAAATACCGCAAAAGTTAATTACGACTGAATTTCGCATAATTAACAAAACTGAGATGAAATTCTGAGAGATTAGCGGCACAATAAAGACAAAGGATTTTATTAATAAGCAATTGAGGCATTATTAATAGAGATGAAATCATCGAGCGGTAAGCGTTTTGAGGTTCTCTCAAAACTACGCTCGTTCAATTGAATCAGAGGTAAGTTAGATTGGACGAATCATATCAAGAGTATATCAATCGGGTTGCGAGATTAACCTTGCCTAGTGCCTGTGCTATGCAGCTACAGGGCATTCAGCAATCGCCAAAATTTATCGCAGGTAAACCAGCATCATTTCCTGGATATAGTGTCATTACTCCTCCCGCAGCCGAAGATAGTGCCAACCAGGACTTTTACCAGCAAGTAGAAAAATTACAACAGCAATTATCTCAGCAGTTGGAGACAGATTTTTTTATTCCTTTGCCAGCTGCTAGTTTTCATTTCACCCTAGCTGACTTAATTTGGGATGAAAATTATCGTCAAATAGTTGCCGCTAACCCCGATTTTGACCAAGAATTACGACGCCAAACGGCAGCCAGTTTCCAAGAATATCAATCTGAGTCCGATAATCAACCTCTTACTTGGCAACTATGGGGCGTCGTTACCAGACCCAGGACAATTATGGCTTGTTTGGTTCCCAAAGATCAGGAAAGTTATCAAGCAGTGATTAAATTGCGCCGCTCACTTTATCAGAATTCAGGATTGATTGGTTTAGGCATTGAGCAACAGTACGATCTAACTGCTCATATTACTTTAGGATATTTCGATCAGATTCCCAATAGCCTAAATCGAGATCGCCTTTGTATTGTCTTGTCTCAGATTAATGACCGTCTGGTGGAAAGTGAACTACCAGAATTTTCGATCAAACAGGCGCAGCTACGTAAATTTGAAAATATGTTTCAATACCATCGTGAACCTGACTGGACAGTAGTCAACTTTGCTTAATTGAGTAAATTAAATCTAAATCATCCAATAGTTGAGCAAAGCTTTGCGATTATTGACCGTGAAGTCGGAGAACATCATCTTGATGCACAAGAATATGCGATCGCACGGCGAGTAATTCACGCTACGGCAGACTTTGAGTATCTTAAGCTGCTGCAATTTAGTGTAGGTGCGATCGCTGCTGGGATTGCTAGTCTGAGGCAAGGCATGCCAATTGTGACCGATGTGACCATGGTAAAACAGGGCATCAACAGCTTAGTAGCCAAAACTTTTAACAATCTCATCATTACTGCAATTGACCAGGCGGAAACAGCCGTATCAGGTAAAACTCGCACGGAAATAGGCTTAGTTCGATGTTGGGAAAAATATCCCCAGGCAATTTATTTGATTGGTAATGCCCCTACTGCACTTTTAGCGCTATGCGAACAAGTATCTAATGCAAAAGTTAAGCCCGCGTTGATTATTGGTGTCCCCGTCGGCTTTGTTTCCGTGATTGAATCTAAGCAAGCTTTAGCTAAGTTAGATGTCCCACAAATTATTATTAAAGGTAGGAAAGGTGGTTCCCCCGCGGCAGCCTCTATTTTAAATGCCTTATTAATTTTGGCAGTAGAGAATAAATATTGATCAGATTAAAAACAACCGACTGGAAGACATCATTGTTAGTAACTAACTTTTTAGTTTAAAAGAATTTGACTTTAGACGCTTAATCAAAGAATTAATATTCAATGGTATAATCTCACAGTCCCAATACTTGGAACTACAAAAAGCTTTTCAATTGCGTGATGCGATCGCTCATGGTTTTAAGACTGATTCTGTTAAGCAATTAATTCAGTTGCAGCAAGAGCTATTAATTAAACTCGGAAACGACTAAATATTATTAATACTTTGCGATCGTCAGATATTGCTTTAAAAATGTTTTCGATATCAAAACTTCAAAATTCAACAAACATTTTGGAGATTGCCTATCTCATTGCTATTAGTAGCTTTTTCCTTGATTAGACCAGGGAACAACTTCCATTTCTCCATTCTGCTGATATTTTGGAAGTCGATTACCATAACATTCTTGATAATCAAAGATAGCAAGTAATACTAATTCCAAGTACCATAATCCTAAATCAGAGGCTTCATAAAGATAAGTTTCCAAGTTTTCAATTTTCTTTTTAGAATGAATAATATCGTTGCGTATTTTAGTAAATAAATAAGGAGCATCTACTTGGTTTAGCTCTTGTTCTATTCTTATCTTATTCTTTTCATTAATTTCTTTTTTTAGCTGTTCACTAAGTTTTTTCTTCAAATTATTCTTAAGTCCTACTAATTTCTCTAAAGGTTCAGAAGATTCGGGGCTGCGTTTACTAGCCAAAGTAGAAGGCTTATTAGAGAGATTATCAAAAGGGATGTTTACAGGAATCTCATATTTCTTTAGCAATCCTCTTAGCTTTTCTGACGCATTACCTTTGGTTTGTTCTTCTGCGTTAGCTATTAATTCTAAGGCAACCTGGGTCAATATAATTTGCTGTTCTACCAAGGAACTGTGATTAGCCTCTAAATACCAATAAAGAGATAACTTAGCTGATTGTTCCCAACTATTCCACCAATATACAAAAGCAGGAAACGCATTAGCAAGCATATGAGCTTTATTAACAGGAAACCAAGAGTTTACATATTTCCAAGGATGTCCTACTGATTCTTCCCAGTGTTGCCAAATTTTATTATTTTCAGCATCATAGCCAACCAGAAGAGCCAATGGAACTTTAAACCCTCTAGCAAAAGATAGAAAATCAACAACAATTTTCAAAAATTCTTTAGCCTCTTCTCCTGAAAAAGTTTGCCCATCTAGTTTTTCTAATTTACCTACATGAGTTATCGCAAATCCACCTTGAGAATTCAAGTATTTTACATTATCTGTTGTAGTTTCAAGTTGATCTAAAGTTACTTTCCATTCGTTTGCTTGAAATACCATCCTTTCTATATCTCTACTGCGTGAATCATGCTTAAGAGTTGATGGAGGTCTTCCTCTGAAATCATGAAAATTAACTACATGAAATAAGACATAAGCTAAATCTTTATCGTTTCCCTGAGTGATGGCTTCCGTTACTCTTCCAGATACGAAATTTCCATTGTTATTTCCAGAGCTAGATGATGTAATAGATATATTAATAGGCAAAACTTCAATATCTAAAAGAGTTAGTGCAACAAGAAGATTATTAGCATGAACATATGGAATAATATCTATATTCTGATCTTTATTAGAAAAACTAAACTGAATACGAGGATTGGGAAACCATACATATTCTAATTTCCCATTTCCTTGAATTTGAACTTTATGCTGATTAATCTGAGAACTAATTTCTAATAAACCCTCGTAAAGTAAGATATTGTCATTAGGCTTGTCAGTTGTATATATAGGTCTCAGTGCAGGGGGTAAAATATTCATGTATTATAAAAAGCTTTCTTTGTATTAATACAAGACTGCCCAAAAAAGCTTTACCCTTTACTACAATTATTCAAAATTCCAGTGTTGACTATCAACAGTCTGTTGAACATTGAATTTAATAGTTGTTTAACTTAACGAAATACTAAATTTTCTTGCCTTGAATTGAATAATCTAATAATTCAACAGGATGAAATAACTTAACTTTTGAACCTTTTAACTCTAAATGCTTTTGAATTTGTAGAGAGCAACCAGGATTGGGAGAGGCAATGACGCTTGCTCCTGTATTAATCAGATTTTCTGCTTTTTGTTTACCTAATTCATCTGCTGTTTCAGGTTGCAGCATGTTATAAATACCTGCACTACCGCAGCACAAGCTAGCGTCTTGAGGTTCATGCAGTTGTACTTGAGGTATTTGTTTGAGTAACTGGCGAGGCTGCACGCTGATCTTTTGTCCGTGTAGCAAGTGACAGGCATCTTGATAGACTAGGTTCAATGTTTCTGAAGTGACGGGGTGTAACTGGGCGGTAAGTTTAATCTCTGCTAAAAACTCTTGAACATCTTTTACTTTGTGGGCAAATTCCTCAGCCTTTTCCTTGTATTGAGGATCGTCAGCTAAGATATGTCCATATTCCTTGAGGGTATGTCCACAACCAGCAGCGTTAATAATAATTGCGTCTACATCTTCATCGATAAAACTATCAATCATCTGTCTGGCTAATGCTTGTGCTTGCGCCTCTTGTCCTTGGTGGGCGGGTAATGCAGCACAACAGCCTTGACTAGCAGGAATCACAACTTCGCAGCCATTAGCAGTTAAAACCCTGGCGGTGGCTTCGTTGACGGGAGAGAAGAATAACCGCTGCACACAGCCTAAAATCATGCCGACACGATAGCGTTTGTCACCTTGGGCGGGAATAACATGAGGTAATTTATCCCAGCAGCGATCGCTGATTTGGGGTAAAATAGCTTCCATTGCTGCTAAACGTGGGCTAAACTTTTTAAGTAATCCAGTTTTTCTAACTAACTGCTGCAAACCCGATTTTTGATATAGCCAGAGGGGAGGAAGAAAATTTCTCAAACGATTGGGATAAGGAAACAGATTGAAAATTAGAGTTCTGATCAACCTATCGGGCAGGCTACGAGTTTGATTTCTTTCAACTTGAGGACGAGTGGCAGCTATTAGCTGATCGTATTTAACTCCAGAAGGACAGGTGGTTACGCAAGCTAAACAGCCTAGACAAGAATCAAAATGCTGAGTGGTGGTAATGTCAAGGGTTGCTTCTCCTTGATTAATTGCATCCATTAAGTAGATTCTGCCCCGAGGAGAGTCCATTTCTTTGCCAATGATGCGATAACTGGGACAAGTAGCAAGACAGAAACCACAATGCACACAAGAATCGATCAATTCTGGTTTGGGAGGATTTTTCTGATCAAAATTAGTCATTAAGCTTATGGTTAATTTAGATTTTTTAAATTCTGGTAATTATTGACAGGCTTTAAGCTATGAGCCTTTTCACTAACTATCTGCTTAGTAGATTTAAACTAGATACAGTTAGAAAAAATGCCTTAGATGCGGCAAACTCTCGCCTTTCTACAATTAGGTAGAACTATTGATTTATCTAATTGCTGCTTATAGCTTATGGCTTATGGCTTATAGCTTATAGCTAAGACAAAGCTCCTTTATCTATTATCGATCAAACAATGAAGCGGTTGGGATTAAAAATATTTTGCGGATCGAATTGATTTTTAATAGCCTGCATAGTTTTAAGAGCATTACCCGAATAACCCCAGATATCCACCTGTTGTTTAAGAGTTTTAGGCGCGTCAAGAATAGTTAAAAAGCCCTGGTTTTGTTGACAATGCGATCGCATAAATTCAATAATTTGACTATTAGCGCTATCTAGTCTTAATTGTCCGATGCCACTGCTAGCATGAATTCTTGCCGCAACTTGATTTTTATTAACTTGTTCTAATTGTAAAAAATCAACTGCCCCTTGAGGCGCAATTCCCATTTTGCAACTAACTGCCGTCTCTGAATTTGTTTTAGTAGTAAGATTAGCGCAGTTGTGCCATAAGTCAATTTCTGCTTGATCTTGAAACTTATAAGTCGTTAAATTAAGCTGATTAGCGATCGCCTGTACCTGCTCAAGCTGCTGGTTTATGCTTTCGGGAATAGTTTGCCAACGCATAATTAAACCAATCCCAGAACCTAAGTTTAAGCTACTTACCAGCGGACTAGATAATAAATCCAGGGCTACAGGAGTTAATCCAGAGTTACGAATACTTTGACTTGCCTGAGCAATCTGTGGGGCTTGACCTGTTAACAGTATGGTTTGGGAAGTAGTAATTAGAGGATAAGTACGAAAGGTAAGCTGAGTAATAACCCCCAGGGTGCCATACGCCCCTGTAAACAACTTCATCAAGTCATAACCCGCCACATTTTTAACAACTCTACCTCCTGCTTTAGCAATTTCTCCATCAGCGCGGACAAAAGAAATTCCTAGTAATAAATCCCTAACCCCACCATATCGCTGTCGCCAACTTCCTGTATCCGCTGTGGCAACAATACCCCCCAGGGTAGCATCAGCATAACTAGAATCTATTGGTAAAAACTGATTGTGCGATCGCAACAGAGCCTGTAAATCAGCTAACTTCATCCCTGCTTCGGCAGTCACCGTCAAATCCCCTACCGCATGTTCAATGGCGCGATCGCATTTTTGCAAGCTAATAACTAACTGAATATCTTTGGTAATCGCCCCCCAGTTTAATTTACTACCATTACCACAAAGCAAAATTCGCCACTGATGTTGGGCTGCTTGTTTGACGATCTCGGCAACAGCTTCAATTGTGGAGGGAAATAGTAAATAAATAGGATCAGCGGTATCTACTACCTGATTGATCTTATTCTGCCAATAAGCATCAGCAACACTAAGTTCAACTAACGTGGTACTAGAATCGATAATCGATTTTAACTTACTGGCGATCGCATTGGTCATTTCATTTATCATTGAGCATTTATCATTTATCAACTGTTCATTGCTTATCACTCATTGTTCATTGTTCATTGTTCATTGTTCATTGTTCATTGAATATAGCTGGCTTAGTAATTTGCAATAGCTTGGGTGCGCCATTGGGTAGGCCATCATAGACAATCATGATTTTATATGTAGAATTTGTTTCTGATAAAACAGCAATTCCTTCGGCTTTAGCATCATTAAGAGTGGGAATTTCGCCGAGTAAGTTTAGTTGTGCTTGTTGCGGTTTATCATTTCCAGGAATGGTATCTACACCGTCCCAAAAATAAAGTTGATAGGGATTTAAAGCATCCCCAGCAGCGCCAGCAATAATTAAAAATCCATCTTTTACTTTGGTCAAGTCACGGATGCCGTTACCCTGCAAATTGACAAAGCGCAGCTCATATTGCTCAGGATGATGATAATCTTCAATGACCATTACAGGCACATAATTCTGCCTCAGCACTGGTCCTCTAAATCCGATATATAGACTATTGCCATCGGCAGCAATTCCCTCAATATCAATCCCATTCTCTTTACTAGGAATTGCCGTAAATCTTCCAAGGATAGGATCATTTTTGATAATCTGTTTAAGATTAATCGTTTCTTTGCCATCTGTTGTCTGAGATTCTCCCGTCTGAGGATCGAGGGTTAACTTAAAGATCTTGTTTTTTCGTTCCTCAGAAATGACCTTAGCAAATCTGTCGCGGTTTTTCTGATAAGTCTTTTCGGCTTTTACTTTTGAGCGTTTTAAGGAATGAGAACCAATAACGAATAAAGTATGATCATTGCTGATTGACATGCCTTCAATATCAATTTCTTGACCCTCATTTTTGTCGAGTACAGTCAGCTCAATCGTCAAATCATTCCTGACATGATAAGAATCATGGCACTTTTCCAGAACTTGAATCTTACGTTCGCTTTCATCAGAACCAATTGCCAAAAAATTACCGAATGAAACAACGGCACTAATATCTTCATTGTGTTCTATGGTTCCATAAAACTCAACCGAGGCTAATTCCTTAATCATCTTCTTGCAAAATCAACGAATATTTATAGAAGAGTGACTAGCTTCGCTGGAAACGCCGCGTTGGCTAGGGGCTTTGAGCTGATCGGCTTGATGAGCGTAGTCGCATTTTACACTAAACCACTCTAATTCAATGTTACATCTTCACGGGGTGACACCGTATAGTCATAGTAATTAATTGATCTACCTTCTAATTTAGGTAGTAGGCAGTAGGTAGTAGTATTCACGCTTATTGCCTGGTTTCTAATACCAATTAGAAAAAAGAATACAACAGATAACTTGTTGGAATAACTATGTTTAACAAGCTGAGAGAACCAAGTTGCTAAAATTGTGCCTCGGGATAGAAATCGCCAAAAGCTAATTTTAAAAACTTGATTCCTTATGCCCTTAGATTTATCCCAGCTATATCTGTTTTGCTCTACTTGGCGGCAACTTAATATTAGTGGCTAAACCAAGCCAAGATAATGTTTTAATCATTATCCAGGTCAAATCAATTTCCCACCATTCCAAACCATGACGGGCAGAATATTGGAAAGCATGATGATTATTATGCCAACCTTCACCAAAGGTAAGTAGCGCTACCCACCAACAGTTGAGGGAGGTATCGTGAGATTCATAACTTTTATAGCCAAATTTATGAGTCGCACTATTGACAAACCAGGTACAGTGAAACACCATAACCAAGCGGACAAAAACTCCCCAAATCACAAAGGGCAAACCGCCCCAGAGATATAGCAAAAATGCCAAGGTAAGCTGGATGGGAATCATGCCATGCTGACAGAATTGATAAAAGCGATCGCCTGATATATCTTTGGTATAGCGACTTATTTTGGCGTTAGCTGGATTCTGACATAACATCCAGCCTAAGTGACTCCAATAAAAACCCTTTAAGGAATTGTGAGGATCGGATTCTTGATCGGAATACTGATGATGAATGCGATGTAGACCCACCCAATCTAGAGGACCTCCTTGTCCAGCTAAAGTACCGCAGAAGATTAAAAAATATTCTAAAAGTTTGGGAACCTGGTAGCTACGGTGAGCTACTAAACGATGAAATCCCAGGGTAATTCCTACTCCTGCTGTCAAAACATAAAGTATAAATGCTACCCCTAATGCTTCCCAATTAAAATTACTAGGAATTAAGGCGAATAAAGCCATGCCATGAATAATACCCATATAAATGATAGTCCCCCAGGCAGGAGGGATTTTTTCCGATGTCGCAATCATTAACCAACCTAAATTTCAACTCTACGTAATTCTTTGTGCTGTAGCTTAATACACCACGTAATACCGCAAGCCAAAAAAATATGAATCTTTTCGCCTGCTAGCATCCCAAAATATTGTGCAACAAATAGTGTTCAAGATTAATAGGTAAAATTTACCAACACCGAGATAAACTGCAAAAGCACTCCTTACTCGATCAATCAAAGACAAAATTAAGATTCTGCATAAAATGAAAACTAATAATCTGCTATTAGAAGCAGAAACGGCACTAATACCGATTTTTTCTGGTATTGACACTCAGGTCAAGCAAAATCTCAAGAAAGTTTTATCAGCTTTCGCTAAACACCGTGTGGGAGTGCAGCATTTTTCTAGCGTTAGCGGCTACGGACACGATGATTTGGGTCGAGAAACTCTGGACAAAGTATTTGCTCAAATCATGCAGGCAGAAACCGCAGCAGTTAGGGTGCAGTTTGTTTCGGGAACCCATGCGATCGCCTGTGGGCTGTATGGAGTGTTACGTCCAGGAGACGAGATGCTGGCGGTGGCGGGCAAGCCTTACGATACTCTAGAGGAAGTAATTGGGTTACGGGGTAATAATCAGGGTTCTTTAAAGGATTTTCAGATTGATTATCGACAGTTAGACTTGACGGAAAAAGGCGGTATTGATTGGCAGGGGTTAAGTATCGCAGTCAGTAGTAAAACTCGCCTGGTACTGATTCAACGTTCCTGTGGTTATACCTGGCGACAGAGTTTATCTATTTCTGAGATTGAGAGGATTGTCAAGCTGGTTAAGCAGCAAAATCCTAATACAGTTTGCTTTGTAGATAATTGCTATGGTGAATTTGTCAGCGAACTTGAGCCAACTGCCGTGGGTGTAGATTTAATGGCAGGGTCGTTAATTAAAAATCCTGGAGGAACTATTGTCACCGCAGGGGGCTATGTTGCAGGTAAGGCAGAACTGGTAGAAGCCGCCGCCTGTCGCTTGACCAGTCCAGGTATTGGTAGCAGCAGCGGCGCAACGTTTGATCAAAATCGCCTCATGTTTCAAGGGTTATTTCTGGCACCGCAAATGGTAGGGGAAGCCCTTAAGGGTAGTCATTTAATTGCCTATGTGTTTGAACAGCTAGGATATCCAGTTAATCCTTTACCTTTAGAAGCACGAAGGGATATTATCCAGGCAGTACAGTTAGGTTCATCAGAAAAGCTGATCGCATTTTGTAAAGCCATTCAACAGCATTCCCCTGTAGATTCCTATGTAGAACCCGTTCCTGGGTCAATGCCTGGCTATGCCAGCCAATTAGTTATGGCGGGAGGCACTTTTGTTGATGGTAGCACCTCCGAATTTTCCGCCGATGGACCCTTAAGAGAGCCTTATATTGCCTTTTGTCAAGGAGGAACTCACTGGACACATATTGCGATCGCACTTGAAGCAGTTATTGCTAGTCTTTAACGTCTGGGGTGAATTAAAGCTCAGTTAAGCGTTTAAGGGTTCTTCTAATTGACAAGCTGACTTAAATATCCCATATTTAGGATATATGGATGATAAACAACCAACACCTGTAATTTGGCTTGGCTCAACCAAGAAAGCAGTACAAAATTTTCCGCTGCCAGTTCGACAGGCGGTAGGTTTTGCTTTGTTTCAAGCTCAGTTAGGCAGTAAACATATAAATACCAAACCCTTAAAGGGTTTTGGTGGTGCAGGAGTTCTCGAAATTGTCGAACGGTTTGATGGCGATACTTACAGGGCAGTTTATACAGTTAAGTTGGCAGGAATAATTTATGTACTTCATGCATTTCAAAAGAAGTCTAAAAAAGGAATTTCTACCCCCAGGCAAGACCTTGATTTGATCAAGAAACGATTGCAGCAGGCAAGAGACGATTATCAGCAGTTATCAAACTAGTAGAAAATAGTGTTATGACAGAAGCCAATCACAGAGAAGAAAGCAGTAGCAATATTTTTGCCGACTTAAATATTCCCGAACCATCCCTTTATCTAGCCAAAGCTCAATTAGCTAACCAAATATGTACGGTTATTCAAAAACGAAATTTAACTCAGGTTGAAGCAGCAGAAATTTTAGGTATCAATCAGCCTAAAGTATCAGCCCTGACTAGAGGCAATTTAGATGGATTTTCTAGCGATCGCCTATTAAGGTTTTTAAATCTGCTAGGTCAGGATATTGAGATTATTATTCGCCCTCATACTGATGCCAGTCGAGAAGCTGGGATTAGAATCAGTTAGGAGAAATAATTCTCATAGATCGCCCTTGAGGCAGTAATTGCTAGTCTTTAACGTAGAAGGGGATTGGGGACTGGGGACTGGGGACTGGGGACTTGGGAATTAGTCAATAATTAACTCTATCACCTGTATTACAAACTGAGCGATCGCAAGTAGTATAAATTACTTTGAATGTTACTACTCCCATCCCGCTATAAAATTACCTAAAATAGAATAGTCGAAATAAAGTGGAGAAATGAGGAGTAGAACACAACAGTTAAAGAAGCAGCAATTGAACTTAGAGGAGTGGCAAAAGCTTTATTACCAGAATCAAAGAAG
>JBCDDK010000049.1:0-43651 GCA_039180345.1 Cyanobacteria bacterium P01_G01_bin.39 | reverse complement strand
CAGTTAAAATATGATAAACCCTATTAACTATGCAGTGTCCCGAATGCAAATCAAAGAAAATAGTCAAAAATGGTCGGCGAAAAGATCAACAAAATTATCTTTGTCGTGATTGCGATCGCCAGTTTATAGATATTTATGACCGAAGAATGTGGATTTGGGAGTAAGAAAAATCGACAATGTTTAATCATTCCCGCTATTATTCATGATGGTCAGGATAGACCAAAATGCATCAGTCACATTTCCTGTTTAGAAATTCAAGATTGCACCAGCGTCAGAATGGCTAAAGGTAGTCCTAAAGCAGAAGAACTCAATGTATGTATTGTCGATTGATCTTGAAGGAAAACATCCCCTGAGTTTAATCACCAGTGGCAAACGAGATCAAAATTATACAAGTAAGGTATTGAATTTTGACTGGAACTCGTTTTTTGCCGAAAGTAACGGAGGCGACTTTATTGAATCTCTACGCAATCAATGGCGCGAGAATTTTGATGTCATTTTAATTGATAGTCGCACAGGAATTACTGATTCTGGCGGAATCTGCACCATTCAATTACCTGATATTCTCGTCCTAGTATTTACTGCTAACTATCAAAGTCTTAATGGTGTCAAACAAATTGCCCTGAAAGCTCAACAAGCTCGTCAAAAATTATCATATGATCGTAGAGCCTGTCTAGTTTTTCCTCTCCCTTCGAGATTTGACAGTCGAACTGAATATCAAGAATCTCAAGAGTGGCTCAGGAAATTTGCAGTAGAACTTAAACCATTTTATCAAGATTGGCTGCCAAAAAAAATTACTCCCCTAGAAGCCCTGATAAAAACTAAGTTGCCTTATGTTGGTTATTTCAGTTTTTGGGAAAAACTACCCGTAATAATTGAAGGAACATCAGATCCTGAAGGCATCGGTTATGCTTATCAAACAGCAGCAGCTTTAATAGCTAATGATTTTGATTTTACAGACCTTGATAGTGTAATTTTTGGAGATTCCATATCTTTTTTTGTAAATGAAGAAGTAAAACCCAAAATAGATAAAATCCTTCTTGGGGCTTTATCAGTTTTAAATGTTACTAGTGGCTATACAACTATTAAAGGTGCATTGCAAATCTTTCCTGGGTTTCTCGGCTATTTTTCTGGTGGAGTAATTCAGATCTTATTATTACTGCTTGTTTCTGGTTCAACGTTACGTCATGCACCTAAGCTAAAGTGGTTGGCCGTGGCTTCTTTTGGGGTATTGAGTATTTATACTAGTTTCTTTGCTTACTATGAATTTCTTACAGGAGAAGAACAAAGACAGTCAGCTCAACAGAGAGCAGAGACAGCTCATAATGGTTTGATAGCAGAAATTTATACTCCTATTGAGAATAAAATAGTCGGCTTAGAAAGCCAGATTGCGATAAAAGCCCAACGAATAGAAAATGAAATTACTGGGAACAGAGTATCAGTTTTACCTGGATGTGGTGATATTTGTCAGCAACTTAAAATTGAAAGAGAAGATCTAGAACAAAATCTTGCTCAACTCTCACCAGTAGAGGAAACTTTACAGCCATTGTTTAAATATGATCTAACAGGAAAATCTCCAGAGGAAATTTTTGCAGCAGATATTAGAGCCATAGCCAGTGTCCCTCTAAATTGTCTACCTCAAGATCTTGAATTTGATTGCTTACCTGAACAATATGAAAATTTAGATCCAAGCAGTTCGCAGTACCAAGAACTACGTGATCGTTATCTAGACCAAGATTCTACCTATATTTTACTAAGACCATTCCATAAAATCCGCCAAAGAGAAGCACCTGCAATCGCAGCAGGATTATTAGCTCTAATGGTTGATGGTTTAATTATTGCCTTGGGGACAGGGGTTGAAATTCATCCTCAGAAGAAGAGATCTAATTAAGTTATCTGTCTAAACTTCGTTATCATTTTTTTATCGGTAAACAGCTAATAGTCTTCTGTTTACTGATAATTGATAACTGACAATTGATAACTGCCAACCATGAGTTTAACTACGGTCAAATTTGACGATATCCAGTTTAAAACCCCAACCATTGAGCAGGTAACAGCAGAATATGCTCAAATCAATAAAGCTTTGGATCTAGCTGCCAATATTGAGGATAAACAATCAGCTTTGCAGCAATGGGAAGACTTACGCCGTCGTTTAAATAGTTGGTCAGCCATGACATCACTTCGTTTTAGTCAGGATACTGCTAATAAAGTCTATCAAGAGGCTCAATCCTATAGTGATGAACTACAGCCTAAGTTAACTGCTTTAGCCGTGGCGATGAAACGACGGTTGCTTAAGGACGAAGATCGCGCTGAATTGGAATCTCTGTTGGGTCAACAGGCTTTTGATTTGTGGTCGGCAGACGTAACCACCTTTGAACCAGAGATCGAATCCGACTTGGTAAAAGAGTCTAAGTTAGTAAATCAGTACGTACAGCTTTTAGCTACAGCCAAGATTGAATTTCAGGGAAAAACCGTAAATCTATCGGAAATTCGTAAATTTACCCAAGATAGCGATCGCCAAATACGATATCAGGCAGAACAGGCAAGATGGAATTTCTTTAGCCAGTATCAGTCTCAGTTGGACACCCTCTACGATCAGTTAGTTAAGTTGCGCCATCAAATGGCTCGTAAGCTTGGTTACGATAACTATATTGACCTAGGGTATAAGCGGATGCAGCGCATTGACTATAATGAGCAGGATGTAGCTAATTATCGTCAAGAAGTTGTTAACGAAGTTGTTCCCTTAGCGCAGAAGATTATTGCTCAAAAAGCAAGCAAACTCAATCTAGATCAAGTTAAATTTTGGGATGAGTCGGTCTACGATCTTCAAGGAAATCCCGAACCCCAAGGCGATTATAACTGGATGATTCAGCAAGCCCAAAAGATGTTTGATGCCATACATCCAGAATTAAGTCATTTCTTTGAGCTTATGGTTGCAGGTAATTTTGTCGATCTGCAAACTCGCCCTAATAAAGCGGGAGGAGGTTTTTGTACTGGCTTCCCAACTGAAGGCATGCCCTATATTTTTGCCAACTTCAACGGCACCAAAGGAGATGTGGAAGTGTTTACCCATGAAATGGGTCATGCTTTTCAAGGATGGCAAAGCCGAAAACAGCCTTTACTTGATTATCTTTGGCCTACTTTAGAATCTTGCGAGATTCACTCTATGAGTTTGGAGTTCTTGACTTGGTCACAGATGGATAAGTTCTTTGTCGAAGATGCTCCTCGCTTTCGTGAAATTCATCTGGCAGAATCTATTTTATTTCTTCCCTATGGTTGTGCTGTCGATCATTTTCAGCATTTAGTATATGCGAACCCCACCGCAACGCCTCAATCAAGAAATCAGATGTGGCAAGAAATGGAATCACTATATTTACCCTGGCGAGATTATAGTGATCTATCATATCTGTCTCAAGGTGGTTTATGGCAAGAAAAGCAACACATCTACTGCATGCCTTTTTACTATATTGACTACACCTTAGCCCTCTGCTGCGCTATGCAGTTTTGGATCAAGGCAGAATCGAATTATAAATTAGCGATAGAAGATTATATTGCTTTATGTCAGCGAGGTGGGAATGCACCTTTTAAAAGTTTGACCAAATCAGCTAATTTGGTTTCTCCTTTTCAACCTGGCTCTCTTAAAACCGTAGTCGCCAAAGCTCAAGATTTCCTCGGAATATAAAACAATTTTTCTTGAGCTGTTTTACTGTATGGTCTACGACTTGTAGACTCTTTAAGTAATAGCTTTTTTCGCTTATCCATACCGCCTTTTAGTTAAGCATTCTCTTTGTCTTTGGTTGATAGAACTATCAACTAACTGCCACTGCTGACGCGAAATTTTGCGCGATCTCCATATTACTTGGGGAGTGGTGGAAGTATAACAAAAGGTAATTGAAAACCGTTCTTGTTCTGTTGGCGGCTGTGCGCGATGAAAAACATGACTGGTATCAGTTATAACCACACTTCCTTTACTGGCAATACATGCTTGCCAATTTTCTTGGGGAACGGCTTGTGACATTTCAGCATCGGACAAAAACCCTAAGTTGTAGTAGTTTAGGGTTTTTATTGCTTCAGAGGTGATTTGCCGTGGTATGTATTCGTAGGGTCCTCCTCCAGGAACTACATCATTCAGATAGATGATTATTTTGATAATACGCTGGTCTTCCCAGTCTATATGCCATCGTCTTACTCCAGAATATTTGCCATCGGCAATACTTCTGCGCATGGCAAAGCCTTGATATAGTATCGGCAAGCCAATATAGTTTTCGATTAGATCAAGCAGCTTTGGCTCAAGCGCCCAAAACAGTATTTCGGGGAACTCTCTAAGATCCTCCTTTGCCGAGCCAACTTCACAATTTTCTGTGTTGCTGCTTTCTTTACAAAGATTTTCAGCTAAGGAGAAAGCCTTTTTAAGCATGGCATCTGTTGAAGACAGCCCAAGATTTTCTATTGGTAAAACACAAGTACCTTTTTTACGTAAAGTATCAACAATCAAACTACTTTGAAGGTCTATTGACGGGAGAAACTGAGCATGATGCTCTAATGCCTTATGATATGCCTGCTCTTTCAATGCATTAAGGGCAGGAATACGATAAAGTTCTCGTTTTAATTTATGAGGTATATTTTTAACTTTATTTAATAGCATGAGACTGTCTGATTATAAATATTTTCGATAATTTGAAATAAATCTAATTGGGAGAATGTCACGCTTAAATAGAGTTGGTCACCATTACACCGCCGTAAAAGCGAAGCGAGGCGGTCTTCGGTCACTCGGATGCAAGCTCCGAGTGCTGCGAAGACAAGGACGTGGGGGCGGAACTTGTTTCCGCCCTTTAAATCGTCCGCTTCGTCTTGGGGGTTTCCCCCATGAGCCATCGCTTCAAGAACAACGGTGCCTGCGGTGACTTCGTCAACAGTACCCCGCCCTAAAAGAACGGGGCTTGCGTTGACTTCGTCAAAACAGATATAGCTTAAAATAAACAGACTAAACATTAAAATAAGACGCAGTTTAACAGGATTAACTTTTAATAAAGGAGTTGAACTAAGAATTTACCATTAACTTTGTAATTTCGAGTCAGCTTTATTAGTCGATTGTTAGTATATTCACCAAAACTTTACTCAGTTTTTATATGTGCAACAAAAATGATAATAAATTGACAATATTAGCAATATTTATTGTCATTTATAATACCACAGGTTACATAACGCCAAGTTAAACTTCAACTTCTTTGTAGTATCTGAATTAAAAGGCTTTAATTATTGTTCCTGATTACATTTGACTGCTTTCAAATCTCTATTCAACACTCAAAGTGGCTAATAAGAATCAATATTAGGATACGGCTAGCTTTGTTAAGCAATGTAACAATTGTGACGTCAAGACAGTATGCTGTCTTGACAGAATCAAATTTGATCGATATGTTATTCATATACCCGGGTAATTATTAAACTTAAGTGATATGCAAAGTAAACAGAAAATAACCTTATATATACCTCCAGAACTGCATCGGAAATTAAAGATCAAGGCAGCAGTAGATGTTGAATCGATGTCTGCTCTGGTTGAAAAGGCAATTTCCTTTTACATGCGGTTTCCCGAAAAGATTGATGAACCAAGGCTTTCTGCCCATGGTGAAACTCACCAGGTTCACTTGTGTCCCGAGTGTGATTCTCCGTTAGTAATGCGTGATGGAGAACTGGTTTCTTTGGGTGGGCAAGGTGGAGTTGTAGATGATGGTATTTCTCTAGGCGTAGCAACTCAAGTTGAGGACACGGTTGAGCCTAATGAGGAGGAATTAGTTTCCTGTCTTTAGGAAGAATTAGCAGCTTTATCAGCCAGTTTTCAACTATATATGATTCAAGGTTTTAGCAGGGTCGATAATCATGAAAGAAGAGCTAAATATATTAGTCCAGGCTCAGTATCCGTTAATTTATTTGATTACTCCAGAAGAAGAACGTGCAGAGCATGCGATCGCCAAAATTGCTAAGGACAATGGTGAATACAAGCGTATTTACGTATGGACTGTAACTAGAGGCATGGTAGAGTATGGTCAGCCTCGCCAAGGGACTCAACACAATACAGTATCCCCTGAAGCAGCGATTGAGTGGACTATAAGACAGAAAGATAGCGGCATCTATATCTTTAAGGATCTGCACCCCTTTATTGATGGTCCTGTGATTACTAGATGGCTCCGAGATGCGATCGCTTCTTTTAAAGGCTCAGATAAACTGATTATCTTAATGTCTCCCCTGCAAACAGTACCTATAGAGTTGGAGAAAGAGGTAGTGGTTTTAGACTATCCTCTACCAAACTTAGCTGAACTTAACCAAGTGCTTTCGGATCGTTTAGCTGAAAGCAGAAATAATCGCCTAAATACGGAAACTCGTGAAAAGTTGCTAAAAGCAGCGCTAGGTTTGACTAAGGACGAGGCTGAAAAAGTATACCGTAAAGCCCAGGTTAAAGCTGGTCAACTTACCGAAAGCGAAGTTGAAATTGTTCTTTCTGAAAAAAAGCAGCTAATCAGGCGCAATGGAATTTTAGAATACATTGAAGAAGACGAAACTATCGATTCTGTTGGTGGATTAGAAGAACTCAAGCGATGGTTGAAACAACGCTCTAATGCCTTTACAGAAAGAGCGAGGGAATATGGATTACCTCAACCTAAGGGAATGTTGATTCTTGGCATTCCTGGATGTGGCAAATCGTTAATAGCCAAAACAACCTCTCGTCTATGGGGATTACCTTTGCTTCGCTTGGATATGGGTCGGGTATATGATGGTTCAACTGTAGGTCGTTCTGAAGCTAATTTACGGAGTGCTTTAAAAACGGCCGAATCAATCTCTCCTGTGATACTGTTTATTGATGAGCTTGATAAAGCTTTCGCTGGTGGAGGGGGGTCTGGAGACTCAGATGGGGGAACTTCAGGGCGAATATTTGGTTCTTTCTTAACTTGGATGCAAGAAAAGAAATCTCCAGTGTTTGTCATGGCAACGGCAAACCGAGTAGAAAGATTACCAGGGGAATTTTTACGTAAAGGAAGATTTGACGAGATATTTTTCGTGGACTTACCGAGTTCCACTGAAAGACAAGATATTTTTAGGATTCACTTAGGTAAAAGGCGTTCTGAGATCAATCGCTTCGATCTCGATCAGTTAACCAAAGTGTCAGATGGTTTTTCTGGGGCAGAAATCGAGCAAGCAATCATCGCTGCAATGTATGATGCTTTTGCTCAAGACAGGGAGTTTACGCAGCTGGATATAATCGCTGCGATTAAAGCTACCTTACCTCTGTCTCGGACTATGACTGAGCAGGTAACAGCCCTTAGGGATTGGGCTGGGCAAAGAGCCAGACCTGCATCAGCCTCCGTTGCTGAGTACCAGCGGCTGGAGTTTTAAAAGGCTTTCTTCTGCACTCTATTAAGATTTGCAGAAGTTGGGGCTAGCGAATGCTAGCAGTTTGCTAGAATAATCTACCGATCATAATGATCCGCGAGATTATTGATTTTAAAGTTGTTGTTTACTTCTCTTCTACTGGAGGAAATTCTATGTCTCACTTTAGCACTTTACGCACTAAAATTAGCGATTCTGCAATCCTAGTAAATTCTCTTCGCGATCTTGGCATTAATGTACAAACTAATGCTGATGTTCGTGGTTACAACGGTCAAAGACTTCGTGCTGATATCGTTGCCACTTTAGAAGGTGAATATGATTTAGGTTGGTCAGAAAATAGTGATGGTACTTTTGACTTGATCGCTGATCTTTGGGGTGTAGCTAAAAAGCACAATCAAACTGAGCTAATCAACTCAATCAACCAAAAATACGCTGTCAACAAAACTTTGTCTGAAGTTAAACAGCGTGGTCTTCAGAATGCCAACGTTAAACTAGTTCTTCAGTAACAAGAATTTTATTTTAAGTTAAAAGCGCGTTCCCAAGCATGGGGTTGACATTCTCGTAAGAATTATGTCAACCCTTTTTTATGTGTTTAGTAGTTTGAACGGGCGTAGTTTCGACAAAGGGACACAAAGCTTCGCTTTGCCAGTCGTCGTTAAGACGACGAATTGCGCGTAAGCGCTGTCCCGCATGTGTTCCTCGAAACGCTGACCGCCCGATGATTTCATTCAACAGTAAGAAAAAGCTGATTAATAAATCCTGACACGAAGGTCAAGACTATAGAGCCAAAAACTGCTGGAAAAAATCCTGCAACTGTTAAACCTGGAGTTAAATAGCTGACTAAACCTAAAGCGATCGCATTTACTACTAGCAAAAACAGTCCTAAAGTTAGAATTGTTAAGGGTAGTGTAAACAGGATAAGTATCGGTTTGACAACTGCATTTACTAAACCCAGAACAACTGCGCCGAAAAGAGCTGACGAAAAGCTAATGATCGCAAATCCTGGGACGATAAAAGCTGTAACTATTAGAGAAACAGCAGTCGCCAGCCATGTGAGCAAAAATTGCAACATTTGATGTCACCTTAAAGATTAAAGTGTATTCATATCTAAATAGTAGTTATATAGTAGTTAATTTACCCGAGAGATTTCCATAGTTTTAGGTTCGGTATTTAAGGTAATTATTACGTTGATTTATACAGATGTATCTAAAATGAAGAGCAATTTAAATTTAATTTGTGGCTATTAATTGAAAAAACTTCCGCTATCTGATAAATAACGGAAGTAGTATTTAAACTCTAATATGTAATTAAATTTCAAGCAAATAGCCAACAAATCAGAGAAAAATAGCCAATTAATTTACTGGTTAGCTACAACTGCTTCTTGAACAGTCTGTACAACTCTGGCTTCTACATCTTGAGGTAAAGGAATATAGCCTAGTTGTTCTGCATACTCATCGCCACTATTCAATGCCCAGTCGATAACACTTTGTAAAGCTTGAGCTTTGCTTGAATCATCATATTCTGGATACAAAAGCAACCAAGTTAAACCAGCAATGGGATAGGCTTCAGGGTTGGCAGGATCGGGAACAGTCAGAGCAAAGTCCTCAGGAATCTCTTCACCATCAAAAACTAATGAAGCTGCTTCAGGAGATGGAGGAATAATATTACCAGATTGGTTTTCAATTGCTGCTGCCGAAATGCCATTCTCTTTGGCATAAGCATACTCTACATAGCCAATACCACCTTCAGTTTGGGCTACTTGAGCAGCAATACCTTCATTTCCTTTAGCACCAATACCTGTAGGCCATTCTACAGTTTTGTTAGCACCACCTTCCCAGGTAGGGCAAGCTGTAGAAATGTGATTGGTAAAGAGGAAAGTAGTACCACTACCGTCAGAGCGGTGAATCCAGGAAATTGGCACATCAGGTAAACTAGCGGTGGGATTAGCATCAGCGATTGCCGGATCACTCCAGTTAGTGATGTCGCCGTTAACAATACCACAATAAGTTGTGCGAGGTAACTCTAGATTGTCTACACCAGGCAAATTATAAGCAAAAACTACGCTACCTGCGGTCATTGGTACTTGAATTGGAGCTTGACCATAAGTTGATTCAAAAGTAGCACGCTCCTCATCGGAGAGGGGCTTGTCGGTTGCACCGAAATCAACTGTACCTTGGAGATACTGCTCAACACCAGCACCACTACCAACGGATTGATAGCTAATTTCTACATCTGGGTTAACCTTGTTAAATTCAGAGAACCAACGCTGATATAAAGGAGCGGGAAAAGATGCACCTGCGCCAGACAAGCTAGCCTCTAAACCAGAGTCTTGAGCGTTAGCTACTGGTGCGGAAATATTAGAATTGTTAGTCAGATCAATATTTTGAGCAAGTAATGCTAAAGCTATTGTCGAAACTGCCGTTACACAGAATCTTTTCTGGGTTTTAGAAATCATTTAATCTAGAGATTTTTTTAATTTGGTTTCTCAAGATTTTAGAATATGCGACCTAGGTAAAGAACAATTTAAGGTCTAGTTATAATTACTTAAAAACTTTGTTGCTTTTTGGCAAAGATACAATGTTAATTACTTTCTAGCATAAATCAGTTGAATGGTCAAGACATGAATTCAGGTTCTACTAAAGGCAACAATTGGGCTGTATCTGCCCAGAAACGAATAGATTAATTGTCAGCTTTTGTTAACTCTTAAGGACTAACAGAGATTTCTCGAGTATTTTTGCCTCGTTGCATAGTAATGCTCAATGGTTTATCGATAAGACTTGCTTCAATTGCCTGTTATGATTATTTTTCGATACTAATTTTTTGATCTATCACTGATTTCATAACACTATCCTGTCGTAAACCAGTAATTGCAGCAGGACTATCTAAAACAACTCGTGCAACGAGAATTTATTCAATTTCGGGTAGCAGCAACATGCTTTGCAGTATTTTATGATACTCTATTTTAGGTATGAGCGATCGCAATAGCGATGAATTAGAATGCAATGTCTTGAATACAGTATGTGAGGTCGTTACTCTACTAAAAAATTATCTTAGTCATTATGACTCCAAAAGCCTTCTCGAATTAAGGAATCAGGCTATTTACTTCCCGAAGAATCATCCCCCATTAAAACGTCCCAAGCCGCTTGAGCCGCTTCTTGCAGGCGATCGCCTAAACTAGTAATTTCATCAACGGTTTTTTGCCAGTTTGACTCGACATCTCTTTGAATCATAGTTACCGAATGCTCAATTCTTTTGGGATCGAGCAGTTGATTTTGCTCTAATGCTTCTCTAGCATTACGAACAGCATTGAGATAGGCATCTTTAGTAATAGTTTGGGCATTATCAACTTCTGATTGCGATCGCCTTTTAATTGCTTCGACCAAGGCTTTCGTTTCAGCCTTAATTTGCTCATCTTGTCCATTCATTTCCTGTTCTACTAGATCATTTGTCTCTGTACTTACAGGGACTAGTTTGTTTTCTTGTTTGTCAGTCATGATTGGTTCTCCTAATGGTAATAACGGTGATTTTTAAGTGTTGAAATTATGCCAAGATAATAATTAATTATAATGACTATGCTTTTGCTCTAGCGATCGCACTAGATTTGGCAATTATTGAAAATAAACCCTACAGGCTTTACTTGTATATATTACATATTATACAAAGATTAATATCAAACAGAGTACGGTTTTATGACTTTTTTAAGTTGAGATTACCCTATCTATCGAAGATATCTAATTATAATTAATGCCCAGATATTACCCTATAGCTTTGCGCTGAAACCTGCTCTAACTCGGAATTATAAAAAGCTAATTACACTACGTTAATTAAATTAGACAACTAATTGGTGAAAAAACTTAATAAGCAAAATCGGATAAGACAGCTGCGATTATCTGTAAGTCAAGTAAATAATCTTCAATAGATTTTATCTAAGCAAAGCTCATAGAAAACTTATTCCCCTCTATTTCAAGAAAAATTATTTTTATTAATATTAATTTTACAAAAAAGCTTACAGTCTATATATTTAGAGAACAAATTTGTTTCAACTAAAAATCAAAGTATTTTGTAAGATTCAACTTCCAAAACTGATCCGATCATCGCCATTGTCATTACGTCTTCACGTATTTTTCCTGTAATTTCCACCTTGATTCCTTCTTGCTGCAATTCTGATGCAGGGTCTTTTAGCTCATAAGTTGTACCGTCTTCTGTTGACAAAGCCCATGTCCCAAAACCAAAACCTTTCTTTGATACTGTTCCCGTTACAGTCATTTGACACCTCCCTAATTACTAAAAAACTGAGTTCCAAATTATCTTAGCAATTTAGAACTCAGCTACCATCTTAATATGATCAATCGAATCAATTTAGATTCGTTTGTTTTCAGCAATCAGCAAACATATCACCGATAGCTCCTATAATTAGGGCAATTACGCGACCCGTCCCAAACTAAACGGAATAAATAGCCGACTGATCGCCTAAATTGAGGACGTGGAACTTTCTTTCTGACTCGCTAGATATGCCAAACCCAGACAGAAAAGAGCGTTGACGATGAGATAAGTACGGGCGATCGCGCCACTACCTAAAAGCCACAAACTTGGGTCGTAAGCTGCACTAACTGCTAAACAAGCTGCTACGCCAATACTAGAGCCAATGGCAAACCATCTCAAGCTCGAGCCGAGGAATAGAATAGTTAAGGCAAGGGGGATTAAAGCACTGGCAAATAGAGGATTAAGATTAGAATTGCCAAAAACTACATTTCCCAATTCTGGTAAAGAACTACCAAATAACCGCATCGGCCACTGTGGTAAATCAAACCAATATAGTCCCTGAAGGAAAAATAAGCCTGAACTACCAAAAATTAGACCACTGTTGAGACCAAGGGTAAAAGGCAGATAATTACGTAAAAACCAAGCTAATAGATAGGAACCAATTACCATTCCTAGCTTAGGCAATAGAGCAACTGCGCCGCCATCAATCCAAAAACCGAGGTTGAGATAGCCACTCTTACGTAACCAACGGAAAAAATCATTAAAGGTAATTTTGCCTTTGAGAGCCAACTGTACCGCAGCATTAGCATCTAAATGACCTGAACCAAAATGATTTAGATGATCCTCTTTAACCTTGCGGGATGACTGCTTAAGGATGTCTCGCACTTCTTCAGGAGTATCAATACCAGTAGCTCTGATTAACGCTGCCACACCAGCTACATGAGGTGCCGCCATGCTAGTTCCTTGGAAACCGACAAATACCGATTTACCTGTTTGCGGATTGATGGTATTTTGAATAATTTTGCCCGTTTCACTACCGCCAGGGGCAGAAATATCCACACCCGCACCAAAGTTAGAGTAAGTAGCCTTGTCACCCGCAGCATCAGTAGCCGAAACGCTAATTACATCAGGATAGCGAGCAGGATAAGATGAAGCATTACGCCCTTCATTACCAGCAGCCGCAATGATCACAACGCCTTTACTATGGGCATATTTAATCGCCTCTTCCATCATGTTGCTGGCACCGCCACCACCCAGACTCATATTGATCACATCTGCCTCATTATCTGCCGCAAATTTAATCGCTTCGGCAATATCGGCAATAGTCCCACCTCCGCTACCAGAGAGAACCTTGAGGGGCATAATACTAGCTTCATAAGCAATACCCGTAACACCGTAGCCATTGTTAGTTGACTGAGCAATAGTTCCTGCTACATGGGTTCCATGTCCATTATCATCACTGGCATCACTTTTATTGTTGACAAAATCATATCCCTTTACAAACTTGGTTGATTTGAGATCGGGAACTTTGCTAACTCCAGTATCAATTACTGCCACCGTTACCCCGGCACCCTTAGTTTCATCCCAAGCTTGCTCAATATTAATATTGCGGAAGTTCCACTGCTTACTATATTCAGGATCGTCAGGAACAGCTAAAGTTTTGTAGATATAATTAGCTTCGATATATTCGGTATCCTTGCTGATTGGAGATCGCTTTAACTCTTTGAGTATTTTGCGATCGCCTTCCACTATATAAATGCGATCATTGATCGAGAAAATACTATTTAGGTCAACTCTTTGGTTATATTTTGCCGATAATTCTTGAATTTCGTCGCTAATTTGAGCAATCGGGACTTCTTCTTTAAAATCTAGAATAATAGAGTCGAATTCTCCTTGTTGCGCCAGTCCTTTAAAATTGAATAGAGCAAAGCCAATTCCTAAAATAAACAGGCACAGCAGCGCTAACTTTTTCATGGCTACTTATAAAATAAATATTACTTATCTTCTAAGATAGCGTAACTCTTAGACCGCAACGATGGGCGATCGCCAATCTGGTACTTAAATTTAAAAATTTAAAATCCTGATATAGTAACCCTGCTTGAAAATGGAGAGTTATTACTTATTACTATCTTGTGTCATCAGTCTTTTGTCATTGGCTATTCTCTCAAATGATTTACTATTGCTATAGTCTAAATTTTGATTAAATATTATAACTTTAGATACTTTAAATACTTTTCAATGACAGATAATGTGTTTTTTTGCTGTTACTTGCCTTAACTTGAATTTTGTTGACACAATTTTGCTTGATAAAGTCTAAAGGCGTTTGTGATAGCTTATTTCGCTTTAAAGTTTCGGCGACAGAATGTTGATATTTACGCTTAAATTCCTCGGTCAACTGTGAAAGAGTAACTTTATCTGTTGATTTTTTAATTAGCTCAACTAAAGTAAGTTCTATCTTGGTTTTAATTTTATTCTCTACAGTTTCGTCTGACTTTAAACTACCTTGAGCAATCTGAGTTATTAGTGAAGAGCGATCTCTAGTAAAATCATTTACGTAAACATTTCCTGACTGTTGATATACCTGATAAGTATTACACCCTTGCCTTTGTAGCGTTTGATGTAAATAGTTGAAAATAAAATCTTGAGACACAATTACCACATCTTTCACTCTTGAGTAATTCAACTGCAAAGATGCACCCAAAGTCAGGATTTGAGCATCAGCAGCATTCTTATCTTTTGGCACATGAATTAATTGATACCCTTGTTGATGCAGGTATTTATCTAGCTTGGCAACACTAGCATTTTGCCAATTTGCTACAGCTAACTTAATTGAGATCGGATATCGGCAGTATGGTTTAAGATGCTTTACTAAATCTAACTTTAAAGGAAAATTCTCCACATCAAGCAACAGCGCACCGCTATAAGATAGGGCTTGAGATGAATAATCCCCTGGAAAAGATAAACAATCCATAGATTAAATCTTGAAGTAAACTACAGCAAAACAAGATTGTAGCTGTACGATCTGATTTAACACTGTGATTTGTTACCAATTAAATAAGAAAAAGCCGTTGTCAAAATTCTATTAGATCACGACATTTTCTAAACTTTAGTGAAGCTAATCGCATCTAAATTATCGATGAATTAAGAAAGACTCTCGCCACCTATAGAATTGCTGACTGTTGACTGTTGACTGTTAACTGTTGACTATTGACTGATTACTCTCCTACTCCTGCAAAATCCACCAGTAAAGATAGCTTTTGTCGTAAAGTTTCTAGTCCCAAGCGATCGCCAGCAGAGATAAATAAGGCTAGAGGAAATTCATCTTTTGCCTTTTGCAAGGTATCGCTACCTACTTTATCTAGCTTATTAAACACCAGTAAAATGGGTCCTGGGGCAATAGGCATTTCGCCTAAAATTTCCATAACTGAACGAATTTGGCTCTCCCAGGTGGGATGTGATAAATCTACTACATGAAGCAGCGCGTCGGCTTCGGTTACTTCTTCCAAAGTTGCGCGAAAGGCATCTACTAAGGGGGGTGGTAGCTGTTGAATAAAGCCTACGGTATCGGTCAGCAAGATGTTTTTTAGTTCTCCTGTATCGGCATCGGGAATCGACAGACGGCGAGTAGTAGGGTCCAGGGTAGCAAATAGCTGGTTAGCAACGTAAACCTCAGAATTAGTTAAGGCATTGATTAAAGTAGATTTACCCGCATTGGTGTAGCCGACAATAGCCACGCTAGGAACATCTTGTTTTTGACGTTTTTTCCGCATCCTAGAGCGCTGTGCCTGTAATTCGGTGACTTCTCGCTGTAAACGACCAATCCGCTTTTGAATACTTCTTCTTTCGGTTTCTAACTTAGTTTCCCCTGGCCCTCTGGTGCCAATTCCGCCCCCAAGACGAGACATTGCCTGTCCTCGACCCACCAGTCGGGGCAACATGTATTCTAGTTGAGCTAACTCCACCTGAAGTTTACCTGCACGAGATTGAGCGCGTTGAGCAAAAATATCTAAAATGATTTCCGTGCGATCTACCACCCGTACCCCAAACTGCCCTTCCAAGTTACGGATTTGAGCAGGGGATAAAGAGCGATCAAATGCTACTAAACTAGCTCCTAATGTCTGAACTCTGAGAGCAATCTCCTGTACTTTACCTTCTCCAACTAAGGTTTTAGGATGAGGTCGCGATCGCTTTTGGCGAATGGTTTGTAATACTTCTCCCCCAGCAGTATCAACCAGTCCCATTAATTCATTAAGACGATCTTCAAATTCTTGCTCTGGAGTTTTATCATCCCTCAGCCCCACTAAGACTACGCGATCGTGATTAAGATCTACCTGTTGAGCCACATACTCCCGCTCAAACTCCGCTTCTAAACCTTCAACCAGATCCAAAAAGTCTTGACTAGTCAAAGCTTCTAAAGACATTGGTGCTGATACAGTCCAATACTTTTGCTCTGTGGCGATAACCTCTGATTGAGGTAGTAAATGAGCCAGATAAGTTTTCTCAACGTAACCTGTGGCGCCACCACCACGCTTAAATTTTCCCGTACCTGTGAGGGTAATAATTGCTAGGGAATCTAGTCTCTGACGCACCATCGCCGTAAGGCTAGATTCCTTGGGAGGATCGGGCTGTAACTTAGTAGCGATACAGCGAATCCCTGAAAGACGTTTGGCACCATAACGAGGCAATTCTAATGCGGGAATTTGAGTTTGACCAGCACTACCGACACCAACACGAATTACTTGACCACGACGATTTAAGTAAGCACATACAGGCTGATTGATTTCAGTGCTGATAGCAGCTAATCTTTGAGCAAACTCTGGCGTTACCACAATATCACCAGGCAACTTCTGATGATAAAGTTTTTTGAGCTGCTTGACCTGGCTCGATTTTAATCCTTTATATTTACCGTATATAGTATCGATAGGCGCTGCCTCGTGAAGAATAAAGTTAATGGATGATAATGTGATTTTAACGATTTTACGTTCCTAAGAACTCAAGGGGGCAGCAGGGAGTCACAACTTGTAACTTAATCAATTTTCTTTGCTTTAATTATGGTCAAAATTGTTAGTCGTAAATCCTTAGGTAAGCAAGCAGTATATGACATTGGAGTTGCTCAAGACCACAATTTTCTCTTGGCGAATGGGTTGGTGGCATCCAACTGCTTCAATAAGTCTCACTCCACCGCTTATGCCTACGTTACCTATCAAACAGCCTATTTAAAGGCAAATTATCCTGTAGAGTATATGTCTGCCCTACTGACTGCCAGTAGCGGTATTCAGGATAAAGTTGACCGCTATCGAGAAAATGCTCAGAAAATGGGCATTGTGATTCTACCCCCTGACATAAATCGCTCTGTCGAGGACTTCTTGCCTCTAGATGACAATCATATTCTCTTTGGCTTGTCAGCAGTCAAAAATTTGGGACAGGGAGCAATTGAAAATATTCTCAGCGCTAGAAATAGTGATGGTGAGTTTAAGTCTTTGGCAGATTTTTGTGAACGGGTTGAATTACGCACTGTTAACCGCAGGGCATTGGAAACTTTGATTTATTGCGGTGCTTTTGATCTGATACAGTCCAATCGTAGACAGTTGATTAACGATATAGACGTAGTTACTTCTTGGGCGCAGCAACGCAGCAAAGAAAAAGCCAGTGGTCAACTAAACTTGTTTGACATGATGAATGGTAGCGCAGCAGAGCAAGAATCACAAGATGTATTTGAACAAGCACCAAGCACCGCCCCCGTGTCAGACTATCCCCTCCAAGAAAAATTACGTCTAGAAAAAGAATACATTGGTTTTTATATCAGTGATCATCCCCTCAAAGCAGTTAACCAAGCCGCACAAATTTTATCTCCCATTAGCTTAAGCGCTCTATCAGAGCAAAAAGCCCGACAAAAAATTAGTGCAGTAGTGATGCTTAATTCCGTCCGCAAAATCATCACCAAAAAAGGAGATCCCATGGCTTTTGTGCAGATGGAAGATATTACAGGAGAAGCAGAGGGAACTATCTTTCCCAGTACATATCAAGAGCTAGAACCACTATTAGAAGAAGGCAAGCAATTGATTGTTTGGGGTAAGGCACAACAGCGTAATGAAAAATATCAGCTCATTATTGATGATGCAACCGCCGTAGAACAGGTCAAAATGCTATTGCTAGAAATTACCCCAAAACAGGCTTTAGATCCTGCCCAAAGTAATTATCTCAAAAGCATTTTACTACAGCAATCTGAATCAGAAAATAAGTTTAAAATTCCTGTAATTGCAGCTATTGGCAAAGGTGAGCAAAGACAATTTATTCGTTTTGGACAGAAGTTCTGGGTACAAAATGAAAACCAGGCGATCGCATCTTTAACAGATGCTGGATTCAGAGCGCATTACGAATCTTTGTTGCCTCAGTAATTATCTCTAAATTAATAGCAATTACATAATTTTACCGATGGCAATTAATAGAAAATGGGTTAAACCATCTCTAAAGAAATATCGTTGCTAATCGTTTTTTATAGATTAGAATATACATAAGTTAATTATAAACTTATAGTAAAGCAACTCAAAATAAGCTAAAAGTCTTTAAATAACTAAGCTTAATTTGATCATGCAAATCATGATTTTTCCCACGTTCAAAAATATGCTTGACAACTGCTTTATCTGCTTTAGTTCAAGATCAATATCGGGTATGAAATTTATAACTCACTAAAATGGCTGATAAGAAATCTAAACTAACTCTAGTAAAGCTAAATAAAGCCGACCTATCTAAAGGTAGGCATGTCTTGATTGTCGAATCTTCTGAGTCAAGAAGAGCAGTTTCACTTAATGTCAATGTCTTTTCTATTGGTCGTCATCCCAACAACGACCTGGTAGTTAGCGATACGCTAGCCTCACGGCATCATGCTACTGTTGCTTGGATGAGATATTCTGAAGGTACAACCAGAACTGATTACTCATATTGGATTATTGATGGTAAGGGGAAACGTAAACGAAGCCGTAATGGGATTTATGTTAACGGTGATAAAAAATCTCTACACCGTCTGGTTTCAGGAGATATTATAAAAATTGGTAACGACATTAAAATTTCTTATAGTTATATTACCTACAGCACTGATAGTAGCCAGTTTTTAAACTATTGTGGTGGTGAGAGGGCTAGTTATAAACCAATCTTTACTGACAAAAAATCTTACAAGGAAACGATTATCAGTGAAGATATAATCCCTGGACATGATATTCCTGAGGATAGCAGTATTATCGAAAATACAATAGTCAATAGCCATCTGGAAGATGACAATAGCATTATTGGTGAAACAATAATCAAAGAGTAATACAAAATACGTATTCTGTACTATCAAAAATAGTAAATATGTTGACGGAGTTAGTTTGTTTTGAGAGCAATTGATCGTAAGCTATTTATATTTGAACCTACTTAAACATGGCTTTCAATAAATGTTGTTAAGGAAATTTCCTCATTAAATCGCATCGTCAGATAAACTAGATGCATAATGGCTGATAATTTGCTAAATTAACCTCGGTCTACATATAGCAATCCTACTTGAGCTATTAAGAATTATCAGTCTTTGATGTCATCGGTCATTTATGGTTTTCATAAATGATTTACGGCTGCTATGTAAATACAATAGATCAGTAAACTCTACAGCTTGGTAAATTAAAAGATATCTTTCTTTATTATATGACTATAGATTAAGGCTCATGAACCTGACACCAATCTGGGGTTCGCTAACTGTATTTATTGTTTGTCCTATACTGGGTGGATTACCGCTAATCGACTGGATCACCTATGCAATTTCAGGACGTCAGCTGAGAAAGTTGGGTACTAGAAATATTTCAGTATCGGCAGCTTTCTATCATGGCGGTAAATTAGCAGGAATTTGCGCTGTACTCTCTGAAGCAGCAAAAGGAATTGTTGCCGTCATGATCGCCAGAGCTTTCTTCTCTACGGGTTCTGTGTGGGAAATCATCGCGATTATTGCCTTAGTAATGGGACGATACTGGATCGGTCGCAGTGCAGGCACCACCAATGCCGTCTGGGGTATTTTTGCTCACGATGCGATCGCAGCGGGTTTAGTCTGGCTAATTAGTCTGATTAGCTTTACCATTATTCGCGATCGCCAGTTAGGAAAGTATGGTGCATTAGTATTGTTAGCAGTGATTATTGGTTTGCGGCACCCCTATCAGTTAGAATATGGTGCGGCGGCTTTAGCTTTAGCTAGCTTACTGGCATGGATTTATCAAAATATACCTGATGACCTGGATTTATCAGAGAATAGAGGAAAAAGTAGCACGAGCAAAATGTTTCGTTTTTTTCAGGGAGACAAGAATATTACTACTTTAGATCGCAAATTAAATTCTGAGGAAGTAGGACAAAAAGCAGCAAATCTCGCCTTGATCAAGCAGCAAGGATATTCTGTTGCCAAAGGCTGGGTATTACGCCCAGGAGATGATGTCCAAGCACTGGTGGCACATTTAGAACCTTCTACTCGAAATCCGCTCATTGTCCGTTCTTCTGCAATTGGAGAAGATTCCCCACAAGCCTCAGCAGCAGGGCAATATATTAGCATTCTTGACGTTACTGATCGAGAAGAGTTGCATTCAGCAATTCTTGAATGCCAAGCCTCTTATCTTCAAAGAAATGCCGTAGATTATCGTCGCCTCAATAAACAGGCGGAAACCTCAATGGCAATTTTAATTCAAGAGCAAATTGAAGGGATTTATAGTGGAGTTGCTTTTAGCCGAGACCCAGTAGATCAGCTTGATAATAAGGTAGCTGTAGAGGCATTACCAGGCAAAGCCACCAAAATTGTCTCGGGAAAACATACCCCTCAAAGATATCGAGTGGCGATTCCTGAAACTTCTTTAGATACTGCTAAATCAGATACTAATTCAATTACAGTCATTGCCGACAACAGTTCTACCGAGGATGCAACTATTCCCCAGGAAATAATTGAGTCCGTAGCGCTTATTGCCAGAGAAATGGAGGATTTATTTGAGGGTATACCTCAAGATATTGAATGGACTCATGATGGCGAAAAGCTATGGCTATTACAGGTTCGATCAATTACGACTCTCCAGCCAATTTGGACGCGGCGCATTGCCGCAGAGGTAATTCCAGGAAAAATTCGACCCCTAACATGGTCAATTAATCGACCTCTAACCTGTGGTGTCTGGGGAAAGATCTTCCTTATTGTATTAGGCGATCGCGCTAAAGACCTAGATTTTGCACAAACAGCAACCTTACATTTTGCCAGTGCCTATTTTAATGCCACTCTGTTAGGCACAATTTTTCGCAGGATGGGTCTACCCCCAGAAAGCTTAGAATTCTTGACCAGAGGAGCTAAATTTAGCAAACCGCCTCTAGGTTCAACAATTAGAAACCTACCAGGTCTGTGGCGACTATTTAAGCGAGAATGGAACTTAGTTCAACACTTTGAGCGCGATCTCCAAAAGCATTTTCTGCCGATTCTCTCTGCCATTAAGGAACAGAAAATAACAGAATTATCGGCAACAGAAGTTATTGATCGGATCAACACAATTTTAGGACTGCTAGAAAAAGCAACCTACTACAATATTTTATCCCCCCTCAGCTTTACTATTCGCCAAGGAATATTCCAGATACCTGAAAATGAACTTGACTATAGTCAAATACCAGAGATTATGGCGGTAAGCTCTTTAGCCAATATCGCATCAGAGGCTCGTAAACTGTTAGCAACTGAACAAATTACTCTCGACTCCTCTGCATCTTTATTTGCTCATATTGCCGAAAATCCTGAAGGAAGCTGCGTTATGGAGCGATTTGATCATTGGCTGCAACAATATGGTTATTTGAGCGAAGTAGCAACGGATATTGCCATACCGCGTTGGCGAGATCAGCCCAGTATTGCGAGACAGATGTTTACTCAGTTTTATTTTGATGCTCATAGTGCCAAAATTGCTCAATCATCTTCTCAAGTTATTCAGCAATCATGGAAAACCAAGTTAGTGCAACCAAGATTAAATCTCAAGGGTCAAGTAGGAGAAATTTATAACGAATTACTGGCGAATTTACGCTGGGCATTCATCGAATTATCCCGAAGATGGACTCATGACGGCTTAATCAGCGACCAGACAGATATATTTTTGCTTACTTTAGAAGAGATAACCAGTATAGTTGAGAATCAAGAGGATAATTCCAAACCAAAACTATCAGAACTAATTGAAGCTAGAAAGCAGCAGTGGCAAGATGCGGTAAAACTAACGCCCGTCCCTAAATTAATCTATGGCAAACCCCAGTCTTTTAGCCCCCGTGCTACTCGGATCTCTGAGCAAGATCAAATTCAGGGGATTGGCACTAGTACTGGTCAAATAGAAGGAGTAATTAAAGTAATATCCAGTCTCAACCAGACAGATGGTATTGATCGGCAAACTATAATTGTCGTCCCCTATACAGATGCTGGCTGGTCACCGCTTCTGGCTCGTGCAGGGGGCTTAATTTCTGAAGTAGGAGGGCGTTTGTCTCATGGGGCGATCGTTGCTAGGGAGTATAATATCCCTGCGGTAATGGATATTGACAATGCTACCAAGCTGTTTCGTGATGGGCAGAAGGTCAGATTAAATGGTCAGACAGGAATAGTGGAGATTTTAAAATAGATAACTTTATTTTGATTGAATGCATAAACGCTGCATAAATTAAACTAACTTGAGCATAACTGTTAACTATAATGACTATTTTTATTTTTGGATTATATTAAAGATTAACCATCACCTTGTTATATGCTTGCTCTGATCGTCGTTGTCATTGTAGTTTTGCTTGGTTCAGCTTTTTGTTCGGGTACAGAAACAGCACTGTTATCTATCTCCCCCATTAAGGTAAGGCAATTAGCTCAATCAAAAAAACCCGCAGCTTTGGCTTTAGCTAAGATTCGTCTTCATATCAATCGACCGATTGCGACCATTGTTATTCTCAACAATATTTTTAACATTGTCGGTAGCATCATGATTGGTAGCCTAACTACTAAAGTATTGGGAGATGCTTGGTTAGGAATTTTTTCAGGTATCCTAACTTTTCTAATTATCATCTTTGGTGAAATTGTCCCCAAAACCCTGTGTCAACGTTATGCACAACCAGTTAGCTTGTTTGTCGCAATTCCCGTCAAGTTTTTGACTGTCATTTTTACCCCCTTGGTGTGGTTAGTAGAATATGTAACGGCGCCACTATTAAAAGGTAATAAGATTCCCACTACCGACGAAGCTGAAATTAAATTCTTAACCAATATTGGGTTTCAAGAAGGCGTAATTGAAGATGACGAAGCTGAAATGATTCAAAGAGTATTTCAGTTAAACGATTTAAATGCCTCCGACTTAATGAGTCCTCGAATTATTGTGACTTATCTTAAGGGAGAACAAACCCTGAATGAATGCCAAGAAGAAATTATTAAATCTCAGCACACCCGTATCTTAGTAATCAACGAAACCATTGATGATGTAATTGGTTTGGTGCTGAAAGATGAATTACTAACTGCCATGATCGAAGGAAATGGCGATCGCCGAATTGATTATCTTAAGCGTCCCGTTCACTTTGTGCCTGAAACTAATCGTGCTGATAAACTGCTTAAGGTGTTTCAGGAAAACCGAGAGCATTTGGCAGTAGTGCTTGATGAATATGGGGGAGTGGCTGGGGTTGTGACTCTAGAGGATGTTTTAGAAGTGCTGACAGGGGAAATTGTGGATGAAACTGATCGCAACGTAGATTTACAAGAAATCGCCCGTAAAAAACGATTGCGGTTGCTTAAGTCTAGAGGGATTAATATTGATTTGTAAAATCCCCCTTCTCTCAAAAAACTTCCTGGCTTAGTTATAGTCATTTCAAATAACAATGAAACATTTATCGACTCAAAGACATGTCATAGGAAGAATGCTTTATCTGAAGCTTAACTGAAATGACTATAGCTTATTTATTCAAGCTTAAACTTTGCTGCATTACTTTAAAAGCAATTCTAAGATTTGCCTGTGTCCATAGTAGAGGCGTAGAGTCATTAGAAATATAAGAGCCATCTTGTAAATAATACAACTCGGGACATCTAAAGCTGGGATTTTGATCCTCTTCATCAGTTAATTGAGAAAGTGACCTGTTTAAGTATTTAATTTGTTGATTCAGATATTTTTGTTCCTTAGTTAGTTGATACTGCTGACCAAAAAAAATCGACATAATGGGATCAAAAATACACCATTGAGCCTCTTCTCCTTCTATAAGAGGTTTTCCTCTGTTTGCTAGCCATTGTTCACGATCTGAAGATACGGTTGTCCTAATCTCGACAGGCAGATCTCGATAGTCACGACACCAAAAAGAGTCACCTAAATAGCGACGAATGCCATAATCTCCTTGTAGATTGTTAATAACATCTTGAATAATTTGTTTAGCCATATCTTGCTCGACAATTTGCAGAGGATACACCAAGAATATTAATGCTGCGTCATAACGCCTCCCTTGAGGAGGAGATTGAATACACTCAGCAGGAAGTATTTTTGCTAACGCTGAGTTTCCCAAGACTATTAATTTATCGATTAATTCTGTATTTAACAGTTCGTTACGTACCTTGGAATCAGTTTGGTATGAGTTTCTAACTAACAATTGTTGTAAAGTCTTAAGTCCTGCCACAACAATGCCAATACTGGAGGCTTCTATTTTACGTTGCTCTTCCCAGTGTCCGCTATCTTCATCTGACCAATAGCGAATTGCCGAAAAGTAGCTGGGAAACAAACCAAGCAATTTCCAATCTTCTAACTCTGGAGTGATCAATCCATCAATTACTAATTTGCAATAGAGCCATAAAAAGTATCCCAAAGCATCATTTTGCCCATGTTGCCACTTTTGAGCCGATTCTTGCATTGTTGCGCCAACAAAGCGAACATGTGGTCTTTCCATTACATTTTCAGGATTGGCTTTACCCTGAATGATATTTTCAAAACGATGTTGATACTTTTTGAAATAACTTGCGATCGCACAAACATTTGTTACGGCAATTTCTGGAGAACCACAAATATAATGTGTATACGCTACATAAATATTATCTCGAATCCAAACATGAGCATAACCAGTATAAGCTGTCTCATCTTTTAAAATAGCCGCAGAAAAAAGACCATTTGGTAGTGCAGGAAAATTAAATGTTCCTTTTTCTTGCAGAAAGTTAAAAATATTCTGAATATCCTCAGAACTATAATTATCTTGAAGTAACATCGATGAATTACCATTGCTTGAGGAAATCATAAGAGTAAAATTCAACCCAAATTTAATACTGTTTGTGATCAGAAAAACCAAATAGAAATAGCACTGTTCTATTACTATTCAATATTGTAAAAGGATAACTTGCTCAAAACATGCTTGCTATAAGAATTGCTACTAATTGTCATACTACTTACCTAAAATATTAGCAATTCTAAATGTAGCCCTAACATTATCGCTAGCCTATTTTTTGTAACTCAAAAAAATAACAAAGTAAATATTACTTAGAATAAATTTCATGGAAACCTACAGACAGGAAATTATCGAGACGCAAAAAGTAAGATCTGAATTGCTTCAAAAAAAGCTAATTCTCAATGCAGTTTTGGGCGGCATTGGATTAGGACTTAGAGGCACAGGAACTGACATTAGTAATACTAATCCCGATACTATAGCTTGGTTAAATAGCCACGTTTATTTAATATTGTGTTTAATACCTTTAGTATGTGCTTACGTAGATTTACTATGCTATCATCTTAATCTAAGAATGTTTGTAATTGCTAAATTCCTCAAAGATCCAAGGAGAGCAATTAATAACAATTATAAAAAATCTGAAGATAAAGAGTCTAGCAATAAAAGCAGTTATGAGTTAAAAGATTATCGGCTCTATGAAAGAATATGTGAAGAAGAAAGGGAAGCTTTTTCATTAGAATCAATTGCCTTGAAAGCATCCAGTATAGTTCTATCTCTTCTGTTGATTATACTACCATTTTTTGTCGAACTAGATACTACTACTAACTATCACATTTTAGATGATATATGTCTCTGCACTTCTGGTGTTGTTGGCGTTATTTTGGCAATGTGGATTGAATCTTTATCTGATAGCAAATCTAGAAGCCTCAATTACGAAGATCAGATTATTAATCAAGAATTAGAAGAAAATCAGGAAGTATCCCAAGAATATAAAACATATAAAAAGCTATTTGCTGAAATATTAAAGAATAGCAAGTTGGCAATACAGTTTAAAGCTTATTTTTTATTTTGGATTAGCATCTTGACACTTGTACTTGCCTGTTATGTCAAATCAATTTCGCATAATTCCCTTGGGCGTGAAAATACGTCAAATATTTTGAATTATATTAAATATTCGGACTATTATTTTGGCATAGCTATTCTAATAGCTACAATCATTTGCCTATTATTTTATGTTTTTTCTTATAAAATGTTATCTAAACTAGAATGTTTGCAAAAAAATATGAAATCGAACTCTTTTAGAAATGAGTTTTATCGATTTTTAATAAATAAAAATGCTAAAAATGATTTTATAACTCTTAAAAAAACAATCAAAAAAGATACTAATTTCTTGCAGTTTTTGATACCTGGGCTGCTACTTAGTACTATTTTTGTTTTTTTGATAATAGACGAAATACCTGATGCTTTTTTTGGCAACAATTTAGAAATACATATTAATGTTTCAAAAGCACAAATTAATTTCATAGGGAATATAATTGGATATTTGGGAGCCTTTTTAATCTCAGTATTTACTTTAACTCCTTATATAAATAATCGTATTAATGTTCACCTAGAGGAGATATATAAACTAAAAAGTTTTTTACCAAAGGAATTAGGGAAAATACAGGAAGATTTTATTGCCACAATTCCCGAAGATGAAGTTAATAATAGAGATTATAAAATTAAATTTTCTAAGCTAGATTTATCAATCTCATCCAATGATGAAAAAACTGATTCTGCTACTAGAAATAAAAATAATGATTTAAATATGATTTCTCTACTTCTAATCAAATGTTGTAACGGGATTGCACTGATAAATTACAATAGCTGCTTTATTTCAAGTAATGTGACTCAAGTAGAAGTTGACAACTCGCAAAACCAAGATAGTTTGAAAACTGGCAATTATTGGGAAATCGGATTTGATTTTCCTATTGTAGTAGGAATAGATAATCCTAAAGAAGTCAAATGCAAGGAATACAATTTTAGTGAATGGAAAAAAATCAATGATTTAGATTCACCTAGTCCTGGTATTGAAATTGGTGATAGAACAGCTTTATTCTTCGTTTATACAGACTAATTTAATTAGTCGGCTTGATTAAAGCTGTGTAATTTACTTTGCAAATCCAGTAAATCCTGCTTGACTGACTCATGGGTATAGGGATCATTGGGATGGGGCAGTTGTCCTGGCTGCTGAAAATAAGGGCGCTCACCGTACATTTGACCCCATTTAAGATCTACCTGATGTACCAATTCATATAAAAGAGGAGGACTATTAATCAACGACTGTAAGATTTCTCCTAAAGCAGCCAAAGGAGTTTCTTTATACTTGCTAACTCTAGGATCTCCCTTAACCCATTGATGCAAAATTGCCTGTAATGCTGCTTCGGGATCGATAAGATTGCGATCAATAAAGGTATTAATCGCAGTAATTACCTGAACTAATTTAGGAACGGTGGATTCACCCTTAAGGAAAGTTCCTCCCTCCCTGCCAATTGCCTCTGCTAAAGAATAGGGTCGACTATCTAAAATATCTTGTTGTAAGAGTAAGTCCTGGTCAATGTTCTCTTGGATGCAAGCTCCAAGAGCTGCATTGACTTCGTCAGTATTTTGCTCTTGATTTTGATTCATCTACTGTCCAAGTTTAATTGCAATAGATTATTCCGCAGCCGAGGATTTTAGCTTTTTACCTAGGTTTAAAAGAGTTCCATCAAACAAAGTTCGATCCAAACGCTTAACCATCCCTTTTAAATCTCTTTCGTAATAGCGATCAATAATTTGTTCAATCCCCTCAACTAAATCATAACGACCAATATTTTGTAATGGTTCAATTAGTTCTCGATAGCAATTTACTTCATAGGAGTCGCTCAGATAGCAAGTATTAACCAACTTTTCTTTGCTAACGTCTGTTTCTTTAAAAGTAGCAATTTGCTCTAACATATCTAAAGCGAGAAATGCTGTCATAGTTCTAACGCACTTTTCGCAATTGCCACAGTTATAGTTCCCCTCTTTATAGCTCTCTTTCTCATTACATACCCTAAGCTGTTTAAGAGCAACATCCCATTCTCCTACTAACTTTGTCTTTTCCAAGCGAGATAATGCCACATTTTCATGCCGTATCTGAAGACTAGTGGTGCTATATAGCGGATCGAGCAAAGGATGAGAACCCCAAGGCTCTAAATTGGCAAAGTCATAGGTTGAAGCGATGGAAGCAACGCTAAATCTAGGAGCAAAAATATGAGCGATCGCCGCTAGAAAAGAACCATGATATTCAAATCGCCAAAAGCTAAAATCAGCATCTAAATCTCTAAAATGAGCATAGGCATTGGTGTAAAGCTGAATAAGATTGAGTCCTGCATCTTCTGCCATCGCCGTGACGGCATTAACGACATTTTGAAAGCTAGGATCTTGTTCGTTTTCGCCCTCCAACACCCCATAAACCAAAATACCATCTTGAATACGACGGGGATGATCGGGAGCAAAATTGAGGTGATTGTCCCGCACCATTGCTAAGGCATCAATTCCTCCAGAAAATAAGGCCCCTGCCCTAGGTGACTTGTGGGGAAAGAGAATTTCTGTTTGTATAGGAGCTTCAATCTCAATTACTTGGCGATTTTTACCATGCCAATCAATTAAACACTTCATGGCATTAGTCAAGCCATCTTTGATTTCAGGTGAAATAGGAGCATCAACAGCAATTCTATTTTCTCCGTAGCGCATTGCTGCTAAAGCAGAACATAACAACCAAGCATTTGGATTTATATATAGATCGGCGGCAAATTCCCTAGTAGTCTCAAAGTATACTTCTTCAGATGGGCGATCGCAGTTTTCCCAAATTAAGGTCGCCGATACTCTAGCTCTCTTGCTGGTTACTGTTTTCTTAAAATTCTCTATTTTCACAAGCCAAATTTTCAGATAGGGCAACGCATATTTTAAAATTGCGAATCGAAATCCGAAACTATGCGACTTTTAAAAAAATACCGTATCCAATATTACAAATCAATAAAGAACATGTTAACTTTATGTAAAGTTTTCTTGAATTATTTTTTTTATTAAAGTTTTAGAGTAGGTTTCTGTACACTTGCTGCTTAAAGGCGATCATTTGCTTGACAAAAGTTCTCTCTCTACTGAACGTGACGCAATATAAGTCAGGATTTTGCAGTTTTTCCCACTCTGCATAACCAACCTGACTATTAAAATGCTTTAGGATCAATGTCATTAAATTGCCGTGAGTAACTATGACGACAGGATCGGTAGTTTGTTGTCTTGCCTGATTGACTACCGCGATACCTCGCATCATTGCTGTACGACTTGACTCACCCGCCTCAAAACTCAGATCTAAATTCACAAATGTCTCAGCCAGCCGTTTCCGCCAGTTATCCAATGGAACTGGACTTAGTACGCGCTCAATTAACCGCTCATCAACCTCAATTGTCAAACCAAGACGTTCAGATAGAGGCAGTATTGATTGATAAGCTCTGGCGAATGGACTTGAAATAATACGTTGAATCTGCATCTGACTGAGCCAATCAGCTAACGAGATCGCTTGTTGTTGTCCTGTTTCAGTCAAGGGTGCATTAAGTTCTTGCCCTATTGATTGACAATGCCTAACAAGATACAACACTTGATTCATGGGCGATTCCTTACTATGCAAATGAAACGATGCAGAAAACAGATAGTATCTAAATTTAGCTCTTAGAGCCGTCGAAGAATAGTCAGTCCGTGAGAATCTGTCCCACAGGTACTAAGGAGATTATATTTTGCAGCTAGTGCAGCAACTGTCTGTGTTTTACCAGGGCTTGGTTGCCATACTGGAGGATTGTTATAAGCGTAGTAAGTTTCTACCCCATCAATGCCTAATTCTGCGGCGGAAGGGATTAGCTGTTCTGCCGAACGACGATAACGTTCGGGATGGGCTAAGACTGCCAAGCCACCTGCACGATGAATACTATCAATTACCTGTTTTGCTTCGGCATTTTTGCCTTGAGGTTTTTCTCCTTGTAAATATAAGCCCAGAGCCTCATGCTGGGGATCAAATCCATATCCTAAAATGTGTACTTCTACCTCCAGTAGTTTGGCGGTAATCTCTACTCCTGTCCAAAGATGAGGTGATTCTAGCTGGTGGTTTTCATTCTTGATAGTTTTTAGAAACTGCTCGGCTTGTCGATATCCAGCAACAGAATGATGATCGGTAATTGCTAAACCCCTAAGACCAAGAGAAATTGCCTGCTGTATCAAATCCAACGGCTTCATTTGACCGTCTGAGGCAATAGTATGTAGATGAAAGTTATACCATTTAGGACAACTAGTATAGTTAATTGTCTCCCAAATACTTTTTAGATAAATAGTGTCTTGTGCTATTGGTTTAAGAGAATATGTAGCAACCATAGGCATCAACAGGAAGGAAGGAGAAAATGTTTCTAATTGTTACAAATACCATAACAAAATAAATCCTCTTCTGGGGAACACCTGATACAACGACTAATTACATCAATTGTAAAGAAAATGTTAAAGGGCTTGATAGATATAAGCCCTAGCATGTTCTTAGATATTTTTTATGACCACCCAGACAGATCAAATTATTTAATCAATTTTATATGACGACCTTATTACCTGCTATTTTACCTGTAGGCTTAATGATCTTGATTGGCTTTGTTGTAGGTCGTACTTTACCGCTACAGCGCTCCACCCTATCTCAGTTGGTATTGTATGTTTTGTCTCCTGGTTTAGTTATTGATAGTCTTTACCGTACTAAGTTATCTCTCAACAGCTCTACAAAATTACTGATAGGATTTGCTTTAACCTCCCTGGTAATTTATATCCTAGTTGGAATAGCAAAACGGGTCTTAAAGCTCTCTCCTCCTCTGGGCAGAGCCATAACTGCCATAGTCATGTTTCCCAACAATGGCAACATGGGCTTACCTGTAGCAACTTTTGCTTTAGGTGTAGCTGGGCTAGATCGGGCAATTATATATATGCTTGGTTCCAGCATTCTGATGTTTTGCTTAGGGCCAGCAATGATTCGTGGTCAGGGGATGATTCAAGGTTTAGGGTTGACTTTACGTTTGCCTTTAGTGTGGGCAATTTTATTTGGTATTGGCTTACGCTGGTCATCGTTGACAATTCCCTGGGAATTAGACAAAGGAATCCAGCAACTGGGAGCAGCAGCGATTCCCATAGCCCTTATTTTATTGGGAATGCAGCTATCAGAAACCACTTTTCAGCCAGGATTTAAAGAGCTAGCTTTGGCGATCGCCAAGTTATTAATTGCGCCGATGATTGCTTTGATGGTGGGGAGACTACTTCAGTTAGAGATTGTCAGTTTACAGATCTTGGTATTACAAACTGCTATGCCCACCGCCGTCAATTCTTTTGTAATTGTGAGCGAATTTGGTGGCGATCGCGATCTGGTGGCTAGAGCGATCGTAACTTCAACTTTATTGAGCTTTGTTACTTTGCCACTAGTTTTGTCTTATATCTTGAGGTTAAACATTTAACATTGTTCATTGTTCATTGCTCATTGTTGAATCGTCGGGAATAGTAATAATATCTAGCGGCAGAACTTTTACTTTAAGGTTGACAGGGCGTTCTAACTCATTAGTTAATTGATTTTTAATCAGAGTCAGGCGATCGCGATTCATGGTATTAGATGTGGCGACAACTTCCATTTCCACTAAAATTGGACTTTGCTGGGAATCAACTTCTATAGAACGAATTTCGCTATTGAGAGTGGTGCTAACTTCCTGACGAATAATATGGTTGACGCTGTAGCGAACGTTATTTTGTAGAATTAGACCTTTTAAGGACCAACCTAAAGGCAAACCTAAAATAATTAGCATGGTTACAGAAAAAATCAATCCCTGTTTAGCTCGTCGCACACTACCATAAGATTGCAGCAGCAGAATGATCACACCGCTAAAAATAATTCCTGTCAGGTTGGTAATAAATAATACCGCTGCCCCAAAGGATACGGAGCCATTCCTCAGAGCAAATCCAATCCCAATCACGCTTAGAGGCGGCACTAGCGCTACGGCGATCGCTACCCCTGGTAAAGCATCGGCAATGCGTCGTCTGGTGTTGGCAAATGCTCCTGCTGCTCCTGCTGCTAAGGCAATTACTAAATCAATTAAAGTGGGATTAGTACGAGCTAAAATTTCAGGAGTTACTGATTTTAAACCTACCAGTAGCGCCATCAGAAAAGAAATAAAGATAGTGAACAGAACTCCTGTAATCAACGTCAAAAATGAACGGCGTAATAGTCTGCGATTAGCGACAGTGGTAGCATAAGCAATACCTGTTATTGGTCCAATTAAAGGGGCAATAATCATCGCGCCGATAATAATGGCTACGCTGTTGGCTAATAATCCCAAAGTTGCAATTACTCCTGATAAACCCAACAAAACATAAAAATTGAGAGAAGGTACAGAAACCCGCCACAAGTTACGATTTAAACTAGCAACAGGAATTGGTTTTTCTTGGAGCCAATGCCAATCTCCACTCTGACTATTCCAAAATTCCTCCAAATTTTTGGTTTGGACGGGATATTTTTGCCGAAAATAAGATTTTAAGCGAGCGTACCAGCCAACATTGGGATTAAGTAGAATCATGGGATTAATAAATCAATAGTAAATTAGTACTGATTTTTTTTAACTGGTTTTGAGAAAAAATTGAACAATAAACAGTCTTCAGCACTTTATCATCAAGGTCGTTTTTGGCGGTTAGCCTTGGTCAACATCCTCTCTAATCTCATGGTGCCACTAGCAAGCTTGGTTGATGTGGCATTTTTAGGACATTTAGCAGAAATTCGTTATTTGGCAGGGGTAGCGATCGCCACTGTGCTATTTAATTACATCTATTGGACTTTTGGTTTTCTGAGGATGGGAACCACAGGCATGACTGCTCAGGCACAGGGTAAAGGAGAAACTGAGACAGTCTGGCTGATTTTATTACGCAATAGTGCGATCGCTTTATTGATTGGCGTGGTGATTTTATTCTGCCAACAGCCCTTGCGAGAACTAGGATTTAGATTACTACAGGCTGAACCAGATGTCTTAGCGGCAGGAAAAGCTTATTACAATGCTTTAATTTGGGGGGCGCCTGCAACTCTGCTGAATTTTGTTTTGCTGGGTTGGTTTCTGGGACAAGGGCAGGGAAAACCAGTGTTGCTCTTGTCGGTGACTAATAAAGGAGCAAACATTATTCTGGACTATCTGTTGATTGTGCGCTGGGGTCAGTCGAGTGCGGGGGCTGGTGCTGCAACTGCTCTTAGTCAGTTAATTACTTTGATTTTGGGGCTGATTTTAGTAGTATCACAACTAAAAGGAAAGTCTGGGCAAGTAAATATGGCTAAAATTTGGAAATTATCTGCTTTTAAAGCTATTTTTGCTCTCAATCGAGAAATACTGATACGTACCGTCGCGTTAGTTTCTACTTTTGCTTTGTTTACCAACCTCAGTGCAACTCTGGGAACAGAAATTTTGGCGGGCAATACTTTATTGTTGCAGGTAGTTACCTTGGCAGCATATTTTATTGATGGAATTGCTTTTGCCACCGAAAGCATTGCTGGCAATCTTCAAGGACAAGGAAAAAAAGAGCAACTGTTGCCCTTATTAAAACTTGCAGGTGGGGTAAGTCTGATGGCTGGTTTAGGTTTTGCCCTAATTTTTGGTTTGCTGCCTCAGCCTTTATTTAGTTTACTAACCAGTCACGCCGAAGTAATTGTCTTGATTAAAAGCTATGTCTGGTGGTTGCTTCCTATACTAGGTTTTGCCTCCGTGGCGTATATGTTGGACGGTTATTTCTTGGGTTTAACCGCAGGTAAGATTTTGCGACAGTCAACCTTAATCGCGGCAATGATCGGTTTTACTCCTATGGCGATCGCAGCTTGGTATTGGCAAGTAAATCATTTACTCTGGCTGGCATTGGCTTTGTTTATGGCAACCCGAAGTATTACTTTGGCTCGCAAAATTAATAATTAAATTGAATCAGATTAATTTTGCCCGCCATAGGTTTAGAAAAATAAAACTACATATTTAATTCACTTCTTCCCTAAATATACTCATTACTATAGTTTGCTTGATCAAAGTTTTAATAACCATAGCTGGAAATGTTTAAACATATTAATCGCCTGACCTCTCGTCTAATATACTTTTTGATGGCTATGACTGTTGCGATCGCCATTATTGTTACAGAGACCTATTTTCATCCATCTCAAAGTTCATTATCTGCACAGTCAGTTCCATCCCCCAAAGAAGAACTAGTAGATGTGATCAAGTTTTCCGATACCATCGACAAATTAGAATCAAAATGGGAAAACGATTATGAAGGATACTTTGACCGCGATTTTGACAATCAGTCTCGTTCGGCAAGACAAATTGCCAACCGCTTGAAAGAGGTTAGAGAGCAAACAGAAATTAATCCTGCGGTGATTTGGGCTATTCCCAAACAAGATTTTTTGCAGTTGATTCTGGTAACTCCCGACAGACAATTTGTGAGCAGAAAAGTTCCTGGGGCAAACCGTGCCAGGTTAGAAAAGAGACTTGAAGAGTTAGAAACAGCGATTAAAGACCGTCGATCTCTCAAATATCTACCTCCAGCTAGGTTAATCTATAGCTGGGTTTTCCGACCTTTAGAACCTTATCTCGAAGCAGAACAGATTGATACCTTATTGCTCTGTACTGGTCCAAAATTGCGATCGCTTCCTTTTGCTGCACTACATGACGGCGACCAGTTTGTGGTTGAAAAATATAATTTAGCCCGCATTCCCGCTTTTAATCTGACTGATACCAGCTATGAAAATGTCTCAGGCAAGACGGTTTTAGCTATGGGTGCTTCTGAGTTTGAGCAACTACCATCACTGCCAGGGGTCAAAACCGAGCTAGACACCATTGTGCCAACCTTGTGGCCAGGACAAAAAATATACAATCAAAACTTTACCGTCGAGAATTTAATTCAGGCTCATCAGGTAGGTAATTTTGACATTGTGCATATTGCTTCCCACTCAGATTTCAATTCTGGTTCTCCAGAAAATTCTTATATTCAATTTAGCGATCGCAAGTTAAGTTTAGATCAGCTATCAGAGCTAAATCTAGATACGCCTCAAGTTGATCTACTGGTTTTGAGTGCATGCCAAACTGCGATCGGCAATGAAGATGCGGAATATGGGTTTGCTGGGTTAGCTATGCAGGCAGGAGTTAAGTCTGCCTTGGCGAGCTTATGGTCTGTCGATGATGCAGGAACGGTATTGTTGATGAGTAATTTCTATGAGGAGTTACAGTCTACAGCGATCAAATCAGCCGCGTTAAGACAAGCCCAAGTCAATTTACTATCACAACAAGTTTTTGTTGATGGCGCTCAGGTTAGAGGGCTAGATGTCGAAGTTGAGCTACCTTTTTCTGGTACAGAGGATGAGAATTACTCCCATCCTTTTTATTGGGCAGGATTTACCATTATCGGTAATCCTTGGTAAGCATGCTGTAGTTTAAAAGTGTAGTTTAGTTAAAAACTACTTACTTCAGAAATATTAAGCTGATGCGGTGGAAGCTTGATTATTAGCTGCTGTACGAGCTAATAGTTCTTGCACCGCAGAGGTTGGCATCCTTGCTCCTAAAGTTGTCACTATTTGAGAGGATGCTAAAGAAGCTAAACGTCCCGCTTCGGCATAACTCATACCATTGGTAAGCCCATAAAGAAAGCCTCCTGCGTACATATCTCCCGCACCAACCGTATCAATCGCCTGTACAGGAAATGGCTCAATCGTAATTAGCTGTTCACCATCAAAAACCACTGAACCTGCGGCACCACGAGTTATGGCAAATCCTTTGCTGAGAGTTTTTAAATAATCAACTGCCACCGCAAAATCTTCCGTATCCGCCATTAATAAGGCTTCGCTTTCATTAGCAAACAGAAAATCAACTCCATCACCAATAATCTCTAGTAATCCTGGCTTGAAAAATTTCACCATATTAAAATCAGCCAAGGTAAAAGCGACTTTGTTACCTGCTGATTGAGCCATTTCTCTGGCTTTGATTGCCGCTTGTTTGCTAGTTTCTCCACTAACTAAATAGCCTTCAATATATGTATAGGTGGCATTGGCAATAGCTTCGGGAACTAATTCTTGATCACTTAACTCTCCAGAGATACCCAAAAAAGTATTCATCGTGCGATCAGCATCAGGTGTTACAAACACTAGGCATTTACCTGTAACTCCTGATTCAGGAGCATGACTGGTTAAATTAGTCACCACACCACAATCAATCAAATCCTGAGTATAAAACTGCCCAGGCTCATCGTTAGCTACCTTACAGGAATAAAATGCTTTACCTCCAAACTGACTGATGGCAATTACAGTATTTGCCGCTGAACCACCACAGGAACGTTTGGGGTCTTTTTGAGCCAAGTTACCGACAATTTTGGCTTGGCTTTCTTGATCTAACAGGGTCATCACCCCCTTCTCAATGCCTAGCTGCTGTAATATTTCTGGTGATACCTCAAACTCAATATCTAACAAAGCATTGCCTAAAGCGTATACATCGTATTTCGTCATTAATTACCTCAGTAAAGCTAATACTAATATTTATGGGATCTAAATTCTTTGCCAGTCTTGTATAGGACTAGTCTTATGCAACATACCATTTCTGAGAAGCTTTACATAACTGATCGCCTTGGCTATTTTTAAATAGTTTTTTTAGTGCTGGCTAACTACAAGAAGATGAAACTATTTTCTACTACCGTTGTTATCGTCTGTGATGGGGCAGCAGGAAATTTTCAGCGAGCCTCAGCCATGCGTAGCGTTTTGGAAACATTCGGCTTGCAAGTGTATTTTTATCACTTGTTACAGCAACAAAATGTCCTCGATTTCCTAGCTGGTGATTATCCCGACTGTGACTATGTAATCTGGTTTTGCTATGGTTGTCCCGATGCTGAAGGAAATGAGCAACTTAATTTTTCTGTCGTCCATCAAAAAGATAATGACTATGGGGGTAAATCAGGTTGGGAACGAGTAAATGTTAGCCTTAAGCCTTTGAATTTGGGCAAATATATTCAAAATCCTCAAGGAACTTTAATTTCTGCTGCTAGTAGCGGAAACCATTGGGCAGAAGCGTTTGTAGCAGCAGGATATAAAGCTTGTATCATGCCTACTCAAGCAGACATAGCCTGTAATTCTTATACGCTGTTTATTACAGGTTTCTTTTACTATCTAACGATGCACGGTTTAAATTACTATACAGGCAAGACGTTTACGCCCCCAGAATCAGTTATTAAGGCAGCTGCTATGGATCGAGATTATAAATGTGGAACGCAACTGTTTAAATATTACGAGTAACGAATAAAAACAATGACCAAGAAGTGTTATGGACAAGAAAGATATAATTATTGAAACTAATTATAAATTGCCTGAGACATTTAGGCGATCGCCTAACTGATAACTCTACATATGCCATCACCTAATTTAGAAACCCCTACTAAAGATCAAGATCAAGCAAAAGAAGATTATCTCAATGAGCTTCCTGGTGAAGTTGAGATGTCTTTGTTTGATCATTTAGAAGAATTACGGCTACGTATTTTTTATGCTCTAATTGCGGTAATAGTCGCTGCACTTGGCTGTTTTATATTCGTCAGACCTTTAGTTCGCCTCTTGGAAGTACCTGCTCAAGGAGTTCAATTTCTCCAATTAGCACCAGGGGAATTCTTCTTTGTTTCAATTAAGGTTGCTGGATACAGTGGGATGGTTTTGGCAAGCCCTGTTATTTTGTATCAAATTGTTCAATTTGTCTTGCCAGGACTAACAAGAAAAGAAAGGCGGCTACTTGCTCCCGTTGTTTTTGGCTCCAGCATTTTGTTTTTTGTGGGGCTGTTCTTTGCCTATATTGCTCTAATCCCTGCCGCTCTTAATTTCTTTATTAATTACGGTAGTGACGTTGTTGAGCAATCCTGGTCAATTGATAAATATTTTGAGTTTGTCTTGTTACTGCTATTTAGTACAGGATTAGCGTTTCAGATTCCCGTCGTACAGCTTATCTTAGGTTTTTTAGGTCTTGTTTCCTCACAGCAAATGTTTTCAGGCTGGCGATATATTGTTTTGGGGTCTGTAGTTTTGGGAGCAATTTTAACTCCTTCGACCGACCCTCTAACCCAATCACTGTTAGCTGGTGCTGTATTGGGCTTATATTTCGGGGGAATTGGAGCCGTTAAATTATTAGGCAAATAAATAATTGGCAGTAATTTATAATTTACGTCTGATGTGAATTAAAATTACAGAAATGGATAGGTTAAAAATTAAGTAATTACGTAACTGGTGAATCCACAAGAGTTAATTTTGAAATAACCTAAAAGCTAATGGCTAATAGCTACGAGCTAATAACCTTTCAACGAAGCGTCTTGGTGAGCGTACATGCGGGCAAGCCCTTTGTCTTGCGCCTGACGGCGAACGGCGCGTATGCGCCATCGTCAGCTTTGCTGACTCTGATGCGTTAGCATCTGTGGGTCTCCCCGCTAATTCACATTAAGCGTAATTTATCAATAATTTTTAGCCAAGCAGGCTGCTTAAAACAGAGATCAGAAAGGCTACTCCCAGAAAAATATTACACAACATGGATAGGGCACTCAATTGCTGATTTGAGTCTGTCTTTTTGTTTATCTGCTCGATTCGATTAGAGAGATAGTAAACTTGCTTCTCTAAAGAGGCGTACTTATTCTCTAGGGATGTTCCGCCTCTATTTTGAGCATTTTTAGAGTTCCCTCTGCCCTGATTCTTACCTTGTTTACTAGCTCCAGGATTCAAGTTATCCAATAATTTCGACTGCTGAAGAATCACAGATTTCAATTGTTCTATTTCTTGGGAATTAGATTGTGATGCCGCCGCATTATAAAGATATCTTTCTAGTAATCCTGGCCCTAGTTGAAAATATCCCTTATATGCCGAATATATAGCATTAATCAATTCTTTCTCAGGAGTATTCTTTTTTAAATATCCTTTCGCACCTACTTGAATTGCTGAGTTTAAATAGCTATCTTCATTATGAACCGTAATTATTAGCACGTTTGTATTAATAAATTTCTCGGAAATAATTTGAGTAGCTGCCAAACCATCCATAACAGGCATTTCAATATCCATCAATACTATATGGGGCTGGTGAACTTTTATTAGCTCTATTGCCTCTTCTCCATTATCCGCGCAACCTACTAACTCCAAACCAGGATCGGCATTAATATAAGTACTTAAAATTTCTTGTACGGTTTTTTGATCGTCAACTATTAAAACTTTTATCATTTGAAATACATAAGTTAAAATTATTAGCGTTAATTGATATTTTTAATTTTCCAACTATATATTTATGCTAAATGTCAATCAATATACCTAAAACCACCCAATCAGCTTTTAAATCTTTAAACAAACTTATAATTGACAAAATCATTTAGCGTTATTTTAGTTATTTTAATTATTTAACTTAATAAAAATATTATGGAATTTAATTGTCTAGAATCTTTTGTAACAATTGCTACAGAAAAATTTGAGTTAGTAGTAAATTTCTATAGCCAACTTTGCAAACAGGAACCAATAATTTATCGTCCTTCAATTTATGCAGAATTTCAGCTAAACAAATTACGGATTGGCATTTTTCAACCAAAACCAGAAAATTATGGTGAATTCAGCCATAATTATCATAGTAGTATTAGCATCTGTTTGGAAGTATTATCTTTAGAACAAGCGATCGCATTTCTATCCAATTTAGGATATCCCCCCTCTGGAGATATTGTTGAAGCATCTCATGGCAGAGAAATATATGCCTACGACCCTGTTGGAAATCGCCTGATTTTACATCAAGAAGCTCCATCCAAGTAATCTAGATAGTCGTACAAAGCAGATGCTTGACATTACAAGATATTAGCTTGTAAGTAGGAAGTAGTGAGAAATGTCCTAACTAACAGACGTACTACTATAAAAGTAAAATTGAGCCACAAAAAAGCCAGAGATCTCATGCTCTGGCAATCAAATGCAACTTGAAAGTAACTCAAGGTAAACTGCTGTTACTCTTGACCCATTACGGTTTTTGCTTCTTGTTCAATTACTTCTGTGGGAGTTGCTTCGTCTCCAGTCTCTACAGGTTTAGCTGGTAAAACTACTGAGATAGCAGTACGCTCAGGATCATCCAGAACTTCAGCCCCTTGAGGCAAGACGATCTCTCCAACATGCAAAATACTGCCAATTTCAAAATCGCTGACATCAATTTCAATTGACTCAGGAATACTATCGGCAGCGCAACTGATGTTAAGTTCGGTCATGATTTGCTCGACAATGCCTCCTTCTTTTGTGCCAGCAGCTTTGCCAACTAGTACCACTGGAACTACAATTTCTACTTTCTGGTCGGCTGAGACGGTAAAGAAACTCAAATGATTAAGAGTTCTTTTCCAAGGATGAGCCTGCACCTCTCTAATCAGGGCTTTTCCCTTCCAAGAAATATCGGGAATTTTAAGATCGATTAAAGTATTATTAATAGCGGCATCTCTCAATAACATCTGAGCCTCTTTGGCAGGAATAGTTAGAGAGATAGAGTTTGCTCCATCATGTCCATAAAGAGCAGCAGGAATTAGACCTTCACGACGCAAGGCACGAGGTTTAGCACCTTCTGGTCTAGATTTACATTCTACGGAAATGTTCATAATTTCTAATTGATTTGGTAAAAATTAATATGGTCAAAAATTTCAATTAACACTCATTCAACAAATGAAGTTAGTCTCCTGCAAAATAATCAAGGTTTATTCAACGGGGACACCATCAGCATCTAGTAATGCTCTTTTAGGACCGTGGATGGGATCTTCAACTATGATTGTTTGATCGCGACCAGGCCCGACAGAAACAATGGCAATGGGAACTTTCATCAACTCTGCCAGATACTTGAGATAATTCAAGGCGTTTTTTGGTAAATCTAGCAAAGAGCGACAGCCTGTAGTAGATTGTTGCCATCCAGTCAGAGTTTTATATACTGGCTTGCAGTTAGCAAATTGACTAGCGTTAGTGGGAAAATGATTGCAAATCTCACCATCAATTTCATAAGCTACGCAAACTTTGATTTCTGCCAACTCATCAAGAACGTCTAGTTTAGTAACTGCTAAACAATCCAAGCCGTTAATCCTTACTGCATAGCGACCAATGACAGCATCAAACCAGCCACAACGACGACGACGACCTGTAGTCGTACCGAATTCTGCTCCCTTATCTCCCAATAACTGCCCGACATCATCGTTAAGCTCAGTAGGAAAAGGGCCTTCTCCGACACGAGTAGTATAAGCTTTGGCTACACCAATGACTCTGTCGATAGTAGTAGGACCAACCCCAGCCCCAACACAAGCCCCCCCTGCAATTGGATTAGAAGAAGTAACATAAGGATAAGTACCATGATCTAGATCTAGTAAAGTTCCTTGCGCCCCTTCAAACAGAATATTTTTTTTCTCTCTTACTGCTTTATAAATTTCTAGAGAACTATCAATAACAAAAGGTTTTAAAAACTCGGCGTATTTTAGATACTCGTCAATAATTTTTTGGGAGTCTAAAGGCGGTAAACTATACAGCTTTTCTAAAATTACGTTTTTATAGTTGATTGTCCAGCCTAGCTGTTTTTGCAAATGCTCTGGGTTCATCAAATCCAAAACCCGAATACCAGTCCGCTCAGATTTATCGGCATAGGTAGGACCAATTCCTCGACCCGTGGTGCCAATTTTGTATTCTCCGCGGCTTTCTTCCGAAGCCTGATCGATCTTACGATGATAAGGCATGGTTATGTGAGCTGTTTGAGATATATGTAGATTATCTACTGTTACCCCCAAAGCTTTTAGCTGCTCTATTTCTTCGATCAATACCTGAGGATCAATGACTGTCCCCGAACCGATAATACATTCCGTCTTGGGGTATAAAATCCCAGAAGGAATCAAATGCAGTTTAAAAGTTTGTCCAGCTACCACAACTGTGTGCCCTGCGTTGACTCCGCCTTGAGAGCGAACCACAACATCTGCCGAGCGACTAAGTAGATCGGTTATTTTTCCTTTTCCTTCGTCACCCCATTGGGCTCCGATCACGATAACATTAGCCAAGAGTTTATTTGAAAGCTAAAGTTTACACAAACTATTATTATGGTTATTTGCAGTACATAATGTCAACAGGTATTTGCCAAGAAATTATAACGAGAATGGAACTGCTGCAACAAGTTAGAATTATTGACCCAGTTCAACAACGAGATCAAGTTGCTGATGTCCTGATTGTCGAGGGCAGGATTGAAGCGATCGCCGAAGAAATTACCGACTATCCGGCACAAGCCACAGTCTACCAACCGTCAGGCTTTATTTTGGGTACAGGACTAGCAGATATTTACAGTCATAGTGGCGAACCAGGGCATGAGACGAGGGAAACTCTGGGTCAATTATCTCAAGCAGCAGCAGCAGGAGGTTTTACTCAGGTAGGGATTTTACCTGATACTGTGCCGATGATTGATAATGTGGAGACTTTGGCTGCTATTAAGCAAAAAAGCAATTATTTAAGCTCAGATAGCCAACTAAATTTACCTCAGCTACATTTTTGGGGTCATGCTTATGATTCTCAATGGCAACAAATGACTGAATTGGGAGAGTTAGCATCAGAGATTGTTGGTTTTACCAGTCAGCATAATTTAGCCAACCTTCAGGTCTTGAAACAAATTTTGGAATATCTTGAGCCTTGGCAAAAACCCCTTGCCCTCGTTCTTCACCATAATGAATTGAGCGCAGGGGGAGTGGTGCGAACAGCAGATGCGGCAATTCGCTATGGGATGCCAGAAAATCCTAGTTTTTCTGAAGCTGCGATTATTGCTGCGGTACTAGAGATGGTGGCAGAAATTCCTGCACCCATTCATTTTATGAGAGTCTCTACAGCTAGAGGAGTGGAGTTGATTGCCGATGCCAAAGCTAGAGGACTGACCATAACGGCTAGTACTACCTGGATGCATCTACTTTGGAATAGTGACAGCATTGGTAGCTATAATCCTGATCTACGCCTTGAACCACCATTAGGAGACCAACTTGCCCAAACTGCGCTAATTGATGGTGTCAAGCAAGGAATTATTGATGCGATCGCCATCGATCATCAAGCCTATACCTATGAAGAGAAAACAGTAGCATTTGCTCTAGCCCCTCCTGGGGTTGTGGGTCTAGAGTTAGCTCTGCCAATGTTATGGCAAAATCTGGTAGTTAGTGGCAGATGTTCCCCATTACAGTTGTGGCAGGCTCTTAGTAGTCGTCCTCGCCAATGCATGCAGCAGACATCTAAAGCGATCACTCTAGGACAAGCTGCTGATCTGGTCTTATTTGACCCTGAGCAGAAATGGATTGCTAATCGAGATAGTCTCAAATCTCCTGCTGCTAATACTCCCTGGTATAACCAAGAAATTACAGGGAAAGTAATTAAAACTTGGGCTAATTCAGTTTAATACGAGCAAGACTAAGTATTCTCAGCACATTCAAAGATTTCTGGTTTTACCACAATTAACAACTAAATGTACTTGGTTTCCCAAACAAGGGGCATGGTCGTCTTGAGAAGAGAACTGTTAGTATTTGTCCTGTCAATTGTACCAAAGCTGGTTGGAATTCTATCTCAACCGCAATCGGTGTTAAGTCACAAAGAATTACTAGAGATAAACAAGAGACGGAAACTAGATACTATATTTCTGACTTAAGTGAAGATGCTACCAGTTTTGCTCGTCGTATTCGTGGTTATTGGGGAGTTGAAAATAAAGTGCATTACTGTAAAGATGTCACCATGGGAGAAGAT
>JBCDDK010000048.1:0-43796 GCA_039180345.1 Cyanobacteria bacterium P01_G01_bin.39 | reverse complement strand
TTCGGCATGAAGGTGGCGCGCAGGCCGTGTTTTTCGGCGATCGCCTTGACCATGTATTTGAAAAACGCCATGCGGTCGGCCGTTACCAGCGCATCGGCATAGTCCCAGTTCATCTCGAACTGGCCGTTGGCGTCCTCGTGGTCGTTCTGATAAGGGCCCCAGCCGAGCGTCTGCATGACGTCGCAGATTTCCGAAATCACATCGTAGCGGCGCATCAGCGCCGACCTACAATACAACATTGCATTCAGATGCAATTACAACACGGCACCGAACAGAATAAACATTCGTGCGCTATTCCGTGATGCCGTGCTGTTTTTCAGATGCACTCCCTAAGACGAAATTTGACGGTGCAGCAAGTCAGTTTTAACCAAATTAATACGTAACACTTCTGTTAAGCTCTCTTTCTGTGTTGGCTGTTTAAAAAGCTGTTTTCTGTGTTTGTTCTGTCATTGCCAGATGGATATGTATGTGTAGACGCTGCTGAGATCTGGCCTGCTGCTCTATATTTACAGAATGGGAGCTAGACTGATATGTATTAGCTGGTGCCATTTAATCAATTGCTATTGCTGTGAAGGATGCCAATGCTTATCTAGCCTCCATGCTGATGCCTAGCTCATCTTTACTTTGATGCTTACTGAGTATTAACATTATGCAATGGATTTGGTTTGATAAGGTATCTAAGTAAAATATATGAAAAACTAACTCTACGAGTCTGTGAGAGCTAAAATAGATAAAAAACTAAGTATACAAGTCCGCGAGAGGTATGTTAGATGAAAAACTAATTAAACAAGGCCGCGGAAAGTCAAATATATGAATAACTAATTATACGGGTCCACAAGAAGTAAAATATATATAAAATACTAATACGAGTTTGCGAGAAGTAAAACACATGAAAAACTAATCACACGAGTCCGCAAGCAGCATAAGCTCTTCCTTCATCCTTCCTCACGTTCTGACGTAGGCATCACTCCTATCATAATGATGGGAAACAGATTCTGCCACCGATACCTTTTGGCATGCATACCATGGAGCACATCCAATTTGTCGGCTGGGTAGCTGGAGAAAACGTGATGCCGGTTCGCTGCTCTGATGGGGCTTTATTTTTGACCACGCAGCCGAGAATCTCTGCTATCAGACCAAAAATAAAACTCGGGCCGAGAACAATCTCTTAAATACCCATAGCGTGTAATCCGCACCCGAGATGGTACTTTTTATGCTCGGTGAATCAGTACTGAATACAGCCATCGCTTATGACATGAAATTCCAGTATTTGTTCAAGAGGGAGGCTTTCAGCCGAACAGTTCGTTTCTTCCCATTACATGTAGCCGAGCGTAATCAGCCAGTAAACAGAAACAGCAAGACTCGCCGGATGCTCAAAACTGGATCACTTAACATCTCCATTTTCATCTCCATTTCAGGTTTGCATCTCTGATCACTCACATGGGAACTTGTGAAGCTTCCGGCCATGTGGCGTATCATGAGCTGGCGGGACAGGGATCTGTTCAGGACGGAAAACTGGACGGGAGCATGGGACGCAATAACACGGGGGTGGGATGGGATGGAATCGGGTGGGATGGGATACAAATTTTCCTGGTTACACTCGGAACGGGATAGGATAGGATATATTTTCTGACAATGAGAGGGAAAAACGGAAAGTGGCAAATTGGGACTACTTATCGGACACTTTTTGGGGACGGAATGAGACAGGGCAGACGAAATAAAACGAAATGGCATGTATGTTTAAAATTTGTCCTAAGCTGACGTCTCGGGCGGGACACTTCTATGAAGTTAGGAAATGCGGTGTGAGCGAGCGATGGAACCGGCCGATTAGTGAGAAGAGATGCATGCTGTCCGAGCGAACGATGCTCATCTGCAGACGATTCGCGTGAGTCATGTCATGGAGCCATTTGATGATCCAGGTTTCAGAACAGATCATAGGAGTGAGGGCTCTGCGGTTAGGAAGGGGGGGGGGTTAACCTATCGAGGAATGCCAAATCGTATTATGTAAGCGCTAATGTGTGCATCGAGGGGGGTTGGAATAGACGTCTTAGGGGCGCTAGAGCGGTTTCAGGAAACACAGGAGTCCAGTGTGTGGGTGCCCACCGCTCAATCAAAGAAAAACACAACACAATCATACACACAGCCGACTTATGAAGAACACTATGAAAATGACCAAAGATCCATACAATATTTTTTACAAATATGTCCTCAACTTCGGTTTGCCGTCGCCAGCTGACTGCAGTCACATGTGGATACCTCCGCCGGTGCGCTGGACTCGGACGGCGGCAGATCGGAACAACTGGTGGAGTCGGGTGGCCGCCGACTATAGGCACCGGGCAATATCGCCCGGCCGTGTTTAACAGGTCAACACCACGGTTAGGGGCACTCGCTTCCCAACGCACGTCGGACAATCACGACTCACCAGCTGATGCCGCTCGCTCCAGAGAGCATGGAATGGGAAAGCAGAAGCTGGGGCATTCCAGGACAGATCGACCGAGCGATAGCACTCTACGTCTCGATTTTGATGACAATTTGTCACAGGGGTTGTTCAGGGCGTAGATTAATGCTGCGACATTTTTAGCTTCGTCCGTCCAGTGGTTTTTTAGTTATGGCTTCAGGCAGTTTATGGACCCAATGAAAAATCTTACTTTTCCAATAGCCATATATTCGAGACTAAACAAGATAACTATGTAAAATTATAAATATTGAAATCGTGAAGACCTAAATAAAGATTTTGGGGTGTTCAAATTAAACATTTTGGTCAGCAGCTCTGCTGACGAAGCATGATGACTTCTGATCCAACAATTTTCACTTTCTGTTTATCCGTTGTCATCCGCAGGAAATTTAAGGATGTTGTGTTTCTGGACATGCAAAACTGCTGTAATAGTTGCGATGTAATTTGTATTACTGAGCATCCTAGACAAAACGGGCACAGTTACATCGTGTTGTACTGCGTAGTATTTGATTTATCGAATATTTCCACTTAATCGCAGTGGTTCTTCCAATGCCGTCGCTATGAGGATGATACTCAGAATACTATGGAAGGAGATGGTGTAGGATACGGATGGTTGAGCATGAGGATTGGGGTAAGGAACACTCAGGGCGAGGCAGCGCAGCCACACCGGCGCAGATGCTCTCAGCCCCGGGCTCACAGCCTTTCACGGGCCCCGTAGCCCACAGCCTTTTACGGGCCCCGTATTTCACAGCCTTTCGCTCACACCGAACTGAGATGGGCAATTAGGACGCGAAGTTGTACTGCTGCCACACATGCAATCAAGGTACAGACTGCCTGACGCAGATTTCTGCAGCAGAAGACTGTGTTCTTGATGAATGCGTGTTAGTTGTTTTTAATGAACTCACTTAAATAGCTCATTTAAAGTTTTCAGGATTGTGTATTTTGAAACCATATCGATAATGAACACGCAACTGCAACTGGAAATGAATACTTATTTCTCCCCAACATTATTTCAATATAGCTATCGTTGACAGCTGGTGCTTGTCTGGACATCAAAAATTCAATGCAGCTGACGCTTCCAAATGTTCTGGAGTGCTGCCATTGCTTTTGGTTGAGTTGCTGATACCTCCTCAGCGTGGCCAAAGATCGTGCAGACCCCCTTGCTGCCGCCGACCTCCACAGCACACGCATCAGCCTTGGGCAGACTGTTAGTTTCATCCGTGTTTCAGATAAAATGAAAGCAATATTGAAAAAAGTATGTTATTAATTGGGATAGCATTCTTCCTGCTAGATTCATGAGAATTTGTTTGCGAAAAATTAATCCTTAATGTTCACAATTTACGCACAGCTGAATGCAAGTGCTTGCCTTAACACCACTTCCACGCAGTTATGTACAATTAAAATAATAATGATTCTCACACTTACCTTATGAAACCATAAATCACACAAAAAGTGCACTCTAGAAAACACATTGCATCATAGTGGCTACCATGGGGCAATACTGTAATTGCCCCGACTTCTCACAGCACAACCAGCTTCCATTAAGTGTTCTGACCATTATATGTGTCTCACTAAATCTCTCGTTCAGGGACAACCGCCATATCAGGCCATTGGGTGGCTAGTTTCTCATCGTCCGTTTGATCTATGTTGTTCTTAAATGGATGCCCTATGTTCTTATGGGCCGCGAACTCCCGCAACGTATGATTTACACAAAACCAACCACAGGCCCGCTTGCAGAGCCCAATAAATGGGGAAGACATTCTGAGAGTGTTAGACCCAGGTAAGAACATAAACTCAACGATAATATGGAAGCCGCTTGAGCTTCAGCTTTACTGTACCGTTTTCTAATACTCAAATAGAAGGGGGGGTTGATTTGCATTCGGGACACTGCATAGTTAATAGGGTTTATCATATTTTAACTGTGCAACGCCTACTTCATATTGATAATCCATATCTAGATTTCTGCGTGGATACCAAGAACGATGACTTGGGAGTTGCTCCACTGATGAGTACTATAAACGTTGGTCAAGAAAATTGTACTACAGTTGTCTAGCTAGCTACGAGAGATCTCCTCTATAAAGTTGAATTATGAACCACAAAACTTTTATCAGTAATCAATGAAGAGCTTTCGGTTAAATTGCAGATTAAGTATTTGAGGAAAGCGAATATTCCCTCTGTTAGCTATTTACTGATAATTGTTCACTAAAAAAAGCCCTGGCTACAATTAACCAGGACTTGAGTATTAGGTATGAAAATAACGAAATAGAAAATTTAGTAACCGTAGCCTTGGGGAAGATACTGATTTAAATCAATTTGGTCTTGAATGTTAGTTTGAGTCGCATCTTGGTCAATCACGTTGTAATCACCAACAGCAGCAGCTTCGTTAGCGTTAATTTGAGCTGAAGTTTGAGCATCGGGTGCGGAGGGAACACCGTAAGCACCTAGGTCTAGTTGATCTTGAATATTAGTTTGGATTGCGTCTTGCTGGATAAAGTTTGCATTGCCCACAGCAGCGGCGGAATTAGTGTTGTGTTGAATGCTAGTCGAGGAGTCTTGAGCGAAAACAGTTAGAGGAGCAAAGGCGATAACAGTAGTTAGAAGAGCTAAAGTAGATTTTTTCATGGTTTGTATCTAGTTAGAATCAATAAGAGTGTGTTTTGCTTACATTTACTAGATACGACCAGTTTATTTTTTTATGCAGTTCTGGATTTTGGTTGATCAGAATAGAGCTCTTGGGACGACTAAACACATAGCGATCGCTTTAAGGGAAACAAACTAATGCCTTTCTCGACTACAAGCAAGCATTTTTTTGCCTAAAATTATAATGTTGCAATTTTGCGATCGCCTTTTAATTAGGAGAATCTAAGCTGTTACAGGCAACTATTTTTAGTGATATTTGAATATGACACAAAGTCGGGATTTAAAGATTAAACTTTTCAGTCAGATAGAAATGCTGGGTAAAAAACAGTCTTTACTACCTTTTGCAGATACCTCAATTGACAAGACTGTAAACCAGCTAGAAGATGTCGCTCCTATTGCACAACCGTTATCAATTAACAATTTATCTGCTTTAGTCGGTGACTGGCAGCTCATTTATGCTTCTAACGGAACTGTAATTACCCGTCCTATTGCGCAAGTGACTCAAGTTTTGGGTTCGGGAATTGAAGTTGAGCAGATCTGGCAATCATTGGTGGTTGAAGAGGGAAAAATTACGTCTAATAATCAGGCATTAATCAAACTTCCTCTACTGGGAGAATATAAATTGAGTGCTGAGGGAGTTTGGCGATCACAATCCGATCAGCGATCGGCTATGGTTTCATTCCATGCTTTGACTGTAAAGGCTACTCAGTTTCTCGCTCAATCAGACTGGACTTTGCCCGAACTGAAAATACCAATACTAGATTTTCTGATCAATGAAGCTTTATGGATAACTTCTTACTTGGATCAAGATATGAGAATCGGACGAGGAGCAACAGGTAATTTGTTTGTTTTTTGCCGTTGATTCAACCGATGCAGTTTTTATTTACACACCAAAGAAATCAAACCGAGTATAGATTGCCACTTCAATAATTCAAATTGAATCAAATAATTAAGTACCGCTATGTAGGAGATATTTGTGCTTGGCAAGACTGAATCTGTTGTTGAATTGTACCAGCGCAGTTCTTAAAGGCTAGGGTTTCTGGTTCGTTAAGCTGAGTTTTAAGGCGACGGTGAATGCCCTGGCGACCAATAACGCAAGGAACACTCAGACAGCAGTTGTAAACATCGCAGTAACCATCGATCAAAACGGATACGGGTAGAGTATATCGTAAGTCTTCGACAATACTACGAACAATCAGTTCTACGGCTAAAGATACGGTGTAATTAGTGTAGCCTTTGGTTTGAAAGATTTTCCATGCAGACCGTTTAGCATCTTCGACCATCTGTTGGCGTGAAGGGTTAGCATCAATAAATTCACCACCACATGTGGCAGAACTTAATGCCGCAAACTGCCCTTCTCCGTGTTCTCCTAGAATATAAGCATTAATATCAGTAGGATGAATACCTAGTTGAGTGGCTAGAAGGTCGCGAAATCGTGCCGAATCGATTAAAGTGCCAGTTCCGATTACTCGTTGCCAATTAGTTTGTCTAGAGTCTTGATTAGCAATTTGCCAAATCTCATAGGTTAAGGCATCAACAGGATTACTGACATTAATAAAGATGGCTTTGGGGCTATATTGGATCAGATCAGGAATCAAAGACTGCATAATCTGAGTATTGCCACAGAGAAGTTCACCACGACTGTTCATCTTCTTAGTCATGGGAACACTAACGGCAATAACAATAATGTCAGATTCAGCAGTATCTTCTATGTTTCCATCTCGAACCAGAAGCCGATGGGGAGTAAGTGCTATTGCTTGTTGAATATCGATCGCTTCAGCGTGAGCAATTTCTCTGGTACGGTTATAGAGAACTAGTTCTGAAGCCAAACCGTCTTTGGCTAGTACGAAGCTGACGGTTGAACCTACATTACCGATGCCAATAACAGAGATTTTCATAAACTAAAGCCAGTAATGATAATGGTTCTATTCTATCGATTTAGTTTGGGCGCTTTGATTGTAGTTGCCAATGAAGTTTAGTTAAGGAAGTAAAGCGGTCGCCTTTTCTCCTCATAAAAACCTGTCAAAAGAATTAATCTCTCATGATAATCAAGCTTTAGCAAAAAATAACCGTGGTCTCAATCCCTTGACGGAAATCAATTTCAAATCTTTGCCCTCAACTTTCTATTGCTTAAATAGCCTGAGATTTTTATTACTCAACGTAACAATCTCAGGTTTTTATTAAAAAAACGTAAAATGTCTAGACATATTTGCTAAGTTATGCATATTAGTCAATCAGTATTAATCGAGAAGAAGCATGATGATAATTTTACTGACCAGTGTTTTACCTATAGGTTGGCTTTTAGCTAGTACCGCTTCGCTTAAGTAGCGAGTAGCGAGTAGCGAGTAGCGAGTAGCGAGTAAGAACTAGTCTGGGTTTGAGGGCAAATAAATGGTTACTCTATTTAAGCCCACGTCCACTAGTACTATCGCCACTGGTGTTTACTTTGCTCACAGAGAGAGCTAAAGTTACAAAAATTTGTTTTAAATTTGGAATGTTTTGTATATGTTCATGGAGGTAAATGATGTCAAAGTCCAAGAAAGCAAGGCAACCTTTGATTTCTGTAGAACGGCTGGTAGATGCTTATCGAAAGCATCCTAATATGCATCAAGTAGAAATCTTAAAGCAACAACTTAAACAAGAAAAACTTCAAGACAAAATTTTCTACCAATCGATCAAAGCCAAAACCCATACCTGTTGGCAAAAAGTTTGATAGGAAAGAGTGCATTTTTCCTATTCTGGCGATCACACTTACCCATCAATTATTTATATACTAATTTGCGATCGCAAATTAGGTCGCAAGTCATCAGACTCAGCGTACTCTTAGTGTAATCGCTACACCTATGAGCTATCTAATCAACTCATCTTTACTATTTAAAAGGCTGCAATCAAAAAAGCCCTGGTTAATAAGCCAGGGCTTTAGTATTTAGTTTTAAAATTAACAAAAGATGGAAGGTTTAGTAGCCGTAACCTTGGGGAAGATACTGATTTAGGTCAACTTGGTCTTGAATGTTTGTTTGTGTAGCATCTTGGTCAATTACGTTATAGTCACCGATAGCAGCAGCTTCGTTAGCGTTGAGTTGAACTGAAGTTTGAGCATCAGGTGCGGAGGGAACACCGTAGGCACCTAAGTCTAGTTGTTGTTGAAGGTTGTGTTGTGTAGCGTCTTGGTCGATGTAGTTAGCTGTACCAACCGCAGCAGCGGAATTAGTGTTGTTTTGGATGCTAGTTGAGGAATCTTGAGCGAAAGCAGTTAAAGGAGCGAAGGCGATAACAGTAGTTAGAATAGCTAGAGTAGATTTTTTCATGGTTTTGTATCTAGTTAGAATCAAAATTAGTGTGTTTTGCTTACATTTACTAGATACGATCAGTTTATTTTTTTATGCAGTTTTGAATTTTAATTGGTTAAAACAAAACTTTCGGCACGAATAGATAGATAGCGATCTCTTTGAAGTCAAGCAGATTGACCCCTCTTTCGGTCACAAGCACTTATTTTTATTGAGAGGGTAAATGATATTTCTATTTTAGTTTGACTAGAGAGGTAAAGCGATCGCTATCTAAGTCCTTGTAAAAATATAATGACATTGCTACAAAGACAATATTTACAGTTTTTTATTTTCAACTAACTCTTCTAATTCTTCAAAATTACTCCAGTTTCGCTCGCGTTTTTTTTCGATAAAATTCACCCAATCTGAAAGTGTGTCTGGATATTTATCTATAGTTTTCTGAAAAATTTCTTTATAACAAGATGTACAATACGCAAGTTGATCGTTAGTATTGTTTTGTTGTTCTGAAATCGATAAATTTAAAATGCTTCTTACCTGCTCTTCATCCATCATTTCAATGACAGGTATTATTAATGATTTTTTATACGATGTGGCATGATCATACCTCCCAGATTTGCAAAAAACTTTTATATTATATGCAACCATCTTTTTTAGAAGATTTGAATTGTTTTCTATAAAATTAATATCTTCTAAATAGCCAATAAATCTTTCTCTAGTTATAGAATTGAAGTGGTGTATATATAAGTCAATAACTTTATCTTCTAATTCTGGCATTACTGCCATAGCGTGCAGCAATTCTATCGTCTCCTTTCTTCTCCTAGGACTTTTAGCTAGGCAATATTGCCTTAGCTGTTCTTGAATAAATTCTGGAGTATTATCCCAAAAACTTGACTCCATATATATTATTTCTAGTAAAAAATTGTATCTTTCTTCTTTGACTTTATCAATAATCCTAGATATACTTTCTCTTTCTATAGATTCAAATGTTTGCCTATATTCTTGTAATAAGCATTGAAAAATTAATATGTACCTTTCAATCGTATCAGTATCATCTGGTTCGAGAAATAATATTTTCTTCAAACTTAATTTAAATAGATTCAATCGGTACTTTTCTGAAGTCTGAAAATGGCGTTTATGTAATGCTTTTTTTACTCCTTCAAGATCATCAGGAAAGTAGCTAGTTTCTTCTACATCTCGAATTAGTGCATCTCCAGCAGCTTTACCAATAATAGGAGGTTTACTTAACAAAACTTCTATTGCTGTTCTAATATGAGTGCGAGTTAATTCAGGAGTAGGTTGAAAAAGAAATCCTTCGTCATCTAAGACTGGATGAGCGCAACGATGTCGATCTTTTTGGATTCTATCTAGATGTTCGTATTCTGTAGAGGTAATGATTTTGACGCTTTCATAGGCTTTTTTCAATATTTCTCGTTCCCATGCAGTTATTTGTTTTTTATCTGGATTACTCCGAATATCATCAATTGCTTCAATACATTTTTTTGCTGCCTTATCACCATATTGTTCATTGAGAAGACGAAATTTTTGATATGGGTCGTAGACCACAGTTATCCAAATAGAAACAATCGCAGAACGATAAGCCCCCGCAGAATAAGAAACTATAGCCTCTCCTGCATAATCTCGGATATTTTTGTCAGGAATATTTAATAGAAGAGATTCAATATCTGCAAGCTGACTATAGCCTCTCATAATGTTATTTTTAGTTTTTTCATGTTCTGTTTTAAGTTTTCCCAGTTAAGAGCTTTTTATTGGGTAAGAATATAAATCAGATAGTTATGTAAATACTTTGTGTTTAGTGTCAACCTATGATTGCCAAATACTATTAAATAAATTTAATCAGCTACTACACCAAATACCAATAAAAATAAGCCCTGGCTACAATCAACCAGGACTTGAGTATTAGGTCTAAAAGTAATATGAGAAGTGAACTTAGTAACCGTAACCTTGGGGCAGATATTGGTTTAGGTCAACTTGGTCTTGAATGTTAGTTTGTGTAGCATCTTGGTCAATTACGTTGTAGTCACCAATAGCCGCAGCTTCGTTAGCGTTGAGTTGAACGGAAGTTTGAGCGTCAGGTGTAGAAGGAACACCGTATGCCCCTAAGTCTAGTTGTTGTTGAAGGTTGTGTTGTGTAGCGTCTTGGTCGATGTAGTTAGCTGTACCGACAGCAGCAGCAGAATTAGTGTTGTTTTGAACGCTAGTCGAAGAATCTTGAGCGAAAGCAGTTAGAGGAGCGAAGGCGATAACAGTAGTTAAAAGAGCTAGAGTAGATTTTTTCATGGTTTGTATCTAGTTAGAATGAATAAGAGTGTGTTTTGCTTACATTCTCTAGATACGACCAGTTATTTATTTTATGCAGTTCTGAACTTTTATTGCTCAAAAGCGATAGCAGAGCTTATTTAAGACATTAGGAAATGTTTGCTGATTAAGGATTGCAAAACAATTTGATTGATCAATCACATTTGTTTCTTTGAAGTAAAAGCGATTGCGATCAAATATACTAATTATCAGTAACTTGTTCTGGTGTATCTTGAGCTTGCAGATTGGATGATAAACAACAAAACTTTTATTGCCGCAATCGAAGAATTAATACAGCGCGATCGCAATTTGGCAGAGATCATTGATACTTGGGGATATCCGCCATCTTGGCAGAGAGAACCAGGATTTGCTACTTTGATACGGATTATTTTGTCACAGCAGGTTTCTTATGCTTCGGCTAAAGCTGCTTTTAAGCGCCTTGAGGATGCAGTAGCAGATTTGACTCCAGCAAGTTTTTTGACTTTAGATGATGCAGAGTTAAAAGCAGTTGGTTTTAGTCGGCAAAAAACCAGATACGGCAGGATTTTAGCTCAAGCTATTTTGAATGAAGAACTAGATTTAGCTAATTTGTCCTCCGCCAGCGATCAGGAGATCCGCCAGGAATTGACTAAGATTAAAGGGATTGGCGACTGGACGGTAGATATCTATTTAATGATGGCTTTGCAACGTCCCGATGTATTCCCAGCCAAAGACCTGGCAGTTGCGATCGCTGTCAAAGAAATCAAAAACCTCTCCCAGCGTCCCACCACAGAAGAGTTAGAGGTGATTGCCGAATCTTGGAAACCCTATCGAGCGATCGCGACTAAAATTCTCTGGCACTATTATCTCAATCGTAAATCTAAAAATGACTCGTGAGAACAAAATACATTAGTTAGACCATCTTTTAACAATTAAAGTTTCGGTTTAGCAGCAATAAATAATCGCTTTCTCCCAAAAACTTGATTAACTAAATCGTGGAGCAAGATATAAAGGCAGGGAATAATAAACAGAGTTAATAAAGTTGCTAAAGCTAATCCTGAGAAAACCACAATACCTAACGGTTGCAAAAATTCTCCTCCCTGTCCCAATCCTAAAGCTAGGGGAAACATTCCCAACACAGTGGTAATGGTGGTCATGAGGATAGGACGTAACCTTTGAGGTGCTGCCAGTAGAATGGCGGTGGTGCGGTCTAGCTGATCCCTAAGACGAATTTGATTTGCTAACTCCACCAAAATAATCGCGTTGTTAACCACAATTCCTACCAGTAAAACTGCCCCGACAATCACAGTAATCCCCACCGCTGTTTGCGTAAGATATAAGCCCCAAATTCCCCCTGCCAATGCTAGAGGTAAGGTAAACATAATTACCAAGGGATCGACCAGAGAGTTGTACTGAACTGCCATCACCACGAAAACTAGAAATGCCGCCAGTCCACCCAAAATTGAAAAAGAAGACTGAATTTCCTTGTTGCTTTGAGCCGCAGCACTGGGAAGACGACTAACTCCTTGGGGGAGTTCGATTTGGTCAAAAATTTGGTCTAACTCTACTAAAGCCTCTCCCAAATTAACATTTTCCTCAAGGTTACCAGAGATCAGAAACACCTGTCGTTGGTTGATCCGTTGTATTTCTCCTGGTGCTGTTCCCAGTTCAATTGTAGCGATGTCTCCCAAACGGACTAGGCGATCGCTCTGACTATTAAACAAGGGAATCTGCTTCAGTTGTTCTGGTTGGCTGATCAAGGCTTCGTCTAGTTCTACTCTGACATCCACCAGACGCTCTCCTCGCTGTAACTGGGTGGCAACAGAACCAGCGATCGCTGTTTCTAGAGTAGCACCTACCTCTTGAATATTTAAGTTTAGTTCCGCTGCCCGTTCGCGGTCTAACCTTATTTGAATTTCGGGTTGCGGAGGATCGGCATCGGGACGGAAGTTGGATAAAGTGGCTTGTTGTTCTAAGATATCTAATACCTGTTGTCCTGCTTGTGCCAAAGCTTGAGAATCTTCCCCTTGAAGCACTATATCAACCTCTGCTCCTCCCACTGGTGAATTGCTTAAAGTTAAACCTCGTACTGCCCCAGGAAAGATACGCAGGCGAATATCAACTAAATTGAGCTGATCAAATTCTTCGGAGACACGAGTTATGTAGGCTTCTACATCAGTATCAGGTTTGAGGGTAATGGTGCTAGAACCTCGTAGTAGGTTTTCACTGGTGTTGCCCCCAAACAAAAAACCGCCTGCGGTGGTAAAAACATATTCCGTTTCTGACTGTGCCAACAAAATCTCGTCTACTTTCTCCATTACTCGGCGGTTAGTTGGCAAAGTTGTTCCAGGCGGAAATTGAGCAAACAATCTGGCTTGTCCTGTACTGATGCGCGGTAAGATCTCTTGAGGAACTTGATCAAAAATTAGGATACTGCTGCCGCCCAACAGCAAAAAGGTTAATCCCAGCACAACTAATCGCTGTTGCACAACTCTTTTAAGGATGATGCCATAGCCTCTAGTAATGGCGAGAAATCGACGATTAAATGTCTGCAATAGTCCCCAACGTCCGATACGGCTGGATCTATTTATAGCCAATAGGCGAGAAGCCAACATCGGCACCACGGTCAAAGCAATTAACACCGAAGCAGCGATCGCAAAACTAACCGTCAGCACTAATTCGTTAAACAGCAGCGAGATAAAGCCGCCAATTAATAAAAAAGGCAAAACCGAAACTAAATTCGTGCTGGTTGATGCCACCAAAGCCGATTCCACCTCTTGACTACTAGCGATGGTACTTTTGATTAACTGCCGAGACGTAAATCCTGTCTTAGCATCTTGCCCGATGGTCATTCCTGCATTTTCGGCAATATTTTCCAGCATGACAATGGAGTTATCCACTACAATCCCTACGCCGACAGCTAATCCTCCCAAGCTAAAGACGTTAAGAGATAAACCAAACAGCTTCATCAAAATAACTGCCGTTAAAGCTGCCAAAGGAATTGCCAGAACCACGATCGCAGTTTGACGTAGAGAACCAAGAAATAATAAAACGGCGATCGCAGCTAGTAAAGTTCCGATTAAACCCGCACCCACCACATTACCAATGGCATTACGGATCAAAATTGATTCGTCAAGAGTGGCAACTAAGATCAGATCATCAGGAATTACTCCTGAGCGCCGCAATTGCTCTATACGCTGTTTGATAGCTGTAATCACCTCAATGGTATTTGCTTCAGGCTGTTTCTGAATGCTAATTTTTACTGCTGGCTGTTGATTAAGATTGACAAAAATCCGCTGGTTGGCTTGACCATCAATAACTTGAGCAAAATCCCGCAAGTAAACTCGGCGGGGAGTCGTAGACTCTGAATCATTGACGGTAAAAGAAAGATTGGCAATTTCTGCTGCATCTTCAAACCGACCCTTAATACGGGTCAGGGGTTCACCATATTCTCCTAAAATTCGTCCCCCAGAAATATCTTGATTACTCTGGGACAATTCTGTTAGCACGTCATTCAAGCTCACCCCCAAAGCTTGCAGCCGACTAAGATCGATGACCACCCGTACCTCTTCTTCTTCTCCTCCAGAAACGTCTGCCACAGCCACTCCAGTCACAACTCCTAATTCTCGTGCTAGTTCTTGATCGGCAAATACCCGTAACTGCTGAGGTGATAACGATGGTGATGTTAGAGCTAATTCATAAATAGGTAATTGGGAAGGATCAAATTTAAACAGTCTGGGAGATTCAACTGTATCAGGCAAATTAGCCCGCGAGCGATTAAATGCCGCCGTCGCATCGTTGAGGGCGCGATCAATATTTCCTCCAGGCTGAAAGTAGAGATCGACACTTACTCGCCCTTCACGAGTTTGGGAGAAAACCTGCTGCACCCCTTCTGTAGCTGCTAATCCCTCTTCTAGCGGTCGCGTTACCTCTTCCACTGCCACTTCAGGAGAAACCCCAGGCAAACTTACCCTCAAGCCGATTCTGGGGTAGGTAATTGAGGGTAACAAGTCTACTGGAATATTAAACAGAAAAAATACTCCAATCACAATTATTGCTAGGGTCAGCATCAAAGTACCAATATGCCGCCGCACCGCAACAGCACTAATACTCAGGGAAGTATCCACAGTTTTCATAGAAGAAGTCAAAGATAAATTATAAGATCAAAGTAAAAAATCTTGTTGATGACCTCATAGAAACCATTTTGTATCTTTGTAGATAAGCATATCAAGCAAAATAATATCTTTCTATCAAAAAATAATGACGGGATTTAATCGTGTTGGTTGTTAATATTGCTTTTCTCAAATAGAAAAAAAAGATAGAAAAAAAAGTTCGACTAATTTAATTAGTAGTGCCATTTTCAATTTCTATGTTGACATCCAATCTTTGATAGGATTACCATTTTCATCTAGAACTTTTCTTTTAGTGCGATCGCATGAGCTGTAGGTTGGGTTGAGGGACGAAACCTAAACATACAACCGCCAACGGTTGAAAAATCGGCATCCCTTGGTGGTAGTGTCCAAATATAATGCAAATGCTTAGGTAAGATAACAATCGCATCGATAATAAAAGGATGCTGTTGCTTGACTCTTTTGAATGAATCCTCAACAAATCTATATTTCCAGGTTCACAGAGAATAGGGCGACGATTATGAGAGCGAGCGCCTGTAGGGTAGGCAAAATCAAATCAGAGGAAATCTTATTTAGCAATTTTTTTTGCCCACCAATTACCAAAATAAAAAAACAGTATTAAAGTTTATGGCGCTGATTCTGATAATTCTGAAATAAAGCTGAGACGAACCTGCTCGCCGTCCTCTAGCTGCTTACTACTGCGCACTACAAATTCCTCTCCTGATTCTAACCCAGAAATAACTTCAACCTGAGAATTAGCCCGTTTGCCCAACTGTACCTGACGCGCTGAGACTGTTGCTTGTTCTCCTATTCGTTGCAGTACAAAGATAGTCCCCTCTAAAGCTTGGCTGGACTTATGATCCTGATTTTTGCTACTGTCACCAGCTACTTGAATTGCTGTTTCAGGAACAACTATATTTGACACACCCTGGTTCGCAAAACTGACCCGCGCCAACAGACCCTGACCAATACGTCGATTGCTATTGGTCATAGTCACCTCCACAGGAATCAAGCGTGCCATCGCATCAGCAGCAGGAGAAATCCGAGTCACTTGCCCCGTAAATGTCTGGTCGGGAAAAGCATCTAACCTCACCTGTGCGGCTTGTCCTGTTTTAATGCTGGCTAAGTCTAATTCTGAAATTTCTACTTTTATCTGAATTTGACTAAAATCTCCCAGCCGCAAGATCTCACTTCCTGGTTGAGCCAGATCTCCAGGTTCCAAAACTCTGTCCACTATCGCTCCCGTGACGGGAGAAGTTAAAACAGTAAAGGACTGTCTCCTTTGTTCTTGAGCAACTAATGCCTCCTGCGCTGCCACCCTTCGCTGGGCTGCTGCTACCGCCGCCAAACGATTTTCCACCTGCTGCTCTATAGAGCGTAATGCCTGCTCTGCCTTACCTACTTCCGTTTTAGCTATTTCCGCATCCTGCTTGGCGATCGCACCTCGTTCAACTAACTGCTCACTGCGAACCAAGTTAGAACGCGCCTGCTGGAGATCTAAGCGTGCCTGTTGTACCTGGGCACGGACATCGTTGACGCTTGCTTGCGAGCTAGCCACTTCCGATTCTAATGCTGCTAACTCTGCTTTGGCTTCTGTTACTACCGACTCGCTCAGGGAATTATCAATGCGGACTACTTCTTGCCCTTGCTCGACGCGATCGCCCATATCTGCCACGATATCAATTATTTGTCCTTCAACCCGCGATCGCAATGCTACCTCTCGCACAGGAAAAGTTGTACCAATATACTGCACATCAGGTTCTATTGAGGCTGGTTGGGCTACTGCCACATCCACAGCCGCTGGTTTTGCTGGCTGTTGCAGATTTGATAATTCTGTTTGAACATCAGATGCAGGCGATCGACTACAGCCTGAAGTTATCAAAAGAAGTCCAGGTAACAAGATCGAACAATATTTGAACATGGCGGTGCTTAACCAGCAGAGAAATATATTATATTGAGTAAGAATTATTAACAACTTAACTAAAATTGTGATACCGAAACTGATAAAAACAGCGATGATTCAATTTCGCGAAAAAATATAGATAAGTCTAAATTATATCAAGTTGGCTTTAAAAGTTGCTCAAGCTCAAGGTTATTGGCAAGGAAGTATATTGAGGCGATCATTTAAGCTAATTTTAGATCATATTTTTAAGTGATCGCTATAGTTACAATAGTTACCCTTGGGACGAGATGAGGTGATTCGAGCTAAATTAAACTGAATCAATAGTTGAGGGGAATAGTAACGATGAACATCGAGCCTACATCTACTTCAGAGTAAAGCTTAATTTTACCACCTAAAATATTGACTAACCGTTCCACAATTGCTAAACCTAATCCTGAGCCTTTCACGGTTTTATTTGTCGGTTTTTTACTACGAAAATATGGTTTAAAAATAAGTTTTTGCTCTGATTGGTCAATACCAATTCCAGTATCAGCAACTTTAATTTCCAGTAACTGTGGCTCTATTTGTTGACAAGTTAACTCTATGCGGCCCTGTGGGGTATAGCGAATTGCATTGATTAATAGATTAGTGATAATTTGCTGAATACGTAGAGAATCTGATTTTATAATTAATTTTTCAGGACTACAGCTAGTAATTAATCTGAGTTTCTTAGCTTCAATCGAAGATTTCAAACCTAGGGTAATATTTTCTAACAAGACACACATGTCGATCTGTTTGATGGTGAGGGTAAAATTACCTTTCTTGAAAGAAGATATCTCAGACGTATCATTAACTATTCTGAGAATTTCTCGTCCTTGTTTAAGAACTTGCTGTATGTGTTTTAGATTAGTAATGGAATCATGTTTTTGCTGTTGTCTCAAAAATAGATCAGAGTAGCCAATAATTGAGGTCAGCGGATTTTTAATTTCATGTACTAGGTAGGAAAAACTTTCTTGGTGATCGGCAATTAGACGAGTTAATTCTTGATTGGTTAAAAATATCTGTTGATGAAGATCTTCTAATTGGCGAGTCCTCACTTCTGCATAGCTCTGAAAACTATTTTTCATGATATGATCAATCACGGTATCAATTAGAGCTAGCTTGTCAATAATTTTTTCAGGAGAGTTACTTAGCAATTCAGGTTTAAGTTCGGCAATTAAAATCTTCTTGAGTAAGAAAAATTCTCTTACGACTTCTTCAGGGTCAAAATTCTGCCTCCAGCGAGTGTAACCATGTTTTGTACCTTGTCCATCCAATCCAACAGCAGATAAATCAAGACTGCTTTCCAGATTAGGATGATTCGATGTGACTAGCTCAACAATAGTCTGGCAAATCTCAGGTAGATTATCTTTTAAAGCAGCAAAATCAAGCAGACGAGAACTATTGATCTGCTCATCCTCATTAATTGCTTTAATCAATCTAAGAGCGATGGCTGAACTATGAATTTTATCCCCGTGATGATCATTAGCCTCATCTGGGTTTTCATTAGTATTCATTTAATTGCTTGGTGCGTGTATTTTAACTGATAACACAATAATATTTTGTTATTGGATTTTGTTAAATAGTATTCTGTGGCAGTAAGAAGTATCACGTAGTAGATGATTTATTTTAACCACAAACAATCAATCAGCTACATGTACTCAATTCAGATTTTCCCTGGCTTTGATCAAGAATGGTTAATTTGATTAAGACTTCAATGATATTGGTATTGACGGCAGCATATTTAGAGAGAGAATAGCTATAGTTTTGTAAGAACAAGCAAATTTTATTTTTTTGTTGAGTTAGGGGAAAAGTACCATGGGCGAGTCAAACGTGGCAGAAGTTCTAGTCAAGTGTTTAGAGAATGAAGGGGTTAAGTATGTTTTTGGATTGCCAGGAGAGGAGAATCTAGACATTTTAGAAGCTCTTAGGGATTCACCAATTCAATTTATCACGACTCGCCATGAACAGGGTGCAGCTTTTATGGCTGATGTATATGGTCGTCTCACAGGTAAAGCTGGAGTTTGTCTGTCTACTCTTGGTCCTGGGGCAACTAACCTGATGACAGGAGTTGCTGATGCTAACCTAGACGGTGCGCCTTTAGTGGCGATTACGGGGCAGGTAGGAACAGATCGCATGCACATTGAATCTCATCAGTATCTTGATCTAGTGGCAATGTTTGCTCCAGTAACGAAATGGAATGCCCAGATTGTGCGTCCCGATAATACGGCTGAGATCGTGCGTAAAGCCTTCAAAGTTGCGCAAGCAGAAAAACCTGGCGCAGTCCATATTGATTTGCCAGAAAACATCGCGGCAATGCCTCTGGCTGCCAAGCCTCTACTACGGGATAATCGAGAAAAAACCTATGCCTCAACTCGCAGTCTCAACGCGGCGGCAGCAGCTATCTCCAAAGCTAAAAATCCTCTAATCTTGGCAGGAAATGGTGTAATTCGCGGTTGTGCCAGCGAGGCTTTGACCGAATTTGCCACTCAATTAAATATTCCAGTAGCTAACACCTTTATGGGTAAAGGCGCAATCCCCTACACTCATCCTCTATCTTTGTGGACCATTGGTCTACAGCAGCGAGATTTAATTAGTTGTGCTTTTGATGACGCCGATTTAGTGATTGCTATTGGCTACGACTTAATTGAATATTCCCCTAAGAAATGGAATCCTGAAGGTAATCTGCAAATTATTCACATTGATGAAAGCAGATCGGAAATTGATAGTAGCTATATTCCTGAAGTAGAAGTATTTGGCGACATTTCCGATTCCCTCCATGATATTGTCAAACGCTGCGATCGCTCGAATAAAGAAACTCCCTCGACAATAGGCAATTTACGGACTCAGATTCGGGCGAACTACGAACAATATGCCAACGATGATGCTTTCCCCATCAAGCCTCAGAAAATTATTTATGATCTGCGTCAGGTAATGGCTCCCGAGGATATTGTAATTTCTGACGTAGGAGCCCATAAAATGTGGATGGCACGTCACTATCATTCTGATTGTCCCAACACCTGTATCATTTCTAATGGCTTTGCTGCTATGGGTATTGCTATTCCTGGGGCAATGGCAGCTAAATTAGTTCATCGCGATCGCAAAGTGGTGGCGGTAACAGGAGATGGTGGTTTTATGATGAACTGTCAGGAATTGGAAACTGCCCTGCGCGTAAAAACTCCCTTTGTTACCTTAATCTTTAATGATAATGGCTATGGTCTGATTGAGTGGAAGCAGATTAATCAGTTTGGTCATTCAACCTCTGTTGACTTTGGTAATCCTGATTTTGTTAAATTTGCTGAAAGCATGGGTCTTAAGGGATATCGTGTCACCTCAGCCGCCGATCTGATTCCAACTCTACAACAAGCTTTGGCTGATGATGTTCCTGCGGTAATTGATTGTCCCGTAGACTACAGCGAAAATTTACGCTTTTCGCAAACAGCAGGTGCTTTAAGCTGTGAAATTAAACAGTAATCTCGATTGTGATCTGTCAAAAATACCAGCGCTAGTTGCTAGTTTTATTTGATTATCCGCAACTAGTGGCTGTCAACCACTATCATTGCTAAGTGTTAAGGAAATACCCCTGATATAACTTAACTTATAGTTTTTGATTTACGTTTGAGGTTAGTATCTATTTAGCTATATTTAACTGATTTAAAAACTAACTATGCCCCGTACCCAGAGAAACGATAATTTCGTAGATAAAACCTTCACCGTCATGGCAGACATTATCCTCAAAGCGCTGCCTACTAATAAGAAAGCTAAGGAAGCTTTTGCTTATTACCGTGATGGAATGTCGGCTCAAGGAGATGGTGAATATGCAGAAGCTCTAGAAAACTATGAAGAGGCATTAACTCTCGAAGAAGATCCTAATGATCGTAGTTATATCTTGTACAACATGGGCTTAATCTATGCCAGTAACGGAGATATCTATAAAGCGATCGAGCTTTATACTGAATCGATTGAGCTTAATCCCAGAATGCCCCAAGCTTTAAATAATATTGCTGTGATTTATCATTACGAAGGGGAAAAAGCTAAAGAAGCAGGGGATGTAGAAAAAGCGGAATCTTTCTATGATAAAGCGGCTGAATACTGGAAGCAGGCGATTCGGATCGCTCCCAACAACTATATGGAAGCGCAAAACTGGCTTAAGATTACTGGACGTTCAGAAATGGATGTATTCTTTTAATAGTAATCACCTAATCAATAATCGACACTTTATGATTGAGCGCGAAGAAGTTAGAAAAGTTGCCAATTTAGCTAGGCTAAATCTTACTGAGGCAGAGGAAGTAGAATTTACAACTCAACTTAATGGGATTTTGGAATATTTTGATCAGTTGAGTGAGCTAGATACAGCTGATGTTCCACCTACAACTAGAGCAATTGAAACTAGTAATATTACCCGTGCCGATCAACTGACTCCTTTTCCTTACAAAGAAGATCTATTACAGGCGGCTCCCGAGCAGCAGGGAGAGTTTTTCCGTGTACCTAAAATTATTAGCACCGATGAAGGTTAAGGATTGGATTTGATTAGCATCAGCAATAGAAGATCTTAAATAGGAATTAAGTTATAGTTTTAAATCTTCAAATCACGCTACCATAATCTATATGCCTCAAATATTTTGTTACTTTCATTCTGCCAAGTCTTCTTGGCTTTTTTTTTGCTAATTTGGGGTCGAGACATTTCCAACATTTCTCTAGCTAACTACAGCACACTAGAGGAGGCATCAAGCGACAAATTACTTGTTTAAGCACAAAAGCTGTCCAGTCAATATCAGCCTTCGTCGTATCTTTACCTAGTGTTAGGCGAATTCCTCTTTTAGCGGCGGCATCGTCGTAACCCATTGCCGATAATACTGGACTAGGATTTAATTTGCCACTGTGACAAGCTGAACCCGCACTGATACCGATACCCGCTAAGTTCAATTGTCTGACAATTGTTTTTCCTGTTATGTCTTTTGCTTGGCTGGCAAAGCGATCGCTTAAAATAAAGCTGACATGATGGGGTAAGCGATAAATGCGATCGCCCGTAGTTTCTAAACAGGGATAATCTGCCAATAAATCAAAAAGGCGATCTCGTAAGCTAATCAAGCGCAAAACTTCTGTCTTCAGTTCAGTTGCAGCCAACTCGGAGGCGACTCCTAAAGCGGCGATCGCAGGTAAAGCCTGTGTTCCCGAACGAATATTGGCTTCTTGCCCTCCTCCTCCAAGTAAAGGCACTAATTTTACTCCCTGACGGACATATAGCGCCCCAGCGCCCTGAATACCGTATATTTTATGTGCCGAAAGAGATAATAAATCTATGTCTAACTGCTGCACGTCAATCGGTAAGCGTCCTGCTACCTGCACCGCATCAGTATGAAATAATGCTCCATGTTCACGGCTGATTTTCGCTAGCTTGGCTATAGGTTGTAGGGTGCCAACTTCGCTTTGACCATAGATTACTGACACTAACACTGTATTGGGTTGGAGAGCAGCCTGTAAATCTAACGGATTAATCCTGCCGTGGCGATTAACAGGTAGTCTGGTTACTTGCCAGCCCCACTGTGATAAAAGCTTGGCTGGCTCGTTAATTGCTGAATGCTCGACACTGGATATAATTAGATGTTGCGGAGTACGATACTGTCTTGCTACACCTAGAATAGCTAAATTATTGGCTTCTGTCCCGCCAGAAGTAAACACTACAGACTCAGAATTAAAAGCATTAAGTAGTTGCGCCACCTGCATTCTAGCAGTTTCTAAAACTGTTGCCGAGCGCTCTCCCCATTGATGAAGACTAGAAGGATTGCCCCACTGCTGCTGAAAAACAGCTTGGGCTGCGGCGATCGCTTCTAGCCGAGGTTTGGTTGTCGCACTATGATCTAAATAAATTTGCATACAGTTAAGCTATAAACTCTCAATAAACTTGAGACAGTATTATTTTCCGTTCTCCAGTCGTCCTATTTTCCCTCTTGGAAATTATTTTAAACTATTCACTGAGATATATTTTCGGCTAGTTTGCCTCAGTGATTTCTTTCCTAAATGATTATCTTCAAAGAATTGCTGCAATTACTGTCAAAAATTCAGTTCTTATCGCAGAATATATACAGCAAACAATGGAGTTAGGAACATGCTGTCATACGCCTTAGCAATCATCGTAGCCATTAGTAGTTTAGTACTATTTTTTACCGCTTTTTTGATGTCAGATTTGCATCGTCAAGATGACTTTCTTTGGAGTGGAGTGGGCTTATTTTATGCTTTGGTCTTATGGTACTGCGCGCAGAATATTACAGGAGCAGTATTATTAGGACAGGCCGCGGCGACAGCTTTGTTGGTTTCCTCTGGTTGGCAAAATCTACAGTTAAGGAGGGCGATCGCTCATCCTGATCAGGTAACAGCAGCAGATACCAGCAAATTTTCTCTATCTCGCACTTTTAGCGGTTTGTTCAAACGTTTTAAACGCAAACCAAACTCAGTTGAATCGACTGCTGATGCTACACCTGCGGTAAAGATGCCTAAGGTAACAGAAAGCGAAATTGCTATTCCCGATACTACTTCTCCATCTAATGCCGCTGAAACCCCAAAAGAATCAACTGAATCAGCCACTAACGCTGTTGCCAGCAGCCCTAGCAACACTTTCTCTAGTGAGCAACCGCTAGCAAAAGAGTCAGTGACAGAGAAAATAGAGGATTCGAGCGCTCAAACTACTGTAGAAGAGACTGAAGCGATCAAGTCTCAAGATGTTGCAGATAGCAGTGATCAGCAGAAATCAGCAGCCAAGGAAACTATGTCTGAGCAACCAGCATCGACTGACACCAAGACCAACAAAATAACTGAGTCACAATCATCAGAATCAGCTACCAGTACCTCAAATGCGATCGCTAGTTTAGATTCACAAGTCGAATCTAAGATTGAGACTAAAGAGTCAGATATCATGACACCTGAATCACCAGCAACAGATGTTAAACCGACCACTAATTCAGTAACTACGGAAATCAAGAGCGATCAATCTACTCTTGATACTTTAGAAACGGTAGAGGTAGCAGAAGTACTAGAAGCTTTACCAGAAGATCAGGTCGGTAATCGTAACGGCGATCAATCAAATATCATTGAAGTAACTACAACTGAGATAGATTCTACGAATCAAGTTAATAATTCAGAACAAGGTCAGGAAGATAGTATTAACCCAGATAGTCAGAAACAATAGCTACATTTTGACTACTTTTCTGGGCTTAAATAACTTCTGGCTCTTAGTACAAAATAATTTAATAACGAGTTATTTTTTCTGAGCTTAATTTTGCCCACATAGTAATATCTTCGCTGGTGATTTTATTTTTTACCTGCTGTATAGTTTTCTGATGATTTGGATTCTTTCTTGGTAGCTGAGAAGGAAATAAGTTTTTCAGAAAGAAATCTATAGTATTTGGTTTGATTAAACCCTGTTTGACAGCGGTGTCGCCAAAACGAAGTGAATATTTATGCTGTTGGACTAAAATAAACTTGATATCTTGCTCACTTAGCAATCCTGCTTTATTGAGGTAAAACCCAATCGGATGATCGATTTTCTGATTGATTAGTTTGAACCATTCTTGAACAAAGAAATCCGCAGTATCTTGCTTAATCCATCCTCTTAAAGCGAGGATTTCACCTAGTCTTAGATCTTCATAATAGTTCTGATCTCTCAAGGCAAGTTCTAGCTGTGGATTAGTTATCAGACCAGCCTCTTGTAAAATTTCGCCAATAGGTTTAAAAGTAATGAATTTAGACATAATAAAAACGTCAAATAGCAGTTAGTTTAAAAGAATAATTATTGATAAATTAACTGGTGTCGATTTTGGTAAGAGCATGCAGCTAAGATAATATCGTCCACAGATAAACAGCAATACAGCTTGCACATGCGGGTCTATGCCCTCTAGGGTGAAACCCTTTGTCGACAGAATTCCCACACCTCTCTAGGCACGCATGTCGAGTCTTGTATACCCCGTCAAAGCTACGCCCACTAAGTTTTGTTCAAGAAGTAATTTATAATTGGTTAATTTGTTTAAAGTTTAGTGTTTAACTTATTTAGATAAATATTCAGCATGATGCTGGATATGATCTTTTATAAAACTGCTAATCATAAAATAGCTGTGATCGTATCCCTCTTGCCAACGCAAATTTAATTTTTGTCCAACTTGCTCACAAGCTGACTGAAATTTTTCTGGCAGTAATTGTTGCTGTTGATAGAATTGATCGCCTGTTCCCTGATCGATTAAAATTGTTGAACTTAGTTGGGTCTGCTTGATTAACTCACTGGCATCATATTCTGCCCATAGTTGGCGATCATCACCTAAATAGGCTGTAAATAGCTTATCTCCCCAGGGACATTGCATTGGTGCTGCAATGGGTGCCAATGCCGATACGGATAAATATTGTTGGGGATTTTTAAGGGCGCAAATTAATGCTCCATGTCCCCCCATAGAATGCCCCATAATACTTTGTTTATCAGCCCGCACAGAAAAGTTCTCTCTAATCACAGCAGGTAACTCTTGAGTGATATAGCTATACATTTGATAGTGTTTTTGCCACGGTTGAGCGGTAGCATCTACATAAAAACCAGCGCCACTACCTAAATCCCATGTATCGTTTTCTCCAGGTATTCCTGTATTGCGTGGACTAGTATCAGGAGCAACCAGCATAATGCCATACTCCGCAGCATATTGTTGCGCCCCTGCTTTGATTGTGAAATTCTCTTCGGTACAGGTTAAGCCAGAAAGATAGTACAGAATCGGTACAGAGTGGGATTTTGCTTGAGGGGGAAGATAGACGGCAAAATTCATTTCACAGTTACAGCTTGATGATGAATGGCTATAGTATCCTACTGTGCCATTGAAACAGCGATATTCGGACTTAAGTTCCACAGAGTTGGACATAGCTAAACAAAAGATAGTTCACAATTAGATCTTGATTGATACTATCAGTTTTATGAAACTAACTAAGACTATCGCGATCGCTATTATAACTATGATCAGTTCCTATCTAATAGTCAGTTGCGGCAAACAGGTAAAGATAAAATGATGTAAAAGAAGCATTGACAATTGTAATCAAACACAATAGTGATTAAATTTCTCAGAAATAGTGAGACAAGATTAAACTTTGTTGTCTATGCAACATCTAAATTAATCGGTCTTTTAGTTTTTATTATTATACTGCTCCCCTTTTTATACTGGAGCTTATTTATTAGTCCAGTATATTCTTCCTTAGAATGTGAAAGAAATAATGCAGGACAAGTAAATTGTTTATTAGCTGAAAGAAGCGCGATCGCTCTCCAGGCAGACAAAAGTTATATTAAAAATGTTCGAGATGTAGATGGAATATTACGAGGACTGCTTAATAATAAACAAGTAGTAATAAAAGCAAATCCTGACCCGTCTTCTTTTAGTCTTATCGGATATCAGAAAAAATATTATTATCCTAGTACAGCAAATACGTTAATATATTTAAATTCAAATTCGGGATTTGATCTTTTTAAGCAGAGAACTCAGGTCAGTAATTTTGTTCGAGGTAAGACAGATTTAGATAGTATCAAAGTAGATTTAAAATTAGGTTGGATAACACCGCTGTTCATTCTTTTTTTACATTTGCTATTTTTCAGCATTCTGCTTAATTCTCCTTTCAAGACTACTTATGATTTTGATGGAGACAAGAAAACTTTAACAATCATAGTCAAAAGAATAGTACTTAAAGACATTATTAAAATCTATAGTTTTAATAAACTCAAACAGGTTAGATTAGAGCGCGATGATTCAGAGAAAATAACAACAGAAACTATAATTCTGCAATTCGATCCAGATTACGATTATCCAGTGACCGAGTTTGCCGATTTAAAACGTGGTGCAGAAGCTTTCAAGATAATCCAAGATTTTATCGATAATTATCAAGCAGAATTAAATTAAAAAGCGATCGCTAATTATATTATTTTATTAAAAATATCATTCAGTAAAACGATTTCTCAAAAGTAATATTGATTGTCTCAATTCTTAATGTCTTTGTAAGCTATTTAACATGCACATAGCATCTGATCTTGGTATTATGCAGCTTATAAAAACTAAGATTTATTTTAATATATCCCATGAAAACGGCTCTATTCTTCCCCTTACAGGTTAGCCTCTATACCGTTGGCTGTCTGTTCGCTACTAATAATACTGCTCAAGCTCAAGTGACCACCGATGGAACTGTTGGTACCATTGTTAATCAAAATAGTAACGTTGCTGAAATAACAGGTGGAGAAACACGAGAGGGCAATCTATTTCATAGTTTTCAAGATTTTTCAGTAGACACAGGTAACGAAGCTTTCTTTAACAACGCCAATAATATTGCAAATATCTTCTCTCGCGTAACTGGGGGCAATATTTCGACTATTGATGGTTTGATTCGGGCTAACGGTAGTGCTAGTTTATTTTTGATCAACCCCGCAGGTATTATCTTGGGGGAGAATGCCAGTTTAAATATTGGTGGTTCATTTTATGGCAGTAGTGCTAGCAGTATTTTGTTTGAGGATGGGGAGTTTAGCGCAGCGGATTTGGATAATCCTCCCTTGTTAACGGTTAATGCGCCAATTGGTTTGAGTTTTCGTGACAATCCTGGGAATATTACAGTTAAAGGCACTGGACAAGGGATAAAACTGGAAGATGGTGCAATAATTGATCCAGAAGATGCACTGCAAGTAAATCCTAATCAAACATTTGCTTTGGCTGGGGGCAATATGTTGTTTGAAGGTGCAGCTATCAAAGCCGAAGGGGGAAGAATCGAATTAGGCAGTGTTGCAGGTAATCAACAAGTTAGCTTAAGTTCTGTAGAAGAAGGTTTTAGTTTTGGTTACGACGGTGTGCAAAGCTTTGGTGATATCAAACTTTCTCAAGGAGCAACTATTGATGTCAGTGGTGAAGGGGGTGGAGAGATTAATGTTTCGGGTAACAACATTTCTATCGGTGATCTTCTCAATAATGACAACTTCATAACTGGTTTTTCGGGGTTTACCAGTCTTACTTCAGGTTCAAGTTCAGGAAAAGATATTAATATTTTTGCTCAAGGTTCTTTAAATATCAGTGGCATAGAAAACAACTCCAATTTCGTCAGCGGTATTTTCAGTCAAACTATTCCTGGTCGTACAGCAGATGCGGGAGATATCAATATTACCGCTCAAACTTTGAAGATGGATAACAATGCCCGATTAGCCACTAGAAATGAAGGTATGGGCAATGCAGGAAATGTCACTCTTGATATTGCTGATTCAATATTAATTAGTAATGAAGCCAATATTAATACTCAAACAACAGGATTTGGAACAGGTAATGCGGGGGATGTCGATATTACTAGCAACACTTTAGAGTTACAAGGAAAAGCAAATATTGCAGTAAACAAACAAAAAAAAGCAGAATCAGACATTGGGAACTCAGGCAATATCAAGATAGAGACTAACGAATCAGTTATTCTAAACAATAGTAATCTGACAACAACAATTTTCCCTGACACAAAAGGTAAAGGGGATACAGGAAATATCTATATAAAATCTCCCGAAGTTTCTTTGACAGATAATGCTGTTATTTCTGTTTCTAATTCAGGAGATGGAAATATTGGTAATATCAATGTTGCTTCTGACAAAATATCAGTAGATAATTTTTCTTTAATCACTGCCAGTAGTCGATTTAATTCTGATCTTGCTCCTAACAACACCAATATAAGTTCTGGAAGCATAACTCTAAATAGTAAGAAAGTTTCTTTAACCAGAGGCGGCATCATTGATGTTTCTACAGCAAATCAAATTGATGGTGGATCGATCAATATCAATGCCGACATCTTAGAAATATTTAGTGGCGGAGTTTTACAAGCCGCTACTGAAGGTACGGGGAATGCGGGGACTGTTAATCTTAATGTTAGTAATAGTATTACTATTGATGGTAATGATACACCCAATAGACCATCAGAATTTGATTTTGCCGATGAAATTATCAACAGTCGAGAAGGAACAACAGGAGTATTTGCTAACGCTCAAGTTCTTCGTGATACTGTTACTAATGTTGGTAATGCAGGAAATATAGTTATCGAAGGCAATACTTTTGAACTAGGCAACAATGCTCGATTAGCAGCTTTTTACACAGGAAACGGGAACGAAAGAAATGGCGGCAATGTCACTCTTGATATCAGCGATTCTGTAGTAATTAACAATGGTGCCAGTATTAATGTGGAAGTGCCTCAAAGTGCAATAGGCAACGCAGGAAATATCAAGATTAATGCTAATACTTTTAAATTATCAGGACAGCCATTCGGGAATAGAGCAAATATATTAGCCGATAATGACGGACAAGGAAATTCGGGAACTATTGAAATCGAGACTCAAAAATCAGTTTTCATAGATAACAGCAGTATATCTTCCAGAATTACAGAAGGTGCAGAGGGGAATTCTGGAGAGATTATGATTACATCGCCTCAAGTCTCTTTAACTAATAATGGCGTTATTAGTGTCAGTAGTTCAGGAAATGCAGAGGGGGGTAATATTAATATCAACTCTGACCAAATTTCCGTAGATAATTTTTCTTTGATAGCTGCTAGTAGTAGAACTAAAGGTAGTGAAGGTTCAGGTAACATAATTCTTAACAGTGGGACAGTTACATTAAGTAATGGTGGTGTGATTAATGCAACTACTGCCAGTGAGGATAATGCTGGTCAAATAACTATCAATGCTGAAATTTTAGAACTATTTAGTGGTGGTGTTTTACAAACGGCAACTGAGGGTAATGGCAATGCAGGAAATATTACTTTAAATATCAGCGATTATATTGTTTGAGATGGTAGAGATGCGCCAAATAGACCAGCTGAATTTGATTTTGACGATTCTATTCTCAATACCCTAGAAGGTCAAACTGGAATATTTGCTGGTAATGAGACTACTCCCAGCACAGGAGGAAATATTGAGATTAATACCAATTTTATTGTTGCTTTCCCCAATGGCAATAGTGATATCTTAGCTAATTCGCAACAGGGACAAGGGGGCAATATTACAATTAATGCTGAGTCTTTATTTGGTATTGCTGAAGGTAAAGCTGTTAAGGGGAACGGAACTAATGACATTGATGCCAGTTCAGGAATCGAGGGGTTAGATGGTACTGTTACCATTAATACTCCTGATATTAGTTCTATTCAGCGGGAGACAGAATTACCTAGCAATGTAGTTGAACCAGAACAAACTGTTGCGCAAGCTTGCCAAAGTAGTAGTGCTACCATTGCGAGTCAAAACTATTTAACGGTCAAGGTTAGAGGGGTAATACCAGCCGACCCAGCTTTACCTTTAGATTCTGAGAATGTATTAATTAATGGTGAAACAATTCCAACATCGATAGTTCCTCAACCAATAGAAACGACTCAGGGCAAGATTCAACCAGCTAGAGGAATTAAAGTTAAGCCAGATGGGGGAATTATTTTAACTGCCTATCAGACCAATAACTCAGGAACAAGAATTCCTGAATCTAAGATGAATTGCGGTTAAGTTTAATAACTTTCACAGTCATCAGTGTGGCATTAATCTTTAAACAGCGTAACGGTAAAAAGCGATCGCTCTTGATTAGAACTAACTCTATCAAATAAGCGATCGCTTAATATCAAAACTTACAGGTTTTTAGTATTGTCAACAAGCTAATAGCTAATAGCTAATAGCTACGAGCAAAGCTCGTTTATGCCACACTAAACAAAATTACAAATCCCAATACTGCACCGAAGACAATCAGGGCGTAGAATTGAGCGCGACCGTTCTCTAAATATTTCAAACCTTCACCACTAAGTACTGCCGCTAAACCAGTGAGGTTAACTGCACCATCGACGACGCGATAGTCCACCTCCATAATTTGTCTGGCGATACGACGCATGCCCACTACAAACACTTTGTTATAGAGATCGTCGAGATACCATTTGTTGAGGGAGAAACGATAAAGAGTTGGGACTTTTTTGGCGATGCCGCTGGGGTCGATATTTTTTGTGCGATACATCAATAATGCCATAATGATACCCGTTACGGCGATCGCTACTGACAGCCCAGCCATAGTAATAAATTCGCTCTTGTCGAAGGCGTGTGCCTCCAGAATTTCACCTGGGGCATGGATAAACTCTTCAAAGCGGTTTTCCCAAGGGAAGCCTAATAAACCAATTAGGGTAGAGGGGACTGCCAAAACTAGCAACGGTAACGCCATGGTTAAGGGTGACTCATGGGGAGATTCACTATGACCATGACCTTCAGCAGCATCTTTTGCCCCTGGACCAAAAGCCAAGCCTGCTTCATTCATAAGCTGTTGCTTAACTGCCATATCATTGCCCCGAAACTCGCCTTCAAAGGTCATGAAGTACATGCGGAACATATAAAATGCCGTTAAACCAGCCGTTGCCCAACCGACAAACCACAGGGCGGTATTAGCTTCAAATGCCTGACCCAAAATTTCGTCTTTTGACCAAAAACCAGCAAAGGGGGGAATACCACAAATAGCTAAATTACCGACGAAGAATGCCCCAGCGGTAATGGGCATATATTTTCTCAAGCCCCCCATTAAACGCATATCTTGTGCCAGTAGGGGATTATGCCCTACCACGTCTTCCATACCGTGGATAACTGACCCTGAACAAAGGAATAGCATTGCCTTGAAGTAGGCATGAGTCATCAGGTGGAATAAACCAGCACTATAGGAACCAATTCCCATCGCCATCACCATATAACCCAGTTGGGATACGGTTGAATATGCCAGACCTTTTTTAATATCATTTTGGGTCAAGGCGATACTGGCACCCAGAAAAGCCGTAAAAGCACCTGTCCAAGCAATTACCGTCATCGCTGCGGGTACATTCTCAAAAACGGGATACATCCGCGCAATCAAAAATACCCCTGCCGCAACCATAGTGGCAGCATGAATCAAGGCTGAGATGGGTGTGGGACCTTCCATCGCGTCAGGAAGCCAAACATGGAGGGGAAATTGTGCCGATTTTGCCGCAGGACCCAGAAAGACCAAAATCGCAAATAAAGTTGCCAGGAAGGCGCTCAAAGCCCCAGAAGCAACCAGTTCCCCCAGGCGATCGCCCATTACGCCGAATTCAAAGCTACCTGTTGCCCAATAAAGCCCCAGCATTCCTAATAGTAAGCCGAAGTCACCAACTCGATTCGTGACAAACGCTTTTTGACAGGCATCGGCAGCGGGCTGGCGATCATACCAAAAACCAATCAGCAAATAGGAACACATCCCTACCAATTCCCAGAAAATATAGATCTGAACTAGGTTAGGACTGATAACTAATCCCAACATCGATGAACTAAAGATACTGAGATAGGCATAGAAGCGGACATAGCCAGGATCGTGCGCCATGTAACCATCGGTATAAATCATTACCAAGAAAGCCACAGTGGTCACAATTACCAACATCATCGCACTCAGATGATCGATGGTATAGCCCATTGAAAGATGGAAATCTCCAGCAGAAGCCCATTCAATCGTGCGGGTAAAAGCTTCGTGTCCGTGAATCTGACTCCAGAGAATGGCAAAGGACATTACCATTGTCGCGCCAATAATCGAAACGATAAAGACAGCAACTATCTGGCGCAGATTATTGGTTGCCTTATTGAGGGAAATTAAGCCAATACCCACTAACATTGCCCCTAGCAAGGGGAGAGCAGGTATTAGCCAAGCATATTGATAGAGCGGTTCCATGTTTATATCTAAATATAAATTGCTTAACTACTAGTAGTGACTAACGCTAATTATTGTGACATATACGATTCCTTAAGGATATGTATAGAAATTGAATTTTGAAGTCAAGTGCCTAAAAAAGATCAAAGTTACTACTGTTGTCGAATACAATCTGTATTTAAAAGACTGTGTTGATTATCTTGAAATACAGAGCAACTGTTTTGTAACTTGGCGATCGCTCCATTACCCTGGATGAGATTGTTTATTGCTATTGCTGTAGCTGGCTGATGATCCTGAAGCCAGCGGTTTTGTGTTAAATACTCTGGGGTAAAACTAGATTTTTCTATTAGCCAAAAATCTATCTGATAATGATTAATAAAGCGTTTAACTTGTTCTAAATCCGAAGTGTATTGAGCCTCAATCAAATCTATAACTCGCTGTCTAAAAGGTTTGTAATAGCCTAGATGGTAAGGAATGGCATATTCTCTGCTAACCAAGATTGAACGTTTAGTGAAACTAGGAATCAAATCGGCTTCTCTGGTTAAGGACGCAATTAAGATATCTTTTGGTTGCTGCTGCAAAAATTGATATAGTTCTGGATAAAGTCCTCTTTGATAACCAGTTTTGACAAAGCTGTTGCGGGTTGCCGGATAACCTATCAGTGCTGTTAGAAATATGACAACAGTAACCAGGGCAGTTATTGATTTAACTTTTAGGTAAGTTTGGCTATTGATTGCCCAGCGAAAAATGGCTTCTAGCAATAACATCAAAGTTATACTTGCTGCTATGATCACGATGACCCGTAAGCTGCGCACAGTGTAGCGACTAGGAAGATGCAGTCGAAATAACAAAGCATGGGCCGCGAAAAATAAGCCAAAAGAGGCAATTAGCAAATCTCTCAGGGAAGAGATTGCTGGATTAATTTTTTGACTAAGAGAAAATTTGTTAGGAAACCGTAACAATAAGGGCAGTAATAAGCCGCCATAGGCTAGCTGTGGCGATAGAGCGCTTGATAGCTTGATTCCTGAGCGACTGCCATTAAACCAGAAATCCCAGGTATCATCATCAAAAAAGCTAGCTCTCCCTCCAGAAAAGAACTCTGGTAGGCTTCTAGCCTCTTCCATGGTGATTACAGGAGCATATGCGGCAGTAGAAAAGATATAAGGAAACAGTACAACTAAGGCTACCGCTAAACCAATAATACTAAAAAGATAAGTTTGTCGCTTCTGGCATAGACGAAGCTGGTAGCCATCAATTTGCCACAGTTGCACCAACAAAACACCAGCAAATATCAGCACCAAAGTCGGATAAAACAAAGATGCCAAGAGGATTGCCAGACACACCCCCAACAGCGATCGCTTTAACAAATAGTATAAGAAGATAAAAAAAAGAGGATAGGCAAAATTTCTAGGTGTTCCTGATATTAATCCCTCTTGCCGCCAAATATTTTGATTAAACAATAGTGTTGTCACAAATGCCCCAAAAGGTATCGGGAATAGCTCTAAACTCACGGCAAAGCAATATATTGTCATAATGATGCCGAGTATTCCTGGGATGAATTTGTTAAACACCAATGGTTCAATGCCCAAATTTGCAGCCAGACGGTAAATATTTTGGTAGCCCCAAGGAGCAATTGATTGGAAATAATCAGCAATCAAGTCGTTGGGAAATAGTTCAGGGTCAATAAAACGACTCATCCAGAAAACGTGCTGTCTAGCATCATCCTGAACCAGGTAGTCACCATTAAAAGCCTTTCTCAAAGCAATCAGACTATAGACTATCGAAAAACCCAAGCCTAGGCACAACCAAAATTGCGATCGCCTGGTATTGATGTTAGTTTCAGTTGCTAAGAAAAATTGAAATACTTTAGCAATCAACATTTTGAATACGCTAATTCAACCTTGAAAACAATAACCGCCGAATGCGGTCAACGGCAAGTCAACGGTTACCTGCCGACTTTTTACAACTTCAATGGTTAATCTGCAATATCTTAGTAGTTGTCACCTGTAAACTGAGTTGGCAACTGTAACTTTTTATAATCAACACGCTTAATGTGAATTAGCGGTGAGACCCCGCGCCGCCGTCAGGCGCAAGGGAATGCTCACCAAGACGCTTCGTTGAAAGACTAATAATTCGTAGCTCTATGCTTTAAGCTTTAAGCTTTTGAAATAGAAAATCAAGCAAATTGATTTATACATTCTATATTCTCGACTGCACTTGATTATGATATTGTCTCTTAATCCTATATTTCTTATGGTTTATGGCTTATGGCTTATGGCTAAAAATAAATCACTCTGATTTTTAATTCACATTAGACGTAATCAACATCCAGTGTTCAATCTGAGTTACTGTTTGGTGAACGGTTGATGGCAAATTCGGGAACTAAGTTGGGAGTGATATTTGATTCAATTAGCCCACCTGCATTGTGTACAGGGGCTTCCCCAGGAGCAAAATCATTACTAGACTGTTCTTGTTCTGATTGGGGATCACCTGCGGGCAACCAGCTTAAAAATGGCAGTGGTAATAAAGTGGAGAGATTGGTAATGATTACTAATAGCCAAAGCAGATCAAAGTTGCTTTCTGTCACACCCAACCAGGATGTAAGTAAAGCGCCTAATTCGTGAGACAACAAGCCAGATAAATTCCAAACGGACATCAGCAAGGCAAATAAAGTCGCTTCCACTCCTTTGGGGCATAGTCTGGCTGATAACACCAGTACTGGCATCCAGGTAATTTGTCCGATCACCGTCAGGATCAAACTATCTCCCAAACTAAACCAGTGGTCGTCTATTCCCAAGGCACGGTTGGTATGAGTAACTAAAAGTAAGGTGGTCATGCCCAAAGCGGCAGCAATAACCGTACTCCAGCCTAGAATTTGTCGAAAGGGAACGGTTTTTAAATAGCGTTGAAACAAGAAAATCCCCACTAGAGAGGCAAAGCTAGTAACCAGACGCACCCGCCCTAAAAACTCTGGTTCAAAGCCTAATTCGTTAGTACTAAAGAAGAAGAAAGCTGAGTCGGCAGTGGGAGTAGCTTGCCAGACAAACAAAAAAGCGATGGGCAACCAGACTTGTTTTTGTTTAAGGGCTGACCATAGTTGCTTAATTTGATCATTAACGGGAGATATCGTTACTTCACCTTGAGCTGAACCAATTTTTGATTCTGCGATCAGCCAAGCAACACCAGACACAATTAGGGGAAATGTAGCGGTAATCTCAAACACTTGATTGCTGCTGAGATGTTGCAGTAATAATCCACTAAAGTAAGCTGTTAATAATCCACCTACAGCAGAAGCACCCCAAGATAAAGATTGTAGAGAACCCGATTGAGCCAAAGATTCTTTTCTGGCTCTTTCAACAATCAGAGAATCAACAATTACATCACTAATTGCCACAGAAAGAGACGTTAGCAGGATGACAATAGTTGCCATTAGTGCATTGTCAACGATAGTCGCCAAAGCTAGCCAGGATGCTGTTCCCAAAAATCCTGAGAGGATCAAATATGGTCGGCGACGGTAGCCAAAAATAGGCAAACCATCGGACATAAAACCAAACAGCGGTTTGACAATCCAAGGTATAGCTGTAATTCCTGTTAAAGCCGCAACCTCAGCGGGAGTTAGCCCCAAATCATCTTTTAAAAAAAAGCTAACCGCCAGCCGTGCCAATCCTAAAATTCCTTGTACAAAGTAAATCGTTAGAATTGCCAGTAGTTCTGGGGTTGGCTCATTACCAAATAAAATTTTATTCTGTATCTGTTTCTTAAAGCCTTTAAACTCAAAGGAGTTAGCAATCATGTATATTATTAAAGTTTTATTACCATATGTTTAATGATAAGCAATCATATCCCGAAAAACCGTCCATTTTAGGGATGAGTTTGAAAAAAACCTGAAAAATTTGACAATTTTTGCAATTATAGTTGCTTAGTCTGATTTTGAGATGCTCCATAAATAGCGATCGCCTAAACAGGCTTGCCGTAGTAGCTGGGATTAGCACCTTAAAATCAAATGTATTGTTGATTGCTACGGATATAGTTACAAGGTAGTCATTATAATGCTGCGCCTAGCTTTGAGATCGCAGTTAATAAATCTGTAATTAAGCAAGGCGATCGGGTAATAATATACAGATGAGAGAATGAGATAACCTTTACCAAAATTCAATTAATTGAAACTGTGACAGAAGCAAAAAGCTACAAAGAAACCGTAAATCTGCCTCAAACATCATTCAACATGCGGGCAAATGCCGTGCAGCGCGAACCTGAATTACAGCAATTTTGGGCGGAAAACCAAATTTACGAGCAACTGTCGCAGAATAATATTAAAGACTCTTTTATTCTCCATGATGGTCCTCCCTATGCCAATGGCTCTCTGCATATGGGTCATGCGCTAAACAAAGTGCTGAAGGATATTATTAATAAATACAAACTATTGCAGGGACACAAGACAGATTATGTTCCAGGCTGGGATTGTCATGGACTGCCGATTGAATTAAAAGTTCTGCAAAAAATTAAATCTAAAGAAAGAAAAGAATTAACTCCCCTCAAGCTGCGCCAAAAAGCTAAAGAATTTGCCCTCCAAGCACAGCAAGAACAGTGTGAAAGCTTTAAACGCTATGGCATCTGGGGTGATTGGTCACATCCCTATTTAACCCTTACTCCAGCATACGAAGCGGCACAAATTGATGTCTTTGGGCAGATGGTGTTGAAAGGACATATCTATCGCGGTTTAAAACCCGTTCACTGGAGTCCTAGTTCCCGCACAGCCTTGGCAGAAGCGGAATTAGAATATCCTGAAGGACATACTTCTCCTAGTATCTATGCAGCTTTTCCTGTCACTGAGTTAGGCGAAGGTGCAACAGAATTAGAGCCGTATTTGCCTAACTTAAAAGTAGCAATCTGGACTACTACGCCCTGGACAATTCCTGGTAATTTAGCTGTGGCAGTTAATGAGGAATTAGAATATGCTGTTGCCAAAACTAGCGATGGGCAATGTTTAATTGTGGCGAAGGATTTGGTGGAAAAATTAGCCGAAACCTTTAGTGCAGAATTAACTATTCAAGCGACCGTCAAGGGTAAGGCATTAGAAAATACTGTTTATCACCATCCTTTATATGATCGCGATAGTAAAGTCGTGATTGGTGGTGACTATATCACTACCGAATCTGGTACAGGATTAGTTCATACTGCCCCAGGACATGGGCAAGAAGACTATATCACAGGGCAAAAGTATGGCTTGCCAATTCTTTCTCCTGTAGATGATGGAGGAAGGTTTACCGAGGAAGCAGGTAAGTTTGCAGGTTTGCAGGTAGTAGCCAAAGGTAATGAAAAAGTTAGTGCAGGGAATCAGGCGATTATCGATGCCCTAGCAGAAGCAGGGGCATTACTTAAACACGAGGAGTATGCCCACAAATATCCCTACGACTGGCGCACAGGTAAACCCACTATCTTCCGTGCCACAGAGCAATGGTTTGCCTCGGTAGAAGGTTTCCGCGATGAGGCATTAGAGGCTATTTCTACCGTTACCTGGATTCCTGCCCAAGGAGAAAAACGTATTACACCTATGGTAAGCGATCGCAGTGATTGGTGTATTTCCCGTCAGCGTAGTTGGGGTGTACCAATCCCTGTCTTCTACGATGAAGCAACCAACAAGGAATTATTAACAGAAGAAACGATCAATCACGTTAAGGCGATCATTGCCGAAAAAGGGTCTGATGCCTGGTGGGAATTGCCCGTAGAGGAATTATTACCTGAACAGTATCGTAATAATGGACAAAGCTATCGCAAGGGTACCGATACCATGGATGTCTGGTTTGACTCTGGTTCATCTTGGGCGGCGGTAGCAAAAGGCAGACAGCTTAAATATCCCGTTGACATGTACCTAGAAGGTTCGGATCAACATCGTGGCTGGTTTCAATCAAGTTTACTTACCAGCGTTGCCACCAACGGTATTGCACCCTATAAAACTGTTCTAACTCACGGCTATGTCGTAGACGAAAAAGGCTTTAAGATGAGTAAGTCTAAAGGCAACGGCATCGCCCCTGAAGTTATTATTGAAGGTGGTAATAACAAAAAACAGGAACCCCCTTATGGTGCCGATGTATTGCGCCTCTGGGTATCTTCTGTTGATTATTCTTCTGATGTGCGGATTGGTAAGAATATCATCAAGCAAACGTCTGATATGTACCGCAAGGTGCGTAATACAGCCCGCTTCTTACTTGGTAACTTACATGACTTTGATCCTGCTAAAGACGCTGTAGCCTATACCGACTTACCAGAATTGGATAAATATCTGCTACATCGGATGACAGAAGTCTTGAGTGAAGTTAATGAGGCATATGAAAGCTATCAATTCTTCCGCTTCTTCCAAGCTATCCAAAACTTCTGCGTCGTCGATCTATCTAACTTCTATTTAGACATTGCCAAAGATAGACTCTATATCAGCAGCCTTGATTCTTTCCGTCGTCGTAGCTGTCAAACAGTACTATCAATTGCCATCGAAAACATCGCTAAAGCGATCGCACCAGTACTATGTCATATGGCAGAAGATATCTGGCAGGCATTACCCTATGACACTGGTTATCAATCGGTATTTCAATCTGGTTGGTTAGAAATGCAGGATGAATGGCATAAACCCGAATTAAAAGAATTCTGGTCAACTATTGCTAATTTACGAGATGAAGTAAATAAAGTCATGGAACAAGCCAGAACAGCTAAAGCGATCGGTTCTTCTTTAGATGCCAAAGTATTACTGCAAGTTCCTGATACTGAATTAAAAAACAAGCTGGCATCTTATAATTCTGCTGATACTCTTAGTGAGAAGCGGACAGACCCCGCGTCGCCGTCAGGCGCAAGGGAACGCTGTCCAAGACAGAACGTTGATGAATTACGTTATTTCTTTCTGGCTTCCCAAGTAGAATTAGTTGATTCTCTTCCCGATGTTGAATATAAAAGTGAATCAGATATAGCCAATATTGCTGTAGTAAAAGCCGATGGTGATAAATGCGATCGCTGTTGGAATTACTCTTCATCTGTAGGCAGTTTTGCTGAAGATCCGACAATTTGCGATCGGTGTGATGCTGCTTTGAAAGGTGAGTTTTAATTAAAGGCTTCAACATTGTAAAAAAGCAAAAAAATACTTATTCCCAATGAGATAATGATGAGTCTTGGCATCAAAAGTATGCTTATAAAGACGAAAAATCTAACTTTACACATGATCAAAGCCCACGACGAGGATTGAACTCGTGACCTCACCCTTACCAAGGGTGTGCTCTACCACTGAGCCACGTGGGCGTGCTACGACTAATTATCATATACCAGAATGGTGCTAATTAGGTTACTTTTCTGTGATTAATTTCTGATTCGAGTTAGCTCATGCATCTATGATAAGTTCCCTACAGCCTTTATAGATTTTTAGGCTTTAAATAGTCGAGATAGTTTTACAATTCTCCTGTGCTGAATGATCTTTAAATCCAATAGCGATCGCTTCTAAGATGAAAAATTTACCACTACCGCAAAAAATTATGCTTCTGGGTGCAGGAGAACTAGGCAAAGAGTTTGTGATCGCTGCTCAACGTCTGGGTAATTTTGTTGTGGCAGTAGATCGTTATGCTCATGCCCCAGCCATGCAGGTAGCCGATGCCTGCGAGGTAATCTCTATGCTTAGTGGAGATGATTTAGAAAGGATAGTGCAAAAGTATCAGCCTAATTTTATTGTTCCCGAAATTGAAGCAATTAGAACGGAGAAGCTAGCAGAATTTGAACAGCGAGGAATTACCGTTATTCCTACTGCCGCCGCCACTGACTATACAATGAATCGCGATCGCATTCGAGAATTGGCAGCACAAAAACTTGGTGTCCGCACCGCTAAATATGCCTATGCTAGCAGCCTGGATGAACTAAATCAGGTATCTCAAGAGATTGGCTTTCCTAACGTAGTTAAACCTGTTATGTCTTCATCGGGCAAGGGTCAATCAATTGTTAAATCAGCGCTAGAAGTTGCCGATGCCTGGTCATATGCCATTGAGGGGGCAAGAGGAGACACCCAAAAGATAATTGTCGAAGAATTTATTGATTTTGAGATTGAAATTACTCTTTTAACTATCAAGCAGTGGGATGCACCAACTATATTTTGTCCTCCCATTGGTCATCGTCAGGAACGAGGAGACTATCAAGAGTCTTGGCAACCTGCGGGTATCCCCAACGAGAAAATCCAGCAGGCTCAAGCGATCGCAACTAAAGTAACAGATGCTTTGGGTGGGGCGGGAATATTTGGCATTGAGTTTTTTATTACCCGCGATGAAGTAATATTTTCCGAGTTATCCCCCCGACCTCACGATACGGGCATGGTTACTTTAATTTCACAAAATCTTAATGAATTTGAACTTCATCTGCGAGCTATCTTGGGTTTGCCTATTCCTAAGATAGAGGTTTATGCTCCCGCTGCTAGTGCCGTCATCCTGGCGCAAAAGCATTCTGACCAGATTAATTTCAGCAATGTGGCAACAGCCTTGGCTACCGAAGATACAGATCTTAGACTATTTGGCAAACCAGATTCTCGTCCTTATCGCCGCATGGGGGTGGCTTTGGCAAAAGCTGAATCTACAGCTTTTGCCAGGAAAAAAGCATTCCAAGTAGCTAGCAGTATTTCCATAACTTAAACTTCAGTTCGGGTCAAGAAGATCTGCCTGTCAAGGTAGCTATCAGCTTTTAAATCACATTAAGAGCATGGTTTTAACTCCCCGATATAAGCAATACCGATAATACTCAGCTTCCATTTTTGCGGATCTTTGCTTCTCGGCTCACTTTTGAAATAGTCCAGTTCAAAATTATCAGAATATTCTGAGCAAAGAGATATGGAAACGGGTGCATAGTCTGGAGAAGGAGCAAATTGACGCAGGGGTAAAGTGATTAAGTTGATATTTTGCGATTTAAGCTTGTTAACCCAGGGACAGTAAGAACTTGCTACAATTCGTTGAGAATTAAATTCAATATTGATTAAACCATCATTTAAATCTGACTTAATAAATATCCCTACAAACCTGCCCTTCAACAGAAATTTTAAGCAATTGCCTGGGTTAATTGTGAAGTGTTTTTCTCTAAAGACAGTGTTTTGAAAAACTGACACTTGCGGCTGATGAGTAAAGAAGTTTCCTTGCTCAAAATTTTCAAAAAAAGCTAAATTGGCAAAATTGTCAGCATAAATTGGTTTGATAATGCTCGGAAATAAAATTTTTTCTCCCGATTTAAAATTGTCAATAATGCCTATTTTTGTAAGCTGTTTAACAATCGTTTGCGAAATAACTTTTACCCCATAAGGTCGACTGTAGTGCGCTTCATCTGTTTCGCTGTATAAAGATTTTATAAAGTCGACACCTTTAGTTTCACCTAGTAACTTCGTTACGTTGATTACTGGTAAACAATATCGAGCTGCGATCGCTTCATAAAGTTCCGATAATGCACAGTGATTATGGTAAAAAGTATCTAAATTAACCCCAAATATCAAAATCACAATCATGCAGTTAGGATTTACTCTGTGACAGCTTCTAATAAAACCCTCCAGAGATTTTCCTGCCAATTCTAATGAATATTTGTCAATTTCAATAGCGTGGCGATCATTGATCCCATACTCAAAAAAAACCAGATCGCTATTAAGAGCAATGTTGTGCCTGTACTGCTGAATTAGGCTAAAAACATTTATCACACCCCCCAAAGAATAATATTTTAGCGAAGTACTTTGGGACGTTATTTTGCTAAGATTTTCATCGAGATATTTAGCATATCCTCTCCTCATAACTGAATTTGAACCACCAACAATAGAAACTCTCAGTTTGGCTTGTCTACCTATACTTATTAAGCTTTTGAGAAACATGTAAACTTGCTAAATATCAACTAAAAAAAGCGGTTATATTATATTATCAAAATCATGTTACTGTGATGACATAATTTTGTGACACAATTACAGATTTATTTATGCCTACATTTGTCAAGATAGAAACAGGAATAGTTGATAAAGCAATTTTCGATCAGCATGTTTCAGCACACAAAAGTTATGTTAGGGAACTAGTCAAGAAAGGACACCGAGCAAAAACTGGCTATTGGAGTGAAAAGGGAGGAGGCATGCTAATTTTTGATGCGGACTCGCTACCAGAAGCAGAAAAAATAGTTAAGCAAGATCCTCTTATTATTCATAATTGTGTTGAATACGAGCTTCATGAATGGTGTATTGTTGTTGAATAGACTTATACCTAATGAAAGTTCTTAATCGATTCAGTTGGCTCAGCTTTAGGGAAAATATTAATTCTTCCATAATTAAATAGCAATCGCATCAAAATCTGACGATGTTTAGATAGTTAAAAAAAATTGATATTGATAATGTATTGATATTCTTCTATCCATCTTCCGAATATTATATAAACTAAGGTTTTGATTGCTTGAGTGTAAGAGAAGATGCCTAGCGAAAATTTGAGATCAGTTAATCTACTCTTAAATATTCTTTAAAACTAATATAGCGGTACATGCGGCAAACCCTCGGATTAGGGAAGCTGATAGAAGTTACTTTTGTCTATAACTTAGAAATCTCAATAAAATCAGGCTACTCAGCAACCAGCAATAGCCAAATACATAGCCGGCAAGGATATCTGTTGCCCAGTGAGCTTTTACATAAACACTACTAAAGCCAATTAGAAGCACAATTATTGTCGAGAAGCCATAGAGGTATTTAGCCAGATGAGGATAGCGTGCAGCAATAATCACTGACATATAAAAATAGAAAACTAAATTTCCTGCGGCATGACCACTCGGGAAACTATCAGGACTCAAATCACTGACTAATCTAGGTTTGGGCGGACGAGAACGATCAAAAAATGGTTTAAGAACTTCGTCTACCAGAAGCAAAATCCCTAAAGTTGCAAAAACTAATGCCTGAACTTCTTGCCAATAGCGACGACGGATTAGTGTAATCAAGGCAATCAAAACTATCGTCCCTGTAAAATAGGTGCCAGTGAGGCGATAAACACTTGTGAAAATAAAATCTAACCAGAAGTTTCTTGTTAGTTCCAACCTGTCGTATATTTGCAGATCAAACGAATAGTAATTTTTAGTAAATGTCTGATAGCAAAGCTGTAAAAAAGGAACTAAAATCAACAACAATAGATAGAAGCTTTTGCGGTTAATCTGGCGATATTTTGGCATGTAGTCAGTTTGGGGAAGTCAGTGTGGCTTCGGCAATTATAGTCATTTTATTTAGGCGCTGTGACGGGAGCATCCCATTTTGGAAGAAAAACAGAAGAAGTAGAGAGATAAGAGCGATGGAGAGCAAACTAAGAAGAAGACTTGGTGATGAAAAAAGCTAATGACCCCATCAGAGAAAACTCGTGTACAAGAATGTGTCAAAGA
>JBCDDK010000047.1:0-44396 GCA_039180345.1 Cyanobacteria bacterium P01_G01_bin.39 | reverse complement strand
TAATGTTACTTTCTTTGGTAATAAAGATCCTCATCCTGCGATGGCATCTCTCAAGCAACATCAAAGACGAACGTATCAGTTAGAGTTCAAAATTATGACTTATTCCTACAATGTTTCTTGAAAGTTTTGTCAGTCAATCAGTTCCTGTTGAGATAAATTTAATTCAGCTTGGCTAGTAGAAAAATAAGACAACCAAGTATTAACTAAATCTTGAGTAAATTTTTGTCTAACTTTTGAAGGTTGGTTATTATCAGGAATTTGCTGTTTAAGATTTTCTAACTCAATTTTAAGCGCAGCATAATCAACATCTAGATATATTTGATATTTCTGTGACCAGTTAGCATAGCGCAGAAGTTTGTCAATAGCGTAAGCGATAGCGTTAGCAATCGCAATTGCTCTTTTCCCTAGATATTTAATATCCCCATCGCTAGGATCGGTTATTTTAGCTACCCAGATCAGTAAATCTTTTAATCTGGCTGTATTAATCAACTGATGCGTTTCTTTCTCCATCAACAACAGCAATTCATCAGCATTATCTTTAATACCTGCAACTAATAAAAAGACTTCTTGCCAACGTTCATCTGTCAAATGTTCGCTTATTAACTTCTCAATTCTCTTATTATCCTGACTAATATATTTAGCAGTTAAATATTCCTGTAAAGTCAAATGAGAAAAAGAATAAATATCTTTCGCCCGTTCAACTAAAATACCCTGCTGAACCACAATTGCATTTAAAACTGCTTCCGTATCAATAAATTTGGCATCTCCCTCAGTATCCGATAAAAATACCTGAATATACTCCAGGATTCGATCTTTAGCAAAAAATAGTTCATCAGCCGCAAAAAAATCATGGGCTAATTCTGAGAGTAAAGCCAACTCAAGATTAATATTCCAGTTGCGATAAATATCTTTAATATTATCTCTTTTAATGCCTCGTTTTTGAGCATCCCACTTACGCAAAAGAATATCTAAAGCTTCGGCGTATAGCTGGTTACGTTGGGCAGGAAAATCGCGATAGGTATCGTAGGTAATACACAGGAAAGTCAGTAACAAGGGCGTTTGAGCCAACTCCAGAGATGCTTTGTATTCTGGCTGACTCAGTTTTGCCCAACATGAATCGGCAACCTGGTCTTGTTTAGCTTCTTCTGAACTAAACCAATTAGTAATAAACTTTTCGATTTGTTCCTCATCAAAATCAGCTAACTCTACAGTGGTAAATCCTGTCATGGAACTTTTATAAGCGGCGACACGACAGGAGAGAATAAAGCGATTATGACTATATTGGGTTTTTAATTTATCAATGCGATCTTGAACCTCCTCGGCATAAGCTTGAGGTACCTCATCCAAACCATCAAAGAGTAATAATAATTTTCCTTGCTTAAGATAATCTTCAGCCGCCTGTTTTTTATCTGGAAAATTAAAATAAGCCAGTTCATTTGCGATCGCACTAACAAGATCAACACTACCTTTATTAAACTGCTTCAACTCCACCATTACAGGAATGTAGTCGTGTTGATAGTTACCCTTTCTACCCTTAATCGCTTCTAATCCCACTCTTCTTAAAAAAGTAGACTTTCCCGCCCCAGGATTACCCAAAACATAAAGATATTGATGCTCGTTAGCGACCTTGCTACCCTTAACTGGCTTAGATTCTCCTTGCTGTAACCTGCGGCTGGCTGCACTGCGGTAATTATCTTCCAACGCATTTAACGAACCAAAGCGATTGCGAATACTCAAGCTATCCAAAAACTTAACCGCCGTATAAACCTCTTGCAGTTCAATATCCTGGGACATGCCAAATAGCTTAATTTTGCCATAGCGATCGCAATATTTACTTGCATAAGCTGCTGCTGCTGTTGCTGCTTGATTTTGATCCTTAAAGCGATCGTATATTTTACTGACTAATTCTGTACCCAAACCAATTAAAGAATTAGCGCTCGATCTGGCGATAGGATCGTCAACCTTATCAATCAAGTAGTTGTCATCGGGAGATGTCGGCATTTAATTTCTGAAAAACTAGCTATTGAATTATTGTAAGAACTTATTGGTATTTCTTTTAGTTATAACCATTTATTAAAAACCATATAGCAAACGAATAATAGTTTAGGACATCTCTTAATCTCTCTGCGCCTTTGCGTCTCTGCGTGAGATAAACACCTTACCGTCTTAACCTTTACTTCGACTGCTATAAGAGCAAAAATTCCCATTAAAAAAGCCGCTCAGTTAGAGCGACTTGATCTAGGAACTTAAAATGAGACAATTGTGATTAATCCGATTAATTAACCAACTAAACAAGAATTAAATTACACGTCTGATGTGAATTAAAATCACAGGAATAAATAGGTTGTAGATTGAGTGATTACGTAACTTTGAATCCACAAAAGTTAATTTTTTGAATGATCTAAAAGCTAAAAGCTAAAAGCTAAAGGCTAACGGCTAATGGCTACAATCTAATCACCTTTCAACGAAGCTAATTCACATTAGGCGTATTACTCTAATTTCTTCAGATTTTTGATGCCGCCCAAGAATTGATCCGTCATCAAATTCCAGACAGTTCGATTTTCGTTAATCCTAACGTTAGCTTGCACACTCATCCCAGGTTGAATAGTTTCTTTTTTGTTTTTTACCATTAGATAATCTTTCTCTAAATCTACCCGCACGGTATAGCGGAAGAAATCGTAGGGAGGTTCTGGTTTTAAAGCACTGGCACTAATAAATTCCACTTCACCATCAATACCGCCATATTGTCCGAAGTCAAAGGCAGTAACCCGCACGTCAACCGACATTCCCTTTTTCACAAAACCAATATCTTCTGGAGTGACAAATACTTCTGCTATCAGGTCTTCTGTTGGTACGATTTGTAGTACAGGACGTGCTGCTTGACCAGAGGGTGGAACATAACCAGGATAAGCCCGCAGGTCGAAAACATCCCCTGTTACAGGGGCAACAATAGTTTTGTATTTGAGGTTTTGCTCGGCACCACTAATTTGGCTATTAATTTCAGCAATTCGCTTAGCATTTTCGACAATAGTTTTATTTAGTTGACTGTCTATTTCAGAAATGCGTTTGCGATTTGCCGCCCTTTCGTCAAAAGCTTCCTTTTGAGATAAGGTTGTGGTGTTATTAAGCTGTTCTCTTGCCTGGGAAATATCTAGCTGTAATCGCTGTTCTTCTTGCAGTAGGCGGTTTATCTCTGCTTGGATTGTGGTCGCCTCCTGTCGCTGGCGATCGCGTTCCAAATTGCCATCTTTCATCGCATCAACCATCGAAGCATTGCGATCGTTAATTCTTTGTCTTTGTTGATCAACCTGTATCCTAGCGATGCCGCCTTCTTCATAGACAGGCATAATGGCATCTAAAGTTTCTTGTTCAATTTTTATACTGTCTTCCGCTTGCTTTCTTGCCTCTTTATTACGAGCGATAATTTCCTGTAAATTTTGTTTGGAGGTAGCTAACTGCGCGCGACTATCAGCTAGTTGAATTCTGTTTTGCTCTAGCTGTTTTTCTAGCTGCTCAACTTCCAGTCTAGCCGAGGCAGTCCTCTCTCTAATATCCGCTTGAGATGCTTTCATTCTCAACTGTTGTTCGGCACTCATATCGCCGCCAGTTCCACCTAAAAGACCATTGAACATCTCATTCTCATCCTTGAGTTCTGCTCGGTTACGAGTCAGATAAGCTATCTCTCGGGGGATGTCTAACGAGGCGATCGCGCCGTCAAAATTCCGTGAATCGATATCTCCCTTCATCAAGGCTCGATAGAACTTATTTTCCTGCTGTAAGGACTTGCGTACCTGGCTTAAAGATTCTACCTCCGCTTCAGAGGTAGTAGAGTCGAGAACCATCAAGACATCGCCCTTTTCAACTCGCTGCCCTTCTTCTACCTTGACCTCTTCCACCACACCATTAGTTGGCACCTGGATTTCCTGTACTTTTCCTGTGGGCTGAATAGTACCTTGTGCGGGAATTACCTGTTCAATTTTGGCAAATCTCGACCAGATTAAAGCAAATGCTGTAACTCCCATGATGCATCCCATAGTCAATCGCGACCACTTAGGAGAAGGACGCAACATTACGGTTTGCTCAAATTTGCGAGTCTTTGCTGAGGCGGGATTACGTTGAGCTAAAGCAGAAGTTTGTGGTTCGGACTTACTACTAACTAATTCTCCTGGGGGATAGGACTTTTCTGGAGTGGCTACCTGCTCTTTGGCTAAACTTCCTACTGAAGACATCAGCGGTAGTTTGGACTCTTGTTGGGGTTGAGGCATTGACAAGTTACGATAAATCCCTGGTCCAATTTGAGCATAACCACGATGAACCGATCTAATAGCATCGGTTAACTCTTGGGCTGGTGTTCCTTTGAGCAAATAACCCATTGCTCCAGAATTTAGCGAGCGAGATACATATTCTTGAGTATCAAAGGTGCTGAGAACTAAAACTTTTACTTCGGGAAATTGCTGACAGATTAACTTGGTAGCATCCATGCCATTCATGCCAGGCATTTCCATGTCCATCAGCACCACATCAGCACCAAGAGACTCAACCTGCTTAAACGCATGCTCCCCATTCTCGGCAACACCAACTACTTCGAGATCATTTTCGGTTTTGATTAGGGCTTTTAATCCTTCTCGAATCATTTTCTGATCGTCTACAATCAGAACGCGAATTTTACTTTCTAGGTCACTGCGATTGACCGTTGATGTCTGACTATTTTCAGTAACGTAATTACCATTACCATTGCTGGATGAATTCATAATTTAGATATTTAGTAACTTCTTCAAAATATGGGGTTATGAGCTGGCTTATAGAAGAAACAGCTTAGTGCTGGTTAATTAGTTCTTTCAGTACATATATGAGTATTCTGAGGGAGAAAGATTAAAGCAAGTTAAATTATAGATATCAAGCATAACCGATCATTTCATAGCTGATGTTTTATTTAGATACGGTTGAACATTTAAGTTTAAGCACAGTCATAAATTTTAAGCTCAATGATCATATTATTCCCACTTAATGAATCGTATGCTGCAAAAACTTAAACAAAATCTATCTAGAATACAATTAATTTTAACAAAGGTCACATTACCCAGAGTTTACAAAGTTAATTTAGGTGCTATGCCAAACCGTAGGTTTTTCTTAAACAAATCGAGAATTAACAACCTTAATATCTAGCTCTATTGATACTTGCCAGAGTCAAAAGGAGGCAGGAGGCAGAAGAGTTCTTGTTTGGAAGAAGCTTGTACTCCCCCCCAAACCCTTTTCCCCTTGAAAGAGAAGACTTGTAACCTTGAGGGGGAAGGGACTAGGGGTATTCCTCCTGCCCTCTGCCCCATGCCTTCTGAGGCTTCTGCCTCGGTCAACACAAAATTGGCTGGGAATGTATAATCCACTCTTGAACCTGAAATATTTATTAATTATGACTTCCACCAAATCAGCATCAACTGGGCAAAATCAAGATAAAACTCTGGAATCTATGAGAAAATTTGCTGAAAAGTACGCTCAACGAACAGATACTTATTTTTGCAGCAATTTATCTGTCACTGCTGCCGTCATCAAAGGATTGGCTCAACATAAACAAGAATTGGGTTCCCCTTTATGCCCCTGTCGTCATTATCAGGATAAACAAGCAGAGGTCAAAAAAGCTTACTGGAATTGTCCCTGTGTACCCATGCGTGAATCAAAGAAATGTCACTGTATGCTTTTCCTAACTCCCGATCATGCTTTTGCAGGAGATACCCAAACAATTACAACTGAACAAGTAACTCAACTGTGTCAGTTAATGGAATAAGCAATGTTGGCGTTGGTGATTTTTTGTATGACGTACTAAATGTTTCGGTTCGTAGCTATTAGCTATTGGCTTTTGAAATTCAATCGATATTCTTTAGTTCTGAAAATCATACCTTAATCCACCAACGTTGTAATATCACCAGATATGATATTAAATAAATTTTAATCCCCAATCCCCAATCCCCAATCCCCAATCCCCAATCCCTCAAAGAATAACTAATGTACTCAAAAATTCATTAGAATAACTATAGGCAACGTTCAATCTGTTTAATAGCCTTTTTTACCCCATTTTGAAATGATTTTGGTTTGAGGGGGTGAGACTTGATCTCAGATAATAATTGTTGGGTCAACTTTACTGCCATGGATCTATTTTGTGCCAGCCAACATTTGCCCTGTTGTTGGGTAGTAATTCTCGTCTTCTGGCAATCATATAGTCGTTGATGAGGGATGGCTATCAAAGGTAGATTGAGTTGAGCGCATTCAAATACTGTATTGTAGCCACCGCTGCCGATGACTACATCTGCCAGCCACAGGCATTCTAAGGCTGGGTAATGAAAACGCCAAATTTCTGATGGACAGGCGGGTGGTAAAGTTGCAGACAAGCAGCGTATCCTATAGCCTTGTTGACAAAGAGAGTGAGCGATCGCACCATACAAAGTTAATTCTGCTTGGTATCCTGAAGCTAAAATGATTATTAAAGGAGGACACGGGTGCTGGGGTGTCACGGACGGCTGAAATGTCGGAGGAAACCTCCGACATCGCGTCCTCCCCAGCACCGTGAGTTGTCCGTGCTGTTGGGCTTGTTCTATGGTTAATCCTAGTAAATCAGCAGCAGTAGACAAGCTAGCTAATTCATGGCGATCGCGAATTAACCAGGGATCGGTCTTAACTGTTTGTGGCAAACTGGCAAAAACGGAAGGAATATTCTCTCCTGGGATTAGAACTAAATCGTAGTTTCGTGCCACAAATTCTTTTAATTGATAACGTTCGATATATTCAGGCTTGAGATAACGATTAACAAATACTTTCGGTTGTCTGATCTTTGCCAGTAAATTCTGTAATTCTCCTCCCAGACCACGAGGAAAAGTATCAACGATTAAGCAATCATAGCTTTCATGCTGAATGATCTGCCTAATAATCTTTTGTGTTTGATTAAAACTTGCCTGGGGAGAAATGGCAAATATCTGGCAATTTTCTAGATTTACCTGAGATAAGTAAGGACTATTGCTAATAAGCTTTACTTTAGATGAGCGTGCGACAACTCTAGCTAAAGCTAAACTACGATTGAGATGCCCCCAACCTCCTCCCAAGGCATATATCAGCCAGGTTTTAGACATTAACTAGCACTATAGTCCTGTTCAAAATCTTGATTTCCTTCTGATTCAAATGCCACGTTATCAGCTTCAGTAAATTCTACTCGTCGCTGATCGCAATCATAATAATAGTAATGGCGATCGCGATAGTAAGTATAACCCCAGGTGTCATAACTGCCATAGTTTTCGTAGTAAACGTAGTCTGATTCGTAATCATCATCAAAATCGTTACAGTGGGGACAGCCAACCCGACTAGTGCGATCGCAGGGACGTTTAAATAAAAACCCCACCATTTTTTGACATCCATTTGAGCTGCTGCTTACTAACTCTGGTAGTACTTCAAAAGTAAACACGATCTGACCTACGGTAAAGTGATCTTTACTCACTCCGATAGGGCGATCGCTCTCTAGATTTGTAATTACAATTCGTCCTTGTCGCTCTACAATTAGGGCATGATAGGGATTAATCGCAGCATCGTACACTAGTACCTGAGCCACGTTTTGCCCCTCTATTTGGGCTGGTAATGCATCTAAGTCGCAGCCAATTGCTATAGGGGTATTAACGACAATTTCTGATTGTTGGCTGGCAATATCCAGATAGGTTAATTTGAGCCTCATAATTATTCTCCTGCTAAAGCGATCGCATAAGCCAATGCCGACTGTTGTTTCTGGGTCAAAATATCAAAGCCAAAACAGGCAACTGCCAATAAAGGAATGTCTGACTTGGTTTTAATTACCGTTGCTTCATTTTTGTCCCGCAAGACAATCTTGTTTTCCTTAGCTTTCACCTTGTATAAAGATTCTTTTTGCGGTGTTTCAATTTCCCAGCCGTAGTCACGACGTTTGATACGATAGATTTGGCGATTGCCTTCTGTTTCTAGTTTGTAGTCGCCATCTGCTTGCTGGCGCAGAATATATAATTCTTCAGTTTGGGCTGAGTTTTCGATTTTCCAATATTTATCTTTGCTAACTACATAACCTAAAGTTTTATCAGCAGCATTTTTGATTTTAATTTTGCGCTGTTCATCTACAGTCAAACGAGCAATTTCTGACCCGTCTGCATCTTCAATTTTGATGCCGTTTTCTTTGGGTTTAAGGGAGAATGCTTCCTCACCATTTTCTAGCTTAAATTTAACCTTCGATGCTAAATTATTTTGAGTAATTCTATTTATTATTGGAGTTTTAGTAGCAACTTCTGATTGAGGTGTATTAATAGCTGCGGGATTATTATCTGTCACAGGAGCTTTTTTACAGCTGGACAAAGTAATCAGAATAGAAATTAGTAATAGAGTAAATTGCATAATTAGATTTGATTATTTACTGACTTTAGAAAGGGTTCGAGCAAGGTTAAGAATTTGATATAAACTCAAAAATATAGAGGTAATTGTTTCATAGCTAGTATCAATCTTTTGAGTATCAGATAGCCCGCCGACATGATATTTTAAGTAATCAAACTGTGGTGGTAAGTTAACTTTTAGCAGGATAAATTTATTATTCAGTTTGAAATTTTTGACCTCGACATAATTTGGTAGCTTAATCGCTGCCATCGCATCTTGCTGTAAAACTTGAATTGCACCATATTTCTTGGCGGGATAACGTAGCTGCAAGCAAATTTCTGAGCCTTTGAATTTATGTTTTCTTTTATGCTTTCGTTTCCCGCTTCTACTCCTCTTCCAACCAGAAGAAATACGATGATGTTCTGTGATATTTAAATCAAAGTTAGTGCGATCGCAAAACTCACCTTGAATATTTAACCAGGGGTCTTGATAGATTTTTAGTTTCCAGCCTGGTTTTAAGGGATGCGCATCCTCACTAGTTAGCTTGGACTGAATTATAGATGTTGTAAAATCAAGATTGATATTTAAATAACTTTTTGCTGATAAATCTCTTTGCAATAAATATACTAATTTTTTAACTAATAAATAGCGAGCAGGCTCAATTTGCAAACGAGCATATTTTTGGGAGTAGTAATAAAAAAAGCAAGTAGCAATAACTGCCACAGTCAAAACTGTGGCTCCTAAAATAGGAATAGACATTAGGAAAAACGAAGCAAAAATTGAGATTGAAGATATGATTAAAAGCGCTTGATACTTGTTTCGAGTCTTAGTGTATTTAGCGTCAGCAACTTTTATTTTGTCTAAATCTTGAATAATTTTCTGGGGTATATTCTGGGTTACATATCTTAATTCTTTGCCAAGCTTGCTGATTTCTTTTGTCATAATTAAATCTTTTATATAGCGTTTCTCACTTTAATGCGGTACAGTCGGGACCTCGGTTTTTGTTAATAGTTGATAGTTGATAGTTGATAGTTGATTGAGGTGTACCTCACAGCTACGAGAATCGCTATAGCTATCTTGTTTGCTACAAGTTACCATCGTGACTAATCTATCCAGACAATGACAAAGTGACAAGAGAACTATATCTTTCTGTAATTTGAAATGCCATTCAACAGATTTGCCTATATTTCCTTTGACGTTGTGCCAGCACCAAAAGGCGCAGCAACTCATATCATGGCTTTTACTAAAGCGATCGCCGAACAATTGGGCAATGTGGATTTAGTTACGATCGCTTCTCCACAAAATACAAAGCCTCTACAAATTCATCCTCATGTAAAACAAACAACCCTACCAGCACAGGGGAAATATTTGATAGATCGGGTACTCTATTTCCAAAGGATGCTATTGCAATGGCAACAGTCACAATTAAACAATAATATTCAATATGATGTTGTCCAGATTCGCTCGATTTTTGAGGGATTTCCTTTAGTTAAAAATAAACAAAAGCTCTATCGTAAACTGGTTTTTGAAGTTAATGGTTTGCCTTCAGTTGAGTTAAAGTATCGCTATTCCAAAGTAGCAGAAGATCGAGACTTACTTTATAAACTCCAGCAGCAAGAAAATATTTGTCTTAATGCTGCTAATTTGATTGTTACTCCTAGTCATACGACTAAAAACTATTTGCAAAATATACGAGAGGTTAAAACAGAAATTAGAGTTATTCCCAATGGAGTAGACACTAACATTTTCACCTATCAAAAATTGCCATTTATGCCGAAAAATCGAGTTGATTTATTATATTTTGGCACTCTAGCCTCCTGGCAAGGAGTTCATTTAGCTATCGAAGCACTGGCTTTAGTTAATCGAGAAATCCCTGCTACTTTATCGATTATCGGACTAGGACGCGATTGCCAAATTACCCAGCTTTATAAGCTAACGAGAAAGCTCAAGATAGATCATTTGGTTACGATCCAGCAACCTTTACTTCAATCTGAACTTGTTCCCAGAATTCATCAAAGCGATATCGTACTTGCCCCTCTAACTGCCAATGATCGTAATTTAGTTCAAGGATGTTGTCCTCTTAAAATCCTCGAAACTATGGCAACAGGAACACCAATCATAGCCAGTGACCTCCCCGTAGTTCGAGAGTTGGGTCTTAATAATCAGCATTTTGTACTAGTTAAGCCAGGTTCAGCTAAGGCAATTAAGGATGGAGTGTTGCACTTAGTTCACAATCCCCTCCTAGCACAAACTATGAGCATCAATGCCCGTCAGCAGATAGAAGATAATTATACTTGGCAACAGGCGGGAAATTCTTTGATCCAAAGTTATCAGACTCTGTCAAATACTTGCCAGTTGATTTAGTACCCGTTTCAATCTTACCTGTTCTGCTGAGAGTGAAAATTCCTTTAAAATGCGATCGCGACTTGAGATTCTAATTTGATCTTTAGTCTTTTGATCCAGCGACAAAAACTCGACTATTGCGACTCCTAAATACTGCAATTTATTTTTAGATAGTAAAAAGCCATCTACCCCAGGATTAATAACTTCAGGTATTCCTCCAGCATCACTGGCTAAACAGCAGCAGCCACAAGCCATTGCTTCTAGTAAGGCATTGGGTAATCCTTCCCAAATAGAAGGTAGTAAAAACAGATCGCATAGCTGCAAATGTTTAGCTACCTGTCGTAGATCTGTAAGGTGTTGAGTAATTATGATCCTGCTATGATCTTCTGGATGCTGCATTCTATAGTTGGCAAGTATCGACTCCTGAGTAGGACGAATTTCGCCAATAATCAACAAACAGGCAGGATGCTTCTCTCTTGTCTGAGATAATGCCGATAATAAGAAATCTTGTCCCTTTTTCGCCCGCAATTCTCCTGAAAAACATAATACTAGTTCGTCATCCTGAATACCTAATTCAGCTTTTAACTCTTGCTTCTTTTGAATCTCCATTGAAGGAGTAAAGATATCTGTATCAACACCATTTTTGAGGATAGTTACATCTTTTCTGCCGCAAACCAATCCGATCTTTTGCCCCAAATCTTGGCTGACGGCAGTAAGTAAGCTGGCATTTTCTAGCGTCCAACGCAAACGGGCAAAGTCACCAGGGGGAAAGACTCCTCGATCTAGATCGTTTCCTCTAGCACTAACTAACGATTTTATGCCTTGTAATTGAGCAAACCAAACTGCCACAAATCCCGCAGGAAAAAGATAATGTCCCCAAATAACATCATATTTAAACCTCTCATGTAGAGACTCCAGCAAATTTAGAGTATGGATCATGGTTAGATCCCAGTTACGAAACAGCCCTAGACGATAAACATTTTTGTTTTGAGCAATTTCTCCAGGCTGAAGATAACGACTCCAAACAAGTATATCTACCTCAACCCCCAACCGAGTCAGACTTTCATAAATACGCTTGGCACTTACCGCGACACCTCCAAGGTCGGGATAGAATTTCTCGGCAATTAATAAAATTCTGTTCATTAAGACAACAAATGATTACTTGAAGCTAACTTTGTAACCCATATTCTTTGGTTTATGAATTATCTAGAGAATTATTAAAATGCTGACTGCCTGACACATTTGATCTGAATCAACAACCTTGTTAATTCTCAAAAAATTGTATATTAACCCCATTAGGTGCTTGCACCATAATTGCTCTAATTTCTTTGTGATCATAGTTAGTTATTGCTACGGGTTCGCATAGCATTTTGATGTCGTAAGCTTGCAACTTTTTAATTAAGGCTGTGAGATCATCTACCGCAAAAGCGATCGCCTGTAAGCCTAGACTCATCGCTTTGTCTAGATTTGCTAAGGACTGTCCCTCAACTGAACACTGGATAAACTCCAAGGCTGCATTATTACTCCCAGGTTGATTAATAAATGCCATTCTTGATTCTGTTCCCTTTGGGAGATTGAGAATATTGTCAATCATGCCTGTTGGTAATACCTGATCAAATAATTTATTTAGCCCCAGAATATTTACATAAAACTCAGTTATCTCTTCGATATCTGACACTATTTGCGAGGTATCTAACATGATGCCAAAATCACCTTTAATTTCTGGTATGGGTTCGCTTACCCGTTCAATTAAGGCGATCGCAGTATCATCAGGCGCAACTAAAATCGCTTCTTTAACCGTAACAGGAACCCAACTCGGAGTATAGGTAATGGGAGGACAGATAAATTGATAACCTTGTTGTTTCAAGTTTTCGTATGCCGCATCGACGTTTTTAGTACGAAAGGCAATGGTAAACAAACCATAGTCGGTGGTATTGCCACCAGTACGAAGACATTGATCTGAATGTGGTTTAAATTCAATTAATTCTAAAAGTGTTGTTTGCTCGTCATTTTTGAGGCATACTGCTTGAGCAGTGGTTTGTGGGGGTAAGTTCCATAGTTGCTCAATGGTATTAGAGTCGAGGTCATATTCAGCAACTACAGACATCTGGAAAATATCCCGATAGAACTCCATAGATTCATTGAGATCACCGACGCTAATGATAATTCGGGCCACTCCATTTTTAATCATTTTTCCACCTCAAGTTAAACGATTACATTAATACTTAAATTCCCTGGAAATATTTGATCTTAAAATTCAACAACGACTTTGCCACAATTTTTGCCCCCTAATAGATAATCTACCGCAGCAGGGATAGATTCAATTCCCTTAAACTTGCTAGGATCGACTGCAACCTTTATCTGCCCTGATTGAAACAGAGAGAACAAGCGATCGCGTGCTTCTGGTATATACTCTTGATACATAGGCATTAAAAAACCTCGTACTGATGCCGCTTTCCAAAACAGCTTGTCGTAGATCCTCGGTTGCAATACTGGCTCTAGATTATTACCATATTCAGAGATAAAGCCCACTACAACTAAACGTCCGCGAACTGCCAAATTATCGACGCAGGTATCAAACATCTGCTTGCCAATACATTCAAAAACCAGATCTATACCCTGGGAATATTCTTGCTGGAGAACATCAGCCACATTTTCTATGCGATAATTAATAATGCGATCGCAACCTAACTCTTGAAGTAGCTGCATTTTTGCTTCTGAACCACAGGTGCCAATTACATGATTCCCCGCTAGTTTTGCCAACTGTACTGCAATATGACCAGTTCCTCCTGCGGCGGCGGTTATCATCACGGTTTCTTGGCTATTCATCATTCCTACCTGTTCTAAAGCCACTAACGCCGAGACTCCAGTAGGCATTAAGCTTAAGACTTCGGGAGTCGCTTGTGGGACTTTAAATCCTTGGCTGGTATCGATCCTCTGGTATTCCCGATATCCTCCTCCCCTTTGGGTAGTTAACACCGCATCACCCACGGCAAATTCCGTGACCTTATCTCCGACAGCTTCTACAGTCCCCACCGCTTCCACCCCTAAATCTAGTGGTGGTGTTTCGGAAAAATAGGGAATCTTGCCTTTACACAGCAAAGTATCAAACCCCGCATTTACTCCAGCATATTTATTGCGAATTAAAATCTCATGATCCCCAGGTTGGAGAATTTGCCCCTCGACAATCTCAACAGCAGAGTTAAAATCCTTGCTAAAATTCTTGACAACTAATTTTTTGTAAGTTTGGGAATTCATAGATGAGCAGTACTCGTGAAGTTATTATCCCTCCAGGCATGGAAATTATCTACGAAAAGTATCATTACTGTCCTGGAATTAAAGTAGGCAATACTTTATATATATCAGGACAAGTGGGGCGAGATGAAAATTTACAGGTAATAGAGGATACAGAAGCTCAATTTGTACAGGCATTTGAGAATGTCAAGAAAGTATTGGTGGCAGCAGGAGCAAGTTTTGATGATGTGGTAGAAATGATCACTTATCATGTCACGGGGGCAAATGTTGTTACTGACTCAGAACCGCAACAGTTGACTATTCCTCACTTACCGCTGTTTATTCAAGTGAAAGATCGCTATTTCACCAATCAGTTTCCTACTTGGACTGGTGTAGGCGTGACTGGTTTATCTACCCCAGGATTAATTGTTGAGATAAAATGTACGGCAGTTCTTGATAATTGAGATAAATGCTCATAATCCTAAATTAACAACTTCTGGTTGACTCTGAGAGTGATCAATTTCTTGGAAATCATAATCAGCTTGTTGATATTGTGCTAAACAAAAATATATCTTTATAGTTCAGCTAATAAAATCATATAATCGATTTTTGTAGGCTGTATTTCTTGTTTCTTATGGGGTTAGACACATATGACTACGCTAAGACAATATTAATTTCACTTATCATCCAGATGCTTATGGGCTAGTTTCCAACCCATATACCTATTGATATCGGCAATCGCATCTAGAACACGCCATTTAAAATCATGATGCTTACGCAACTCACGTATTAATATTGGTTTAACTAAATGCTTTTCTAAATTTCCCTTTGTTCGTGCTATGTACGATAGTCCAAGACATGCATTAGAACTGATTGTTTTGTCATTATGATCTGCTAATTGGAGACATATATCTTGAGCGAATTTCCAGTCTGGAAAATATTCTCCAATACTTAAAGCGAGTACTGCTAGCTCATTTTTATTCCCATGATTTAAAATATGATTAACATTATCTTTTGTTTCAAGATTTGGGAGAGGCTTATAAGTTAATTTTTCAGTCATGCATATCGGAGTAAATCTGAACTTGAACCCGAGGACGTAGAACTTATGACTCTTTTGGCTGTTAAAGTAACTATGATTTCTACTTGTTTCCTTTATCGCTTTAAACAAGCCTAACTCATCTTCCAAGATTTTCAAATTTTCCAAAAGCTCGAACAAAAAGTCAATATCATCAAAATTAGCTCTAATATTGGTAATCTCTTTTGATCTTCTTCGGCTCTAATATTTCGTAAGTTAATTCCAATTTCCTCCTCTTTCATGGCTCAAAATCCTAGCTTTTTGTAAAATGGTGCATTCCAATTTAGATTAATACTCTGTCTTGAATGCCTTGATCAAAGTAGCCAAAGATAGCAAAGAAGCCGAAATTATTTTGGCATCCTGTGGTGAATCTATTGCTGAAATTATACTGAGACGTAAGCTTAATCCCGCCAAAATTATAAAGCAGCTTGCTAAATCTGCTCAAAATGAGGCTGAAGCATTAATAAAGACTCAATTTTCTAAGCGCGATCACAACTCGCAAAGATTATCTTGACTATTCAATTACATATATTCATTTTTACCTCAACTATGCGATCGCAAACTACTTAGCAAACCCGATTTAATATAGTTGGCTTAACCCGAATTGGCGTTATTCAATTAAAAACGGCTATAAACTTACAAATCACGCAAATTTTGGGAAAAATCAGTAGGTATATTAGAAGGTGCGCTGTTTCCATCAAGATCACGCAGTGGCTCTGATGAATCCTGCTTAAGACGAGTTGCCGGTTGCTCTCTAGGTATAGCAGGTGGAGTTACCGTAGTAGTATCAGGCTTAATAACTTTGGGCTGTGTAGGAGTAATAGGTTCTGGTTTTACTTCGGCAGCAGCAGTTTCGCCTATTCCCTCTTCTGCCTGAGAAATAATTGCCTGGGCTTGTTGCTGCCAATACATTGAAGAGGAGGATTCTTTAACTTTAGTTGCCTGTTGCTTGGCGTATTGCCATTTCTCTTCACTCAAGGCTTTTTCCGCACTGGTGATTACAGCCTCATTTGTTTCCGACTCTGCTTTCCAAAAGTTTTTGGCATCAACAACTTGAGATCTGACGCTACTATCTTGGGGAATTTGTTTGACCATCTCCAGCGCCTTATCTAAATTCCCTTCTTGTTCGTAAAGTTTATTAGCATTAGCAAGCTGTTGTTGTGACCAAGAATCTATTTGTTGTTGAATTTCAGCATTAACAGAAGTATCTTCAGGTAAGCTTGTGGCGATTGCTATAGCTGCGCCATACTTGAGGTCTTCCGCTTCTTGTTGAGCTTTTGCCAGACCACACTTCGCCTCAAATTCCTGCCGCTGTTCTTGTGGCATAGCATTGACTGCTGACCCATCATTCCCTTGATTTTTAATCTCAACTGCTTTTTCATAGCATGCCTGGTAGTCTTGATTATCCAGCATGGCATTGAAACTATTAATTTGTTCTGCAATACTCTCCTGGGCAGATTGAGTAGTCTTTTGACTGAGAAAATACATTCCCCCAGAAGCAACCGCGCCGACGGCTAAGGCTATCCCTAAAGTAGCTAATGTTTTACCAGATTTCTTAGATAAAGGCGCGTCTTCTAAGCTAGCTTGCGAACCTGGTGTCGCCCCCATGGAATTTGGTTCGTTATTGACACGAGTAGATTGATCCAGAGATGCTGCTGATTGAGAATTTGCTGAGGATGGCGTGGATTCTAAGGGGGTTACATTGCTACCTGTATTTTGAGGGGGAACAAGAATCGAGTGATCGTTACTCACAGAAGATGAGTTGCTTGAAGTAGCTGGAGGTTGTCTAAATGCATTCAACTCAGTATCCCCCAGTTGAACTGTAGGAGTGTATTGAACTGCTGGGGTGGCAGGCTTGGCTTTGAAGTTACTCCCCAGGTTAGCTAAAGCAGCGATGGTTTCTTGAGCCGATTGATAGCGATCTTTGAAATAATATCGTGTCATTTTGGAGACAATTGACTGTAGCTGTGGGCTACACTGAACCTTGTCTTGCCAAATCAATTCTCCTTTGTCGCTTTCCTCAAATTGGGTCGGGTGTATCCCCGTTAAAGCCTGAGTAGCAATTATACCTAATGCATAGATGTCGCTGGTAGTGCGAGGCTTGCCTCTCGACTGTTCTGACGGCATATAGCCTCTAGTGCCAACTGCCACTGTAGCGGGAACTAATTGAGTTTGTTCGGCTATGATTGCTTTAACCGTACCAAAGTCCACCAGCACCAGCTTATTATCGGATTGGCGACGGATCAAATTGTCAGGCTTAACATCTCGGTGAATTACTCCTTGACCATGGATAAAATCAAGAATATTCAAGCAATCTCGCAATAATTCAATCACTCTACTTTCCGACCAGGGTTGACCCGAATTAAGCTCTTGACTAAGGGTATGACCCTCTATATATTGCTGTACTAAATAGAATTTCTCATCCTCCTCAAAATATGCCATTAACCGAGGAATTTGATTATGTATGCCCAAAGTGTTGAGGGTCTCGGCTTCTGTTTTAAATAAACGTCTAGCTATCTTAATAAAATTAGGATTGTCAACGCTGGGATAAAGCTGCTTGACTACGCATTTATCTCTCCCTGGTAACTGAGTATCCTCTGCCAGAAAGGTTTTGCCAAATCCTCCCTTGGCAATGTACTTTATTACGCGGTAGCGCCTGCCTAAAACTGTTCCCTCCATCATTGACCCCAATCATTGTTGTGTAGTGTAATTTTTATAGAGTACAGAACTTCTCTGTATTAAACTTAGATTCTGCTTTTATTTATTAAATATTTATCTTCTTCTAGGGAATTTCAAACCCAGTAGCATTTTTTTTAAGCTTCTCAAACTCTGATAGTTCATTGTTGAGATTTTTTTGTTGGATTTGATATTTTTCTAAGTTATTTTGAATTTGAATTTGTTGTTTTTCCAATTCAATTATGCGATCGCTATAAACTTCCTTCACAATTTCTAAGCCATCAGTAATCTTTTTATCTTCTAGTTCCAGACTAAGAGTAAGATCTTGAATCACTTTTTCTAATAGGTTTTTGCTAAAAGATTGATAATAGTTAACCAAGTCTTTTTTTAATTTAATTCCTGCTTCTTCTAGTTTGCTATCGTTCTCGCTGTTGTAGGCATTAATTAGCAGAAAGATAATGCCACAAACAAAGATGCCAAATAACCAAGGCTGTTGTTGAAATACCCCCGAAAGATTTTGCATCATCTGATTTCTACTCGATTTGATACCAACAAAACCCAACACTAAGGTCAGCATCATCATCACCTGCATCATTTGGCTGCGGAGTTGCTTCATAATGTAGCCACCCAAAGACTTTTGCTTATAACTGATTTCGCAATTAGTACCTGCAAAAGAGATGGCGAAATTATCTGTCACATCAATCCTTTCGGGTATGCTAAAGGGTGATTCAGAAAGTAAACCAGGAACGATATTGATTCTGTTGGCTAACTTTTGGCGTAAATTGTTTAAGCCACCATGACAATAGCCATAGCTGATTTGCTGCCACTCTTGGGTTGCCCACTTTTCTAAAGAATCGGTGCAAAATTTAACTAAACTAAGATTGATATCGTTGCAATCAGAATTATTATTTAACTGAATAATTTTTTGTCCGTTTTTATTAGTAATGACAGGGGTTAAACCATCGACAAAATCTTGTATTTGATAGACCACGCTTTTTTTACTGTAAATATCGAGCAGCGCTGCCTTAGATTGAGCAATATCGAGCTTAACTTGCTTAAAAAACTGATCTTTAGCCTGATTTGCTTCTGCGATCGCCTTTTTACTAACTTCTTTTAAGTTAACCTGGAATAAGCTAGCTAATTTCTGTTGTTCTTGCGCTAGCTTTTGGCTTAACTCCTGCTGTTGTTGAAATAGCAATGGCTCGAAGGGTTCGGCTGCTTTAACTACCTTGACGGTAATTCTTTTTGCCAAGATGTTTTCTGGCTGGCGTTTGACTACGTTGCCCAGAATCTTAGCCAGACGTTCCTGTTTCTTTTGCTGTCTGGGGTCTATGTCTCCCAATTCACTATACCAAGGCTGGAGATAGAGAGGAATAACTGACCATGGTTGTGAATCTGGTAAGGTTTTTAACCAAGCCTCCATGGTGTTCAGGTTCGCATCGGCAACTTTTGCTACTTCTGGTTCCTGTTTAGGGTCGGGAGTATCTACCAGTAGATACAGTTGGGAGATATAACGAAGATCTAGCTTTTGGATAAACTCTTTTACCCTAGAACTCAACCCCTGTCGGCTATCCACCGCAATCATCAGCAGATCGCAATCAACCACATTCCAATACTCTTTGTCAGTTTCGCGATGCCGACCGCTAGCTCCGCGATCGCTATCTACCCTCACAGTAAAGACCAATTCCGCCACCTTTGACCCCGTTTGGGGACAAGCAAGAGTAATAATATCTCCAGAATTGAGAGGCTGGCTATCTCTCACTCGTTTGGCGTTAACAAAAGTCCCGTTAGTACTCTGACTGTCCTCGATGCACCATTGAGTCTTCTCCGCTATTGACGAGTACACTACTGCATGATTCCAAGAAACCCCCTGATAAAGCTGATTATCGATGGTAATATCTGCCTCGGGCGATCGACCAACGGTATATCCTCTTTCAGGATTCAACTCAATATACTGCTGTAAACCTGTCGAGTTACGCAGATGTTGCCGTAATCTGAGGCTGGCATATTCTATGGGTGCAGCTTGTTGAGGAGTGTTGGGTAGATCGTCAAACTTAAGCTGAAAACAACCCTCAAGTTCTGGTTGAGCATGAATCAGATCGAAAGTAGCCTGAGCTAGTTTTGGCTCATCGCTAACAATCTGAAGCGTGAGTCTTTTATGGCTCAGAGTTTTGTTTAATTGCGCCAGTTGTCGGGAAATATCGGCAAGATCTTCTCGTTCCTGGGCTTTTCTGCTCAAAAATAACTGAAGACTTTCTATGGTTTGGCTTAACTTATCCGCTTTGGGTGGCATTTTGTTGGAGGCTATTTATAGATAAAACATTAAATCACGATTGGCTAATGGCTAATGGCTAATGGCTAATGGCTAATAGGTAATGAACTTACTTGCTCATAATCGAACTCGTTTTATGGTTAATTCGAGTCAAAAATAGACCTCATATCATCGAGAATGCCGAATACAGAACTAACACCAACGTTGGTTAATTCGACCCCATCAGTTAGGGTGTCTTTAGCGGTATCAGCGGTATCGCTAGTAGTATCTACCAGGTCGGCAACGCGATTTAAAGCATCTTTTAGCTCGTTGGCTTTATCAACCAAATCTTCAAAGATGTCTTCATGTTTATCGGTAAAGTCTTTGAGCGTCTCTTCAGCAGAATTTTCGGTGTCCTCTGCCTTTTCTTTGGCTTTAGCAGTTAATTCGGTTTGAACCGTCTCTAAATGATCCGAGAGATTGTCTAACAGTTCCGTTAATTTGCTGGTGGCATCATCAGCGATCGCATTTTGGGTATCGGAGGATTGCTCATCAATTTCTGATTCACAATCGGCGATCGCATCACCAACTTCGTTTTCTAGGTTATCTTCTGACTCGTTTAGATTTTCGGTCAGATGTGACTGCACTTCGGTAACTTTTTCTTGCAGGCTAGTAATAGTTGATCGCACTGTCTCCAAGACATCACTTAACTCCGAACTATCGGTTTCTGCCTCGTTACCCAATTCTTGCAGTTCGTTGGTAGTTTCTTCTAGCTCTTGACTAGCATCTGCCTGTAACGATTCAATGGTGCTAGTCATATCGGCAAAACCTTGACTTACCGCCTCAGATTCGGCATTGAGATTGTCTCTAGCTTCGGAAATACGCTCTAACAAACCCTCTGCTCTCTCTGTCAAGGTATTCCAATTCTCATCAAATTCTGATGATACCTGGGCTAATTTTTCCCTGGCGGTGGACAAGTCTTCACTAGCACTATCAGCGCGGTCTAATAATTCTTGTAACTTCGTCACCGTTTCGGCGGCGGTGTTTTCAAAATCTACTGCCATGGTTTATGTTCCTTATATTCGTTTCAATTAATTTCCTTGTGGTATTAGTTATCGTTTCGGGGGATTAGGGGAATGGGGGATTAGGGGAATAGGGAACAGTACATATTTTCTTACGGTTTCTATATGGATTTATACGTAATCATCGAAATCAATACAGGCTTTATCGGCTGCTGATTTCACCATATCTACCTGCACATTTAGAGGTCCAATCAGTAGCTGGATCTGCTCAAATAGAGGTTCAAGTAGTTCTCGTTGGGTTGAAGATTCTTCTTGAGAGTCGTTGAGCTTCTTCGCCATATCGTCGATGGAATCTGTTACCGTGGCTACAGCATCGTCAATTAAATCTTGAATTTTAGACTCGACAGTTTCTTGGGTTTGCGACCTCAAACCATCTACACCAACCGACAGCATATCCGCAGTATCGTTGAGACTGCTGCTAAAATTATTGGCGATCGCCGAAAATTCCGCCGCCATAGTAGTGATGTTGTCACTCACATCTGACTGCCCTTGATTGACTCGCTCGGTAAAACTGTTTACTTCTTGTGACATCGCTTCGCTAGCCGACTCTAATTTTTCCCGCAGCGAATCGATCCTCTCAATAGTATTTGACATGGCATCAGCCAGCTTTTCTCGACCCGATTCAATCGCCTCACGGGCTTCAGTTAATTCGCGATCGCTTGATTGCTGTTGCTCTTGGGTTTGCTGGCGCTCATCTTCGAGTTTATCTTTAAAATCCCCTAGCTTTTCTTGAGCGTCCTTAACTTCTGCATCTAGTTTATCCGTAGCTTCATCAAAAAACTCGGTTAACTCTTTAACATCAGCTTCAAATTTGTCTACCTCAGACTCAGTTTGTGACTGGTGTTGAGCCACCTCTTCACGCATTTGGTTAAGAGCCTCTTGTACCTGTGCCAGAATATCTGCTACCTGTTCTTGTTTTTCTGCTACATTTTCAGTTAATTGGTTAGCTTCGGATTCCACTTCTTGGGCTTGGGTAATGATGCCGTCTAGCCGTCCTGGAAAATCTGTAACCAACTGGGACATCATATCTAATGATTCGCTCAAATCACTCATGGGAATATGCTCCTGATAAATAAGTGGGTCAAATTTGTTAGAAAATGCTTGAGATGGGATTGGGGATTGGGGATTAGAGACTTAAAGCTTAAGGCTTAGAGCTTAGAGCTTTTATTAAAATATTCCGACGATCGCCGCTAATGCCCCAGTAACCGCTTTGGCGGCTGCCAACATGGGTAACAAGGGAGCTAAAGCACCGGTAACGCTGGTACCAAAGGTCATCATAATTACGTTTTCGCTCACCTCTTCGATCATTGCCTGCACTGAATCTTTAATCGCTTCTTCAAAGCTATCGACAACTCTCTCTTTCATTTCCTGTCCTGCATATTCCTGGGAGTTTGTTAAAACTTCGTGCAGGGTGTCTTTGAGTTTGTTGCCCAGTTCATTACTGTCAGAACCAAAAGAGGTCAACACTGATTCAAAGTCGCTAGTTAGTTCTTCAAATCCCGAACTAATTTCACTGAGCTGTTCGTCGGTTAAATTACTGCTAAATTCGGTGAGTAAGGAATCAAGGTCTGACTTTAGGGTTTCTCCGATGTTACTGACCGTGTCTTCAAAATCAGATTCGGTTTCTTTTTGGGCAGATTCAAGATTAGACTGCAACTGCTTAACGCTTTCGCTAAATTCTTCAAAATAGCTTTCCGAGTTTTCGCTACTTTCGGCGACATTATTTTCCATCTCATCAATGGTCTCTGCCAGTTCATTAAATGCCGCGATCACTTCTTCTAGACTGCTATCTAATTCACCTTGGCGATCATCATTGGCACTACCAAATTCATTTTCGGCATTATCTACCGTTTCACTACCGCTATCGAGTTTGCTTGATAATTCTGCCAAAGCAGTCTGCAACTCGGACATTTCTCGCAACATTTCATCATGAGAATCGGTAAATTCATGTTTGGTCTCCTCAAATTCTTTGGTAGCGGTTTCTAAGCCCTCAATGATATTTTCTTTGGCTTCTTCTAGGCTAGTATTGGTCGATTCTAACTGCCCTGAAAGATCGTTCATTTGGTTAGAAGCCAATTCAACTGCATCAATAATTTCTTGCAGTTTATCGCTAGATTCTTCAAGATTACGAGATAATAGGTCTGCTGCTGCCATGATGTCTTCTTATATTATTATTTGTTTTACAGATATAGTCAGTCCCCATTCCCCATTCTCCATTCCCCATTCCTCACGAACAAATAACTAAACTTGTCCAAGATGCAACAAGGTACGTCTATCCCAGTAAGGTTTTTGCGGTTTTGAGTACTGGCTCTACTTGTTCAATTAGGTCGGTGACTTCAGAAACTTGCTCGACAATTTTGCCGACATTCCCTTCAAGCAACTCGGTCATTTCGCCCCCCGTGCTGTCAAGGACGCTAAAGGCTTCGGTTAATCCAGTAGAAGAACCAGTCAACTCTTCCATAATTTCATCTGCAAACTTGGCAGCTAGAGCGCTGGTAACGCTTTCTGCCAGAGAATCTAAGTTGCTTTCTAGATCTTGTTTAAACTCGCCACTTTCTTCTTCAACCCTGGAGACATTTGACTCCAAAGTTTCTAGGTTATCCTTCAACTCAGTGGACAGTGACTCAAACTGTTCGATCAAATCCTCTTTCTTCGACTCAAAGCTTTCCTGGGCAGCAGCTACAGCAGTTTTATGTTCTTCAATATCGCTTTGGGCTGCCTCTTCATAATCGGCGATCGCTTCTGATAAATTATTAATATTCTCGCTCAAGGTATCAAGACTAGAGGTGTTGTTTTCTTTTTCATCTGCCAGTTGTTCGGCAATCTCAACTTTGCGGCTTTTTACCTCTTCTAAGCGAGTCGTAAACCGATCCATCGCTTCGCTAACTCCCTCCCCTACTTCAGCAATCTTTTCTTGGAAAGAGGTTAATTGTTCCCTAGTGCTTTCCATCTCCGCTTCTAGAGATTCTTCTGCCTCCTCCAGTTCGGCAATAATTGCTGACCAGCTTTCTTGCGCTTCTTGGTTAGCAGTATTCAATTCATCCGCCAGATCGTTAGCAAACTCGACAATTTGATCTACCTCATCAAATGCTTGTTCAGCATCGGTTAACAAAACCTGAGTTTTGCGATCGCATTCATCGATCAGTAAGTTAAGCTCTTCTGCCATGATTTTTCCTCACAAAAAACTATGAACCAAAACTAAAATATTTCTCAGCTTTGTTGATTAATTTAAATTAGAACATCAGCAAATAAATAGGTTTATTTCACTAAAAAATATGCAGCTATTTATACTCTGTATAAAAAATTACAAAATAATTTTAAATGTTCTTTCAACTAGGTTTTCGTCAATGGACTATGCTTAAATCTGATAAAGACCTGCATAACTAATAATCTTCATCTATATTGTTGGTCTTTACTATTGGTCTAAGACAGTACGTCCTACTTGGTTACTTCATAGAAGTATATGATGTTTGACCTGGCAGTAAACTTTAAATTTTTCTGTATTTAATCGCTGAGATTTGCATTATAAAACTTAATTTTTTAGCGGTATTTTTTTGAATATAATATTTAATTTCTAAAATAAAGGGCAGTTAAGCGATTTTGCAGAGCAGAAATATGACCAAAGACGACCAAGCGGGCTGGGCTACTCTTAGTATGAATACCAGCTCAGTCGATAATCCTCAAGACCGCAAAGAATACACCTTATCGACGACAAAAGATACGATTATTGGTCGCTCTCCTGACTGTCAAATTGCTTTAGATCCTCACAAATTTATTACGGTGTCTCGTCGTCACGCTCAGATTAAGCTTGTGGATGTCGATTGGCAAATAACCGATCTGGGGACAACTAACGGTACATTAATTAATGATCGCCCGATTAATAATCCGCAACAGCTACAATCAGGCGATCGCATTACCTTAGGCTCCAAAGGTCCTGAATTTACTTTTGCATGCCAAACTCTCAATGCTACGGTAATGGTAGAGCATACGATTTTAAAAGTCGCTCCCTCTCAAACAGCCAAACCAAAAGCTACACCAAAATTAGAACCAAAACCAGCTTCCAATAACAATGCTATAGCTGAGGCAAAGCAAACTATTCCCGCATCACCAGAAGCTAAACTCTCCGTGGCACAATCTGTCCCCAAACCAGAAGCTAGAAAAGAACTAGAACCTAAGCAAAAAGCTAACCCTGTAAAAGAAGAAGCGCCTCCCTTAGCTGCGGTCAACGCAAACATATCTGAAATAAAAGCGACCCCACCCGTCGTTGAAAACAAACAAAGTCCTACACCGTCTCAAGTGCCAGTTGTTAATTCAGGTAAAAGTCTATGGAGTTTGGTATCGATCAGTCAACTAGGTCAAATATCAGGACATTCCCAGCCGATATTATCACTGGCATTTAGCCCTGACGGACAGATATTGGCTAGTACTTCTAAGGACAAAACAATTAAGCTTTGGAGTATTGCCCAGAGAACAGAAATTGCGACTTTAACTGGACATAAATTAGCCCCAAATGCCATAGCCTTTAGTCCTGATGGCAAGACTCTCGCTAGTGGAGGTGCAGATAAAACCATTAAGCTATGGGACATTAATACTTACTCAGAAACAGCTTCTTTCATCGCACACAAACTAGCTATTAATGCCATAGTATTTAGTCCTGATGGCAAAATCGCTAGTGGAGGTGCCGATAAAACCATCAAGCTATGGGACATTAATACTCACTCAGAAACAGCTTCTTTCACCGCACACAAACTAGCTATAGAATCTTTAGCATTTAGTCCCGATGGGCAAACATTGGCTAGTGGTAGTAGAGACAAAACAATTAAGCTGTGGCAGGTTGCCAGTCAATCAGAGATAGCAACATTAACAGGATATAAACAAGGAATTAGTGCCATTGGTTTTAGTCCCGATGGGCAGATACTAGCCAGTGCAGGGTTAGACCAAACTATCAAACTCTGTCACCACCAAACCCAAACAGAAATAGCTACTATTGCAATTCCTAGCGGGCAAACAGGTGCGATAGCGATTTCTCCTGATGGACAAACCATTGCTGGTAGTGATCAAGAGGGTGCAATTAAACTATGGCAAATTTAAAACATTAAACATTGAACATTGAACATTAACAGCATAATAATGTTAAGAATCACTCTCTTAAATTAAGCTAACTAAATAAGCGGTTTTAAGATTAAGGAAAATAAGTTTTTAAATACAAGCGCAGGAGGATGACTATGGTCGCTGCTACCAGACCAGAATCAACAGTAAAACTTGGTCCTACTAAGCTGCTAATTAATAATGAATGGGTAGAAAGTGTCTCTGGTAAACGTTTTGAGACAATTAATCCCGCTACAGGAGAGGTGATTTGTGATGTCGCTGAGGCTGATGCTGCCGATGTTGAGCGTGCTGTAGAGGCGGCACGTCATGCCTTTGACGGGGACTGGCGCCAGATGTCTGCTAGAAAGCGAGGAGAATTACTTTATAAGCTAGCCGATCTAATTGAAAAAAATAAGGAGGAATTAGCCAGATTAGAAACTTTAGACAATGGCAAGCCGCTGTCTGAATCACTAGATATGGACTTGCCCTTTGTAATTGAAACCTATCGCTACTACGCTGGCTGGGCGGATAAGATTCAGGGTAAAACTATCCCCATTAGCGGTTCTTACTTTTGCTATACGCGCCATGAACCAGTAGGGGTAATTGGTCAAATTATTCCTTGGAATTTTCCCTTGCTAATGCAAGCCTGGAAGCTAGCGCCAGCATTAGCAACGGGGAACACTGTGGTCATGAAGACAGCCGAACAAACTCCTCTATCGGCATTTCGGGTTGGTGAATTGATTATTGAAGCGGGATTCCCTCCTGGAGTAGTCAATTTACTTTCGGGTTATGGACCAACCGCAGGGGCAGCGATCGCAAGTCATCCAGATATTGATAAAATTGCTTTTACTGGTTCGACTGAGGTGGGACACCTAATTATGGAAGCATCGGCAAAAAGTAACCTCAAGCGGGTGACTCTAGAACTAGGTGGCAAGAGTCCTAATATTGTCTTTGCCGATGCTGATTTTGATGCTGCTATTGAAGGCTGCCATCAGGCTTTATTTTTTAACCAAGGTCAATGCTGTAATGCAGGTTCGCGGCTGTTTGTCGAAGAAAAATGCTATGACGAATTTGTGGCTCGCTCAGTAGCCAGAGCTAAGCAACGTAAAGTAGGCGATCCTTTTGCTTCCGATACCAAACAAGGTCCTCAGGTAGATCGCGAACAGTTTGATAAGGTGATGGGCTATATCGAATCAGGAATGCGCCAGGGAGCGAAAATGCTGTGTGGTGGTCATCGCTTTGGCGAGCGCGGTTATTTTATCGAGCCGACGGTTTTTGCCGATGTACAAGATGACATGGATATTGCCCGCGAAGAAATTTTTGGTCCTGTAATGAGCATTATCAAATTTAAGGATGTCGATGAGCTAATCGAACGAGCTAACAAAACTATCTACGGTTTAGCAGCAGGAGTATGGACAAAAGATATTTCTCAAGCTCATGCGATCGCTCATAGTCTTCGTGCTGGAACTGTTTGGATCAATTGCTATCACGCCTTCGATATTGCCGCACCTTTTGGTGGGTTCAAACAATCGGGAATGGGTCGCGAACTTGGTGAATATGGCTTACAGCAGTATACGGAAGTCAAAACAGTGACAGTAAAACTGTAATATAGCCATCCTCATTTTGATGCGGTACAGTCCAGACCTTGATTTTTGTTGATTGCGGTGCGACCCCGCGCCGCCTTCAGGCGCAAGGGAACGCGCACCGTTGTTAATAGTTGATTGTTGATTGCGGTGTACCTCACTAATTCGAGAAACGCTATAATAACGCCCATAATGTTTTTGATGATTAATTTAATTTATCACCAAAATATTCGCCAGTTTAATTAGAGCATTCAAAGGTTATTTGTAATGAACAAGTAGCCTTTTTTATCTCATCAAGACAAGAAATACTATAGTTTTATTCAATGCTTTTTATTTTGTTTACTGCGATTTTCACATGAGTAAACCACAATAATTAATTTTTTAAAAAGTTAATAGCTATTAGCTACGAAATAGCTGATCAAAAACGGAATAGACAAGAAAACGGCTATAAAACCAATAATTCTTATTCAAAATTTCTATTTATCTTTACTTTATAAATGGCATTTTACAGATTACTCATCATAAATGTACAAAAAAGAAGCCGCAACATAGTTACAACTTCTAATGTATTAATTTAGTCTTTCTAGCATCTTGCTAAAGAACTTTGTGGGTATGAGAATGTTGCTTGACGTTATCTTCTGTGCTTACTGCCCGAGAATTATTTAAAACTCTTTTTCTGTCTAAAGAATAATTAAAATCCTGCTTTATTGCACCCAAAGGAATATGCTTTTTAGCTTCAGAACGGCTTTTATAAGTACGAGTAGCTGCGGCTACTCTTTCAGCAAAGCGATCGCATAAATTAATGTCGTCTTCAGTCTCCAAATTAGTGGGAATTTGAACAGTACCATCCTGAAAAATTTGACCCAGAGTTGTTGCACAAGCCAACTGATATGAAGTGGGAATGCCCTTAATCAAAGCCTCTAAGGCAGCCGAAGGAATGGGTTCTAAAACAGTTAATTGTTCAATTTCACCCTCGTCTCTAACAAAACAAGTTGCCAGACCCAATACACAGTAATCATCTGTTTCTAAATCAGGTGCTTGGGCGAATAAAGCGGTAGTAGTCATAAATTTGCTAAATATCTCTAATATCTTAGTTTAAAACCATTTCAGACTAGTTTTAATAACCAATATTTAGAAAATGTAATCTATAACCACCGCCAAAACAACATCTGCCAAGCAAATTGTGATGAAAACAAATATTTCCTGGTGAGTTTGATACAAAAATCAACCAAAATTTACTTAGTTCTCAATATTAATTTACGTAATTTTGTGGAAGACGTTTAACAATTTTTTCGTCATGATGCTCTTTATAAAGCCACCATAATTTATTTTTAAAATAAAAAACTTAGGGGACAGTTCAATTGGTGACATATTTGAGTTCTCTTCACCTCGGGACAAGATAGTAAAGTAGCAACAGATAAGCTCTAATTGATACCATGCAGACCGATTTGAATTGCCAAAAGAATCAACCACGATCAAGAATATTACCTTCTGCTGATGAATTAGTTGAGGCATCATTTTCTGTATGTTCTGTGCCAAAATCAGATAGTTTAACTTCAGAAAAGCAGCTAAGAAAATGCCTCAAAGCCAATGCTTCTCAAGGAGAATATGCCGTAGCAATTGCTGTTTTAGATCAGCTCATTGCCTTATGTCCTGATAATGCGGCAGACTACAATAATCGAGGTTTAATGCACTTTCGTAATAATCAAATTATAGAAGCACTTTGTGATTTATCTCTGGCATTGGAACTCAATCCTCGTCTTGATAGCGCTTATAATAATCGGGCAAATTGCTATGCGGCTCAAGGAGAATTAACCGAAGCGATCGCTGACTACGACACTGCTTTAGACCTTAACCCTGGCAATCTTCGAGCCTGGATTAATCAAGGAATTGCCTTTCGTGAATTAGGCATCTACGATCTATCGATCGAAAACTTTGATATTACCCTAACTATAGGTGATGTTCTGCAAGAAAGAATTTATGCTGAAAGAGGAAGAACTAATCATTTAAGAGGCGACTGGAACTGTGCCGTTGCCGATTATCGAATAGCCCTAGACCTTCTAGTAAATAAAAAAGATCTGGCTAACTATCGCCTTAAAGTGGAAGCCTGGTTAGAACAATTACTTAATCCGATAACGATTCCTAATCATTTGTGAGTAGATTAGGCTCAGTTACAACTTCCTTTATATTTAATTGTATTTAATATTTATAACATTTATCATTTTCAAGCAGGCTTACTCTGGTTTAGCGTCAGATGTCGATGATTCTCTGCCTTCTGGCAACCAATAGATGCGACTTTGATTAGGAGCAGTTAAAGTACTATACTGCTCCATCAAGCTTTGAGTTCGATGAGGATCAAAGTTGTAATTAAGCTGTTCTCTCAGCTTGCTAACCCTAGCATCAGTTTCCTCCACCTGAATCTTTAATTCTTTTAACTTTGCCTGTTGAGTCAAATGATAAGGCAACAGTCTGAATAAAGACGCGATCGCACTAATGGCAATAGCCCAGCTCAAAACAAGCTTAAGGGTAATCTCTGCAGTGATTCCTCGATGATACTTCTGATGTCTACGAGAACTACGACTGACTTTTTTTGATCGTTGTCCGCCAGCATTCATAATTGGAGTTGCTTGTCACTAATGAGGACTCCAGATTAGCAGCTTTAAATAATAACCGCCAATCTGAAGCATCGGTAAAATGGTTACTCCATTTCCCAAAAGTCTTGGAAAAGCTTATTTATAGAGTTCTAGGGATAAACGCATCGCCATAAAACCAGCAAATAAAGCAACTACAAGAGCAATATAAACTTGAGTGTCTGATATAGACATAGTAATTTTTCTCCTTCCGTTTTAATTCGGATAATAAGATATTCCATCCCCAATTTGCGTCATAATTGACCCCAGACGAAACATCTTGTAACAAGATGCAACATAATTAAGAGGAGAACTTATGAAAAAAGGGGTAAAAGTGAGGGAAAATCTTAAAATCGCCAGATTTATAATTTTAGCGATGCTCAATTAACCTATTTCAATTTAAGTCTAAAATTTCTCGATTCGATTTAACATATACGTATACTTAATGTTGCAAAACATAGTTGATTATTTTACCGACGCTGGGGTCGAAGTTTATCTCATCTTGCTGGTACTAATTCTTTTAGAAGCAGTCTTATCAGCGGATAATGCGATCGCCCTAGCAGCGATCGCCAAAAGCGTAGTCGATCCCCAAGCCCAACAGAAAGCCCTTAACATTGGGCTAGTGGGAGCTTATATACTCAGAATTATCCTTATTTTTGCCGCTACCTGGGTAATTCAATATTGGCAATTTGAATTATTGGGGGCATTGTATTTATTATGGCTAGTTTTTGATTATTTTCTCTCATCTGATGGGGACGATGATCCTGAAAAACATTCTTTAGGTTTTAAATCGGTGTGGCAAATAATTCCCACTATTGCCATTACCGACCTGGCTTTTTCTCTCGATAGCGTTACCTCAGCGATCGCGATTACCGAAGAAACCTGGCTAATCATTGCTGGAGGGACAATTGGGATTGTGATCTTGCGCTTTTTGGCTGGTTTATTTATTCGTTGGTTACAAGAATATACTTATCTCGAAGATGCTGGATTTATCACCGTCGGCTTCGTCGGGCTGCGGCTGTTGCTCAAGGTATGGCTACCAGATTACCTAATTCCCGAATGGGTGACCATTGCTGTTGTGGCAATATTTTTTACCTGGGGATTTTCCAAAAAGGAAAAATTGGAATCTGATAGCAGTGAATAATGATCTTACGGTTGATTAGAAAAGACTAAACATTAGCTGGTAGATATCCTTCAATCAGCTTACGGTATTCACTTTTTTGCTTGACTCCTTTGACTTCTTGCAGTAGGTCCTGATCGCGGAAAAACTGGATTGTGGGAGTTCCAGAAACTTGACCCATCTGAGCAATTTCAGGATCGTCTACAATGTCAATCTCCACAAAGTGAATTTTTCCTTCGTATTCTTGAACGACTTTAGCTAAAATTGGCGAGAGGGTTTTACACGGACCACAGGTAGGAGATACATATTTCACCATAATTAAGCGATCGCTTTCGTGAAATAGCTTTCTTAAGGCATAACCACCTACATGGCTAGTATCTTCTAAGTTAAACTCAACAGGGTCATTTTTGACTTCTGGTTTGGCTTCATCAGGGTTAGCTTGAGGCGCTTCTGGCTGCTGATCGTATTCCACGATCAAATCATGCTCGCAAAGCCATCTTTCCGCCGCTAATGCCGCCATACAGCCTGTACCTGCTGCGGAAACCGCCTGACGATATTCATGATCCTGCACATCTCCTGCGGCATACACTCCCTCTACCGAAGTAGCTACTGTTCCAGGAGTTACCGTGACATAACCAACCTTGTCTAATTCCAACTGATCGGCAAACAGACCTGTGTTTGGCTGGTGTCCGATGGCATAGAATAAACCATTAGCAGTAATCTCCGATTCCTCTTCAGTTTGAGTATTGCGAATCTTCAACCCTGTCATGCGGTTGTTCTCACCGTAAACGTCTATTGCTTCTGTATGCCAGTGGATCTCAACCTTGGCATTGTTTAAAACGCGATTTTGCATCGCTTTACTAGCGCGTAATCTTCCACTACGAACCAGAAGGTGAACTTTGCTACCATATTTGGTTAGATATACTGCTTCTTCAACTGCGGAGTCTCCTCCACCAACTACGATCAGTTCTTTGCCATTAAAGATAGGACTAGCACCATCACAAATAGCACAGGCAGAGATTCCGTTACACCAATATTGTTTCTCACTGGGTAAACCTAAGCGTTTTGCTGTGGCACCAGTAGCAATAATGACGCTATGGGCTTTAACTTCTCTGTCGGTAGAGGTGATGGTAAAGGGGCGCTGTTGGAAATCTACTTTAATTACATCTTCAGTATGACATTCGGTTCCCCATCTGATAGCTTGCGATCGCATTCTTTCCATTAATTCTGGACCTGTAATTCCTTCAGGAAATCCAGGAAAGTTCTCTACTTCTGTAGTGGTCATTAACTGTCCCCCTGGCACACCTCCCGCCTGCAATCCTTCAAACATCAGCGGTTTTAAATTAGCTCTAGCTGCATAAATTGCTGCTGTATATCCTGCTGGACCAGAACCGATAATCACAACGTTTTCTATATTTTGATCAACCATAATTAAAATTAAATTTCTAAAAACAAACTCATAACGACTACGTTTTAATAGTATAACCAGTGGATCATAAGAAGCGCAAGGGGATACTCTGGATAAAAGAGCGCGGATATTTATATCAGGGGATTTTAGACACTTAATTTAAGAGCATTAACAGGAACATCATCCCAGGAATCTACCTGACGCAGAGTAGCTACCCAACCATTTTGTTTCTGTTGTTCTGTGAGACTATTTTGCCAATTCTGATGACAATCATAAGCTGCGGCTTGATCGATACTAGCAATGCAAGCATGAATCAAACCACCTGGATCAATTTGTTCGTTTACCCAGATAGTTATCTGTGACATTATTTTATTGATTTATATCCTTTGCTACAAATTATAGCGAAACCCCATTAATTAAATTGAGCTATATCACTAAGTAAGACATATACGATAAGACATTACCAATAATGGTTTTTTCATTAATGCAGGTAACTTAATCCTCAAACTTAAGTTCATTAGCAAAAATTTAGCGCAGTTGCGTCAGCTTTTTATTAGCAAAACCCATCATGTTTACCGCATCGTTATAAACAGTAGTTTGTAGCTTAACTTTTTCCAGTTCATTAATAATCATTAAGATTTCTCTGGCAGTGCGATCTCGATTGTGCTGATTTACAGATTTCGGTAAATTAGTAATCATCTGTTGGGCTGCATTATAAGCTTGCTGAGATTCTCGTTCTTCTAACTGACGAATTCGCATCTCGCCTAATTTTGCTTCATAGTTTGCCAATAGCGTTTGTGTTTCCAGATAGCCCGCATCTTCTAAGGGTACCTGCTGCAAAATAGTGACTGCTTGCCGTAAAAGATTGATACATTCTTGCCAGCGATTTACTGAATGAGGTGTTGCCCCACAACTATTAATTCCTTGTTGATGAAACTGTTGTGCCGCCGCAATAATTTTGTTGGTGCGCTCATTACCCGAAATAAGCCCCGATATCTGCTGAAAATCTCGTCGGTATGCCTGATTAATTGCTTTTGCTTGTTCTTGCGCTACGGTACGACTAGGAAGTTGATTCAACTTGTCAATTCCTGCTTGCCATGCAGATATTGCCTGCTGTTTAGCAGCACTATCTTTAGCCTGTTGATAGTTTTGTTTCGCCTGCCGAATATCTTTTTGGGCTTGTTCTAACTTGGTGAAGGCGTTAATCTCTTGAAAAATTTTGGCATCCATCCGTCCCACTTTTGCCCTGGCTGCCTCAAATTCATCGAAAGTAAATTTCCAACCAAAACTAAAAAAGGTACGATACATCTGAGGTTCATAACCCAGAAACCACACAGGTAAAGCATCTAAATTAGCTTGAGCTTGATTCACTTTGGCTTGCCCTAACTTTAAATCTGCCAAACTTGTAGCCCGATTGACTAACTGATCCGCCTGTTCCACTTTGGCGATCGCCTGTCGATAGTTATGATCCATTCTTAAATAGCTAGGCAAGAGGATGATCGGGGCAGTCTTGGCTACAGGACGACGAATCATCGGGTAAGGTAAATTTAGCACCCAGATTAATCCTGCCAGACTACTCAATCCCAGAGCAATTTTAGTCAGCCACCACAAGGCACTAGAAGGACGATTAACGCGAACTGCTTTTTTAATGGCTTGAGAGTCGAAATTAGGGAATAGATCGCTAATTAAATCCTTTAACTCTTGCTCTGTAACGGGATTTCCCTTAGTAGAATTTAATTTCTGGAGTCGTTTCAAGGCAATTTTGTGGCTGACTTCTCCCGCAATCTGATCTTTGACTGCGGCCTTATTAATTGCGATAGCTAGAATGTTATAGGCTTTTTTATTTAAACGCAGGGACATAAAAATACTAAAATATCAAGATGATTTCCTGTTGTTAGTATTCCCCGCAAACGATTAATGATTAACGAAAGCTCAATCTACGAACATACTTTAAATATGCTTAATGTGAATTGATTTTGTAAGTCAAAAGTCATCTTTATCTTCTACTTGTAATATTAATTCTCTTAATTACTGCTACACAACTTTCGCCGATGAAGGAGGTGCATGCCGAAGGCTTATCTCCCAGTCTCCCAGTCTCCCTATCTCCCAGTCTCCCCATCTCCCCGTCAGTCATTTGTAGCTAATTTAAGAGAAACGATTTTAATTGCCCTATTTGGATTTAAAATATGCCTCCATCACCTGTCTAGCTAAAGGTGCAGCAACGGAACCGCCACCACCGCCAGAATGTTCGGCAAAAGCCACCACCACGATCTCTGGTTTATCAAAGGGAGCATATGCACCAAACCAGGTATGAGATTCCCCTGGAGGAGCCTCTGCCGTGCCACTTTTTCCTGCTCCTGGAGGGGTATGAGGCGAATTTAATTTGGTTCCTGTGCCACCATTAACTACGGCTCTCAAACCTTGCTGAATGGTAGAGATAGTAGTTGGCTTAAGATTTAAATTCACTTTCTCATTTGCCAGATCATCACTTTTGACCAAATGAGGTTGCACCTTATAACCATTATTAGCGATCGCGCTAAACATAACTGCAATCTGTAAGGGTGTGGCGCTGGTGAAACCCTGACCGATAGACATATTTACGGTGTCACCCGTAGTCCAACCCCAGTTGCGAAAGTTGCGTCGCTTCCAGGCATCATCGGCAATCAATCCTCCTATTTCTCCCTTTAACTCAATACCAGTAGGTTTACCAAAACCATATAATCTCGCCCATTTGATTAGCTCTTTCCCTCCTACTCCACGACCAATTTGACCAAAGAAAGTATTACTACTCCAAGCCATAGCCGAGACATGACCCATTCTGCCAAAGCCTCTTTTATTCCATTCGCCAAATCTAGTGCCGCCCACAGAAAGATAAGGATATGTGCCTAATACAGTGTTGGGAGGATATTTGCCAGATTCTAACCCTGCGGTGGCGGTAACAATTTTAAAAGTTGAAGCTGGGGGAAAGGCTCTCAACGCCATATTTAAAAAAGGATTTCCGTTAGCTTGAAGTTCTTGCCATATTTGGGGTGTAATATTGCTGGAAAAAATATTAGGATCAAAGCTAGGGTAGCTCGCCATAGCTAATACTTCACCATTATTAGGATCTAGCGCTACTATAGCTCCTCTATTGGTACCTAATGCTGCTTCGGCAGCCTTTTGTACTTCGGCATCAATAGTTAAAGTAAGGTCATCTCCTGCTGCTGCGGGTTCTTCCCCTAGAAGACTAACAATTCTTCCTGCGCCATCAACCCCCAGTTTCAAACCACCCCATTTACCTCGTAACTGAGTTTCATAAGCAGACTCAATACCCATTTTGCCTATGACATCACCGAGGCGATAGCCTTGAGGTTTTTTTTGCGCCAATTCCGCCTGATTTAGCTCTCCCGTATAACCCAAAATATGCGCTGCGACTTCACCTTGGGGATAGTATCTCACTTTGCCAATATCAATCTCAATCCCTTCAAGTTCAGCCTGATATTCTTCTAAAGCCGTAATTTGCTCAGGAGTTAAGTTACGTGCGATCAGAATTAAACTTGGATAATTGTATCCTGCATCTTCAACCTTTTTTTGCAGGCTTTCGGGAGTAATTTCTAGTATCTTAGCAATGATGTCGCGATCTTTCTGCCAATTGACTTCTTTTTGAGCCTTAGGCCATAAATAAGCAGAATAAGACTGACGATTACTGGCGATGAGCCTTCCGTGGCGATCAAAAATATTACCTCTTACTGGCGGTTTAGGAACGAGCCTAATATGATTGTTAGCTGCTTTTTGTTGATTAATTTCCCCTTGAACTAGTTGTAAATGGCTTAAACGCCAACCAATTCCTCCCATAAGAATTAAACTAATCACGGTAGCGATTGGAATTGCCTGAAGTTGATTACCAACAGTGCGATTCATTGAATCTGGAGATTTAGTTTTGGAGATAGAACCCATAAGTCTTCGGAAGTTATTGATGGCAAATTTCAAAAGTCAGAAAAATCCTAGCTGATTTTAAATACTTAAGATCTGATTATTCTTCATTATTCCCTCTCTAACAAAATCCGCATCATCAAACTTTAGCTATGCATAAAGCCGAATGACTCAGATTGACGCTAGCCTATCATGGGAATACTTAGCATAACTTGACGAAGTCACCGCATAAATGTTTTAGCCGCATGTGACCGTTCTTCTTGAAGCGAGGCGGTGTAACGGAGACTTGGCTAGGTTAAAAGCCTGCGTAGCTGCCATTAAACTAGCAAAAATTCACCCAGATAAATCGGGCATGGATAGTCGCAGTGATTACAATGCAACTTCCAAAGAAAGCAGGAGCTATAGAGATTTTATCAGGTATGGTGCGGAAAACCTCGTCATTAGTTAGCCAAAGCCAAGCTATCTATACTGAGACTTTAGCAGTAAAAAACATGATGGCTAATCACAAGTTAGCGAAAGCCATAGCTGATTGCAGTTGGGGTAAATTTCTACGCCAACTGGAATACAAAGCTAACTGGCATGACCGTAAAATCGGGGCAATTGATAGGTGGTTCCCATCCTCTAAACGTTGTAACCCATGTGGTCATATCTTGGACAAGCTGCCTCTAGATGTTAGAGAGTGGGTATGTCCTAGCTGTAATAGTTTGAACTTGAGGGACTATAACAGTAGTCTGAATATTTTAGCGGTTGGGCAGACCGTTTTTGCTTGTGGATCTGGCAATGGTGGGGATGTGTCTTTGACAGATCTAGCTATCCAGGGATGAATCAAGAATCCCCGTTGCTTTAGCGCGGGGAGTGTCAACTACCATACCTCCAATGAAGTAAAAGTTAAACTATTGAAACAACCACTAACCAATAACTATCAACAAATACTAAGAATACTTCTCAGGGTCATCACAAGGATCGCCACTATAAGGCTGTACTCCAGTTGGAGGATAATCATCATCTGTGGGTTGGAAAAGTCTTGATACTCCATCCCAAACAAACTGAACTGTATCTTGCATCCATGTAAAAAGTTTCATATTTTTACCTCTTAAATTAAACTATTTAGTTAAGAAATCTTGGTCAAATTGTTGTCTTGTCATCGGGTATTTGAGAATTAGTCCCTCTCCTCCTAAAGGATAGTCATCTCTTAAAGGTTTTCCTTCAATAGACAGAAATACTGTTGCTTGAGAATCCATACTAGTTGCAGTATAGAGAACTTGAGCTACTCGATAAATCATGGAACTACTACCACCACCTTGAGTAAATTCCTGAGATAAATCTATGTGAATTCCATCTTCGCTGATGTTCAAGTCGAGTAAACGAGTTTGAGGGGGAATTGTACTAGTAGCATTGCCAGTAGAAGATTGAGCTAATAATGCTTCAAAAGCTTCGGTCAAAGCTAATTTTGCCGAAGTAGCGGCAGTAGAAATAGCCCTGGGGGTTAATTGAATTTGATTGTTAACTATTTTTAACTGATATACTTGAGGACTAAACTTAGCTGGTTGTAATTCCTCTACCGTAGGGGATTTAACTACATTGAACACAATCGCTTTACTCAATGTCCACAGAGCGGTAATTTGAGCTGCACCAACTAGCAATAGAGAAAATACAATTAAGATTAGCGTTGTATTTGGCGATCTTTCATGTATTTTCATAGTTTTAACCTCGACTAACTTACTCTATAAGCCTCCAAACTGTTTCTTTTATGGTTATAGATTAGTCTTAAATTTTGAAGAATTTGTGAGGCTCAGCTAGTTCCCTGCTTGATGGCACTATTTATTGCGAGATGGTTTCGAAGTATTGGTGTCACAGGAGTTTAAATATTGTTTGGTGTTATTTGGCTCAATTGCACTAAGATTAATCCCTAGCAGCAATGCATTGATCAATTTCTACACTGATTACATGGTCTAATTTGTAGATAAGGAGGAAGATTCTCCTGCTTCTACTTTCTAACTAGCAGTATCAATAGGCGTATGAACTAGCAATATTGAACAGGGAGCATGATGAACGACATAATTACTGACGCTACCCAAAAAAACCTCTTTAAAACCTAAATGTCCCCGTCTACCAATAACTATTAAGTCCACATGACAAGAACGGGCAAATTCACAGATTGTTGAACTAGGATGACCCATAATCTGAGTAAATTCGGTTTTTACTCCTGCTGCAATTCCTGTTTCAGTATAAAAACTTAATAATTTAATTCCTTTTTGTTTAAATTCTGACCATTCTTGGTCATATACTACATTTGCCTGGCGCATAATGCGAGGATTGACGTGAATACAGCGGTCTTTATGCTGTAGGAGATAAGGAGACATTTCAGGACTACCTGCTTCTTCAGTCGACAAAACGTGGAGCAAAATCAAGTTTGCATCATTTGCTTGGGCTATAGATAAAGCTTGATTGAATACTTGTTTGCTACCTGCGGAATGATCAATCGCTACTAAAATTTTGTTAAACATCTTATTTAACCTCTACTGGTCATTAATAGAATTCCTGCACAAATCATCATTAACTAACTGACGTTACGCACTAATTGATCTATTGAGATTGGTGAAAGGTTAAGGGGTAAGGGTTAAAGGGTTGATTTATCTGTTTTGCTATCTTTATTCAAACTACCGATTTCTCGTTTTTTTGCGTAACATCAGTTAACTAATTAGATGTGAGAGAAAAGAGATTTATCTTTTAATGAAAGAGGTCTAATCAGGAAGCAAACTAAATACCAACAGATATTATTCACTAATTAATTTTGATTTGAAACTTTTGCTTACTGTCTACCTCTGTTTGTGACTCATCGAACATATCAACCGAATAAGAAACTAAATCTGTATCGTTACGAACGAGCAAAACCGAACAAGGTGCATGATGGGTCACGTAATTACTGACGCTACCGAGAAACATTTCTTTCAGCCCTTTTAGTCCTCGACTACCGACTAAAATTAAATCTGCTGACCAGGTATTTGCAAGTTCGCAGATCTCCCAGCCAGGAATGCCGTTTAGCAGAGTGTATTCTGTATCTATCCCAGCAGCGATCGCTTTTTGAGTTAGACTACTTAATAACTTCTCTTGCTGGTGTTCGTATTCGTCAAATTTTTGTTGAAATAGCCCCTCATCTTTGTTTTTTAAGACTGAATAGTAGGCATAGGTAGGCAGTAAGGGATAATCAGAGTCTTGTTCGGAGAGAATATGCAGAAACATTAATCTTGCTTTCGTTGCTTGAGCCAGGGAAACTGCCATCTCAAATACAGCCTGGCTTCTTTCAGAACTGTCTATTGTAGCCAATATTTTGTTGATCATTTATGATACCTTTTTAAAGTCAGAAGTCAGAAGTTTGCAAATTTTGGTCGTTGATTTTTTTGGATACTAAAGATGCTGTTTCAGTTTCTTTATCAATAGGAGTACGAATAATTAGCACCGAACAGGGTGCATGATGGGTAACGTAATTACTGACGCTGCCGAGAAACATTTCCTTCAAACCTGTTAATCCCCGACTACCAATTAAAATCAAATCTGCTGACCAAGTATTTGCCAGTTCGCAAATCATGGAACCTGGATTACCCGCTAGCTGAGTAAATTCAGTTGTAACCCCTGCCGTAATTGCTTCTTTGTTTTGTTGCTGCAAAAATTTGATTCCTTTTTGTTGATAGTCTTCGTATCTTTTTTGATATAGATTGTAGTCATAGTCATCCAAAACTGGATAATAAGTATAGGTAGGAACTACAGGAAATCCAGGCTCATTGTCAGCTAAAACATGGACAAGCATTAGACTAGCATCTGTAGTTTTAGCCAGTGACACTGCTGAATTGAAAACGGATTCGCTAGTTGAGGAGTAATCTAGTGCTACTAGGATTTTGTTTATCATTTTAAATATCTCTTTTCGTAGTTATTAGTTAGTTGTTAGCTGTTGTTGATCTTTTGTTTCTCCTTCAGCAGATATTGATTCTGACTTATTGATTGGCTGACGAACGATTAAAACCGAACAGGGTGCATGGTGGGTCACATAATTGCTGACGCTACCGAGAAACATTTCTTTCAACCCCTTTAATCCCCGACTACCGACTAAGATTAAATCTGCTGCCCAGTTATCTGCTAATTTACAAATCATGCGACCTGGATTACCCGCTAATTGAGTAAATTCAGCGACAATTCCGACTGCGATCGCTTTTTGAGACAAGTTTTTCAGGAATTCTAGCCCCTGCTGTTCATATTTAGCATATTCTCTTTGATATGTTTCGTAGTTGGTTTCTTCGACGATGGGGTAGTAGGTATAGGGTGGGGCGATGGGATGGTCTGATTCTTTTGGGGACAGGATATGCAGCAGCATTAGTTCTGCGCCTGTGGTTTTAGCTAGAGATACTGCTGTATCAAAAACCAGTTTGTTGTTTGGAGAACGGTTTACGGCGATGAGGATTTTATTGATCATAATCAATACTCCTTATTTGAAGTGAGTAAAATTTAATCGAAAAATAGCTGGCGTTGGTAAAAGAGGGTCTGATTGTTCGATTTTGCAATCAACTAATTAAATCTAAAAAGCTAATAGCCCTTTGGGTACTCTCCGAGAAGGCTTCGCCTACAGCAGGTGCTTCGGGGGGGGAAACCCCCAAGACCTCACTGCTTCACTGATAGCAGTAAGACTTTGTACGCCATCCCTGAATTACCAACGCTAAATAGCTAACCGATGTTTGCTTCAGCCTCAGCGATCCTGAGTCTAGTTTTAAGTACGGTATCGGGATTGAGACTAATCGAGTCAATTCCCTGTCTAACTAGAAATTCGGCAAACTCTGGATAATCGCTTGGTGCTTGACCGCAAATGCCAATTTTACGCTGTTGTGATTTTGCCACGGAGATTGCCATTGTTAGTATGGCTTCTATTGCGGGGTTGCGTTCGTCAAATAGATGAGATACTAAAGCCGAGTCGCGATCAAGTCCTAAAGTCAGTTGAGTTAAATCATTAGAACCGATAGAGAAACCATCAAATACTTGGCTAAATTCGGCAGCTAGCATGACGTTACTCGGAAGTTCGCACATGACGTATACTTGCAGTCCATTTTCACCCCGTACCAATCCATGCTTTGCCATTTCTGCCAATACTTTGCGTCCTTCATCAGGGGTACGGCAAAAGGGAATCATAGGAATAATATTAGTTAAACCCATATCATCGCGGACTTGTTTAAATGCCTGACATTCTAAGGCAAAGGCTTCACGGTATTTGGGGTCGTAATAGCGACTTGCACCCCGCCAACCTAACATCGGATTTTCTTCAGTTGGTTCAAACTGTTTACCACCTAGTAAATTAGCGTATTCATTACTTTTTAAGTCCGACATCCGCACGATAACGGGTTTAGGATAGAATGCGGCAGCGATAGTGGCGATACCTCTTGAGAGCTTATCCACAAAGAAATCAGGCTTGTTGGGATAATGAACTGTCTGACGAGCAATTGCAAGTTTTGCTTGACCATCTTGTAGTTGATCAAACTTGAGTAATGCTAAAGGATGAACTTTAATATGATTGGCAACAATAAATTCTAGCCTTGCTAAACCAACACCGTCGCAAGGTAAAGCCGATAAGCCAAATGCCGATGCAGGATCACCCACGTTCATCAGGATTTTAGTCTTAGTTGGGGGTAAATTATCGAGCTGTATTTTGTCTACAGTAAAGGGAATGGAGCCTGCATAAACTTTTCCTTGTTCTCCTTCCCCGCAGGATACCGTAACCTCACTTCCTGTGATGATACTTTCGGTCGCATCTTCACAGCCGACAATCGCAGGAATACCCATCTCACGGGCAATGATTGCTGCATGACAGGTTCTACCACCCTGATTAGTAACAATCGCACTGGCTTGTTTCATAATTGGTTCCCAGTCAGGATCGGTTTTATTAGTGACTAAAACTTCCCCTGGCTGAAATTGATCGATCTCAGTTACTTCCAGAATCACTCTGGCAACACCTGCACCGATCTTTTCCCCTACAGCCCTGCCTGTAATTAAGATCTTTTCCCCAGGAGCATCTAGTTTATATGTCTGCAATACATTAGCGGTTTTTTGCGATTGAACGGTTTCAGGGCGGGCTTGAACGACATACAGTTCTTTGGTCAGACCATCTTTTGCCCATTCAATATCCATAGGGGTATAAGTACCCCGTATCTGAGAATAATGCTCTTCAATCTGACTAGCCCAGGTTGCTAGCTGCAAGATTTCGTGATCCTCAATGGCATATTCAACTCTTTCTAAATGAGTCGTGGGGACATTTTTAGTTAGCTTGCTACCGCCAACGTCATAGACCATTTTGATTTCTTTACTGCCAAGACGTTTATCAAGAATGGGATGATAGCCTTCTTTTAATGTTGGTTTGAAGACAACATACTCATCAGGATTAACGGCACCCTGGACGACATTTTCACCTAAACCATAAGCAGCAGTAATCAAGGCTGCATCTTTGAAACCTGTTTCTGTATCAATCGAAAACATCACTCCCGAAGTAGCTAGATCCGAGCGCACCATCTTTTGGACACCAACAGATAAAGCCACTTCAAAATGATCGAAACCCCTAGCTGTACGATAAGAGATTGCCCGATCTGTAAACAACGAAGCAAAACATTTGTGACAGGCTTCTAGGACACACTGAATATCATGGACGTTGAGATAGGTTTCCTGTTGCCCTGCAAAACTAGCATCGGGTAAATCCTCGGCTGTAGCAGAAGAACGTACCGCGACATCAACATCAGAGGTATATTTTTTACATACTTCTTTTTCTGATCCTTCAAACTGTTCGCAATAAGAAAAGTCGATACTATACCGTTCACACAACTGATTATATGCCTGGCTGATTGCTACTTCCAATTCTGGAGGAAAAGGAGTATTGAGAATTAATGCCCGAGCCTGTTTACCACGCGATCGCAAATTCCTCAAATCTGACACATCTAAATCGGCAAAAAGTTGGCGTAGTCTACTTTCTAATCCTGCTTGTTGAATAAAATAACGATAGGCATAGGCTGTAGTAGCAAACCCTCCTGGCACATTAATCCCCTGAGGTGTTAATTGCCCAATCATTTCACCCAGAGAGGCATTTTTACCCCCAACAAGAGAAACATCACTCATGCCTACATCTTCAAACCACAAAACTAAAGCTTGTTCTTTTTCCTGCTGATTTTTTCTGTGGCGATCTGCTATTGCAACCATAAGTTTTAGTCCCTCCTAACTATTGGCTTATTGCATATCTTTAAGCAATGCTTTGAAGCTGATAGTTCTGTTATAGGTTATTAATTTGAGGAACTTGTGAAGGTAGCTATCTGAAATATTTAAATGTTTACTACAAATAGGGGATCAGGGATTAGGCATTGGGGGGACTAGTAGACCTAGGCGTAAATCAAGTAACCATTTATTTCAGTTAAAATCCTGACTGCATTTGTATCATTATTTTTTCTATTTCATATTATTTACTGACGTTACGCAAAACAACGGGAAATCAGTAGTTTGAATAAGGCAAGAAAACAGATCAATCAATCCTTTAACCTTACATGCGGCAAACTTTCGCCTTTGTCCCTTAACCTTTACCCAATCTCAACAGATCAATCAGTGC
>JBCDDK010000046.1:0-44497 GCA_039180345.1 Cyanobacteria bacterium P01_G01_bin.39 | reverse complement strand
CCAAATATTAAATCTAAGTCCGTAATTTTAATTAAAATTAAACTTTTAGTTGGACAGCAAATCGGCTAATAGTCAGAGGCTATTTTGATAAACCAACATTCTTGACCCAAACTGACAGGACGATACAAGCCCCATGCGGGCGGGTGGAGCAAGCTCTTTGTCAACAGCCGTGAGCGGCTCGTTCGAGAGACACGTCCTTACGTTATCTAAAAATTAAAGATAACCGAAGTTGCACAATTAACGATGCCTTGTGTGTATTGATCAGTACCTAGAATTAAATCCAGTTACCGTTGCTCCAGATACTTCGTTGACCGAGGCGATCGCTTTATTTGCGCAACAAAAACTTAAATATTTGTTGGTGGTTACTACTGCTTCATCTTCTCCTACGGTAACGGAGTTAAAGGGAATTGTGACCAAAGGTGATTTATTACGCGCCCTTGCCACCAATATCGAGCCAAAAATTGGTACAGTTAATGCCGCTATGACCCAGCCTGTAAAATTTTTGGCAAGGCATCAATGTCAGGATCCCCAGGTGATTTGGTCATATCTCCAAAAACAAAAAATCAACTATTTACCGATTGTAAGCAAAGACAAAGAGTTACTGGGGGTCATAGATTCTCAAGTTTTGATGTCATTTTTGTTGTCAAAAAAAGCTCTCCGAAACTGTCATCAAGACCAACTGCCCAATAATTGGCAACAGCAAGCAGTAGAGTGGTCGCGAGTTTTTGAAGTTACTCCCAGTATGTTTTGTGTATTAGGGTTTGATGGCTACTTTAAACGTATTAACACAGCATTGGTTCAGACTCTGGGCTATGGCGAAGCTGAACTGCTTGGAGTACCTTCAATCAACTTTGTCCATCCAGATGATCGCGCAGCCACCCTAGCTGAACTTGGGCAATTGACCTTTGATCAAACTACTATTTCAGTTGAGAATCGTTATTGTACCAGGGAAGGAGATTATCGTTGGTTATTATGGTCTGTTAAGTCTGACCTAGAAAATCAGGTGTTCTATGCTGTGGGGCAGGACATAACTAAGCGCAAGCAAACCGAACAAACTCTCCAAGATAATGAAGAAAGATGGCAGCTAGCATTAAAAGGAGCTAATGACGGTATCTGGGATTGGAATGTTAAGACCAATGAAGTCTTTTTTGACCAACGGTGGAAAGAAATGTTGGGCTATGGTGACGATGAAATTGGGAATACTTTAGAAGAGTGGTCAAAACGAGTACATCCAGATGATTTAGACTACGTTACGGAAATTATCCAAGAGCATTTTGAGGGGAAAACTGCGTTTTATAGTTCCGAACATCGTATGCTGTGTAAAAACGGCAGCTATAAATGGATTTTAGATCGCGGACAGGCTTTGTGGGATCAGGCAGGAAAAGTAGTACGAATGGCTGGTTGCCATACCGATTTGAGTGAACAGCAAGTTGTCCTGCGGGAACGTCGCCAAGCAGAAATTCGGCTTAAGCAAGAACGAGATTTTTCTGCTGCCATCATTAATACCGTGGGGGCGCTGGTAGCAGTATTGGATAAACAAGGGGCGATTGTTAGCTTTAACCATACCTGCGAAGAAATTACTGGTTATAGCTTTGATGAAATTAGATGCAAACCAGTATGGGATTATTTAATTCCTGATGAAGAACAAGCCACAGTCAAAGCAGTATTTAAGAAACTGCTGGCAGGACAACTACCTAATCAGTACGAAAATTCTTGGCTGGCTAAAGATGGTAGCCGTCATTTGATTTCTTGGTCTAATACCGCTCTATTTGACCCTCAAGGAAATGTCGAATTTGTCATTGCCACAGGTATTGATATTACCGAACAGCGTCGAGTGTGGAACCAACTAGAACAACAATATCGGCAACTAAAATTACTGGCAGAGATCACCCGCAAAATTCGCATGTCGATCAAAATTGAAAACATTCTGCAAGCGGCTGTTACAGAAGTGCAGCACCTGCTGGCATGCGATCGCGTCGTGATTATGGAATTGACCTCTTCTAATACGGCGATCCCAATCAGTGAATCGATTTTACCTAATTTACCTTCAATGTTGGGTTATCAACTTGCCGACCCGCTGTTGATGGGTCAATACTTAACTAAATATCAGCAGGGTGAAGTTTTAGGGATCAATAACCTAAATACCGCTGCTTTGGCATTAGATATTAAACAGTTATTAAAACAGTTTGAGATCCAAGCCAAGCTAGTGGTGCCGATTCTTTCCCAAAATCAGCTTAAAGGTTTGTTGATTGCCCATCAATGCCACCAACCTCGACACTGGCAAGAATCGGAAATCTCACTTTTAAAACAATTAGCAGATCAAATTGGGGTTGCTATGTCCCAGGCTGAATTATTAAATAATCTCGAAGAATTAGTAACTTACCGTACTGATGAATTGACCACAGCTAACCAACTTCTATCAGCAGAGATAGCCGAGCGTAAACTCTCAGAAGCTGCTTTGCGCGAAAATCAGCAGCGACTTGAAGGGATTTTGGATAATGCAGATGAGGCAATTATCTCGATTAATGAACAACATCAAGTCCAGATATTCAATCAAGGTGCCGAAAAGATTTTTGGTTATCAAGCCTCAGAAATAATTGGACAACCTTTAGATATCCTGCTACCAGAAGCATTTCGCCAGATACATCGTCGCCATATTCAGCAATTTAGTCAATCAGGAGAACAGGCGCGCCGCATGGCTCAACGCAGTAATGAGGTCTTTGGTCGCCGTAAAAATGGAGAGCAATTTCCTGCTGAGGCTTCGGTAGCTAAGTTAGAGACACGGGAGGGCATATTATTTACAGTTATGCTCAAAGATATTACTGAAAGACAGCAAACTCAAGAAAAACTGCTTATTTCGCAAAAATTACTAGCAAAAGCCGAGAAAATAGCCACAATTGGTAGCTGGGAATATAATATGACCACTCAGCAGCTAACCTGGTCCGATGAGTTGTTCGAGATTTTGGGCTTTGATAGCTCTTCAGTTCCCGATTGTGCCATCATTTTTAAATATATTCATCCCGAAGATCGCTTATTAGTCAAAAAAACCCTGCGCTTAGGACATATAGAGGGCAAGCCCTGGCAGTTTAACTATCGTTGGCTAGGTAAAGATGGAACCTTGAAATATCTTGAAAGCAGAGGAGAGCCTACCCTAGACTCGCAACAGCACGTACTCAAAATTTGGGGAACGGTTATGGATATTAGCCAACGCATTGAGGCGGAAAAATCTCTACAGCGAAGCGAACAGCAGTTGCAATTAATCACTGATGCTTTACCAATTTTAATTGCCTATATTGATAAACAACAACACTATCTTTATAACAATCGTACCTACGAAACTTGGTTTGGCAAACCTCGCTCTAGCTTAGTAGGAAAACCTATCAAAGAAGTCGTTGGTCAAGAAAACTATCAAAAAATGCTGCCCTACATCAAGATGGCATTAAGAGGTAAAGCTGTCACCTTTGAAAATCAACCCATCGCTGACAACGGCTCTGCCTTTTGGGTCAGCGCAACCTATATTCCCGATTTTGATTCAGATGGTGAGGTCAAAGGATTTTTCTCGATGATGGACGATATTACTGATCGCAAGATTATCGAACAGATCAAAAGCGAATTTGTTTCTATTGCCAGTCACGAAATGCGAACTCCCTTGACTTCGATTCATGGAGTAATTAAACTACTTTGTGCTGGGCGTTTGGGAGAACTATCAACCTCAGGACAGAATATGGCTCAGATGGCTCTGAGAAATAGCGATCGCCTGATACGCTTAGTAAATGATATCCTTGACCTGGAACGAATGGAATCAGGGAAAGATCAGATCGAGAAGCAAACCTGTGATAGTGCCGAATTAATCAAGCAGGCAATCGATACTTTAAGTTCTATCGCCCAAGAGCAGCAAATTAGCCTAGAAACTAATTCTCAGTCAGTAATCTTCCAGGGAGATCGCGATCGCATTATTCAAACTCTAACCAACTTACTGAGTAATGCTATTAAGTTTTCTCCTGCTAACAGTAAAGTTTTGGTTACGTCTCAATTACAACCCACATCTGTTCTGTTTACTGTCAAAGACTATGGTAGAGGCATCCCTCAAAATAAACAAGAAACAATTTTTGAACGCTTTCAGCAGGTCGATGCTTCTGATTCTCGCCAAAAAGGCGGCACAGGTCTAGGTCTTGCTATCTGCCGTCATATTGTCGAGCAACACGGAGGCAAAATTTGGGTGGAAAGCGACTACGGCACAGGCAGTAGCTTTTGCTTTACTTTACCGCTATAAAGAGACAAGGAGATTGGGAGACAAGGGTAGACTTTTTACATTTAAGGCTGAAATCAAGACAAGGCAGACAAGGAGGACAAGGGAGACAAGAGAGAAATGCTGATTTTTTCGTTCAAATTATAGTAAACACTCGCCTCTTTTAACGTCCCTATCTTGTCGGGTTTCTTAGACTTGCTTGTACGAGACGTTAAAAACCTACCCTTGTGAGGACAAGGAGAGGGAGAGAAGCTTTGGTTACCAGAGGTAAAACTTTTGGCTACATGCGGCACAGGGGCGCACGCAGACAGCGCGTACGCGCAGAGCGGCACTTCTAGCGGCGCTTGCTTGCTCCGCAAGCTGTGCCTTTGTTACTTACTACTTACTACTTACTACTTACTACTTACTACTTACTACTTACTACTTACGAGCCAATGTCTTGTATGTCAAACATCTAACTTTGTACGACTATATTATTCTGTCTTACTAAGTTGCCATTGTTGACCTTCTTGTATCTCTAATAGCCATTGATGATATTTAACCAAACTAGGTCGGTGACCAACACTAATAAATGTGGTATTCGTATCTCTTAAATATTGATATAAACTAAACTCGTTTTGAATATCCAAAGCACTGGTAGCTTCGTCGAGAACTACATAAAGAGGTTTGTTGATTAAAATTCGGGCAAAAGCTAATCTTTGTTGTTCTCCTAAAGATAAAATTTCATCCCAGTCTTTTTCTACGTTAAATCCTCCTAAACGTTCTGCCAAATCAGGTAAATTTACCGCTTTAAGAGCATGATTGAGCTGATTTTCGGAAATATCGAGATCATCATGAGGATAGATTAATTGACTACGCAAAGTCCCTAAGATCATGTAGGGTTTCTGGGGTAAAAAGATCATTTCCGCAAGAGCAGGACGATAAATTGCTCCAGTACCAGAATCCCATAATCCAGCGATCGCTCTTAGTAAAGAACTTTTACCACAGCCACTGGCACCCATAATTAGTAACCCTTCCCCCGTCGGTAAATCAACTGACAAATCGTGGACTAAAGTTCTTTGATAGTTAGGAGTTTGCAGAGTCAAATTTTTTAAAGCCAGCTTGTTTTGCCTGACGGTGCTGATAGTAGGACATTCGAGAATATCTGGTTCCAGCAGAACTTTGGGCTGTTGCAAATAATCTTCAAAAATTGCTAGACGGTCAACGCTAGCGGCAAAAGCAGTTAAGGATTGAAACTCATTGACAATCAAGTTTAATGAGCCAAAAACTCGAGCAAAAGCACCTATCGCTTCAGTAACTTTACCTACTTCCAGCTCCCCAGACAGAACGTTGGGTGCCACAACAACTGCGGGTAATATATAAGGAAAAAAATCATAAGCATTGGTGAATAAACCTAAATATGCTTCTCGCCACAGGATTAACCAATTATAATTGCGGAAAGCCTCACCAAATCTTCGTTTGAGGCTATAGTTTTCTTGGTCTTCTCCTTGATAAAAAGCAATTGACTCGGAGTTTTCTCTAATTCTGACTAAGCCAAAACGAAAATCAGCTTCTTTTTTGATTTGAGCAAAATTGATTTTGACCAGCTTGTTACCAAACACCCCCACCACTACCAAAGTGCCAATCAGGGAATAAGCAATCAGCAAATAGACTAAATTTGGCGAAATTTTCCACAACACAACGCTAAAAGCCGCAACTTGAAAGATCGAGCTGACAAGTATTAGTAAAAAAGTTAAAGATTCAATCGTAAATCCTTTAATATCCTCTGCAATACGCTGGTCAGGATTATCAATCTCGCTATTAAAATTACCTAACTCATAAAAAGCACGATTACTAAAGTAGCGATTGAGAAAGTGATGGGTAAGCCAGCGGCGCCAATAGTTGCCTAATCTTTGTTTAACAAAACTATATCCAGCAAATAGGGGAACGTAAATAACTAAGATCGCCAAAAAAGTTTGAATAGTTTTCCAGAATCGATCAGCATCTTTTGCAGAGAGATAAGTAATAATATTTCCTTGCTGCTGCAAAAGTAAGACGCTAAGTTGGGTGTATGCTACCAGCAAGATAAACAGCAAAGCCAGAAGAGTCAAAGCTCCTTTTTTTTCATTTCCCAACCAGTACTGTTTTGCCAGCGACCAAAATCGTCTTAGTACTGTAAAGTTGAATCGATTCATAGAGTTTAATAAATAACAAAGATAATTCTGGAGCGATCATGGCGACAGAGACAGCTATGCCTGAGCTTGATATTCTGCTGAGTTAACTACATGTTCTAATAAGCCACCGCAGGCATCAAACAGCAGATCAATTACATAGTCAAAGCCATCTGCGCCACCATAATAGGGATCTGGGACTTCTCGATCTTGCTTTTCGGTAGCAAAGTCACACATCAATCGCACTTTATCTTCGTATTTGCCTTCGCGATCTAAGTACAAAATATCTTGGTAGTTTTCACGATCCATCGCCAAAATTAGATCGAAACGTTCTAGGTCTGAAGGTTTTAATTTACGAGATTGTCCTTGTAATTCTAGACCTCTTTTTAAAGCCGCATGGTTCATACGACGATCTGGCGCTGCACCGATATGATAACCAGAAGTTCCCGCTGAATCACAGGTGATTTTGTCTGTCAAACCAGCCTCTTGCACTAGATGATTCATAATATTTTCCGCTGATGGAGAACGGCAAATATTACCCAAGCAGACAAACAACAAATTGTAGCTCATAAATAGATAACAAAAGATAATTAACTTGATTAGTATATTGTTAGGTTTAATTTAATTGCCTTGGCTATTGGCACTTCAGGGTAGTTTCTAGAACTACCAGAAATACTTAAATTAGACTATTTTACTTTCCTCAAAACTACTTGATCGTAAATGTACCATAGAGTTAGACAGAGTAAACTGACAAAACCAAAATTAGATATCTGAATCAGATCGTGATTTAAACTTTGTTCGTTAAATTGGGCAGAATAAAACGAAGTGAACGCAACACGTGCGGGCTAGCCCTTTGTCGTCCGTTTAGGAGTCCGCGTCGCCTGGGGGCTCCCCACAAAGGCGCTTCGGTTAGCCGCATGTCGTTTATGTCGGACGTGGCGGGGTACTGTTCACCAGCTAAATTAAGCATTAGCAGTTGGTAAGCATGACTAACGTGCTACAGATAATCGCAATTTATACATGCAACTATGATGGATTTTTTATTGATTTAACCCCAGTTTCCCTTGCTATTGCACACATTGATTTTATAATAAGCAGCTAATTAATATGTTTAAGTCTAAAGTTAAAAAACGACGAATATTTACCAACCGCAGACGAAGTCATCGTCGTTTTTCTTGGCTAGGTGCGATCGCTTCAGTGGCACTCTTGCTACTAATATTAGAATTATTAACCCGTATTTTTATTGATATTTCAGGTCAAAGAAATCAATTTGCTCGAACAGAAGCAGAGAATGGGTTATGGCAAGCCTACAAACTAAATTTTGCTCCATCGACAGCTCAAAGTTCATCAGGGGAAAATGAACAGGGATTGTTAGCTAAAAACGCTATTGCTACGGGTTACGAACTGGTTCCTAATCAAAAGAGTAAATATTGGCAGATCAACGAGCAAGGTTTCCGTGAAGAAACTGCCGTTCCTCTAACAAAGCCGCAAGATGAAATTAGAATCTTTTTATTGGGTGGTTCAACTGGCTTTGGTTATGGTAATGCGAGTAATTCTGCTACCATCAGCAAGCAACTAGAAAAACGCCTTCAACAGCGTTTGCAACAGCAACTCACCTCCCCCAAATTATATAAACCAGATTTGTTACCTTCTGACAAAACTGAACAGCAAAAAGCGATCGCTAAACCCTCCAAAATTAAGTCAGGAAACTATCGCGTGATCAATGCTGCTGTTCCTGGTTATGCTTCGGGAAATGAACTAGCTCAGGTAGCCTTGGGAATTCTCAAGTATCAACCCGACCTGATCATCATTTTAAATGGCTATCCTGATTTGATGCTTCCTAGTGAGCAACAAGCCGTTTTTGCGGCACCAGATGCCAAATCAAAAGACAATGACAGCAAAATTTTAGCCTATTTGGAGCAATTTGCTGATTTAGTTCAAAATAACAGCTACTTAGCCCAAATAGCGCAAAATCATTGGTCAAGCTCCTCCAAAACTGATTCTAAAGCTGACTTTTTACTTGAAGAACAAACTTCAAACTTAGTCAAGCATTTACCAGAAAATGAAACAGAATTATTAAAAAGAGTCACTAGATATACAGAACATCAAAAGCAAATTCTTAAATTAAGTGCAGCAGCGCGCGTCCCTTTAGTAATAGCCATTCAGCCAGAAATTACGGGACGTAATCCTAGTCAGCTCACTAATGAGGAAGGGGAAATTGCTACCGAACTTGGCAGAACTTACATTAAGCAAGTTAGGGATGATTATCCATTGTTCACCAAAGCTGCTTTCCAATTAGCACAAGCATATCCCAAAAATCTCAAAGCCGTGGATTTGTATCGACTAACTGATAAATACCCATCTCCTAGCTTTATTGATGCTATTCATCTTAATGAAACTGCTAATCAAAAAGTTGCCGAACAGCTTTACTATGCCATTACCACCTTTCCTAAAATGCAGGTGGTACCTAAGCAAGCAGTAAAGCCGCAATCTAAACCTAAAACTAATCAGATTCAGAATTAAAAGATAGTAGCTAATGCCAGACTAATTAATTCTTGATACTTTAGGTATGAGTTCAAATTGCCATGATGCAATCGCTGGTTCGGTTTTTAGAAGAGTGATCGCTTTTTTGAGTCAATAAATCACTTGATTTTTATCTCGCGCAAAGGCGCAAAGGCGCAGAGAAAAATCGTCAAGGAACCAAGGTTGGACAAGTATATTTGGTTTTAAATCACTGACACTTGTGTATTTTTATCTGAAAATTGATAAATAATATTTACTAATTTTTGGAATGTTGATTAATGATGAATGATTTTGGATTTATTTACTTTATTTACAACTTTCAGACTAAAAAAACTAAAATCGGCAAAACTTCTAAACATCCTGTCTATCATTTAAAAAAATTACAAGTAGGTAATGGAATAAAATTGGAACTACTGCATTTTTATGAAAGTGATCAAGTGTCTAAAGAAGAATTAGAGTTACACAGCAAATATACACAGTATAGAACTATCGAAGAATGGTTTGAGCTACCTTTACCGCTTTTATTAGAATTGACTCATGCAGTACCCAATAAGCGAAGTAATTCCTTAGCTATTACCGAAAATGATTCTATAAGTATTCAATCTCAAAATAATAATAAGTTTGCTCATTTACCTCAAGAAGTACAAAATATCATTTTTCAAAATGCTTCTAGTACTATTAGCGTCCAAGTAAAAGGAAATAATAAAGGTAAAAGATATAAATGCTATGATTCGCATAATAGATGTATTGGCAGAATAAAAGGTAGTCCAGGTTCTATGTACTGGCAACCTGATGTTGGGCAATATAATCAACATCATTCTAAAAAAATGGATTCATTAAATATTGCAAAAGGTATTGGTATTTCAGTCGTTAAATCATTTCTATAAAAAATAAATAGCTCAATAGGTATTAAATAAATGTTTTTTTAAATCGCTAAATTTGCCATGGATGTGTCAGGTTTAAGTAGTCAACAAAAAATTGCTGAATGGGCAAGACTAAACAGAACCAATCCTTTTAATATGGGAGCCAAGAATTATCAACGTTGTTTATGGGATTTAAAACTTGGAGGTAAATATCACGAACTTGAATACAATGAAGATGGAAGCTTAAAATATCAATAAACTAAAGCTTGTTAATAAGACGAGTAATACCGTTCTTAATCAGATCGGTATTAAAATTAACTAACAACCCCAGGCGTTTATTAGTAAGTCGTAAATAAGTTAAAAGCTGCTTTTTATGAACTGGGGCGATATGTTCCACAGATTTTAACTCAATAATTACCAAATTCTCCACCACAAAATCAGCCCTAAACCCTTCCCCAAGTGCATTCCCTCATAAACCACAGCAATAGGCTTCTGTCTCTCAAATCTCAACCCTCTCTTATTTAACTCATAAGCCATCACCGTCTCATCAACCGACTCCAACAAACCCGCACCCAACCTCGTATGAATCTGATACGCAGCATCCACAATCTCCCTACTTATCTCATTTTCCATCACAGATCTCTCCTTCGCTTCCTTCCCCTACAATTTCCAACACCAAACAAACAATTCCTTTGCCTCTTTATGGGAAAACAAATCAAACTTTTTGTAAAACAAAGTTAATTATCTCTCCAAAGCTACAATTCCAAAATCTTTCTTGCTCTTCATCAGGTATTTCAATGTCAAATTCTTCTTCTATTGCCATAATAAATTCCACAAGGTCTAAATCTTTATTTTCGTTGTTACCAAAGTAATTCCACTCAAATAGAACAAGATCCAAGGTTATTAATTCTTCTTCTACTTGCAACTGTTCAATAATTATTCTTTTAAGCTTTGTAAAAATTTCTAAGTTTTGATAATCATTTATATCAATATCGGGGTTAGCTTCTTTAAATTGTTGTAGCTGTTTTTGCTCTTCAGCTTCTCTTGCCAATCTTTCCATTTCTAACTTAGCTCGGATTCTTTCTTCTTCGGCTTCTTTGTGTTTCCTAATCTTTTGCTCTTCAGCTTCTCTTGCCAATCTTTCCGCTTCTAACTTAGCTTGGGTTCTTTCTTCTTCGGCAATCTCATTTCGTAATGGCTCAATTCGTAAATTAAGAATATTTTTAATGAAAATAAAATCTATTTGATATCCACTTTTACTGTATATATCTGTAGCTACTCTCCACACTACCTCATTACTTTGATACAGAATTATACTCAAAGCATCTTTGCTATTTTTAGGCAAAAGTCTATTCACACATTGATTAACCGCATATTTCAAAACTTTAAGTTTATAACTCTGCTCTTCAATAGTCATAAAGTATTCAAGAAAAATTCACCATACAAAAATAATTCCCTTTTATGACCAAACTATATCAAATATCCAATCTTCCTTTACTTCCTTATCTTACAATTCCCAACCCCAAACAAATAAATCCTTTGCGCCTTAGCTCGGTGCGCGTTCCCTTGCGCCTGACGGCGACGCGGGGTCGCACCGCTTTGCGCGAAATTTATTCAATACTATTTCACGATATTTTTTTAAATACTAAATACATGCTTCCAAAAACTATCCCTATTCTTCTACATATAAACAGGCGCGATTTCGTCCTTCGGCTTTTGCTTGGTAAAGTGCTTTATCAGCCAAAGCAATCAGCAATTCTGGACTAGATTCCGCATTAGGAATCAAACTATGGACACCTAAACTAATAGTTACATAGTCATTGATTAAAGATTCTTGATGTGCAACATGCAATTTGTTGATATTAACCGCAATTTTTTGCGCAATTTTTAAGGCTTCAAGACCATTAGCTTGAGGCAAAATAATGCCAAACTCCTCTCCTCCATAGCGAGCAACTAAACCAGGAATTGATTCCATAACGCATTCAATCGCTAGAGCAACCTGCTGTAAACAATAGTCCCCAATAGGATGACCATAGGTGTCGTTGTAGAGTTTGAAATAATCTATATCGCAAAGTATTAGTGAAAGGAAATCTTGTTCTTGGTTAAGTCTTTGCCACTCTTGAATGAGATAATCATCAAAACGACGACGATTAGCAACCTGAGTTAGACTATCAAGTACACTGAGTTGTTCTAATTCTCTGTTAGCTAAACTTAGTGCCGCTTGTGCTTTTTGGCGATCGCAAATTTCATTATGTAGCTGAGCTTCTACTAAGTCAGCATGTTCAGTAGTGTTATCTAAAACAATTTCTAAATCGGCTTTTTCTAATTTTAATTCAGCTAGTTCTTGACGTAAATATTCTATTTGAAAGATCAATTGCTCTTTAGCAATTTGTTCATCCATTAAAAAGCGATAATCTTCTACCTCTATTTGGGGATGCTCAACTAAATCCGAGGCAATCAGATCTTCTAAGATTTTTTTATCCAAAGGTTTGGAAAGATAGAAACCTTGACCATATTCACATTTCAGGGCTTTTAATTGAGCTAACTGAGTTACAGTTTCAATACCTTCAGCAATAGTATCCATGCCTAAATTATGAGCCAGAGTGACAATCGCCCGCACAATTCCTAGTTTCTCAATGTTGTCACCTACACTATTAACAAACGAACGATCAATCTTGATCGTATCAAAAGGAAATTGATGTAAATAGCTTAAAGAAGAATAGCCCGTACCAAAATCATCCAGAGAAAACTCAATTCCTAAAGACTTTAGCTCTTTCAAAATTGAAATAGTATGCTTGGTATCCTCAACCAGCGAGCTTTCTGTAATCTCTAATTTTAAATTGTGAGGCGCTAATCCCGTCTGTTGCAAAATCTGCTTAACTTGAGTGACAAAATTAGCCAGACTCAATTGTTTACTAGAAATATTGACGCTTACTTTCCAATTATCTAAGCTTTTAAATTTAATTTGCCAGTCATACATTTGCTTACAGGCTTGTTGTAAAACCCAAAAACCCAGAGGAATTATTAATCCCGTGTCTTCTGCTAAACCAATAAATTCTCCAGGAGAAATTGTTCCTTTCTCAGGATGCTGCCAACGCACCAGTACTTCAAATCCCTTGATTTTATTATTTCTCAAGGAAATGATGGGTTGATAATGCAATATAAACTCTTGACGTTTAATTGCTCTTCTTAAATCATTTTCTAATTGCAGTAAAGTTAGCGCTTTACCTCGCATTGCTTGATTAAATATTTGATAGGGAGATTTATTTTGTCTTTTAGCATCTGAGACAGCTAATTCAGCATCCCTAAGTAAATCTTCAGGCTTTTGATATTCTTTATTACCAATAGCAATTCCAATACTGGCTTCAATAAATACTTCGTATCCTGCCAGATCAAAAGGAATTCCCAGCTCTCGATAGATTCTTTCGGCAACATTAGTTGCATATCTTATTTGTTCAACATTACTCAGTAAAATAGCAAATTCATCATTTCCCATACGAGCAATTAAATCTTGTGAACGCAGGCAGCTTTGCAATCTTTCTGATATAGCAATTAATAGACAATCACCCAGAATTCTACCCAAGCTACTATTAATTAATTTGAAGCGATTAACATCAACAAAAAGAATTACAAATTCGTATCCTATTCTTGAGGCGCAAAATTTTATTTCTTGCTCGATATGTTCTAGTAAAAAATCATAATTGGGTAAGCCAGTTAAGCGATCATAATTTACACTTTTTGGTAAATATTGTGGAGATGATGTTTCAGTTTGAAGAGTATAAATTGGTCTGATTTTTGGTTCACGAATCGCTAGTGGTTTATGATGATTTAACTTTTGCCAAAACTCCTCAGAAATATCTTGTTTTCTGACTAAAATTTCAATTTGCTTGCTCCATTGCTCAATTACAGATAGCTTGAGAGGTATTTCTTGAAGCTTAAAAACCATAGATTGCTTAGGATTATTCTTAATAAGCTCTCTAATCCAGTCACCAATTAACGAAACTTCAGAGCGGGTTTTAAATATCTGTTCTGCTGCATTATTCAAAAATAAGCAGTTTTTATCTTCGTCAAAAAAAATAGCTGCGTTGCGAATATTTTCAATCGAGGTAACAGAAGTAGGTGCTGAATAAGCTGCTGTTAACTGGGTCAACTCTGTGAGCTTAAATTGAATTTCGTAAAACATTAAACTTATAACTATTCAGTTTATGTATATTTTTTATGAGCTAACTAAAAATAACCACTAATTACAACAATTATGTAAGTATCCTGAAAATAGTTTAGATCAATAAATTTGTTTACAGAATATTCTTAAGTTAATCGCATTTAAGAATTTCAGCTGTGATTCAGATCAAAAGTTTGTGGTCTTTGTCTACTTACAAAGCGCCTCCCAGAAGATATAGTCCTCCTATTCGAGTATGATGTTATACCCTGGTGAATAAACAGTAAAAAAAATATCGGTCGTCAATGACCGATTAATCTAATTATATGATAATTAACGCTATTCTATGGCAAATAAAAATTGAAAAACTATTGCTCTTAAAGTTTTATTTAGACTGCGAATTAAACTTTAAAAATTAGCATTTAAGTGCAAAAAGGCTTTTAAACAGTCATAATATCTTTCTCTTTAACAGCGAGTAGCTCATCAATTTTGTTGTTATAATTGTCAGTGACCTTTTGTATCTCATTCTGTAAATCTCTGGATTCATCTTCAGAAATATCACTATTCTTTTCCTGTTTCCGCACTTCTTCGATCGCATCACGACGAATGTTACGGACTCCGACTTTACCTTCTTCAGCTAACTTATTTGCCGTTTTGACTAGCTCTTTACGACGTTCCTTGGTTAAAGGGGGAATATTAAGCCGAATCAGATTACCATCATTATTGGGGGTCAGACCGATATCAGACAGAGAGATTGCTTTTTCAATTTGTCCCATACTACTGGCATCATAGGGCTGGATCATGATCGTAGTAGCATCAGGAGTGCTTAAATTTGCTAGAGACTTCAAAGGTGTTTCGGAGCCATAATAATCTACCATTACTCGGTCTAGTAGTGAAGTACTTGCTCTTCCTGTGCGAATAGTGTTGAACGACCTTTGAGTAGCCTCAATTGTCTTTTGCATACGTTCTTTAATCTCAGATAACTTCACAATTTCCTCCTACAACTGTGCCTACGGATTCACCCTTAGTAGCACGCATAATATTACCGTTTACGGAAAGATCAAAGACTAAGATAGGAATATCGTTTTCTTTACACAGAGCGATCGCAGTGCTGTCCATTACCTTCAGTTCCTTAGTCAGAACATGGTTATAGGTCAAACTTTGATAGCGGTGAGCATTAGGGTTTTTAACCGGATCGCTATCATAAATTCCGTCTACCTTAGTAGCTTTGAAAATAATTTCAGCATCAATCTCCGCTGCTCTTAAAGCAGCAGTGGTATCAGTAGTAAAAAAGGGATTTCCTGAACCTGCGCCAAAGATAACCACTCGACCCTTTTCTAAGTGGCGAATAGCTCGGCGACGAATATATGGCTCAGCTACCTCCTGCATGGAAATTGCAGTTTGCAACCGATTGGAAATACCAATTCTTTCGAGAGCATCCTGCAAAGTCATGGCGTTCATGACTGTAGCAATCATACCAATATAGTCGGCTGTTGCTCGATCCATTCCTGCTGCTGATGCCTTCATGCCGCGAAAAATATTTCCGCCACCCACCACAATAGCTACTTGAACACCGCTATTTACTACTTCAGCTACTTCTTCTGCGATCTCGGCAACTACCATAGGATCTATGCCATACCCTAAGTTGCCCATTAAGGCTTCGCCACTTAATTTTAATAAAACCCTCTGGTAACTCATTCCTAGAAAAGTAGACCTCAATCTTTCTTGTTATTTACCAAGTCAATCCGTGCCGTCGAGACTCAGCGTCCCAATGAACATTGATCAACGGTCACAGCAGGCTCCGTCGTTCTTGAAGCGATAGCTCATGGGGGAAACCCCCAAGACCGCCTCGCTTCGCTTTTACGGCGGGGTACTGTTGACCTCCCCATAACATAGCAGTTTTCTGGACTTTGTCATTAAATTATTCAACTTTCAATCAAGTCAAATCAAGTTCTATCTTTAATTGTCAGGGATGCTTGTTACTGGCGGTAAAGTCAAACCTAGCTCAACCCAATTAAGGTCGCCACTCAATAGCAGAACCAACAGGAGCAATGTAATTTTTGGCAATGTTTTGTTCCGACAGCACCGCCACAATGCCGTCTAATAAGTAGCGGTGATCAACTTGTTCTTTTGGTTCGGCACAATCATCAATTCTGCCCTGATACCGAATAACCCCATTGCTATCCAATAAGTAAACAGTAGGCAGAATCTCGGCTTTAAAAGATTTTGCCACATCTTGAGTCGAGTCCCTCAAATAGGGAAAATTCAGCTCTTTTTGCGCCGCAAATTGACGCATCTGTTCCATACTCTCAGCAATAGAGCCAGGATAATAATTAGAATCGATCCCTATGAGAGTAAACTTCTGCTCCTCAAAATCAGCCTGTATTTTTTTGAGACGTTCCAGATACTGATTTACTTCTAAAACATTACTCATAAAAACTACGGCGATCGCCTTGAATTTTTGAAGATAGCTACCTAAATGGTAAACTTCTTGATCGATTCCAGGAATCTCGAAATCAGGAGCATATTTGCCAGTTGTATTCATAGATACTCTTTCTCATAGGAAGTTGTCAGTAACGTATAGAACAGGAGTAATCTGCCTACAAGCAATCAATTTTATCAATTTTAAATAGAATCTGAGTGTGAGTTAGATCTTAATAATTGTGAGTTATTTGAAGATGAGACACTGAGTTTATAGCCGTTTTTAGTTGGATTGACTACGTTTTTAATTGAATAACTCGTAGCTCTAAGCGATAAGCTCTAGGCTTTAAGCATCTTTCAATCCGAGCAATAATTATGGTCTATTAATGTGAAAAGCACGGTAATTAGCTGATCTATAGTGAATTAGGATCGTGACGTTCTCCAAACCATTCATATCGATGATCGCGGATTTGTTCATAGCTACGATCCCCTAACCATTTCATCCCTGGAATAGCGCGGTATGCCGCAATAAAAGCTTCTCCCAAAGGAAGTAAACGAGCAATTTCCTCTGCCGCTTCACTGCCCTGCCATCTATGAGATGGTTGCGCGGTATCAATCAAAATCATGCCCGCCTCGCAATCGGTAGAGGTGATGCCATAATTAGCTAACTTGACATTATCCTGCATTGCGATGTAGGAGAAAGTTTGCTCGCGGTCAAACTGCTTTAATAGTTGAGCAAAAGTTGAACATAAATTACATTTGCTATCGTAAACGACTTGATATTTCATAATTTGAGTTTTATGGATTGATTACTTAGTTGCTACGTTTTATCGGAAGCTAGTTTATCTGCCCACCTAGTCGTTTCTGGCAAACGGTATTTTGTCAGACAGCCCATCACATAGTTAATTGCAGTTGGCAGACTAATTTTATGCCCAACGGAAACGTAAATTGGCTTGACGTTGGTACGCGATCGTAATGCTACGCCGACGGTTTCTTCTCGATCTATTAATGGTTGCCAAGATCCTTTGGCTGTAGGCACAGGTTCATGTTTCCCGATAAATAGCGATTTCGCCACACCAATAGTTGGAATATCTAGTAATAATCCCAGGTGAGATGCCAGCCCTAAACGACGAGGATGAGCTAAACCTTGACCATCACACAAAATAAGGTCGGGAATGATTTCTAGTTGAGGTAGTACTGCTAAAATAGCGGGGATTTCTCGAAATGAAAGATATCCTGGAACATAGGGAAATGCCGTGGGAATTTGAGAAATTTTGTGTTCGACCAACTCTAATGTGGGGTAAGTTAATATTGCGATCGCCGCTTGGGAAATTGTATAGTTATTTTTGAACCCAATATCTACTCCCGCCACGTAATTGACATTGTCTAAGCAGTCCGAACTAACTACTTGGGATCTTAATTGTTCTTGAATTGCCTTGGCTTGGGCTACAGTTTTTACCCAAGGATGAGTTAATTTGAGTTCCAATTTATTATTTTTTTGGTAGTCAAACCTGACTCAGTAATTCTACTATAATTATTCGACCATAAAGTGAAATTTAATTGCAGGATTTAAATATAATATTTAGCAAAAGCAAACTTCAAAATTATTATTAATGCTTTCAGTAAGTATTTATTGCTCATAATTTACCAAAAATCTGTGACGTAAGCTTAGATTTAGTTAATGGTTTTAGATACTTATTTTTAGCTCAATATCAGAGTCGCAAAGCTTTGATTGACTACCAAGAATTTTTAAGTATTTACATTTACTTGATTTTACTTAGACAGCAAATATATTATCAGCATTAAAATCGATTGTTATAATATGTTAGCTAATTAATTTAAAATTTAAACAAACTATTCTTTATTAAGCTTGTCTGTGAGAAACAATGCTAAATTCATCTGACGAAAACAAGCTTTTAACCTCAAAAGCTAGCAGACCTTTAGGAGAAACCTTAATTGAGGCAGGATTAATTACCGCTAGCCAAATTGAGTTTGCTTTACAATTACAGTCTAGTAATAAGTTGAGAATTGGCGAAATATTAGCTTCCCACAACTGGATTAAACAGCAAACAGCTGATTTTTTTGCCGAAGCATGGCAAGATATACTTGCTCAAAAAGCGAAAAAACCTCTCATTTATTATTTTCGCCAAGCAGGATTATTAGATGAACAACAGATTGCCAAACTAATACGAGAACAACAGCAACAAGTTAAGCCGACGAGATTTCATCGTTTAGCCGTAAAACGAGGATACTTAAAGCAGATAACTGTAGACTTTTTTCTGGCAAATATTTTTAATATTTATAATACCAATGTTTTTTCTTTTGCTAAACCCTATGAAATTCTGAGTAGATACAATAAAGGAGAAACAAATTTCCGCCGTACAGATCTCAGCAAAGCACCTTTAGGAGGAGTAAGTCTCAAGGGAATCCAATTAGACGGATCTAATCTGCGTGAAGCTAATCTTAGCAATTCTAATTTAAGTGATTCTAGTCTCATTCAAAGTAATTTGGCGTTAGTAGATTTTATCAAAGCGATCTTGACCAAGGTTAATTTTGAACGTGCTAACCTATATCAAGCGGACATGAGAGAGGCTCATCTCAAGCAAGCCAATTTCACCAAAGCCAATTTGCAAGGGGCAGACTTAAGAAATGCTCACCTGTTCCATACGATATTTGCTGGGGCAGATTTAAGAGATGCCAAGCTCCCCAGGGAATATTCTTATGAAGTTTATTATGATTCCCATACGACTTTTGATGAACAGTTTAAGCCTCAAGAGGCTGGATGGAAACAATTAGATTGAACATTGAACATTGAACATTTTACGCAGTGATTAATTCAGTCTCTTTAAGCTACTTCAAGTAACTTAAATAATAGACATAAAACTATAGCTCGATCCCCTCACGAGATATAGGATTTAACAATTGAGATAGTGTTAGGATCAAATCACGAGAAAAAGAAGCGAGAAAATAAGGAAAATAAACTTATATGCAGGAATTTGACAAGTCGATATCCTTTGATGGTCGTGATATTCGGCTTAAAGTAGGCTTGCTCGCACCACAGGCAGGTGGTTCAGTATTGGTGGAGTCAGGAGATACAGCGGTTTTAATTACTGCGACCAGAGCCAAGGGAAGAGAAGGAATTGATTTTCTCCCGTTAACTGTAGACTATGAAGAGCGACAGTATGCAGCAGGTCGTATTCCTGGAGGTTTTTTTAAAAGAGAAGGAAGACCTGGGGAAAAAGCAATTTTGATTAGTCGGTTAATTGATCGACCAATTCGCCCTTTATTTCCTAACTGGTTACGAGATGATATTCAAATAGTTGCCACTACTTTATCTTTGGATGAGGATGTGCCTCCTGACGTTTTAGCAGTTACAGGGGCTTCGATCGCAGTTTTGCTGGCAGAAATTCCTTTTTATGGTCCTATGGCAGCAGTACGGGTCGGTCTGGTGGGAGATGATTTTATTCTCAATCCTACCTACAAGGAGATTGCCAAAGGGGATTTAGATATTGTCGTCGCAGGAACCCCTGATGGGATTGTGATGGTGGAAGCAGGAGCTAATGAGCTACCAGAACAAGACGTGATTGAGGCAATTGATTTTGCCTATGAAGCAATTCAAGAACTAATCCAAGCTCAGCGTGAATTAATTAAAGAATTGGGAATTGAGATTGTTACTGCCGAGGCACCAGTAGCGGACGAGAGTTTAGCTAAATATATTGAAAAGCGTACTGCTAAAGATATTAAAAAGATCCTGTCGCAATATGAGTTGGACAAAAAAGCTAGGGATGAAGCTTTAGACGAGATCAAACAAACCCAGATTATAGATACCATTGCCGAACTGCCTGAAGACGATCCGATTGTGGTGGCGACCACCGAAGATCCCAAAGCCATCGGCAAAGCTTTCAAGAGTTTGACTAAGAAGCTGATGCGTGGTCAAATTCTAGAAGATGGTATTAGAGTTGATGGTAGAAAGCTAGATCAGGTACGACCAATTACTTCTAGGGTAGGGATCTTACCAAATCGGGTTCATGGTAGTGGCTTATTTAAAAGAGGACTAACTCAGGTACTCTCAATTGCTACTTTAGGTACCTCGGGAGATGCTCAGGATACCCGAGATGACATGACGATTCAAGAAGAAAAACGCTACCTACATCACTATAATTTTCCTCCTTATTCTGTTGGCGAAACTCGCCCCATGCGATCGCCTGGGCGGAGAGAAATTGGTCATGGGGCACTGGCTGAAAGAGCTTTACTGCCCGTTTTGCCCAGGGTTGAGGATTTTCCCTATGTCTTGCGGGTAGTATCGGAGGTTTTGTCTTCTAATGGTTCAACCTCTATGGGTTCGGTCTGCGGTTCAACTCTCTCTTTGATGGATGCAGGAGTTCCCCTGGCAAAACCCGTTAGCGGTGCCGCGATGGGCTTGATTAAAGAAGGAGATGAGGTCAGGATTTTAACTGATATCCAAGGCATCGAAGACTTTCTCGGGGACATGGATTTTAAAGTTGCGGGGACAGATGCAGGCATTACGGCATTGCAGATGGACATGAAAATTACAGGTCTGTCGATGGAGGTAATTTCCAAGGCAATTCAGCAAGCTTTACCCGCCCGTATCCATATTTTAGAAGAAATGCTCAAGGCGATCGATAAACCCAGATCAGATTTATCTCCCTACGCTCCTCGACTGTTGACCATGAAAATCGACCCCGATCTGATTGGGATGGTGATTGGACCTTCTGGGAAGACTATCAAAGCGATCACTGAACAAACTGGAGCAAAAATTGATATTGAGGACGATGGTAAAGTAATCATTGCGGCAGTCGAAGCAGATAAAGCAGACATGGCAAGGAAGATGGTTTACAACATTACCCGTAAACTAAATGAAGGTGATGTTTACTTGGGTAAAGTTACCAGAATCATCGATATTGGTGCTTTTGTCGAGATATTGCCAGGAAAAGAGGGCATGATTCATATTTCCCAGTTAGCAGAAGGCAGAGTCGGTAAAGTAGATGATGAGGTAGCAGTCGGAGATGAAATCGTGGTCAAGATACGGGGGTTTGATCAGAAAAATCGCCTGAACTTAACCAGGTTAGGCATTCATCCCGATGAAGCGGCTGAAGCTAGAGCAGCGGCAATGTAATCTAAATTGATACAACAATACAGAGAAACTAGATGAGGGTTGAGATCAATTTTCAGCCCTCATTATTTATTATTTAGCTTATGCTAAAGGTATTGCCTTAACTTTTTTGGTTGCCAAAACTCTAATTTTGACAATCAGTTCATTTTGCATTGATTCGGTATTGCCACCCATTGCAGTTTGTGGTTTTGCCATCACGTCTACCGCCCCAGCTTTCATAACCTCATAGATATTATCAATATCAGACTTTTGAACGGCATTGCTTAAAACCAAAATAGGTGTTGGGTGATGCGCCATTACCTGCTTAGTAAATTCTAATCCATCCATTTGCGGCATCTGGAGATCAGTACAAATTACGTCGGGATTTAGCTGTTTGACCAAATCCAATCCTTGCTTACCATTACTCGCCTTCCCAATTACCTCAACATGCTTGGAAGAAGCCAACATTTTTTCATAGATGTTGATTGCCACATCCGAATCTTCGACTAATAAAACTCTTATTGGAGCCATGATATTGTTCCTAGTTAAAATAATTTTTCAGTTTAGATAAAGTTAACTTCTACAGCCTGCATCTATGTCAAAGGAATGGCAGAAACCTTCTTGTTTGCCAAAACTCTGATTTTGACGATTAATTCATTCTGCATTGATTCGGAGTTGCCTCCAAGGGCAGTTTGCGGTTTTGCCATCACATCTACCGCCCCAGCTTTCATCACCTCATAGATCTTATCGACATCAGTTTTTTGCACGCTATTACTTAAAACGAGAATAGGTGTGGGGTGATGTGCCATTACCTGCTTAGTAAACTCTAAGCCGTCCATTTGTGGCATTTGTAAATCGGTACAAATTACGTCAGGATTAAGTTTCGAGACTAAATCCAACCCTTGTTTGCCATCTTTAGCCTTGCCAATTACCTCCAGACGGTCGGAAGAATTGATCATTTTTTCGTAGATGTTGATTGCCACATCGGAATCTTCAACTAGTAGAACTTTAATTTTCGCCATGGTTATTTCCTCTGGTTAATTTGCGTTTTAGTTTTGTTTGAAATGGGGCTAATTAATGGTGACTGCTATATTTCCAACTAACGGTTTGCCTCCTACCCGCTGGGGATAATAACAGACGGCATCGACCAGCAAAAAATGTTGATGTGGTTTCATATTGATTAAGGGTTAATTAACTGTTCGAGAGTTTGGAATAAAAGTTGTTGATCAAAATTACCTTTGGTCAGATAGGCATTTGCTCCTGCTGCTTTGCCACGCTGCTTATCTTCTGCTGATGCCAAAGTGGTGATCAGAACAATCGGCAAGGAATTGTATTCACTCTGTTGGCGAATCTTTTCTGTCATTTCTAAACCACTCATCTGAGGCATTTCAACATCGGATAGAACAATATCAAAATCCTCAGTTTGTACCTGCTGTAAACCCTGTAAACCATTTTCTGCCATGGTAACCTGGTAACCAGCACCCTTTAATAAACGCTGCATCTGGGTACGGATGATGAGGGAATCTTCAACCAAAAGTAATCTATTTTTGGTGACTGTAGACTCGACAGCAGAGTCAACCTGTTGCCAAACACCGCTTTGCAGGGAATGTAGCAAATCAGGAGGATTGAGAACCATACAAACTTCTCCACTACCAAGGATTGTTGCCCCCAAAATATTGGGAATACGTTTGAGAAGTTTACTTTGGGGTTTGAGTACTACATCCTGTTGATCTACGAGATCATCAACAATAATGCCAAAGCGTTGAGTTTTTGTTGCCAGCCCCAAAGATTCTCGAGTACTATCGTTATGCTCTTGATTGATTTGAATCACGATACAGGCCAGATTATTGTTAGTACCATTGTTCTGTGGTGTCGGTAGCTGAAGTAGACTACCTAGGGGAGTGATGGAGAGGGGTTGCTCTTCAAAGGTAATAGTTGTTTTACCTTCAATCTCATAGATGTTTTGAGGTGAGATGGTAATCATGGTTTGAATATACTCTAGGGGAAGAGCGTACAAAGTATGATTTAGTTCGACCATCAAGACCTTTGTGGTGGCTAAACTGGTGTTAAGGCGCACCTGGAATTTACAACCATTGCCAGGGGTAGAATTTACCTGGATCGAGCCTTTTAAGCGTTCCACATTTGCTCTCACCACATCTAAACCCACTCCCCTACCTGAAAGTTCGGTAATTTCAGTTCGAGTCGAGAAGCCAGAGGCAAAGATCAAAGATTGAATTTGCAGTTCGCTCATGGAGGCTAATTCTGCCTCGGTGCGAACCTTTCTCCTGATGGCAGTATCACGAATACTTTTAAGATTTAGTCCCCGCCCATCATCACTAATTTCGATCGCAATACTGCTGCCTGACTGATAACCCCGTAAAACAATGGTGGCAGTTTGGGGCTTGCCGTGACTAATTCTTTCTTCGGGAGGTTCGATGCCATGGTCGATCGCATTACGAATTAGATGCAGCAAGGGATCTTTGATTTCTTCTAAAATTCTTTTGTCGGCTTTGGTATCTCCTCCTTCGATAATCAATTCAATATCTTTACCCTGTTGTCGAGCAAGATCCCTGACCATACGAGGATATATATTAAACACCGTTGATAGAGGTAGCTGTCTTAAACCCTGAATTCCCGACTCCAGGCGATCGCTAATAATTCCTAGGCTGGCTATATCTTCATTGGCTCTAGTTTTGAGATTATTAACCAAACTACCAAGGGAATCAACTCTCTGTTCGGTAATACTGAGAAATTGTTTTAGGGGCTGAAACAGTTCGGGGGTTATGCTCTCTTCAATTTCAGCTACGTTCGTGTCATCCTGCTTGTTCCAACTCTCCCATAAAGCTGAAATTTGCTCAATTTGGCTCATTTGTTGTGAAATTCGCAGTTTGGTCACTGCTAACTCACTGGCTTGAGTCATCAAGGTATCTAGCTTTTCGGGTTCAACACGGATGGTATCAATTTGATAATCTTGACCAGTCTTGGAACTTTTTAAGGAGGTTTGAGCAGAGGATGTAACTAAGGTTTGGCTATTTGTGTTGCTAACTGGCTCTATTGGCGCTGTTGCCACTGGTGATACTATTGGCTCATCGTTAAACAAACTTGCTTCTGAATTAAACTGGCTGCTAGAGAAATCCTCATCATCGTCAAATAAGGATGACTCAGAATCAGACTGACTGCTAGAAAATTCTTCATCATCGTCAAATAAACTTGCTTCTGCCAAATCCGCTTTCAAATCTGATCCATCGGTGGCAAAGTCATCGTCAAACAAGAATGACTCAGCATCAGATTGGTTGCTTAGAGATCCCTCATCCCCAAAAAGATCCGCTTCTAAATTACTAGCATGAGCTATCTCCTGATTTGAACCAGGAGAACCCATGAGAGATGCCAAAACTTCCAGGGCATTAACTTCAACTGCTTCCCCAGTCACCGCCTGGTGTGAAAGCTGATTTATCGCATCAATCCCCTGATACAGGCGATCGCATAATTCAGGAGTAATTTCTGCTTGTCCCGCTTTAATCCCTTCCACACAGTCCTCTAGATGATGAACTAACATTTCAATTTCATCTAGTCCCAGCATCCGCGAATCACCCTTGAGAGTATGCGCCTCTCTTAAGAATTCCTCAAGGGCATCTGCGTTTTGAGGATTTTTTTCTAAAATCATCAAGTCAGCTTCCAGCTTTTGAACATGATCGCTACTGGAAGTTTTATAAAGCTGTCTCAGCTCATCGTCTTCGATATACATATTCGGTCTACATAGTTTTTCTATTAAATAAGCTATTAGCTAAAGGCTAATAGCTAATGGCTAACGCGAAGCGGTTAAACAATTGCTCTCAATTCTTCGGCTGACTTTTTCAAATCGATGGTTGAAGTTCTGACGTCCTCCATATCTGCGGCGGTATCCATTGCTCCTAAGTTAAGGGCATTGACCGCTGCCAAAATCTCTTGAATACTGACAGCCTGTTGTTTGGCTGCTTCGGAAATTTCGGAAGTGTTGGCAAATACGTTGTTGACCGCATCCTTCACCCCGATAAATGATTCGGCAGTATCCAACGCCAACTCAATACTAGATTCAGCAGTTTTCTTACCTTCGTCTGTTACCATCACCGCACTGTTCATCGCCGCTTGAACATCAGTTACTAGGTTGTTAATCTTATCGGCTGACTTACGACTTTGATCCGCCAACTTCCGAATTTCACCTGCAACTACCCCAAAACCTTTACCATATTCCCCAGCACGAGCCGCCTCAACCGCTGCGTTAAGTGCCAGCATGTTGGTTTGGTTTGCCAAATCCCCCACCAGTTCCGATACCCCAGCAATTTGTTCTGTCTGTTCACTCAGATTGATGATCTGTTCGGCAATTTCTCTCACCCTTTCCTTAAGACTTTCCATGCCCGCCCTGGTTTCTTCCACAGTTTGCGCCCCTGTTTCTGCCAAAGAAAGAGCTGTACTAGCGCTTTTAGCAGATTCTTCTGCCTGAACTGCCGAACGTCGTGAAGTTTCTCCTAACAAATCCACTGTGGATGTAGTTTGACCAACTGAGCTTGCTTGTTCGCTGGCTACCCGCTCCTGATTTTCTACCTTAGACGCAATTTCATCAGAAGACTTAGCGATATTGTCAGTAAATTGATCAAGATTTGTGGCAATTCGCCGTGAACCGACAATAATTCCCGCAACAATGGCAATACTGACTAGGGCAACTACGATCTCTAGGATCTCGAACTGCACTTTACCCCTATCAAAACTTGCTTCAGCGGTAGTTACTACTGCATTGGTCAGTTCAAATAGTTGCTCACTCTCCCTTAACAAAGCCGCCTGATTAGCAGCAGTGGGATTGCTTCTTACCTGAAGCATTAATCCTTTCAACTTGTTCCATTGGGCTTGCGCTTGCTCCATCTGGGCAATATATTCAGCATCGGTTGCTTTTGGCAGATCTAATTCTTCACTACCGTTGAGCAGACCTTCAATTAGCTGATCGATATTATTAATGAGCTGTTGGTCAGGTTGGTTAACTAACTCTAGCTTAACTGCTCTTTGGGTACCACCCCGAACCAAACCAGACTGGTTGATCACCTGGGCATCCTTACTTTCAGCTCTGATAAAAATTACCGCCGTGTTGACCAATACGATAGTTCCAATTGCTGATGCACCTGCGATTAACTGAGTTCCAATTTTCATAATAATTTACCTGTAATTTCTAGTAGTTAATAAAAATAAAAAATATCTGTTTACGCTGTTAGTTCTACCGTCATTGTTCCTTGAGCTAATAATCGTGCTAAATCAATCACGTTTAGAGTTTGTCCTTGATAATTTGCCACCCCCTTAAGGTAGGTTGCAGCATCTTGATTCATTGCTGCGGGGATTGGCTTCAGTTGCTCAGGCAGTAAATCAATTACGTCATAAACTTCCTCCACCATAATTCCCGCAATAATTTCATCGACTTCAATTACCACGGCTTTGGTTGCTAAATGACGATTATTACGCTCTAGATTTAAGGGTCCAGAAATATCTACCAAAGTTAAAATTTCGCCCCTTAAGTTCATGTTGCCCAAAATATGTTGAGGACAACAGGGAATATGAGCGATTTTGCCAATTTTGGTAAATTCTTTGACTGTAGCTAAATCTATGCCGAAATATCTTCCTGCCAGACTAACTACGGCAATAGGAATCAATTCGGTAGTTGTTAGGTCATCCGTGGCTTGCTGAAGATTAATAGCACGCTGATGCAAAATCTCTTTGGTACTTGGTAGAGCATCAACAAAATATTGCTGGTAAAAGTTATCGTGAGCTAGTTTATCTTCGGTTGCTTCAGGGTTGTGATCAGAATTAGCCAACTCGTTGTAGGCATCAGGATGACGCACTAAATTATCTACATCGAGCAGCAAAATCATTTCATCATCCAGATTAATTACACCCTTGATGAAAGCCTGATTAATATCTTGTCGTCCATAGGTTAGTTCTGTCTGAATATAGCGATCATCAATATCGTTAACTGTTTCAACCTGATGGACTATGATTCCCACCTTTAAATCTTGAGACTCTACCACGATTACATTATCTGTCAAATGACACTGCTCAACCCGACGACCGAAGCGTAGGTTCAAGTGCATCACTGGCACAAACTGACCATGCAGATTAAGTAAACCCACCACATCACTCGGAGCCTCTGCTACTGGAGTTAATTCTGGTAACAAAAATATCTCTGTAACTGTCTCTGCTGCGATCGCATATCGAGTTTTAGCTAAATTTAAAATTAGATAGGGTTTAATGCCCATATAGTTACTCCCCAGTCGTAATTGTTTGCTGATTTCTAAGACATTGAGCTACAACTTGCCTTAGTTCTTCGGCTTCAAAGGGTTTGGTTAAATACTTACTGGTGCCAGCAATTCGACCCTTCATTTTATTGACTAAGCCATCTCTGGCAGTAACCATCACAATAGGTAAGTCATGAAATTTAGTCATAGCCCGAATAGTTTTACAAAATTCCAAACCATCAACGTCAGGCATAGTTAGATCGAGCAACATCAGCTCAATTTTGCTCTGATTCATAATTTCTAGAGCTTGAGCAGCGCTATTTGCCAGCAAAACCTGATAGTGATCTTGCAAGGCTCGTTTGATGGAAAGTTGAATTATGGCGCTGTCATCTACAGACAAAACTATAGGTAGATGCTGATTAGCTTGAGTTTGATTAGGAGTAGCTGTATTATGCTTTGGTTTTGCCTGAGTTTGAGCAACACTGGCAGATATTTGCTGTTGAGCTTCACTAATTGCTACATTAGTGGCGGGAATGCTAACAAAACTAACCCAGCCTTTACTAACCCAATCTACATAGCTTTTAGCCACTTTTAGCGGGTCTTTGCCCATTTTTTCGGCAATATCGACCAAACTTCTAGAACCATCCACAGAATTTTTAAAATGCTCTTTGACCTGGGGATTATTAATCAATCTCAGTTGTTGAGTCGTGACCACAGGAACCGCATCCATACTGGGTATTTGCGGCGCATAGTTTTGCCATTGCTGTTGACGCTGGCGTAACTTCTGCTGAATATCAGTCCAATTTAAACTATGCTGATTTTTTCCATAGCTGAGATCAAAATTATCATGAGGCTCTAAGGTCAATTCTCCAGAATGATCAATGAATTTTTCTAAAACCCTTTCTACTTTGAGCCTCATTAAGTCTTCTATGCCCTGCCAAGTGAAAACATTCAACTTAACTAAAAGTTCTAGTATTTCTCTAATTGAATTAGGATCTTTAACTCTTTTAATAGCAACGGGAAGGGCCGTATTGATTAAATTGGACTTTAGATCTTTTCCTATGCCTTTACACAGTTCTTCAACCTGGGGAACTTGAGTTCCACCATAGACCAACGCTCCCCGTCGCAAAATTAAAATGCCAGCACGCTGTTTACGCCAAGACTGGACATCAGTTTTTAAATATAGAATGCCATTACTATTTTCTTGGAATAAGTTTTCAAGAATAGTAATAAGCTGATTTGAAGTATATTTTCTTGATAACATTTACTCCTAGTGGGTTCTATCAGCCAATCGCAAAATACAAATAAGTTACATGACAATTTAGCTGAATTGTTAATATTATTTTTCCCAAAAAAGCCATCATATTAACAAAAATTAAATTATATTTTTCGGCAACTAGCTGGTTAAGCTTGTTACCTGGAATGCATTGATAAGTTCAATCAACCGCTCGAATAATCCAAGTTACTGTTGTGTTTTGCTCGATATTCGAAGCAATAAAGTCGTCTTACTTTAGATTGATGAAAATAAGTAGCTTAAATAACTTTTTATGACATTTTTTGTCGCTATTCAAGAAATTTAGTAATTAATAATACCAATACCTGCTCATATTAAAATCTGTATACTTATTATTGTCAGATATTAGATTGTTTAGGCTATTGTATTAGCTTTTAATTGAATTTAAATACCACTATTTAACTCTGGTTTGATAAATAAATAAGTATATATGTCTGTTTAGCTTACAAGATCTTCAATATCCTCGATTTTTGTCGGCAGCTTGGCGGTTAAAACTTCTGGCGTGGAATTAGTAACTAGGACATCATCCTCAATTCTGATTCCTCTAACGTCTTGGAACTTTGCTAAATGTTCCCAATTAACTACATCCTGATATTTACGGCGAAAATCAGGATTGTTGAGAATTGCTGGGACTTGATAGAAGCCTGGTTCAATAGTTACCACCATTCCTGCTTGAAGAGGACGGTTTAACCTCAGATAACCCAAACCAAAGCGATCGCTTCTAACCCTTCTATCATAATACCCTGCAATGTCTCCTAAATCTTCCATATCATGAACATCCAAACCTAACAAGTGTCCAACTCCGTGGGGAAAAAATAAAGCATGGGCATCCATGTCTACCAAATCTTGAGGACTACCCCTTAAAATACCTAAATTTACTAATCCTTCAGCAATTACTAACGCTGCCCGCAAATGAATTTCCTGGTATTCCACCCCATGGCCAACCATTGTAATACATTGATCGTGAGCCTGTAAAACCAGTTGATAGATATCCTTTTGGGTACTAGAGAACTTACCAGAAACTGTCCAAGTGCGAGTAATGTCTGCTGCCCAGCCGTTAGGAGTTTCGGCACCGACATCTGCTAATAAGAGATCCCCAGGCTGTAGTTGATTGGGATAAGACTCATTGTGCAGTACTTCCCCATGGGTAGTAATAATGCTGTTATAGGCACAGGACATGTTATGAGCAATAATTACCCCTTCCATTACCCCGCGAATTTCCGCTTCAGTGGTGGCAGATTTTGTCTTCTGCATTCCTGCCTGATGAGCCTTAACCGATACCGCTGCTGCCTGGCGCAATTCCTGTAATGCTAACTCATCATGTTGCGATCGCAATTTAACTAAAGCCTGAACTAATTCTAAATCTTGACCTTGCGCTTGACTAGGTAAAGCAACCTGCCGCTGAAGTAATTGGCACTGCTGTTGATAGGTAGCTAAGTCCTGAACGGCGATGGTAACTGCGTTTTGAGTATGATTAGATAACTCTTCTAATGGATAAACTCGATCTGCACCAATGATTGCACCAATTTCTGATCTGCCTGGCATTGACCCATGCCATAAAGTTGCTTCTGGAGGCGAATCATCCATAAATAGTTCTAATTCTCCACCATCTAAGCGTATAACAGCATTAGCCAATGGAATACCTGCAAAATAGAGAAAATGACTGCTAGCCCGAAACGGCAGCTTATTTGCTAGGAAATTACGGGGACTATAATCACCAGACCATAATATTACTGCCTGTTTGATTAATTTCGCTAATTTCTCTCTTCTATTTTTTAAGCTAATAGCAAGAGACTGATGATTTTGACTCTGATTGGTGGTGGTCAGCAAGGTTAATACCCTAGAATTATCGGCTAAGAATCCCGTTGTGTATATTTTACAGCAGTTTTTTAGCAAGTAGGCACATGCCACTTTACGCTCTTATTGGATTGGCTTCGTTGAAAGTGTATCTGTTCGTAGCCTTCGGCCTTTAGCTTCTTGGCGCAGTCGCTCATGGGGGAAAGCCAAGGGGCTGATTCTGTCGTCTTACGGCAGAACTCGTACGCCTCGCCCAAGACCGCGCTGCACTGCTTTTAGCCGACAGGTTCACCTGAACGAGTTCAGGTGCTTGCCTGTCGGTGCATTCCGCACCTTTAGCTCTTAAGATCCCTACAACTTAATTTTAGCTATCGGTATTTAAACCTTTGATACCGTAGTTCCTTAATTTCGTGGGATATTAACAGTCACTTTAATTAACATCAGACGTACTTTATTAATATCTATCTTATGTCACTGCGATCGCCATAGTTAAAAATCAGTGTAAATAAATAGTGAATCAGCGATAATAAACTTTCTCCAACTGCCTCTGAGCTTTTTTCGGGACTAAGTTAAAGAAATTGAAGCCTGTCCTCTGTTCCACCTCATCCACCGATATAATATAGTCCTGCCAGTCGGTATTAAGTACTTCCTCCGTATTTGGCATCCACACGGCAATGGTCTTTGCGTTCTCGAATGTAATATCCTCGTCTGGTTGATCTAAAATTAAGATCACTTTCCAGGTATATTCAGGCACCACCACCTTACTTTGAGCAATTTTCTGGGCGATGCCGTTGCCTCCTGCTACCAAATAAAGCTCTTTACCCTGAGCAGCCAAATCTCGACTGTATACTTCTAATTCTCGCCAAACTTCCCGATTATTGCTGGGAGATTGGGGCATCATGTTACTCATCACAAAAGTACTGCTGTTATCTAATCTACTGCGAGTGCGATCGCCACTGGGAATGAGGTGTCCGCGATCATAACCACTGCGCTGGTAGTCCTTGGGTCTAACGGCATAGCAATCGGCAGGTAAATTTGGCTCAGGACGAAAATCATCAGTCCGTTCTGTCTGACCAAGCCAACTAGAGTCAAGCTGCCAACTAACCCAATTGGGAATACCTGCCTGACAGTTGTATGATAAAGCGTATTCTGGTTTCTCTAGGAGATAGTTATTGACTCGATTATCGGCACCGCTGGGATTGCCGTATTTGAGGTGTATATTTTGCGTGATGGTTGGTGAACAACTGGTTAAAAATAACACCAGCCCTAAGACTGTGAAATAACATAGCCTAAATATAATCGAGCGTAATTTCACAGCCGTTGGGAGATAGATTTTACATCTCATTGAGGTGATTGACCTAAAAAACAGTAACTATAGCAATTCTTATTTTAGTGAGGTACATCTGATTCTAGATACTGGAACAAGTTTGCTACCTGCGTAGCCCAATCTCTAATCCCTAATCCCTAATCCCTAATCCCTGAAACAGACTAATTGTGTACCTTACAAATTTGACAAAGGCGAAAGTTTGCCGCATGTAAGGCGCCCCCTCACGCCGCATCTACCGCTATATAACGTGAGTTCGGGTTAACAAAATTATTCTGCTGGGGTAGCTATAAGCTATAAGCTATAAGCCTTTGAAAGATTGATCGCTCCTCTAAATTCCCAATTTAACCCAAAAAAAGCTATTTTTAAATTGCTTGTATAGCAAGGGTTTAAGCTTATCCCGAACTCACGTTATATACTTTTGCTAATCAAGTCTCATCTAGATTAGCCTATTCATTGCCTTCAATGGGTGCAAAACCTTGACGTTGGATATTCTCGGTTACGACACGAGGGTCTAAAAACTGTAGTAGATAGTCTGGTCCTCCTGCCTTGGAACCCACTCCCGAAAGCTTAAAGCCGCCAAAAGGCTGACGGGCAACGATCGCACCTGTAATATTACGATTGATATAGAGGTTGCCCACTTCAAACTCACTCGATGCCTGGTCAATATGTTGTGGAGTACGGGAATATAACCCACCTGTAAGAGCATAATCCGTCCCATTAGCGATCGCCAATGCCTGGTCAAAGGTATCTGCTTTAATCACTGCCAACACGGGACCAAAGATTTCCTCCTGGGCAATAGTATGTTCTTCCTTCACGTTGCTAAAAATAGTGGGAGGAACATAATAGCCATTATCAGGGGTAGTAACTTCCAGAGTTAGTTCGCTTTGCTGTTTACCTTGAGCGATATACTCCAAAATGCGATCGCGGGCATTGGGATCAATTACAGGACCGACCTGAATACTGGGATTATCGGCTGCACCAACGTTAAGAGATTTAGTCGCCTCAACTAATCGAGTCAGAAAAGCATCATGTACCGTGTCTGCTACAATCACTCGCGAACAGGCAGAACACTTTTGACCACTATAGCCAAATGCTGACTGGACAACCCCTGCAACTGCCTGGTCTAGATCGGCGCTTTCATCAACGATGATGGCATTTTTACCGCCCATCTCGGCAATTACTCGTTTGAGGTGTTTTTGTTTTGGCTGGAGTTTTGCCGCTGCCCCGTAGATTTGACAACCTACCTCCCGCGAACCAGTAAAGGCAATCACGTGAGTATCTTTGTGTTCTACAAGATAGTTACCTACCTCCGAACCCTTGCCAGGAACATAGCTCAATACTCCTGCGGGAATACCTGCTTCGATTAAAATTTCCGTTAGCTTTGCCGCAATTACTGAGGAAGTAGCTGCAGGTTTTAAGAGAGTACAATTGCCTGTAACCAATGCCGCGACAGTCATTCCTGTAGCGATCGCAAAGGGAAAATTCCAAGGAGAAATGACCACCGCAATTCCTTTGGGCTGATAGAAGTAACGGTTGTTTTCCCCTGCAATATCGTAGTTTTTACCAGCGGCTAATCGTTCCATTTCTGCTGCATAGTAGCGACAAAAATCGATTGCCTCCGATACTTCCCCGTCTGCCTGGGGGATAATTTTTCCTACTTCTAGACAGATCCAGGCGTTCAATTCATGCCGTCTTTGCTCCATTAAATCAGCGGCTTTACGCAGGATATTGGCTCTTTGGCTAGGAGCAGTATTCTTCCAAGAGTTAAAAGCATTTTTCGCCGCTGTCATCGCCTGTTCTGCCTGTTCTACCGAGATTTGTCCAACTTTACCCACTAACTCTGTGGGTCGGGAAGGATTGACCGAATCAAGATAATTATTGGTTTCGGTGTATGCGCCATTAATTAAAGGTAAATAAGTCTTACCCAACTCTTGCTTGACCTGTGCCAGTGCTTGTTCAGCTTTGGTACGCTTGTCGACATCAGCGTAATCGGTGTCTGCCGCAGGAGTAAATTCATTATTATTGGCAACATGGCGCGGTTCTATATTCTCAACTACAGGAGGCGCAATTAACTCCTCAATCGGTTTATTTTCCTGATTTTGCCGAATAAAAGAGCTATTTGCCGTATTTTCCAGCAAGCGACGAATCAAATAAGCCATTCCTGGTAACAATTTGCCATAGGGAGCATAAACTCGTACCCGATGACCTCGTTTAACTAACGCCTGAGCCAATTTATCCCCCATGCCATAGAGTACCTGCATCTCAAAGCGACGGGCAGGAATTTCCAAAGTTTCGGCGATCGCACAAGCTAATGCCTGGGAACGCACGTTATGACTACCAATAGCCCCATAAAGATACTGATGATTTTCGAGCAAAAGCTGGGTCATCCGCTCATAATTAACGTCTGTGGCGGATTTTTGATTATATACAGGTTGTGACCAGTGCTTTTGTTCTGCGGTAATAGTCTCCTGATCCCAGTATGCTCCTTTGACCAATCTGACAGTTACAGGATTACCTCTAGTTTTTGCCCACTCAATTAGATCCTCTAGATCCTGATAAGAATCTCTAAGATAAGCCTGGAGGGTAATGCCCAAATCAGTTCGCTGACGAAATTCCTCTTCCAGCAATAACTCCTTGAGAATCTGGAGGGTAAGATCCTTGTAACGATACTGTTCCATGTCAAAATGGATCGCCGCCCCAACTTCTGCCGCTTGGCGTAGTAAAATTCTAATGCGATCGCTAACTTTCTCTTTACTACCAACAGGATCTAAAGGATCGAATTGAGAATAAAAAGCTGTGAGCTTAACTGATACCTGTACCTGGGATAACTCCTCACCTGCTGCTAAATCAAGCCCCTCTTGACGTTTCCAACTTTTTGCCTTTTCCGTAAGCTGCTCAATCAAATCCAGATAACCTTGTAGATATGCCGCAGCTTCGGTTTCGGTAATAACCGCCTCTCCCAGCAAATCAATTGTATAGGTCATGCCAGACTTGCGCAGACGTTCAATAGTCTTGATAACCTCAGCAATATTCTCCCCCGCAATATATTTATATGCCAGGGTTTCTACTGCCTTAGTAATAGTAGCCGCAGCAGTTTGGGCAGGAAAGGAATCAGGATCGCTAAAGTTAAGGATACCTTTGAGCGCACTAGGTAACTCCACCGCCTCCGCACTCATGTACTGTTGAAAGTGGTTAGCAATTTCGGCTTTACTCTGTAGGGCAGGTATGGCATCAATAAAGCGGAACATTTGTACCCGTAGTCCTGGATTCGCCATCGTCCAGTCCAAAACCTTATCATCCCAGCGCATTTGCTCCCGCACCCGATTAAAGATATTTTGCTTCTCTCTAGTGCTTTTAATTAATTCCTGGGCGATCGCCTGGGTTTTTGTTTCATAACGACGATCTAATTCCAATTTATTGGCTTGAACTACCACTGTGTAATACTCCTGTACAAATTAATTGGCTTCGTTGGTGATTAGCCATTAGCCATTAGCCATTAGCCATTAGCCATTAGCCATTAGCCATTAGCTGCTTACAGTACAATATAATTACAAACAATTGCTGCAATTAACATGCAAAGTTTTACCGATCTTAAAGTCTGGCAAAAGGCACATGAGTTTACTTTGCTAATCTACAAAGCCACAGCGAATTTTCCTAGTGAAGAAAAATTTGGTTTAACTAATCAATTGAGAAGAGCAGCAGTCAGCATTGAGTCTAACATAGCTGAGGGTAGAGGTAGAGGCAGCGACAAAGATTTTAGCAGATTTATATCTATTGCAATGGGTAGCTGCTTTGAAGTTAAAAGCCAGATATTAATAGCCAGAGACTTGAATTTTATATCAGCAACACAGTCAGAGTTTCTAGAAACGAAAGTTGACGAAGTATCGAGAATGCTAAACTCTTTCAAGATTAAGCTGCTGGCTAATGGCTAACGGCTAACGGCTAATGGCTACAAAGGCGGAAGTTTGCCGCATGTATTACCGATCTCTTAGAGCGGTGAGTAGTCAATTATTCTCTATCAAATCTTCAAACCGTTGCTCATTTCGGATCGCATCAAAAGCAGGATCAGTCTTGATATACTCTCGGAGTTGAGGATTCAGACTAAAAGCCTGTTTCAGATTCTTAAGTGCAGAATCAATATCATTTTGTGAAGCATAACTAGCAGCCTTATTGTACCAAGCTTGATATAGATCAGGATTGATAATGATCGCTTTGTCAAAAGAGGAGATCGCTTCCTCATATTTGCCTAAATTAGATAAATCAACACCACGATTATTCCAAGCCGCATCATATTTAGGATTGATAACAATCGCTTTGTCATAAGAGGCAATTGCTGTTTCATGTTTGCCTAAATTACCTAAAGCATTACCACGATTAAACCAAGCATCATCATCAGGATTGATAGCAATGGCTTTGTCATAAGAGGCGATCGCTTCCTCATATTTGTCTAATTTACCTAAAGCAGTACCACGGTTGTACCAAGCATTATCATTATCAGGATTAATGATAATGGCTTTGTCATAAGAGTAGATTGCTTCCTCATATTTGCCTAATTCATCTAAAGCAACACCATGGTTATTCCAAGCATTATCATTATCAGGTTTGATGGCAATTGCTTTGTCATAGGAGACAATCGCTTCTTCGTATCTGCCTAAGTTAGCTAAAGAAGCGCCACGACGATACCAAGCAGAATAATAATCAGGATTGATGGCGATCGCTTGAGCGTAAGAGGCGATCGCTTCTTCATATTTGCCTAAGTTAGCTAAAGCATTACCACGGTTATTCCAAGCATTATCATTATCAGGATTGATGGCGATGGCTCTATCATAGGAGGTGATCGCTTCTTTGTATTTTCCTAAATCAGCTAAAGAAGCACCACGGTTATTCCAAGCAGTATCATCATCAGGTTTGATTTCAACTGCTTTGTCTGAGGAAGAGAGCGCTTCTTTATATTTGCCTAAGCTAGCTAAAGCATTACCACGGTTATTCCAAGCAGCATAATAATTAGGATTGATTTCAACTGCTTTGTCATAGGAGGCGATCGCTTCCTTGTATTTGCCTAAATCAGCTAAAGAAGCACCACGGTTAGTCCAGACTTTATATAGGTCAGGATTAATTTCAATTGCTTGATCATAGAATTTTATCGCCTTATCATGAAGTTCAAGCAAGTAGGAGGAAGTTCCCAGGTAAAAATAAATTACCTCTTTTCCCAAAGAAGAGATCGGTATATTTGTCTGTGTTGATACTGCCAATGCTCGCTGATAGAATTGAGTCGCCTCTTCCCAATCATCATCTAAATCACGATACATGCCCAGAGTAAACAGACTTAAATAAGTCATTTCTTGGGAAAGACTGGTTTGTAGTTGAAAGCTGGTTAACTCTGAAAGTTGGGCTGGTTGTGTTTTTCCTTGAACTGTTTCTCCCAACTCAAAATAATCGGTAGTTTCTTTAAGGATTTCAAAATTGACGCTGATGGGAACAATGTCCTCCATTATTTGATAATCTCCCCAAATAACGATCGCGGCTTTGTGAGACTTCCCTGCTTTTTTCGCTTCCTTGATACTCCTCAGAGACTTATTTAATCTTTCAACCTTAACCTCATCGCCATATGCTTCCATCTCCCGTTCTAAATTTCTGAAGATTTCTTGAGTTACTCGATGATTTTCTGCATCAGAACCTTCAAAATTAGCTACTAAAATCTTAAAATCTGTTGGTGGTAGATCGACTTGATATTGATAAAATCTGTATCCACCCCAGACTAAAAGGGGAACTAGCAATAAACCAAAACGAGCGATCCAGCGTACTCTTTTCCTCTGCTTTTCTTTCTTCCCCTGAGAAACCACAGGTCTATTAGAACCTGGAGTAATAATTAATGATGCTGCTAACTGACCATCAGTTGTTTCTGGTTTCCAGACAAAAGCATAATAGAAACAAGAAAGAAATGAACTAGCAACCCCCACTCCCAGTAAAACCAGGGTAAATAATCCTAAATTACCCTCAGCTAATTTAACGTAGCCTAAGATTGCCGACACTACACCAAAAATGCCAACTACCCCAGCCCAAATTCGCTGGAAAAAAGCCCTTAGTCCACCGTTGCTATTACCTTTATCCCCCATCAGGTTCTTATTGAATGCTGAAGGTATTATATCGAAGTAAGCAGGATTATCGCCTGTACAATTTAAGCCTTTAGCCTTTAGCCAACCGTGACAAGTTAAGAAAGGAAACGATGAGTCCAGTCCACGTCCCCCATAGCATGGTAAGCCTCTTTTTGAGGCTGTGGCTGGTATTCCACCCTGTGATACTGTCGTATTAATTTAGTAACACTATATACGAATTAACGCTATTTTAAAGCGATCTCTGACAAAAAGAAGTCGACATTGAAATGTCTTAAAAGCTAATGGCTAATGGCTAATGGCTAACGGCTAAAAACCGATTGACAAACAACACACACCCTTAACTTGTCACTAATTGCCTTTTGCTTTAATCCCATTCGGCATAAATCTCTTTAATTCTGGCGATCGCTCCATCAGCGGCTTGTTCTGGAGTAACACCGTTTAGCACAATATTCTCTAGGCTTTTACCCCAAATGTTTTCTTGAAGAACAACGCTATAGGCTGGACTGTTGGCAGGATAAATCGATCTGATTTTCCCCTTGGTTAAAGTTTTAGTTACTGTGGAAGTGTGAGGATCTTCGGGATTTGTCCAATAGGGGTCTTGATAAACTTCTGTGTGTGCTGGAGAGTGCCTCCCTGATGCTTTGAGAAAAGTATTGATTACTTCTGGTTGTGTGAGATAGCTTAGAAAGTCTTTAGCTAATTTTGGATGTGTCGCATCATTGAAAATTACTGCTTGCTCAACCAAAAATATATGTCTCATTGGTTTGCCATTCGGTTTGTTGGGCAATTCGACAATCCCCAAGCGATCGCGATAGGCATTACTATCTTGGCGTAATGCGGCGGGAATGGAGAGAGTAGCATTGGTAGTTGTCAGTATTTGTTGATTTAAGATTTGACTGTTGTTGGCAGCATTGTTCCAGTCAACAGCATCTTTCGGTACATGTCCCTGTAAATAAAACTGGGTGTACCAATCAAGACACTGAATAATACCCTGACGTACTTGAGGATCGTCTACCCGTAAATTGCCCTCGTCATCAAGCAAGTCAACATCATAAGCTTCCAAAATATGCTCAAAAGCTTGATAAGTATCCCCTGCCTCAGAAGACATAGGTAAACCGATGGGAAAAATGTTTTGTTGCCCATTAACGTTCAAATCTTGAGCTACATCGAGCCAGAATTGCCAAAAACCATCCCAATCTTGAGGAATATCGGCTGATGTCCGACCTGTTTTGGCTAGTAAATCTTTCCAGTAATAAATGTGCAGTGCAGCCCTATGTATGGGAACGGCATAGTAACTCCATTTTTGCTCGGCATCATTGTAATAATAAGCAGTTTCCAGGGCGCTAGGGTCATAAAGTTGTTTATTTGGCTCGATGATATCGCTAACATCGGTAAGTTTTCCCGTCCATGCCAAAGTTGGATTGAGAGTGCTTTCGGCTTTAAAACTCATAAAGATATCGGGGGCAATGCCATTTTCAAGATACCTTTGGGGCTTTTCCGATCGCTTGTCTAAAGTATAAAAATTAATCTGTGCCTTGTTCCCTGTCTCTTGTGACCAGTTTCTGACTAAGTTTTGCAGCGCTTCATCTTCTTCGGAGTTATAGCCTTTATCCCACCAGATTTGTAAGGCATCTGATTTTGATGCCGATCTCGATGTCTCGTTTTGTAACTGAGTATCAGAATTACAGGCGGTATTTAATAAGATAATGGCGATCGCAATAAAGAAGCAGCGTAGTAGTAGTTTAGTCATGAATCATTAAACCCCAATGAAGAACTAGTTGAGTAAATAACAGGATTCTTTAGTCAACTTTTAGCTCTTTGATTGATTTACTTGGTCGTGAAAATTATAGAATCATACTTCTATCCTGCAACGCCTTCTTATTAATTTGGATCATTACGAAGAAAGAACTCGACACAATTCATTATCTTTAATTTCGGACATACAGCGGATTTCGTTTTAACTTGGGACAGTAAAATTCGTCCACAGATGAACGCAGATAAACGCAGATAAATTTAATTGCTTCGTTGATATGGCAGTCTGTGATTATTCATGAAAACAATAAAGGACTAATGACCAATGACCAATGACCAATGACCAATTGCTTCCTCTTAAGTAAACACAGTGAAATCAAATGGGGAAGAACTAGGGAAACTTCTTTCACTTTACTCTCTTCTTGCTCTGTTGTTTAGCGTTGGTGATTTGGTGTATGACGTACAAAGCTATCTGCTCTCAGCTATTAGCCTTTAGCCTTTAGCCTTTAGCTTAAAAAAATATGTATCAAGCAAACGAATTCTATTTTCATATCTTAATTCACCAACGCCTGTTGTTTTTGTAAGATTGTTAAGTCGCGTTTTAGTAATACTTGTTGCTAAAAGCCTACAGTTGATGAATTACGCCCAATAGTTAACGGTATAATTTAGACGATTATTTGGGTAGTACAGTGAGATTAAGCAATGGCAAAAGACGCAGCATATCGCCAAGCAGAAGCAAAGATTGCAGCAGCACTAAAAGAGGGGGCAACAGAACTCGATCTAAGCGGTATGGAGTTGACAGAGATTCCAGAAGCGATCGCCAATTTGACTCAATTACAACGACTTGATCTCTCCTTTAACCAAATAAGAGAAATCCCAGAAGCGATTACTAATTTGTCTCAGTTACAAATCCTCAATCTTTCCCTCAACCACATAACAGAGATCCCAGAAGAGATCGCTAATCTAACTCAATTACAACGACTTGATCTTGATCACAACCAAATACAAGAGATTCCAGAAGTGATCGACAATCTGTCTCAGTTACAGCTATTTAGTCTCTCGGGTAACCAAATACAAGAAATACCAAAAGCGATTACTAACCTGACACAGTTACAACAACTTAATCTCTCGGGTAACCGAATAAAGGAAATACCAAAAGCGATTACTAACCTGACTCAATTACAACAACTTAATCTCTACAATAATCAAATAACAGAGATATCAGATGCCATAGCTAATCTTGATCAGTTACAACAACTCAATATCTCAAGTAACAAAATAATAAAGATACCAGAAGCTATAGCCAATCTGACTCAGTTACTAGAGCTTAATCTTGCTTGGAATAAATTAACTGAACTTCCAAATTGTATCGAAAGTTTGCATAAATTACAGTCTCTTTCAATTTCTGAAAATGAATTCACCTCTTTTCCAAAAATATTAACCAAGCTAAAAGAATTAGAAGAACTATATGCAATTGAAAATGAAATAAATCAATTACCTGAAGAGATAGGTAATTTGAGAAAGCTTAAACGACTTTATTTAGGAGGAACATCAATAGCTAAAAATTATTCTTATGGAGGTAATCCAAAAGATTTTGGAAATAAACTAAAAACTCTACCATCTGGTATTGCTAAGTTAGACAGACTGGTAGTCCTAGAACTTGATGGAAATCCTCTCAATCCTGATCTTGCTGCGGCATATGAACAAGGACTTGATGCAGTCATGCAGTATCTCAAGGCAAAGGCTGAATCTGAAATTATTCTCAATGAAGCTAAATTAATCCTGGTAGGAGAAGGGGAAGTAGGAAAAACTAGCTTGCTTGGTGCATTGCGGGGGGATGAGTGGATCGAAAACCGTCAGACGACTCATGGGGTTGAGGTTGATATTAAATCTTTGGTAGTTACTGAACCTGAAAGCAAGACTGAAATTACTCTTAATGGTTGGGATTTTGGCGGGCAAAATATTTATCGTCATACTCATCAACTCTTTTTTACTGCCCCTGCTATTTATCTGGCGGTATGGAATCCTCGTCGAGGACCCGAACAATGTCGGGTGGATGAGTGGATCAAGATGGTTAAGCATCGGGCTTATGAAGAAAGTAGACCTGATGAACGACCGCGCATTCTGGTGATTGCGACCCACGGGGGTGCAAAAGAGAGGTTAGATCATATTGATGAGCAAACTTTGCGGGATGAGTTTGGTGATTTGATTGTCGGTTTTCTGCATGTTGACAGTAAAACTGAATCTGGTTTGGCTGAACTAAAACAGCTTATTTCCCAGACAGCGGTTAAGATTCCCCAAGTGGGGCGTACTGTTCCTGCAAGCTGGAAACGGGTCTTAGATGCAATTCGTCTGCGGAGTGATACTGATGCCTGGGTTTCTTACGAGGAATTTCTAACTCTGTGTGCGGCACAAGAGGTTGATGTCAGCCTCGCTAAAACCTATGCTGCTATTCTCAATGAATTAGGACATTTGATCCACTACAGTACCGATCCGATTCTTAAAGATACGGTTATTCTTAAACCAGAATGGCTGAGTAAAGCGATCAGTTTTGTCTTGGAAGATAAACAGGTTAAGGAGCAAAATGGTCTAGTTCGCCATAGTCACCTTAGTCTATTATGGAACGATCCTGCCCGTTCTGGCGATCGCTATCCTGAACATTTACATCAGGTGTTTCTTAAATTGATGGAACGCTGCGATCTTTCTTATCAGGTGGAATTACCCGAAGCTGATGCGCCGCCTACAAACTTGATGGCGCAATTAGTCCCCAGCAAAAGACCAGATCAATGGCAGCAAGATTGGATTTTAAAAGCGGGAGATACGGAACAAACTCAGATATGTCGTCTGCTAGATGCTGCCACAGGTCGCACCGCCGAAGCGGAAGGCTTGATGTATCGTTTAATTGTCCGCTTTCATCGTTATTCTTTAGGGAGGGATAATTACTACAAAAGTCGTCACTGGAAAAACGGCATGTTACTAGATGATGGTTTTAATGGTCGGGCATTCATCGAAGAAATCGACGGCGATATCTATGTGGCGGTGCGGGCAGCTTATCCTAGCTGGTTTCTAGGTTATCTCTGTTCGGAAATTACTTGGTTAGTCAATTATTTTTGGAAAGGACTAGACCCCAGACTTTACATACCCTGTCCTACGGATAGTTGCAAAGGCTTACTGGAACGGGATGAGATTATAGAGTTCAAAGAGCAAGGAATGCCCAAGGTACGTTGTTCTGTCTGTCGCCAGTTCCACAACATTGATTCTTTAATGGCAACTGTCACTCACAAACCTGAATGGCAAACTGCCGTCACGGAACTTAAACAAGGACAAGATGATATCTTAAACGCTTTTAAAACTAATTTTGATTCTTTGAGCGTCCAGTTAAAAACTTTGATGAGTCAGGCTGACGAACAATACCAGGCTTTGTTAACCACCCTTACTGATCCTGCTAAGGATGGACCTCGTTTATTTAGTATCGAACCAGTACGCAGTAAGTTTGATTTTAAAAATTGGACGAAAGAGAAATTCCGTATCACTTTATGGTGTGAGCATAAAAGAGTTCCCTTACCAATACTCAATGGTGCCGCAGATACCAGAGGCGTATATGAAATTGAACTAACCAGAGATTGGGTCAAACGGGCTTCCCCTCTATTACGCATTATGTCGGTTACTCTCAAGCTAGCTTTACCTATAGCAATTCCTGGGACAAAATTAGCCACTGACGAGACTGAATATACCAACATTGCCGAACAACTAGAATTCGGGGTTAAATCTGCCGACTCTTTGATCAAAGGCAGTGAACAGGTAGGAGATTGGTTGGTTACGGGGGATGGCATAGATGTAGACCAAACTACAGAAAATACCAGAAACATAATCCGCGCTCAAGGTTCTTTATTAAGAGAGTTGCACGTCCTGTTAAAAGAAAAAGACCCTGGTTTTGGTGGATTAGAAAGGGTGCAAAATAAACGTCGTCAGTTTGTGTGGATTCATCCTCAATTTATTGATGAATATTAACTTTCAGTAGGCATCAAAGGAGAAATTGCTTAAAATCGAATCTTTGGGTTGTTTGTCATTTGTCATTATCCCTCATTAATTCTTGACCAATCCCCAATCCCTAGTCATCATGCCGTTGACAATCAACAATTTAGAAATCTTTTTGAGCTTTGTTTGAGATCTAAAATCGGATATTTTTATAATTTTGGATAGATATCGTCAAGATATTTGTTACAAAACTTGACAAAGTAGAAATACTTAGTTAGTATAGAAATATAGACATCAGAAACACATCATTTTTATTCCGTTTCTCGTCTAGTTCTAGAAATAGAACTTTAAATATATAAACAAAGCAATTATCTAACACATGACAACTACTTTACAAACACGCGAAAGTCGCAGTGCTTGGGAGAACTTCTGTCAGTGGGTAACCAGCACCAACAACCGCATCTATGTCGGTTGGTTCGGCGTGTTGATGATCCCCACCCT
>JBCDDK010000045.1:0-45878 GCA_039180345.1 Cyanobacteria bacterium P01_G01_bin.39 | reverse complement strand
TGTTCAAGGTGCTGTTGATTTTGCTCATATCCGTTCTGTCTTTTCTACTGCTAGAAAGCAAAATCTTGATTTACTTCAGATGTTAGCTGAGATTTTTTCTGGTCAACTTCCCCTTTTTTCTTAAATTACCTGAGTAGTTACGATAATCCTAAGAATTCATTAGACATACTGGTATATCAACCCCGAAAATAAGCCACTACCATTACTAAAAGTAGGCAGCCAACAAAGGTAAGTCCCAAAAGTACCAAAACAAAGATCTCTCCTGAAGAAAGAGGACGATCTGTTGGGTCTAAATAAGCCGTTCGTGAATGTTGATTGAGATCAGGTTCAGACCAGTTTGGTGCCTGAATTACGTTGAGCCGAGAATAGCCAATCTTAAGATCGTAAAGCGAGCGCGCCTCAGGACTACTCAACACAGCATAAGCCTCGTTGAGCCTTTGAAATTTTGCTGTAGCCACAGTTGCTGGCAGAACTGTAGTATCAGGATGATATTGTTTACTAAGTTGACGATAAGCACGGCGAATCGCGATATTAGAGGCAGATGGATGTAGTTTCATCACGCCATAGTGAGAGTTGATCAGCCTAACTTGAGGCGGTAAAGTGGTTGATTTTTGTCGATTAAAATTAGGATTGACCATGCTCTATATACAACTGTCCCTTTACTTAATTATTTAGCGAACTTTCACCATCAAATCAAGCAAATAGATTGACAATAGCTTAAGAAATATTACATTTATTTGTCGAATCCTTAGATAACTCGTGGGTCTTGTAACAGAATTTAAAGTTATCTCGTTCAAGGTCAAGTCAGAATAAGACCATGGGGTAAACTAACCCTTGATTCTATCTAGAATACATCAAATAACTTTCGCAGTTGGAGCTATATATAAAATGTCCCATAGCGTCAAAATTTATGATACCTGCATTGGGTGTACCCAGTGTGTCAGGGCTTGTCCCACCGACGTTTTGGAGATGGTACCTTGGGATGGCTGTAAAGCTGGTCAAATTGCCGCATCTCCTCGTACTGAAGATTGTGTAGGATGCAAACGTTGTGAAACGGCTTGTCCTACCGACTTCTTGAGTATCCGTGTCTATTTAGGGGCGGAAACCACTCGCAGTATGGGTCTTGCATATTAAGACAAATCACCATAATAAATGGCGGTATTAACCAAGATTTATTGATTAGGCTAAATTCAATGTCGCTTTATTGCTACTAGTTATGCTGGTTCTCAGTGTAGTTGGTAGAATTAGGCGGCATTATTTTTGATAAATAGCGGTTTTTAGATGAATAAGGTACATTATGATGCAATTTTAACCTCTAATTCCCAATCCCCAATCCCCAATCCCCAATCCCCAACGGTGCGCGTTCCCTAGCGCCGTAAAACGACGCGGGGTCGCACCGCAATCCCTAATCCCAAAATTGCTAATTCTGTACCTCACCAGTTTGAGAAAGGCTATATATTCAATCAATTGTTGCTTTCATAGTCAAAACTTCTCTTGCTATTTGAATTTTGCGTTTCAAGGAATTGGGTTCGGGACGACCGTGACCTTCAATGCCATAGTAACTATCAAAAATAGATTGATGATTTGCACCCTTAATAGCAAATTTTGATAAATATAGATTATAAAAATCAAAGTTTCTTTGATGTAAATTATCATTAATATTAGCTAGCAGATAAAGATTAGGAACACTATTTAAGTTTTGCTTAAATCTGTAGGGACAAGAAATCTGATTGCCGAATTTTTCCAATAAGCTTTGCGGTTTATCAATTTCAAATAAAGATTGCATCAATTCTTTTCTATATTGCAAAAAAATCTGACTATTTACTGCTAATACATTAGCTTTTTGCTGAAGATAAGTGCTACTTAGCAATGCTCCTAAAGTACCTGCTGAGGAACCAAATAGTAGAGTATCTTGGTGATTAATATTTGACAGGATACAAAAGCTATCAAGAAATCTAGCTATTACTTTGTTAAAGTTTATCTTTGGGGAACCAGTATAAAAACTTGAAGTTAAACCTGGAACAAACTGTCCAGGGTCGCTGATGCTAATCACTGAAATATCGGGTGTCTTAAAAGCAGATATAGCTCCTTCAAATTTAACTTTTTTACGAGCTAGAACATAATCTTTTTGAGTTAAGTTCTGATATTTAGGATGAGCGCTTTGAAAATAAACATCGAGCTGATGAGATTTATCCTTGAGATAACAAAAAATATAAAAATAGGGAATGCCGTAAAGCTGCTGTTGCTCAGGATAATAAATTTTATAAATTACAGGCTCCCCAATAAACAAATTCTGTGGCTGAAGCTGATCTTTTATTTCAACTTGCCGAAATAGTGCAGGAATATCGCCAAATATTTGTAGATTATACTCAGTAGGTAATGCCTGTAAAGCAAACGTAATTAATTTAGCAATCTGAGAAAACTGCTGCTGTTGCTGATATGTATTCAGTTGAGTTTGAATCCTTTTTGCCAGAGCGATCGCATCTATTTTCATCTATCAACTATGTATTATTAATACAATTAATACACTCAAAATACCAGTTATAAATTACTTTTTAAGTGTGGATTATAACTATCACAAGGTGTGCCGCAGCTAGTTCTCAAAATTGTTTGCTTAGACTGACGTCGTTATACAAAGATAAAAGACTTCGTAGGAAGAACACAACCGATACATTTTTTGCCTGGTAGTTAGTAAAGATAAGCTAATATTCTCCAAGATATTATAAGTATTACTAACTAATATCACTTAGATAGTGGCATTTTTCTTTAACAATGGTTAATCTTGGTGCAGAATTTGGCAGGTTATGAATTGCGATTATAGCCAGAGACACTCAATTTTAACTCTTAATAAATTTTCCATAATCAAATAATTTCTACCAATGGAAGGAAAAAAACACAATTTACCCAAAAGACTAGTTAGAGGTGGCTCGAAACGATCTTACCCAGCAAAGTTACCTGTGATGGCAAAAGGAGGCAAAATTGGCACCAACTTTAAGGACATTAAATGGACTCGCTCTAGGCTTAGTGTCGTGTCTTTTGTTATTTTAGCTCCAATCTCATGTGCCATTGTTCTCAGCTTTAAAGCAGGCAATATCATGATTGGTTTAATCCTGCTGGGCTTAATTATATTTATGGGGTTAATATATCTGGCTTTACGTTACATTGAACAAAATGAATTTTAAATAGTTTGATTCTGTCGAGCCATATCCCAAAAATTCCTATTGCATCCGATCAATAGTGCGATATTGAATTGCTTCTGCCAAATGATTACTTTGCAAAGTGCGATCGCCTGCTAAATCAGCAATAGTACGAGACACTTTTAAGACCCGATCCATCGCCCTGGCAGATAAGCCAAGTTTACGGATTGCGCCTTCTAGGAGATTACGGCTAGCATCATCTAAATTACAAAACTCTCGCAGATGATGCGATCGCATTTCGGCATTGCAGCTAATTTCCGATTGATTATTGAATCTGCTTTGGGCTAGTTTGCGTGCGGCAAAAACTCTTGTTCTAACTGTCTTAGTCTCCTCTCCTAAGGTCTGTCTCGTCATCTCTTCTGGTTTCAAACGGTTAACCGCTACCTGAAGATCAATGCGATCCATAAGAGGTCCCGATAACTTTGCCCAATAATTTTCTCGTTGCCGAGTAGAACAGGTACAATTTTGGATCGGATCACCAAAATAGCCACAGGGACAAGGATTAGTACTAGCAACTAGTGTAAATTGAGCTGGAAAAACTACAGATTGGCGGGTACGAGAGATCGTTACTCGCCCATCTTCCAAAGGCTGACGTAAATACTCCAAAACGTTACGTTTGAACTCCGTCAACTCATCCAAAAAAAGAATGCCTTTGTGTGCCAAAGAGATTTCGCCAGGACGGGGATAAGTTCCTCCACCAACTAGAGATGGACCAGAGGCTGAGTGATGGGGGCTGCGGAAGGGTCTTTGAGTAATTAACTGACCTCTCTCCTTGAGTAAACCAGCAACAGAATGAATTTGAGAGACTTCCAAGGCTTCGGCAAATGATAGACTAGGAAGAATTCCTGGAAGACGTTGTGCTAGCATCGTCTTGCCACTTCCAGGAGGTCCTACAAAAATTAGGTTGTGCCCCCCCGCTGCCGCAATTTCTAAAGCACGTCTAGCCTGTAGCTGTCCTTTAACATCTTTTAAATCTGGCATCCCCTCACAAGATTGCGATGGAGACAAAGACTGTTGTGCCTCCACGGGCTGGTATTTATCTGGTTGATTGAGAAAATCAGCCACATCTTTTAGACTACGAAATCCATAGACATCAATATCCTTTACCACTGCTGCTTCCTGAGCATTATCAGCAGGAAGAATTAGTCCCGCAATATCCATTGCAGATGCGGCAGCAGCAATAGGCAGCACTCCAGATACTGGTCTTAAAGAGCCATCTAAAGAAACCTCGCCATAAAATAAATAATCCCCTAACAATTGTGGATCTACCTGTTCAGATGCCGCTAGAATGCCAACGCTGATGGGAAGGTCAAAACAGGGTCCTTCTTTCCGTAGATCGGCAGGAGTTAAATTAATGACAACTTTGCGTACAGGAAAAGCAAAGTCGGAATTTTTGATAGCGGCTTTGACTCTTTCTCTAGATTCTTGAATTGCCACATCTGGTAATCCAACGACAATGATTTTGGGCAACCCACCAGAGACATCGATCTCCACACCTACTTTAATCGCATCAATACCCGAGATCGCTGCACTCCAAACCCTTGCCAACATGAATTAATTTCCTATTCATCTATCCTAGCCTAGGTCTGGGGGCTAGAATTAGCTAACCGTGAAATTACGGCTTTTCAGTTTTAAATCTTGATTCAAATATTTAATTTAGTGAGAACATATAGAGAATAACTTAAATACTACTGATACTTTGTAACGGCTTTAGGGAACAATAAAAGCAACAAAAGAAACAAATGGCACAGTTGATTAAAGAATAAAAGTTTAACATTATGCAGTCTGATAGTTCATAATTACGCTAGTCGATAGTGCCGCAATAATATTTTTTTATTTTTTATCCAAACGATCAAAATAGTAATACTTCATAGTATTTCTTGAATACTAATCTAATTTGATGACCAGAACAATATGGATACAAATTACATTCAAAATCAGACAATGGAAAGTTTAGCTCAACAATATCACGTATTGACAATTGAAGATCCTTCTTTTGTAAGAGAAATTCAACTGGATGCAGCTACTTATTCTATTGGTCGTCATTCTAGTAATGATATTGTTCTTTCTTGTCAAAAGACTTCTCGTAATCATGCTACTCTTCTGAGGAGAACTGATGTCAAAACTAATAAATGCTCCTACTGGATTTTAGATGGAGATCTCCAAGGAAATCGAAGTAGAAATGGAATTTATATTAATGGCAAAAAAAGCCTAGTTCATGAATTACAGTCTGGAGATATTGTCCATTTTAGTGGAGACGCTTCAGTAAAATATACAACTTCTACTGAGCCTTTAACCCCGAAGCCACAAGCATCCAGCTCAAATTTAAAGAGCTTAGATTCTGATAATATTAATGTAGAAGGTCAGAGTAAATTTGTAAATAAAGAAACTATTGCTGCTCTAGAACAAAAACATACCTATAGAGGCAGCCAACCAGGAGAGACTTCTCAAGCAAATTCTCTAGCCGAACTAAGTCCTCATCCAATTGTAGAAATAGATTTGTATGGCAACATAACCTATATAAATTCAGCGGGTATTGTCAATTTTAAAGATATTTATCATCGAAAATTAAATCATCCTTTACTTGATAATCTAATTAATCAATATCATCAGGGTCACGAAAACATAATTACCCGAGAAATCGAAATTAACCATCAGACTTTTTGGCAAACAGCACATTACTTGCCTGAAAAAAGGGTGATCAGAAATTACATTATTGATATTAGTAAGCAGAAAGATCTTGAAAGCGAGCTGATGCAAACTAAATCTCTATTCAAGCAATTTGTTCAGCAAATTTCTGAAGGAGTTTTGATTGTTGAGTCTGCAACTAAGCAAATTGTTGATGCTAACTCCTTTTGCAGCGAACTACTGGGATATTCTTATGAAGAACTATTGCAGATGAATATCTATGAGCTGGTGGCAGAATCGGAAAAACTAGCGGTAATTCTGCGGCAAATAATTGCCGAGAGAAAGGATTTTAATGGGGAATATTTTTGGCTGGCAAAAAATAAAAATGTAGTTAAAAGCCAACTGAGTGCGAGTTTAATTGGCTCGGGAACGGAGGAAAAAATCTGTTTTGCAATTTCTAATTCGGCTATTTCTCAATCCACAGCAATTTTTGATCAAGCATCAACTCAGGTATTTAAAAGAGATTTATTTAATCGACAGCTATCGACAGCGATCGCCAATGCTAAACGAAGCCAGAAACTGCTGGCAATTATGTTTTGTAAGCTTGAGTTTTTGCCTGATGCCAATGCTGCTATTGGGGATAACAATGGCGAGCAACTGCTGTCAGCTTTAGAAGAAAGGTTAAGTACTTGCTTACGTGCAGGAGACACTGTTATTCGCTGGCAATCAGATAAATTTGCTTTGTTATTACCTCAGGTCAGTGATATCGAAGAAATAACTAAAATCAATCAACGGATTAGTCAGTCTATTAAAGAATCATTTGCCCTAGGAGAAACTCACGCTGCCATTGATAGTGTTACAGGGATTGCTGTTTATCCTCAAGACGGCAGCGATCCTGAAATTTTATTAGCTAGTGCTAATACTGCTTTAGAACGCGCTCTTAGCAATCAGAGCAGTTATCAATTCTACGATGATGCCATTAATTCTCAGGCTTTAGTGGCGGTAGAGTTAGAAAGCTTATTACAACAAGCTATCGAACGAGAAGAGTTTCAGCTTTATTATCAGCCGCAAATCAATGTCAGCAATGGTAAAGTAGAGGCGATTGAAGCTCTATTACGCTGGGAACATCCTGAATTGGGCTTGGTGGCACCTGGCAACTTTATTAGACTAGCCGAGAAAACTAAGCTAATTGTGCCGATTGGGGAATGGACTATTCACACCGCCTGTAGCCAAAATCAGCAATGGCAAACCCCAGATTCACCATCTTCTAGAATTACTGTCAGCCTATCTTTAGTTCAATTTCAACAGCCTAACTTACCACAAAGAATTGCCGAAACGTTAGCTAAAACTAAAATGGCGGCTAACTTACTAGAATTAGAAATTAGTGCGGCAACCTTGATGGATAATATAGACCATAGCCGCCATCAAATTAATCAACTTAAAGCACTAGGAGTACAAATTGCTGTTGATGGGTTTACCACAGGATTTTTAGCCTTGGAGTATCTTAAGCGTATTCCTCTCGATACTTTGAAAATAGATCGTTCCTTAGTGCAGCAGTTGACTGATAGTCCTCAAGATTTAGCAATTGTCACAGCATTAATCGAGTTAGGCAAGGGTTTTAACTTAAGAATAGTTGCCGAGGGTGTAGAAACTCAAGAACAAGTAGAGCTGTTACGTAGTCTCAGTTGCCATAATATGCAGGGGTTTTGGTTCGGTCGTCCCTTAGCACCTGACGAGGCACAGAAGTTATTACAGATCAGTGATTCCCAAGAGGAAATTAACTCTGTTGAAGACAAAGCAATAGAACAAGTCTCAGATCAAGAACAAGAATCTAATGATGTGTAGTCATTTCAAATAGACAACTTAAGTCGGAAAAGAGCCGAGATACTTGTAAAATAGTGCAAGATTAATTTTGGCATTGAAAGAGTTGTCCAGATGTGATGGAATTTAATGGGGGTTCACTCATTTCGCTATAACCTTACTTTAGCGTTATTCAGGGATTCATAAACAAAATCTGCTCGAATCCTTCTAATGTCCTACTAAGTTGCTTTTGTGATGTCCTCTCAAATTATCAGCATCTAACATCTAATTCTTATGAGGCTTGACTCTGAGATATTAGCCAAACCTCAAAGTCAAATATCTAAAGCCAAACAAAGTTTCTCCAAGGCATTACTAACTTGCTCTTGCATACTTAACAAATTTGAGCCCAATAATGTTTCCACCTGATGCTTCAATAATGCTTGACTAACATTATTAATAAAATTAAATATAGTATTATAATCTTGAGTCTTTACTTGAGTCACAAATATGTTTTCAAAACGCTCTTTTAGATTGCATATTGCTTGATAAGAATTATTTTCATAATCCTTGAGTTTTGATAAATATTGTTCGTATAGTTTTTGCTCGTAAGAATTATTAGATAATCGGTTTTCTTCGATAACTGCTTTTTCATCAATAAGATTATTGAGTAATAAAAATATTGCTAAAATTTCACTTTTAATTATCAGACTTGGTATTTCTTCAAAAGGTAGCGAAGGAAGATAATTCCAAACAAAATTTGGTAATTTTATAGCCATAAGTGTTTCCCAGTTAAATGAATCATCTAAATTTTGTAGTGAGTTTAGCTGACTAGAACTAATTATCCAGCCATCAGTAAGAAAACGTTTTCCTTTAAAAGTCGGTATTAAACAAAAGAAGTCTGCAACATCTTGAATGCGATACAGACTCTCGATGACTATCAAAAGATATTCTTCAAACTTAAAAGGATTATTAACAGAAAATGTCAAAGATAAATATCTTAGAGGAACACGATTGTCAATTTCAACATATACATTAGATGGAAATAAAACATTTATTCCTCCACTTTGTAAAACAGATAAATCAGTTGTTAGTCTTCTAAGTAGTTCTTTTCTCTTGATTTCCCTATTATCTTGAATATATTTTTCGATATTGTCTACTGTGCATAATGGACGATCTAATATCCAAAGCTCAAATACATCTGCTAGCTTAGAATAGTATTTTAACTCTTCATTATCTAAATTAGAACTATTAAAAAAGTATCTAAGCGAAATTTAGCTTCAGAATATCCGAGGTCGCTAGTAGTAAGAGGAACAATAAATTTAAAAAATAAAACTTCTTCAGAAATTTCTAAGTAAATAGAGTCTGTACTAAGTTTGAGATAACCAATAATATTTTCTTCGTTATCTGCAAACCAAGATTTATGCTCTATGGGACTATAGCGATATAAACCTTGTGAGAACCTACAAAATTCATCTAAAGATATATTTATTACATCGGGAGCAATAAGATATTTCTCTTTTGCTTTACTCCAAGAATTTATCTGTATTTGACATAAATAACACCAATCTAATAATTTACCTAAGTCTCCAAAGTTGATTTGAAATTTATTTGAGGTTAAATTTAAATAGTTTAGTGTATTTGACAAAAACTGACTGCATAAATCTAACCCACGCTCGCATTCTTGAAACCTTGGTTTTAGTTGATCTAGATATCTAAAATTTTCTATATATTCTGCTAAAATTTGTAATGAATTTTCTAGCGTATTATTAGGTATTGCTGTTAGATACCAATCCAGAAAAAAAGATCCAGGTGTCCCTAAATGTTCATGAGCCTCATCAAAAATACTTCGATTTACACTAAAGCAATATTTCTCTCCGCCTTCAAAAACACCATCAAGGAATAACAAAATTATTTTAAGGTCTTCTGATTTTGCTACTTTTTCTGTCAAGCCAACTAAAAATTTTGAGATATCAAACTCTACTCTACTAATTGCATTAGATATGAAAGTTACTAGATTTTCTTCTGATACAGCGTAAATAGTTTTGAGAGCTGTATCTACTACATTTGGATAGTTTTCATGCAGTATTTTAGTGAGGTGATTCGATCTAACCCAATGCAATCCAGTTAAATTTCCAGATTGAAATTGAATATACTCTTTAGATAGTGATTGTAGAGTGTCTTGAGGATCGTTGTTGAGATTAACGTTTTCTAAAAGTTGGCTGGTTATGACTGGTGTTCTCAAGGTATCTGCTAAAGCTACCCTGCGTAAAATTTCAATTTTACCTGGGTCTTCATTTTGTAATCGAAATTGTTGTATCTGATCTCGCAATCTATCTTCCAACATCTGACCATAGGTTAGTAGATAGGTATATTCCATTAGCAGATGTGGTTCACCTATCTTTTCATAAGCCCATTCAGCAGATATTACATCGTGGTGAATTCGATTGTTGGCTTGAAAATTATCAAAGATTTTTCTGGCTTCATCAAGAGCTAAACTAGGCTCAAGTACCTCCCAATTAGTTAAGCTTTTTCTTGAAAACCTGTACCAATCTTCATGTCTTACCGTTACTAAAACACGAATCTCCAGTGCTGCACATTCTTGGGCAATAGAAGACCATTGCTTTGTTTGCCATCCAGCATCATCAATAAGTAGAAGAAGAGGAAGACCAAGACTCGATCTAAACTGTAAATAGTTTTTAATCGACTCTGCTTGTTCGACTGATTCAGCAGCTTTGAGAATAAATGTATCTTCTTCGCGCCAGTAATCACGAGCATAACGATACATTAAGGTAGATTTACCTTGACCGCTTGAAGATTTAAGTATGCAAGTTCCCGAACTGTGAATGGCTCGATCTATTTTGTCTAACCACTGTTCTCTTGTCACATCAACTCCAGCAGCAATTTGTCCAGGTCTTGTATTTTTACCTTCAAAAAAATCTGAAGTTTTGGGATCAATTGTCCATGAAATTCGATCTATTAAACCTCTTCCATAGGCTTGATGTTCTTCTCGTGCGAAATAATCTCCAATAGAAACTTTAACCTCTTCTAAATTATTGCGTGATATACTCGCCCTTTTTTCTGCCCAATTTAAAAATTTGCTGACTAATACAAAGATGTAAGTATCTACAACATGACTACCTAAATTGAATCTATTGGCTATTTCTAATCTGAGCTTGTTCCAAATATCCACCTCAGATATATAGATGATTTCTAATTTACCCAGAATAGCTTCTGCTTCTTTTTCTGAAATATTTATTGCATTGCATAATTGATAAAACTTTTGTTTAATTGTTTCTTGTTCGCCAGTAGACAAACTGTTTATCTCTGCTAGTTGTTTAATATCTTTTCGTAACTCAAAATTGACAACTAAGCTAAATTGGCAATTGTTTGAAACTCTTAAAACTTCTGCAAAATTACCTATTGGCTCTTTTAGTTTTGCCCAGTTCCAAGGTTTATCAGCAGTCTTAACCTGTATATATTCATCTTCAGAATCAATATTAAGATAGTCTAAATCTTCTATGCCTTCAAGTCTAATTGATGAGTTTTGATGGGGATTATTATATAGTTCAAAAGAATGGAAAACTGAATAGAGAATCTGATATCGGATACCTCGAATATTTACTGCACCATGATATCTATTTTTGAGAAGGGTATCTAAACTTGGGTGTGAATCATTGATATTTTTTTTAGATTTTCTCTTTTTTTGTTTACCTTTATGAATCTGGCTCTTAAATCCTTTACTCATTCTCTTGAACCATATACCCTGTATTGCTGCGCTTACAAGCTAAGTTTAACTTATCTCAAATGACGATTGATTTTGCTCTGTGTGCGGAGCGCAATTGCTAATATTTAATTGAATATTCAATATCTTGAGGCAAAAATAATCTTGACATTTTATTCTCAATTTGAGAACATAAAAGGGCAACTAGATTTAGTCAAACAATGTGCGCGTCATTAGTCGAAAGATTCTCCGCGATTACTGTCAAACTCATGCTGATGCCTGTGATGCTCTCTACAACTGGTATAGAGTTGCCAGTAAAGCCCGATGGCAAAACTTAACCGAAGTCCAAGCCACATACAAAACTGCCGAAGCCGTTGGTAACTTTACAGTTTTCAATATCAAAGGTAACCGCTATCGTTTAATCGTCGATATTATCTACGAACAGCAAAGAATTTATGTCAAGTACATTTTAACTCATGCTGAATATGACAAGGACAAATGGAAAAATGACCCTTACTATTAACCCCGAATCTTACGCTCAATTACTAGCTAAATACCAACCCAAAGTAATAGAATCCGAGGCAGAAAACGATCGCGCCATTGAATTAGCACAGGAATTAGAACACAAAGCCAATCGCAGTAACGAGGAAGATGCAATTCTCGAACTATTAGTTATCATAATCGAAAAATTTGAGGACGAAAATCATCCTATTCCTGAAGGAACACTTCATTCTATGTTGCTGCATTTAATGGAATCTAATAATACCAAACAGGAAAACTTAGTTGGTGTGCTTGGTTCGAGAGGTGTTGTCTCAGAAGTAGTCAATGGGAAACGCAATATTAGTAAAGCCCAGGCAAAAGCTTTAGCTGAATTCTTCTCTGTCGATGTTGGATTATTTATTTAGAAAGATCTAAATCTAGCCTTACATAACAATACGCAGTTATATTAGGACACTCGTACATGCGGCGAAGCGCCTTTGTTAATTACTCGCTACTTACGAGCAATTAACTGAACTTGCCCTAATCAATTAACGTACTGCGATACAACTTACGATAGTATCTCATGCTGTTTTGGTCTTAGTTTGCTTCAATTGATTGCGGTCGGGTAATTCTTTTTCCAAATATCGTAAACGAGGCTCGCGATAGGCGATCGCCACTACCATTAAATTAATCATTCCTAGCAATACCAACAGCAACGTTACTCCTTGACCCATTCCTGTATTGATAATTTTGCCAACCATCTGAGACAGTAAACTATCTCTAGCCATTAATGGATTCATGACATTATCTACCAAAGGTCCTGCCAGTAAATAAGCGCAGATAGCTAAGGAGCGCTCTAGAGTTTGTTGTAAGGCAAAAACTCGACCCTGAAGGCGGCTAGGAACTTTACTTTGCCAAATTATTTGGTTACAGCTAACAATGATGGGTTGAGAGAATAGATAACCAAAAATGCCAATTGCCAAAATAAAAGGAGAAATTTTCAGACCACCAAACAAGACAATTAATCCCTGAAAACCAACAAAAGCGATAATTGCCTTAACCCGATTTTTGGGTCCAGACCACAGGCTCATCAAGACACTGCCCAAAAGCATGCCACAACCACCAACAGATAAGACAAACCCTAGTTGCTCAGTAGATCCAGGTTGATATAGCAAAGGCCAGACAACAACCTCGATCATTGCCGTGGTGAAATAACTAATGGCAATAAAACAGACCAGACGGACTAAACCAGGTCGCAGGACTATGTAATTCCAGCCAGCAATAGCATCAACAATTACTTGATTTACTACCTTTCTCTTGACTCTGGTGTATCTTTTAAAATCAGGAAACTTAACGCTTATCAGAGTCAGAGTGGCAATAATAAAGGTTGCAATATCAATTGACAAAATGGTTTTTAACCCAAAATAGTTTAATAATAATCCTGCGATCGCCGGCGAGGCAATTTTAGCGATCGCAAAGGAAGCCTGTACCATACCGTTTGCTCGACTCAAATTATGAGGAGGAACAAGTTGCGCGATCGCAGCAGTGTAAGCGGGCTGCTGAAAGGCATTCAGGCTGGAAGAAACAATTAAAGCTAAATAAATATGCCAAACTGCCAAACTATCGGACCAGACCAAAGACAAAATAGCGATTGTAATCATGCCAGTGCCTAAATCGCTCATAATCATTGCATGACGGCGATTCCAGCGATCCACAAACACCCCAGCCAAAGGAGAAATAATCACCTTGGGTAAATACATAAAAAGTATCGTCAAGGCAAATTGGGTAATTGTTCCTGTGTCTTGATAGGTGCGCTCGAGAATCCAAAATCCTAGAGCAAATTCAGTTAATTTTGTCCCTAGTAAAGAAATAACTTGTCCGAACCAGATAATTAAAAAAGTTTGCATACAACATTAAAAATAATTAAATAAAAAAGAGTGAATATTTATTAATAATAAATTTTACTAATCTGTAATAGATTTAGACTGTGTCATTCGCTAGATATTAACCTTAGTCTAAAGTTTTAACACTTTACTCTACCCATTTTAGTTCTACCCTTGTTGAATTTTGGCTCTTGACAAGACGATACGAGTACCGCCCAAAAAGGATGGTGTCACTTCCTGACAAACGCTACGCAGTATACCTCCATTTTCTTTGATTACCATTAATTACATAAATATAGGAGAAGATATATACTTTTATCGAAATATACTCTAACCAAACTTTCCTACCTTAAAGTAGGATTAATTATGATGGCAAAATCACAATTTTCTTGATTGAGGTTTATTTTGAGCGTAAAATTGCGGTTAGCCCTTAACATTAGCTAGCAAAGATTGAATTATAGATTACTCAAATGTGATTGTTGCTAACACTACCTTCTACCCCATGTCATAAACTAGAATCAAAGGCGATCAAAGAAAATAGCGAAAATCAATGGCAAGGGCGGAGAATTACTCGGAAAATTATTATCTAATTTTGGGAGTATCCCAAAACGCAAGTGTTAAAGAGATTAAGTTAGCATTTCGCAAATTAGCGCGTCTATATCATCCAGATTTAAATCCTAACGATCCTGTTTCGGCTGAAAAATTCAAACAGGTTTCTCAAGCCTATGATGTGCTATCAGACAAAAACAAACGTCGTCGTTATGATCGTCATATTCCTGCTGAATCCTCGACCTCCAGCAGCAGCTCAACTACCCCTAATGCGACTCCGATTTCCGCATTAGATTTTTATAATCGCGGCTTACAGCATACCCAAGCCAAAAAGTACCGTACAGCAATTGAGGATTATTCTAAGGCGATTGAAATCAATCCCAAGTTTGTTGATGCTTATCTTAAACGGTGTGAAATGCGCTATAAGCTGGGGGATAATCAGGGAGTTTTGAGTGATTGTTATGAAGTGTTTAGCATTGATCCCACAGTAGCCAAGGCTTACTACTATCAAGGCAGAGCAAGATATAGCTTAAGCTATATACAACAAGCAACTGAGTCTTACAGTTTAGCGATCGCTAATGACCCAAATTACTCTCAAGCCTATTACTATCGAGGTATTGCTTACAAAGAGCTTCAAAGCATGAGTAATGCTATTAATGATTTAAGCAAAGCGGCAGAATTATTTCGCTCCCAGAAAAATTTTGAAGCTTACCGTCGTACCCAAAACATAGTCAATGAGTCTACAGGTCATAAAATACCAGGTTATAAATCTAATTTAGGATATAGTTTTTTAGAAACTTTGGGTCTTTCCTTTTTTAATCCTGGAGGAGGATTATTACCCGCTTTTTCTCGTTTAGATGACAAACAGTTAATGCAGGTAGGGAGCATCTACGGCGTTTTTTCTGCCCTATGCTTTGTCTGTAGTTATTATATGGTTGGTTTAACATCACAAGAGTTGGCTATTTGGCAGCTATTCTTGATTGGCATGATACCTTTTATCAGCATGGTAATTACAGGTAGCATAATGCGTTCTTTGTGGCATTACCGTGGTAAATTTGAGGTCGATATTTTTATTGCAGGAGTTGCAGTTGCTCCTTTTGCCTTTTCTGCTATTTTGATTGGTTTTGTTTCGCTTTCGGCGGTGCCATTGATAATTCCTCTATTGCTTTTAGGTTGCTCCTATGGCGTTTTGACCCTTCAGGCAGGGTATGTTCAATTACTTAATCTAACCGAAGCAAAAGCTTCATCTCTGGTAGTTTTAATGCTAATGATTAATAGCTATATTTCCTATGCTTTTATATCTAGTTTCATAGGGTCTTAAATACAAGATAGCTTTGCAAAGATATTGATTAAAGGGCGTTGCTAATTTAACGTATGACGTACAGAGTGCTTCTGTTCGTAGCTTTAGGCTATAAGCTCTAAGCTCTAAGCTTTTTAAATTTGTTCAATATCCGATAAATTTAAAAAATCATCTCTCGATTGTGCGACGCCGATTAGAGATACATATTTAAGTTGGAACGCTTTTTTACAGCACCTAATTTGATCATAATTTTAGCTTTTTAGCTTACTCCACTTCAACAATTATCGACTCATAACAGCAAACGTTGTGTAATTATAACCCTTAATATTTAAGGAGTTGAGCAGATTGTTTGAATCAAAAGATGGATCGGATCTAGAAAAATTCTCATATTATCTTAATTTAAAAATGATGCTCTCATAACAGAATAAGTTGCAGCAAGTAATAAGCTTAGAAGCAAATCGATTATGAAACAAGCAATATTATTTCTTTCAGCATTAGTTATAGCTTTGAGTCCTAATCTAGTTAGGGCTGATAATGAGATGAGTGGAGCAGAAGTATTACAGTCCTCCAGCTTTACTGGTGAAAATGGTCACGAAGTAAGTGGTGGGGTGGAAATTGTCAAACAGGGAGACATTCAGTATTTAGTGCTTCAGGATGATTTTGAATTTGACGGCGCACCTGATCCCAAGCTGGGATTTTCGCAAAATGATCAATTTGTCGAGGATAGTTTATTTTCAGGTTTAAATTTGGATCAAGGCAAGCAAATTTATCGATTGCCAGTAGGTTTTGATGCGACCGATTACGATGAAGTCACGGTTTGGTGCGATGAATTTGACGTACCCTTAGCCGAAGCAAAATATTAGTATATTTATTAATAAAATCACTGAGGTCAGGCAATACCTGCCTCAGTATCAGCATTGTATAGCCGTACAAAGTTAAGTTAGTACAGTACAGAAGTTAACGGTTCGTAAGTGTCCTAATCTAATATACGTAATGCTATATATTTGGGATACATCAGTTATTCACAAGCTTAAATAGCTTCTTTAATCCATTGTTTTACAGTTGCTACTACCTCTTCTAGGGGCAAGTCTTGAGATTCTTTTGTAGCTCGCTTAACTACTTCAACTTTGCCATCAGTAAGCGATCTCCCTGTAACCACTCGATATGGTATACCAACTAATTCACTATCCTTAAATTTGACTCCAGCCCTTTCTTTGCGGTCATCTAATATGACTTCTACCCCAGCTTGTTTAAACTCCTCATACAGCTTCTCTCCCGCTGCTATCTTTTCTGTGTCGGAGACATTGGGGACAATTACCACTACATGATAGGGAGCGATCGCCACAGGCCAAATAATACCGTCTTTGTCATAGGATTGTTCTACTGCTGCTTGAGCCAGACGGGAAACACCGATACCATAACATCCCATCCACAGCGGCTCAGTTTTACCCTGTTCGTTAGTAAAGTTGGCTCCCATTGCCTCAGAGTATTTTGTTCCCAGTTGGAAAATATGTCCCGCTTCAATTCCTCTAGCACTTTGGAGAATTTGACTTGGATCATGAATTGCGCGATCGCCCGCCTTAGCTGACTGGATATCTACCTGCAATTTAGGTAAGGTGAAATTAACGCCCCAGTTTGCCCCGACGACATGATAACCAACTTCATTGGCTCCAGTGACAAAGTTTTTAGCATCAATCACAGTTTGATCCACTAAGCGCAAAAACTGTTTGGCAACATTTTTAGAAACATTTATATAATCGTCATCAAGATCGGGAGCAATATAGCCTAAAGGTAATGACTTAGCCGCCCATTTTTTCTGGGCTGTGGCATCAGGTACAGTTAGAGAAATAACCGTTTTTGCTTTGTATTGTGGTGCTAGTTTAGTTAATTCATTGATCAGCTTAACTTCATTCACATCGCGATCGCCACGAATGTTAATCAAGACTAATACTGTCATGCCGTTATCGTAAACAACTTCATACAGCACATTTTTGACAATTACCGTCGGCGAACATTGAACAACTTTAGCCAATTTAGCAATGGTTTCCGTATCAGGGGTTGCCAGTTTCTCGTAACTATTAAAAGGCGACTCTTCTACATCTGCCACCAGAGACACTGCTTTTTCTGTATTAGCCGCATACTTACTATCTTCGGTATAAAGAATCTCATCTTCTCCTGCTTCTGCCAGGATCATAAACTCCTGAGATCCAGAACCACCAATCGCCCCAGAATCAGCTTCTACAGGACGAAATTCCAAGCCACAGCGGGTCATAATATTGCGATATGCCCGATCCATTGCTTGATAAGTCTGCTTCAGACTAGCTTCGTCAGTATGAAAAGAATAAGCATCTTTCATAATAAATTCGCGACCCCGCATTAAACCAAAACGCGGACGGATTTCATCACGGAACTTAGTTTGAATTTGATATAAATTAAGCGGTAACTGCCGATAGGAACGAATTGTTTCCCTAGCAATAGTAGTAATAATCTCCTCATGAGTTGGTCCTAATCCCAACTCGCGATCGCCGCGATCGCTCAAGGAGAACATAATGCCCTCGGCTTTAGTATAGGTATCCCAACGCCCTGACTCTTGCCATAACTGTGCTGGCTGTAGTTGGGGTAATAGACATTCTTGCGCCCCTGTAGCATCCATTTCTTCCCGCACAATTTGAGAAACTTTTTGCAAGACACGCCACATTAAAGGCATATAAGCATATATTCCACTCCCAATCCGACGAATGTAGCCCCCACGAAGTAATAACTGATGACTTGGTATTTCTGCCTCTGCTGGAGTTTCTCGTAGTGTCACAAACAGCATCTGGGTTAGTCGCATGGTTATTTCCTTCGGTAAGATTACAGAATTTTTATTTTATCAGTCAGTAGTAGTCTGTAATTTAGTTAATTGTGATCTTGAGACTGATCCGATGGTTTTTCTAGATGCCCAGGAAGCTAAAAAACACAGAACCATTGCTAGAGCAAGAACTTTAGCAGTGTTGAGAGCTTTAAATGGCGATCGCAAAGGAGAGTTGATTCAGTTTCTATATGCTACTCAATTAATTGCAGGAGACGAGCCAATTATCGATCTTAGTCAAGCAGATTTGAGTCAAGTTAAGGGAGCAAGTTTGCAACAGATTCAAGATGCAAATCCAGCGCAAATCAAATCCACATGTAATTGGCAACTAGCAAACTTTAGTGAAGAGTTTCAACAAAAATTAGCTCAACAGCCAGACAAAGATATTAAAAGATATTAACTGTAGTTAGGGAGTTAGTGCGATCGCTTGATTCTTGATCGCAGTTTCGAATCAAGCAGATCTAGTATTCTCTCTCCCCATAACCCACTGCTACTTGTTAAAACTCGACTCTCGCAGAGCATAGCCAACACTACGCACCGTATAAATTAGACGTTTACCATTGTACTTTTCTAATTTTAGCCGTAAGTAGCGGACATAAACTTCAATGATGTTAGAATCCCCCATGTAGTCATAACCCCAAACACTCTCAATGATTTGAGTGCGAGTCAAAACCTGTCTGGGATGAGCCAGTAAATATTCCAAAAGATTAAACTCGGTAGTAGTCAGATAAATATAGTGTTCACCTCGATAAACTTCTCTAGTTGAAGAATTTAGCCGCAGATCTTCAAACATGAGAATTTTTGGCTTGTGATTTGTATGCTTGCGAAATTTTGCTCTAATTCGGGCTAAAAATTCGCTCATGGCAAAGGGGGTACCGATACAATCATCAGCACCAGCGTCCAAGGCGGCAACACAGTCACTTATACGTTGTCCGTTAGTGATCGCCAAAATCGCAGTCTGGTTCTCACCAGAACAGATCCGATAACAAATATCTGATGCCGCAAAACTAGAAATAGACCAGTCTAATATAACTAATTGAGGCTTAATCTCTCTGCACTTGAGTAATCCAGACATTCCGTCATCAGCTAATTCGATTTCATAACCTTCATGGGATAGTTCTAACTTAATTAAGTCCACTAATTTGCTAGGACGCATAATCAGCAAAATTTTATATTTTTGCGCTGGAATACGTTGGCTAAGAGTAAGTTGCTGGTTGCTATTTATCATAAGTCTAGGGTGGTGATATGCGTTAAGGGGAGTAAGTTGAGCCAAGATGTAATAGACGGCAGCATCAAAAGACATTAATCCAGAATTGAATTTAGTAGTCCTGTGTGGCGCATCATGTCGGTTGCGATTAGGTGGCAAGTTTTAGATGCAGTAAGTTCTTCAAACTCACTATCGGCAGCTTGTGTGTTCCCTAATCGCAAGCGTGATTTAACTTCTATAAATTTCATCGGTTGGGAAAATATAGAATAAGTGTGATGGAATAGACTAGTCTGGTTTTCAAAACAATCAAGAAATTGGAGCTAGTTTATTACAATCGCAGCCTACAAAAAAACTAAAATCTAGCAAATATAACGGTAATTAATATGTTAAGAAAATTCTAATTTAGAGCTTAATAATTAGAATTAAAATACGGTTACTAATAAATTTTTATGTCAATCAAAACATAAATTAAGATTAGTAGATCAACTTTAAGTGCTATAGTCGTTCTAATTAATTTCCGTACCATCTCAGCAATTTGTTCGGGGGATTAGGGATTAGGGATTAGGGATTAGGGATTGATAATTAGTACATACTTTCGTATGGTTCTTATTAGGAATGATTATAAATTGATCGCTGCTGAAACTGAAGATATGATGCTTTAATAGTACCTAAGCTTGCCTTTTAAGCTAGCGGCAATGAATATTAGCAGTTTAAATAAAATTAAAACATCAAGCTTAATCTAGTAACAATTTTGCCACTAGATTAAAGCAATAAAAAAGTTAAAATTTGATCAATATGTGTAACCATTATCCAAACATCCTCTAAGAAGATAATGGAGGTTCAACTTTATTGATGGTGAACTATTATTTGTAATGCCAGCTAACTAGCAACCCGAATTTCGGCACCTGCCGCTTCATCCAATAACATCCAAAGCTCACCTTGTTGAGGTTGAATCAAACGAGAAGGATAAGTCATGGCATCTGCTGCTGGAGCAAGTACTTGATCCAAAGCGTTACGCTTATCTTCTCCCGCCGCTAAAAAGATAACGCAATGAGCCTGATTAATTAACGAAACAGTAAAAGTCAAACGTGGCTTGCCGTCTTTACTACCCACAGTCACCAGGCGATCGCGTACTTTCAAAGCATCTGTGTTGGGAAATAAAGATGCGGTGTGTCCATCACTGCCAATTCCCAAAAGAATTACATCAAAGCGAGGCTGCTCAACTTTAAACACTCGATGCAACTCATTTTCGTAGGTCTGAGCGTCAACTTCAGGATTTCCTGCATTAGTAGGAATCGGATGCAGATTATCTGGAGGAAAATCAACTCGGTTAAGCCAAGCCTCTGCTGCCATTTTTTGATTACTTTCGGGGCTAGTTACTGCCACATAACGTTCGTCTCCCCAAAAAACATGGATCTTTGACCAGGGCAAATTCTGCTGAGATAAAGCCTCGTAGAGTGGTTTTGGAGTACTGCCACCAGCTAAAGCAATGGTGCAGATGTCATTTTGTTCGACAGCTAACTGAATTTTTTGTGTAACTACTGCCAGAGTCTTTTCTATTAATGTCTGCCTATTGGGTAAAACTTCTAGAAACTTTTTCATTGTTTTCCAACCTTTTGACTGTCTTACATGAATTCAAGAAACCCATTGATTGCTTTGCTAAAGCAATTGTAGCGGCAATAACTTAGACACACCTTTAGAGGCAGTTTGCTTTGTTGATCAAATCATAAATAATCAATGCCAATTTCGTCAGTTTGTAAATGCTAGCTCAAGCTTGTTAAGCGCCAGCAAAAACTAACGAACAAATGCAGCATAAAGCCACTTGGTGTATGGAATTAATTGCCAGTAGTCACTCCTCAACCAACCCCATTTGCTCATCCTACAAGCAAATCGATATCAAGCAAAATGACATGTATGCATTACAAAGTTAAGTTGCTCGATAAATGGTCACGTAAACTTAGGTTTTGTCAGCATTTCTTTACCTAAAGAGCATGACCAGACGATACGCAAATTATTAACTTTGCCTGCTTTGGTAGCAATGGTTAAATAGTTTGCATCATTCCAACCTAAAGTATTTGTAACTACATTTACTCAGCCAAGGCAGTACTGCTTTCGTTGAGTGGAGCAAAACCAATAGTTGCATTAGCCATACGACACCAAACAACCACAGATTTTAACTCAGACAGCTCAATTGAGTCAGGAATTGGGTAGCGTTGTTCCCCCATAGTATTTTGAATTCCTCCCAGGTTGATATATCTGCCTGATTCCGATTCCTCATACTTTTGAGGTGGTTGATTGACTGTATCCAAAAGAATCTGAAGATCCGGTGCCTGATCTGTGGTATTAAAGCTAGAACTGATTAATAGATAACGTACTCCATCCTCAGTAATAATTTTTGCCTTGCCCGAGGTTGGTGCCTCTGCCGCTTCAAAAGTTCCTGTCATTAATTCGTTAGAGCTTTTATCAGTTATGAGCTTCTCAGCACTATTACTAATACCTGATAAATTAGGCAATGCTGGATTAGACAATGCACGGGAGCTTGCTAAACAACCAATTGCTACTGAACTCACGATAGATAGAGCTAGACTCGAACCCAATAGTTGTCTGTACTTCATAATATTTACCTTTATAAGAATATTTCTGCTTAATGGATGCTTAATCTCAGATGATGCTGACATGAGTTCATTATGTAAAGCCCTGAAATTTTTGCCAGGTAAATTTAGGAAGTTAAGCTACATGATAGCTAGTCAGTTAAATTCTCTTTTCGTGTAGCTTAGAATTAGCAGATGTTTCAAGAGGTAGTAAATGATTTTTTCCTTTTGCTCCTAGCATGATCCAGATCAAATTTTGGGGAATATCTTTGAAATGAATTAACTAGTTATTTTTGGATTGTCCTTTTGAGAATTGGACAGAGGGTTAGAAAGAAGTAAAAGCCCTGTCATAATAGTTAAGCACGAGTAGCAAATCTTAATAACCTGGTTACAATATATCACATTACAAGTTTAATTGCTTCTCTTTGTTTAACAACTTTAAAGGTACGAACTCCAATCAAACCTTATCAGCATCTCAATTGCAAATTTGTATCATCATTAACATGGCTACTAATCTTAAACCTCAACCTTTTCAATACGCACCTCAAACCATTAAGAGAGCGCAAAGAGCTTTATCTTGTTCTCCCTTTCGTCTGAAGTTATTTCAGCAAATGCGCAATGACAGTGTTCCCGTGCAACAGATTGCTGAAGAGACTGGGATTTCTAGTGGCTTCACAGAACAGGCAATGAATGAGCCACAAGCCGAGGCGGAATTAGTCTGGTTAATTAATGTTGGTTTGCTGCGCCGTGAAGTAGATGGGCAAGGTTTAACCGATAGCTTTCGTTTAACTCCACTGGGAAGGCAGATTGTTGAAGAGTGGGAGCAAGTCAAAAATGAGATCCCCGAGTCTTCTAGCATTGATCGTGTTTCAAATTGGCTTAGTCGGTGGTTAAAATTGTCCTGGGGCGGCTAACTACTGTTATAACAGTGTATGTATTCCAGCACAGGAGCGATCAATGAAAGCGATTATGGTGGTCGGGACAACATCTCATGCAGGAAAATCCTTTCTGACTGCTGCATTATGCCGTATCTTGGCAAGACATGGTTGGCGTGTTACTCCTTTTAAAGGTCAGAACATGGCACTTAATGCTTACGTTACTTCCACAGGTGGTGAGATTGGTCATGCACAGGCGGTTCAAGCTTGGGCAGCGGGAGTTGCTCCACGAGTAGAAATGAATCCGATTTTACTCAAACCTCAGGGAGATATGACCTCTCAGGTAATTATTAAAGGTAAGGCGGTGGGTACAGTCAAAGCCAGCGAATACTATGAAAAATATTTTGAACCAGGCTGGGAAGTTGTCCAAGAGTCCTTGTATCGTCTTTCCTTAGAATTTGACATGGTGGTTTGTGAAGGCGCTGGCAGCCCTGCCGAGATAAACCTCAAACATCGCGATCTAACCAATATGCGAGTAGCCAAACACCTCAATGCTCCTACTATTTTAGTTGTAGATATTGAACGAGGTGGAGCATTTGCCCATGTGGTTGGTACTTTAGAACTATTAGATCCCAAAGAGCGATCGCTTGTTAAGGGAGTAGTAATTAATAAGTTTAGAGGTCAAAAAGAGCTGTTAGACTCAGGAATTAAGTGGTTAGAAGAAAAAACCAAAGTGCCTGTTTTGGGCGTAATACCATGGAGTAATCAACAGTTTCCCGCAGAAGATTCACTAGATCTCTTAGAACGTAATCGTCGTCGCGGTAGTCAAGATATCAACATCTTTGTAATTAGATTACCCAGAATTTCTAACTTTACTGATTTCGATCCTTTGGAGGCAGAATCGAGTATTAATGTCACCTACATTGATATTCAAGATTCTTTAGGTCATCCTGACGCAGTGATTATTCCTGGCACTAAAACCACCATCTCTGACCTTTTAGCAATGGAGACAAGCGGGATGGCGGAACAAATTAGAAACTATGCCGCAGCAGGGGGAACTGTATTGGGGGTTTGTGGTGGATTTCAAATTTTGGGTCAACGTATTATCGACCCCGAAGGATTTGAAGGAGAGGCGGGAGAATTTAATGGTTTGAATCTCTTACCCATTACAACAATTCTTTCTCCCAATAAAGTTGCTCGTCAAAGACAAGTTATTTCTCAATTTCCCCAAGCAGGATTACCTGTAGATGGCTATGAAATACATCAAGGGAGAAGTCGGGTCAATCGTCGTCTCAAAGAAGGTGCTGATGATTACCAACCTATTTTTAATGATCCTGGATTGGGGTTAGTTGATAAGAGCCAGTCGATTTGGGGTTGTTATATTCACGGCTTGTTTGATAATGGTGCCTGGAGACGTGCTTGGATTAACCAATTGCGTAAGCAAAGAGGAATGCCATCTTTGGCTACGGGCATTTCTAACTACCGCGATCAAAGAGAGTCTACTTTAAATACTTTGGCAGATATTGTGGAAAAGAATCTAGACTTGAAAGATTTTTTATCTAGTTATTATTAAGTTAGCTCTTATACTAAGGCTGATACTAATAGATTTAAGAAGAGTGAATTTTCACTAAGTATATGAGCATAGTATATGAGTATTAAGGTTTGTTTTTTACCAGACAACATAACGGTGACAGCTCAAGCAGGAGAACCTATGTTAGAGGTGGCTCAACGAGCAGGGGTAACGATTGCCACTGGCTGCTTGATGGGTTCATGCCATGCTTGTGAAGTCGAGTTAGATAGTGGAGAGGCTATCTGTGCCTGTATTAGTTCTATCCCTGGAGACCAAGCAGAATTGACGATCAATATTTACGAAGACCCCACTTGGTAATTGCCAATTCTGGTTTTTTTATTCTTGATCGTATCCGTATCGAAGGTTCTCAAAACTTTAGATAGATGGAGCAGCAATATTTACAGTGGCTAAATTGCTAACTTCCCGAAGATGATCTTGATCAACTTTGTGCGGCTATATTAGCAGGAGTTTCTATTTTTTCAGTCATGCCAATTATCTTTTTACGTTCGTCGATAAACTGACTTATTTCCAAGGCAAATTGAGGAGACTGTTGAATCGAATTAGAGATTGCACTAGGCATAATCGCGATCGCCGTTACAGTATGGGTCACAATAGCAGAAACTAGACTAGGCTTTTTTGCTAAAAATACAGTTTCTCCTAAAAAATCACCTTCTGTTAAATGGGTGATTTCTTGTTTTTTTCCTTCGATATTTTCTTTTAGCAGTATTGCTTGACCGCTTAAGAGAATATAAAAAGCGCGATCTTGTTCCCCCGCACAGACAATTTTTTCCCCAATGCCAAATAATTCTACTTTGCTATGTTGGCTGAGATGTTCGATGCTAGAGGAATCTAAACGATTGAATAGCGAAAGTGAGCGCAAGGTAGTGGAAATTTTTTCAGGATTATTATTCGTATCGGGAGGTAGAAAATCAAGTTTGTATTCTAGCTTATTAGCAAAGGGAATCTTAAATCCAGCACGACGAATTGCATAGTAGGTTCGATGCCAAAATTCATCTTCAATTCTTTCTATCTCGCTGTAGCGAGTAATAAAAAAGACCATTTCATATTCAATATGAGTATTTTTAAAAATTTTAGGTTTAATTTCGGGAACTGGTTTTGATTCGATTCCTTCGATAGTTAGTGCCACTTGGTGTAGGGTTTGATCAATCTCATCAGGACGATCTTCGTAGGAGAAAGGCATTTGCAACCGTACCGCATGAAGATGATCCAATAAAGAGTAGTTGCAAATGTTTTCTTTGCCCAAGTTACCGTTGGGAATAATTACAACATCTCGGTCTAGGGTTTTAATTCTTACCGCACGCCAATTAATTTCTAATACCTCTCCTTCAGTTTCTCCGACTTTAATCCAATCCCCTACCTTGAAAGGACTTTCCACGATTAGCAAAAAGCCCGACACTAAATTACTTAAAGTATCCTGTAAAGATATGGCGATCGCTACAGAACCAATACCCAGGGCACCAATAATTTTGGTCAGGTCTACATTCCAGACTCGTCCGAGAATATATGCCAAAATAATCAGGACGACAAAGGCTCGGAGAAATTGAAATAACAGGTTAGGAATATCAATTAGTTTTTGCTTTCTACTGGTTGATAAAGTTGCATTTAATAGCAGCAGCAAAACAGAAATTAATGCCAGCCAGTAACCGCTACTAATCACTCGCATGACGCTGGTTGTTTCGGGTACTTGAAAAAACTGACGCAATACTAACCATAAGACTAGGGTCGGTAATAACAGATTTCGGACAGCACTAAATACTTCTGCTAAAGGATTTGAGTTGCGATCTAATCGCTCAATTAATTCTCCTAAAGCGATTGTTATTAAGGGCAACCCCAAGATTACAGCCAGTCCCTGTAAAGTAGCGCGATCAATCATTAGGGACCCTCCTCAATCATGTTATTGCCGAAGTCATCTTCTTCATCAAAGTCTAGTCCAAAGGTTATTTCGTCAATTAAATCACTCATGCCTGTCTTGCCTAATACCCAGGTGTCAATATTGCGTTTGTCTAACAGAGTAAGGGAATTATTTGATTGAAAAGCAAATATATCTTTAACACGATCCCTAACGGCTTTCGTCACTCGAATTGTATTGGCTTCTGACCTTTGGGCTAACTGCGTGGCGACGTTAACTGGTTCTCCCCAAAGATCGTAACGGAATTTTTGCTCGCCGATGAAAGCTGCCGTTACCAACCCCGCATCGATACCGATCTGCAGGTTCAAACTAAGATTATATTTGCGGTTTATTTCTTTGACTAAGTTTAAGCTATCATTGGCAAAATCTACTCCCCGCTTAATGCGATCAATTCGAGGCTTGCTTAAACCACATACTGCAACGTAGCTTTCTCCAAAACAGTTTAATCTTTCAACATCCGCCTGTTCTGCTTTAATATCTAATAAAGTGATTAGCTCGTTAAAAGCTTGAGCTACTTCTGTTGCCGATTTTTGCTCTGCTTTTTCTAATCCTCTGATTCGGATCGCAATTATTGCCACTTGAGCGCGGTCTACAACCTGTTCTCCCTTTTGCCATCGTTCGACTACTGGGGGGGGAAGAATGTTTAACAACAGCGTTTCTTTTTCTTGCTCTTTTTGCCTGAGGGCTTTGGTTAGAACATTAACTTGCCGTCCAATGGTATTTAAACTCTGTGCCAGTTCGCTGAATTCGTCGTTAGATGTTAATTCGAGATCGGCAATTTCATCCGTATCCAGCTTATGCAGACGCTTAATCATCAGATCGATAGGGCGGGTAAAACGTTGCGCAGCGATCGCTGCAAAGAGAGTAACTAATAAGATTAAAATAACTATTGAAAGTAAAAGATATCTTTGCAAACTATCAAGGGGTGCATAGGCCTCAGATAGTGATATTTCCGAAACAATGCCCCAGTTCACTCCATCCAAATCTAAGGGGGCATAAGAGCTTAAAACTTTCTTGCCACCATAGCCATCGATAATTTGTGTTCCTGGTTTTCCGGCGATCGCTTCTTGGGCGGCAATGGTTTTAATCGGCTGAAGTAAAACGGGGGTTTTGAGCTGTTCGATTAAGCCAACTGTTTTGTCTCTAATCCGATTCTGTCGCAGAACCTCTAAATATTGAGCTGGATTTTCCAGAAATAGTCGAGAAATAGAGCGCAAGCGTAAATCTTCTCCTACTAGATAGGTTTCTCCTGTCTCACCCAATCCATCTTCCTGCCAGTGTTTATTTTCAGTCAATAATTGATTAATTTCGTCAATTGGTAGCTGTACTGCCAGGATTCCTACTCGGCGCGTGCCGTCGTAAATAGGACCGGCAATAAAAGCAGCAGGGGCATTATAAGAAGGACGATAGAACTCAAAATCTATTAGCTGGATTGCGCCGCGATCAGGATTATCTCTAACCTGTTGTGCTATTTTTGCCAGATTGCTATTGCGATAAGCATCAGTATAAAGACTGGTGGAGTAGTCAGTTTCTTTATAAACAGAATAAACAATATCCCCCGTCTCCGCATCAATCAAAAATAAATCGTAGTAGCCAAATCGTTTAATTAAATTACGAAATAAATAATGATAGCTTTGATGAATTTCACTATATTTACTATTATCTTCTGCCCGTTCTAATTCATCTTTTTGTCCTACAGGATGAGAATTATTAGCAAGGTAATGATATTGCAAATATAGAGATTGCGGTTGGGTAGGGCTATAGGTTTCATACACTGGAGTACCATCGATGTTTTTAGCCAATCGGGGTAAAAATTCCTGGTTATAATAACTCTCAATCTTTTCCTGCCATTCTATAGGAATCGAAGCTTGTTCCAGTCGCTCAAATGACCTATCAAATTCCCTCATCGCTTCTACCACCATCTTATTTTCACACAGAGTTTCAATTTGCTGGCGAAACAAATTTAAATAGGATTCAACTTGATAGGCTTTGGAAGTCCTAACCACAGTTAGTTCGCTAAATATGCGTTCGGTCAGAATTCCGTTTGCTTTATTCCAACTGAGATAACCGACTACTAGGATCGACCCCAAACTGGCAATCAAGAGCATGATTTGCAGCTTTGATTTAATACTAAGTTTAATTCCGCGCACTATTAACTCCAAAATTCATCTAGATCTACCTCTGCTACTTCTTCTTGTACCTCTTGAAAGAAACTACTTTGAGTCAGGGTTGCTACATCTTTGACTCTTTTGTTTTGGTCAATTTCAATTTTTAATTCTTGTAACTGCTTTCTTAGTTCGGCTTCGCGCTGTTTTCGTTCTGTAACATCCTGTAGAATCCCCTCGTAGCAAAGTAATGTGCCATACTTATCCCGCACTGCTCTGGTATCTTCCTGCACCCAAATGATGTTGCCGTCTTTCTGATAGGTGCGATATTCAAAATTCATCACCCGATCCTGCTCAGACATCGACTGGACAAATATATCTTGGTTTTCAGGGTCTACATGTAACTGTTCGGCAATGTTAGTAAAATTAGCTAACATCTCTTCTGGTGAGTCGTAACCAAAAATTTTTGCCATTGCGGGATTCACACGGGTAAATTGACCCTCTGGCGAAGATTGAAAGATGCCTTCGAGGGCATTTTCAAAGATACTGCGGTAATTTTCTTCAGTTATTCTTAAAGCTTCTTCTGCACGTTTGCGATCGCTTATGTCAAAAATCACTCCATCTAAATAAAGTGTATTTCCTTGGCGATCAAAAATAGCTTGACCTCGTTCATAAACCCAATGAATACTACTGTCTTTATGGATCAGACGGTAATCAACCATATAGGGTTCTTGTTTGGAGATTGCTTGTAGTATCGCATCTTCAACCAAATGACGATCTTCGGGATGAATTATACTAGTATAGGTTCTAACTTGATTTTCAATTAGTTCTGAAGCGGAATAGCCAGAAATTGTGGCGATTGAATCACTAATATAGGTCATTGTCCATTTAGCGTCGCACTGACAGCGATAAATTGCCCCAGGAATGTTATCAACTAGACCGCGAAAGCGCGATTCACTTTCTTGTAAAGTATCAAAAGTAGACCTAAGCTGCTGTGCCATTGAATTAAAAGAACTTGCCAAAGTATCCACTTCCACAATTGGGCTAGATTTAACCTGCTGATCTAATTCTCCTCGGGCTAATTCATCAGAGGCATTCGATACTCTTTTGATGGGGTGAGTAATCAAACTTGAAGTATAAATACCAATAGCGATCGCAATTCCCAAGGCAGCTAAACACAACAAAATAGTATTGCGAGTATTGGCATTAATTTGTTCCATAAAGTCCGATTCTGGCACGGTAACTGCAATTAACCAGTCTAAACCTAGCTCGTCTTGCCAAGGAGTTACCTGTACAAACTGACGTTCTCCATCAATCTCAAACTCAGTTTGAATAGCTTCTGTAATTTTGTTGAGAGACTGATATTCTTGCAGTAAATGATTGGTAGTTGCTTCAACTATAGGATTGGGGCTATCGGCTGTGTGAATTCTTTGTGGCTCTCCTGCGACTATTTCATAAGGTAAGTCTGTTCCCGAACGAGCGACTAACCTGCCATCTCGTTCCATAATGTATATTTTAGCTGAAGGACTAATCTCAAGCTGATTTAAAAAATCGCCGATTTGAGAGAGAATTAAGTCTACACCAATCACGCCTAGCAATTTTTTTTCACTATTAAAAACTGGAAAACTTGAAGAAATCGATAATATTTCTGGCTTATCTTGCCATTGATAAATATCACTCCACACAGGATGGCCTACTTTAACTGCAACACTATACCAGTCTTCTTCGCGAACATCACCAGTTTCTGGGTCGTATTCTGAAGTGGTACAATTGCCTTGAGAATCTGTTTGATAGCTGGTCATGCCAAGGATATCGGGCTTAACAGTTTCATGAATGACAAAACTGTTATCTTCTAGTCTTTCTACACCAATAAATTCTCCTTCTTCATTACCGTAGTTTACATAGCCGACATCAAACTGTTGCATTTGTACCCAAAAATAATGCCCAGTTTTTTTAAAATCCTCAAGATCGAGAAGTCCTAATTTAAACGCTTCTAAATTGATTCTATTGAGTTTATAGGGTGCAGACAAATAAGAATCTAAATATTGATCGATCCGCTCAGTAATATGAGATCTTAGCTGACTAGCCAGATCCTTGACAGCAGCACGACCTGCCCGAAACGATAAGAAGCCAACAATACTAACTGAAACTGCAATTTCTAAAATAAAAGGTATTACCAAAGTGCTACGAAGACGGAATTTACCTTGTGTTTGTTTCATCAATAAATAACATGAGTTGGAAGTAAGAAAAAAGGCAGGAAGTAAATTAAAAATATTGTCGATTTATGAAATTTATCGTATGTCAAATTTAAAAGCTTAGAAGAAGTATTTAGTTATATTTTGTTAAGGGTTTAGAAACTGAAAGTAGTTCTAAGAACACCAACTATAGAATCTTCTTCTTTTTGTTCTCCACCGTTAGGATTGATGATGTACACAATTCCTGGAGTCATAGCAATATTGTCGTTTAACTGATGCTTGTACAAGGCTTCGATGTGAATGGGAACATCTTCACTTAGATTGTCAGAATTCCTGAAAGCCAAGTATGGTTCTGCACCTACAAACACTGCTGCTAAATTACCTTCTTTACCCAAGTCTGGAAGAGATAGACCAGCACCATAAGACCAAATTTCCGCATCATCATCACCAGCAGCTTCCTGAGCATCGGTATACATACCAAAAGCATTGAAAGCAAGAGAATCTGACGGCTGAAAAGCAACTCCTACACCATAGGAGTTAGCCGTAACTTTAGTACCTTCACCAAAAGGCTGAATGGCATCGGCAGTACCTACACTCAAGTCAAAAATTTCGTTACTAAGGGCACCAAATTGACCTAAAACATAAGTCCCCGCTATTTGTAATTTATCGTCCAATAGATTGAGAGTAACTTGACCCAAAGCAGAATATTCTTCGTTAAACAAGCCACCATCTTCACTGCCCAGGGGATTAAAAGAATCACCACCGAAGTAACCAGCACTTATGGTTACAATTTCTGTCGGATTAAAGTTGAAGCCAACACCACCACCGTTAGCTGCACCGATTTTGTAAATGGGACTAGATTCGGCGAAGCTAGAAAGAGAACCATCTGCACCAGTAAAGTCATCTAGGTAAGGACTTAAAGAAGGTACAAAATCAACCCAGATAGGGAAAGCTACAGGTAAATAAACGTCAATTTTTTCACCGATAGAGAAGTAGTAGGCTAACCAACCAAGACTCACATCATTATCACTGGGAAACGTTTGATAGGTTAAAGCACCAGTATTCAAATCAACAGGATCGCCATTGCCATCTCTTGTTCGCAAGTCAAAACCAGCATTAGCAGCATCAAAACGAGTATAAAGAGCATCTTCGCCAAAGAAACTAGAAACAAAATTTAAATGTACTCGCTCTTGAAACACTATTTGATTCAAGTCAGTATTATTAAACTCACCACTAATAGCAAAGACAACTTCCGCTTCTAGTTTGGTAGTTGTGGAAAAAGAGTTATCTTCAAAAAATGCAGTACGGCTTTCAATCTCATCCACACGACCGCCGATAGTAGCTAATTCTGCTTCAAATTCTTGAGAAAGTAAGCGAATGGTATCAATATCGCCATGAACTACACCTTCGGAAGAAGCAATTAGACGTTCTATTTGGTCAAGACAAGAGCTCAAACCAGGAGCAAACTCATAACGAGATAAAGCGCGATCTCCACGGTAAGTCTGATGGGGAAAACCAGAGATACAACGATGCGACCCCCTAAAGGGTTCGACAGTTCCTACAACGGAGGGAACCTCCGCAACGGACTGTCTCACCGCGTCGCCGTCAGGCGCAAGGGAACGCGCATCGGAGTAACGGTCAACTAAACTACGAAGTGCTTCATAAGCCCAGTCTGTAGGAGATACGTCACGTAATTGATTGACGTTAGCAACCTGATTGCGAGATTCAATTTTACTTTCTAAGCTGTAACTATTAATTTGATCGAGTAACTCGCTATTGCTATCCTCGCTTAAAGTGGACTGGGCAGAAGCACTTAGTTGATTTTTTAGTATCAAACTAATCAATGCAGGAAAAACCATCAACAAATTGCAGATTATTTTAAACATTTGCCTCACATTTGCTTAACAATGTTCCAAAATTCATCTATATCCAACTCGGATACTTCTTCTTGAACCTCTTAAAAAAAACTATTTTTAGTAAGTGTTGTAGTTGGATAACATCTCTTCTGGTGAATCTGACTCCAAAAGTGGCGTAACACAGCATCAGTTTTCCTCATGTCTAATGCTCCAATGGCAAGGTTTTTAGCGTTGATTTGGTCAATCAGGATAGGGGTATCAAGGTAATCAGTGAGTTTTTGCTGAATACGATTAGTGACTTCGCTGCGAAGTTGAGTGGAAAGGTTGTTGACAGCAGCACGACTCGTCTGAAAAGATAAGAAACCAACGATTCCAACAGCCGCAGCAATTTGCAATACGAAAGGCAACACTACAGTGGTGCGGAGTTGAAACTTTATTTTAGGCTTTTGCTTCATGTTCATTCTCAATAGGGACAATAGGACTTGGGAATGAAGATATTAATAGACTTTGGGTAACTGAATATTATGATAAGTGTTCTATAAAATTAGCTGCAAAATTCATCAATAATGTTAATTGTTCACTGTTCAATTATTTCCTGCGCCACTTTGTGAAACTCTTGAGTAATTGGATGGTTGGGATATCTGGTACAAAATACTCCTTCACTAGCAAGCTCCAGAATTTCATCCGAAGAAGGAAAGATACCTACTACCTTTTCATCGTAAGCTTCTTCAACTTTTTGCTTGAGAACCTCAAAGTTTAGCTTCTGGTATACTTTATTGATTGCTAATAGCATTTTGCGGACTTTAAGCTGCCTGGCAACGTCTACCGTAACGGCAGTACCCTGATAATCTTGCTTATCAGGGCGCAAAATTAGAATCAATATATGGGAAATCGCGATCGATAGAAAGGTTTCTTTTGATAGCCCTGGATGGGTATCAATAAATAAATAATCTAATTTTAACGTTTTGACCAAACGGCGAAATCCTTCATTCATTAATTTGACGTTATAGCCATCTTTTAAGATGCGGGCGATATCATCAGCTTTAATGCTAGAGGGAACGAGATAAAGTTTGCCATCTTTTACTCCCACATTATCGCTAAGATCGTAAGCAGTATCTTCAATGGCGCTCTCACCCCAAAGATAATTATTTAAAGTTGCATGAGTTTGTTCGGGTTCCAAACCAAATAAATTATGAATACCAGGAGAAGGGATATCGGTATCGACAACGCCAACTCGACTACCTTGTAGTGCAATTGTTGTTGACAAGTTGGCGGTAAAATTAGATTTGCCTGTACCGCCTCTATATGAATGTATTGAAACAACTTTTGGCATTTTATGATGATTAAAGTGAATATTTATACCTAAGTTAAAATTACCAGATACAAGTTGATTTACATTTAATTTAGGATTATTCTTTTTTTTGCTCAGGCAAATTAATTAAGAACCATTCTAATTTTTAATTGCCGATCGCATAAATTGTTTAATAGTCCGTAAATATTTCTCACCACCAAATTCGGGTAGATTATTATGATTTGCTTGGACAATTATTTCTAGCTGTGTAGATTGCGACCCAGCATTAGCGAGTTGTTGTGCCATCTCTAAGGGAATTGTCTCATCAGCGGTACCGTGAACAATCAGCCATGGTACCTGCAATGATTGAACCTTAGAGAGGGAATCAAATTCTTGAGTTATTAGCCAATCTAAGGGGAAAATTTTGAGCCAAGACATCAAACTAGCCATATCTTTCATTGAGGTAAAAGTCCCCTCTGTAATTAATCCTGCCATTTCAGGATGCCTAGTTGCCAGCTCAATAGCGATCGCACCACCCAAAGAGTGACCATAGACAAATACTTGTTGGGGCTTGATTTCTAAATCTGTGGTGAGATATTGCCAGGCTGCCTCAGCATCTTCATACACCCTGGATTCGTTAGGAAATATGGGACTGCTTTTGCCATAACCACGATAATCAATTATGAGTACTGATACTTCTAGCTGATGAAAGATAGCGGCAATCTGAGTTAAATCACCATTGTTACTACCATTGCCATGAAAATAGAGTAGGACTGGTGAATTTAGTTGAGATGAGGGAATCCACCAACCATGAATCTGATCCTGCTCAATATCGATCCAAACTTCCTGATAATTCAAACCATATTTTTGGGGGGTTGATTTGATTTCGCTACTAGGGATAAAAATCAGTCTGTTTTGTTGATAACGTAGCAATAAACTCAGGGTGATATAAAACGTTGCTAAAATGCCCAATCCCACTACACCTAGTTTGTGCCACATTGATTTATCTGACTATTTTATTCTTATTCACTGTATCAGTTCATCCCAGATTTGAGTAAAAAAGAGATTAGGATCGCTTATTTCAATACTATTTAGTTTCTTACCCGTTAGCGAATCAAATAAGAGAACATGACTTGCAATTTTTTCAGAGGATTTTTTAGCTCTTACTACTAAAGCTACTTCATCTTCTAGAAAATTCAAGCCACCGTAATACACATCTGTTTTTGGTAGTCTCAATCTTTTGTATAAATAGTTATTTTAATACTTTTGCTGTCAAGTTATAGAAGCAAGTTTAGAAGACATAAGATACGGTTTGTCGAATGTTTGATAGTCTTAACCATTGATTATAAAAATCATCTACATCCCAAAATATTTGTGTGATATCTAAGTCATTACAGAACTAGCTGAGATAATCAGTGTTTTTGCTGATCTACGAGTTTACATCTCAAACTTTTTTTCTCTAGTTTTTTGTCAAGCTCACGTTGTATGAGTACGGGGTATGCAATTACTTTAGGTTAAAACTTAAACATAATTAATTTCCAAAAATAAAAAATAAATGAGGTAATATTTGCTAGATGGTATCTGAATTTATGTTTTCGAGAAGATAGCAATATTTTGACTATATATGGTTGTTTATTTGTCAAAATAAGCCAATTTAACTAAATAAATAATATTTCAAAAAATAATTCAGAAAAATAAATTATTTTCAAAAAATAGCTTGACATAAAGCATCTTAGGTAGATCTACTTGTATATCTAATCACATTAACCCCAAATTCAATATTTATCTTGTGAAGTCAGGTATTAATACGGTTAGTCACTGTAGTTTGTGATGCTTACAATAATTGTTTGGAGAGCAAAATAATCATGTTTTTCAACATTAATTTGAGCAAAAGTTGACCGTCTTAAGGAGAATAATTATGACTGAATTTTCAATACAGCCGCCCACAAGCTTAAGTTTAGACGTTGATCGTGATGGTGATCTTGATTTGGTTCGTCAAGGAAGTTTTAATGTCACTGAAGCTACGGCATATTATGTAGATGAAGATGGAAAAACTATTAGCTCTCAGACCATTATTGATAATACCGTTCCTACTGTGTCTAGAGTGGCAACGATTGGTAGTGGTAATCAAGTAGACTTATTTAGCTACCCAGATGCTACTGAAGTCTTGAGGGTAGTTGGCTTTTTTGACCCTATAGCGGTTGAGGGTAGAACTGGAGACGGTGGTACAGGAGACATTGCCTACTTTGATGTATTAGTTGGTGAATATGGTCAAGGAGAGGATCGGGCTACGATTTATTTACCAAAGTATGTCTCATTCGCTGGTTATCAAATTACTGATTTAGGGGTAAATCAAGGTATTTACGATAATAGTGATTTCTTCAGTGAGGTCAGACCAGTCTTGGCTACTTCTGCTTTTGCGCCTGAGTTAAAAGAATTAGCAGTTTTAGATCTGAATAATGGTGCTGGTACTGATAAATTGTATGCAGGATTTGATGCTCCCATATCAACCGAGGCTTTTGCTGTTCATGGTACTACCAGAGGATTAGGCGGCGGCGGTTTTGGCGATCCTCATCTATATACTTTGGACGGATTTGAATATGATTTTCACGCAGCAGGTGAATTCAAATTAGTAGAGTCAGTTGATGATGATTTTGCAGTTCAGGTTAGGACAGAGCATATTGATAATAAAACCACCTATTTTACCGCTGCGGCAACTAAAGTAGATGGACAGCGAGTCGCTTTTTATGCCAACCAAGAGGATGTATTGCTGATTGATGGTAAAGCTACTGACATTGACTCAGGGGAGTCTATTCAGGTCGGGGATGGTTTGATTACTCGCGATCAAAATACCTACACTGTGACCTATGATAATGGTGACGCTAGTTCTGATCCAGAACAACTGATTGTTCATCGTACTAAACAACCAGATTCTAGCCAGTTTCATCTGAATATTGAAACTTTTGTTGCCGATCATCGCGAAGGTTCACTAGTTGGACTTCTCGGAAACAACAACGGGATTGCCGAAGATGATTTAGCCTTAAGTGATGGAACAGTCCTCACTGCACCAGTTAACTTTGATGAGTTTTATACTGACTTTGCTAATGGCTGGCAGATTGAAGCAGAGGAGTCACTATTTGATTATGTTGAAGGGAAGGATACTAGTACCTATCGAGAAACCAACTTTTTCGAGGACGACAATGTGATAGCTGGCTTAGATAGCAATGATCTGATTGCTGGAGGGGCTGGCGATGATCAAATTATTGGTCGAGATGGTGCTGATCGTTTAACTGGGGATAGTGGCAAAGATATCTTTACCTATAAAAGTCTGGCACACTCTAGTTTGGCAGGTTTTGATACTATTACAGATTTGTCAATTGGTATGGATAAGATCGACGGAGTTTACTCAGTAGACGCTGCTGATGTAGTTCAACTTGCTGCGGTGAAAACCTTTGATGAAGCGGGCATACAAAATGTACTGACAGAAGCAGCATTTATGCCTAAAGGTGCAGCAACTTTTACTTATGATAGTCAGACTTTTTTGGCGCTGAACGATCAAGTAGCTGGTTACTCAGCAGCGGATGATGCGCTCATTGACATTACTGGTTTTGCTGGTTCTTTAGCTGATTTAGCGATCGCTTAAATATGTTTTAAGGGTATAGGAGTGGCGATCGCTTCTTGAACGGCGCGTATGCGCCAGTGCTGCGGAGCAGCTTTGAGCCGATAGGCTCTGTGTCGCTCATGGGGGAAACCCCAAGACCGTGCTGCATCGCTCTTTGAAATTACATTTGAAATTGCAACAGGCGATCGCTTCTTGAACGGCGCGTATGCGCCAGCGCTGCGGAGCAGCTTTGAGCCGATAGGCTCTGTGTCGCTCATGGGACAAAGGCACAGCTTGCGTTTGCGAAGCAAGTCGAAGACTAAGCAAGCAAGCGTCGCTGACGCGATTTGGGGCGATAGCCCCTGTGCCGCATGTGACCCCCAAGACGAAGCGGACGATTTAAAGGGCGGAAACAAGTTCCGCCCCCACGTCCTTGTCTTCGCAGCACTTGGAGCTTGCATCCAAGTGACCGAAGACCGCGCTGCATCGCTTTTTACTTTAATCAAATAGTTAGAGATCTGGAAAATATCGGCAGAAATGCAGGAAATGCTTAATATTGAACTATGGTGTATTAAGTAAGATACTGTCTCTAATTCATGAGCGACTTATCACAACTTCAAACCAAAATTAAAGCTAAAACCATCAAGGCTGCTAAAAAAGCCACTAACTTGATTCAGAATCGTTTTGTCTCAGGAGGAAGTATGAGCCAGCATGATCGGGTTGTATTTGACCTCAAGGGTTATATCGTCAAGCCAGCAGTACTTTCAACAGCAGAAGTCAAAGTAATCAAAGAGTTGGTACTGCGACAGCGCAATGAACCAGAATCTTTGCCACCCCATGAACGTTATCTACCTGGCGGTGCTTTTGCTCCTCTGATCGATCATCCTGAGGTGATGAAAGTACTATTGGATGTTATTGACCCCGATCTCAATAAAATCCGTCTGGAAAATGTTTTTCTTAGCTATCGTCAACAGGGTGAAGGAGAATGGAGACCCCATGCTGGAGGACGCACCACTAATCCTAACTATGCCTATAATTTTCATGATGGCAGAATCTATGCAGGAATGACTAGAGTCGTCTGGGAATTGGATGAGGTTATCGAAGGTAAAGGAGGTACCTGCTTTATTCCTGGTAGTCATAAGGCAAATTACAATATCCGCACTAATCCAGTTGACAGCATTGATGCCAGAGATTCTGGATTATGGTCAAGTTATAGTTGTCCCCCTGGCTCATTAATTATTTTTTCCGAAGCAGTAAGACATTCGGCAGACTTTTGGCAAAATCCTCATAATCCTCGGGTAGCCATTTTTTGCGCCTATAACCATATTAATGTCCGCCATCACAAACCTTCGACTCCCCCAGAAGTAATTGCCCACTTGTCCCCCAAACATCAGCGATTTTTCCGAGAGGTATATCACCCATTGTTCGATTGATTTAGTTTAGATTAGCCAGACTTTGGTTTTGCAATTGAAGAATATCTACAATGAGATAGCTACCCACATCAGAAAACTGTTAATCTATGCGCGATCGCTATACGGTAAATAGTAAACCAGCTATCATCAGGCAAATACTAACTTTTGTTGCCATTATTGCTGCATTTGGTACCAATATCTGGGCTAATCTCAATCCTCCTCAAGGGTTGACTATTGGTGCGGTTTCCCAACAAGTCTTTGGCGAGGTATTAATTACTCCCGCTAGCTACGCTTTTGCGATCTGGGGCTTAATCTATCTCGGCTTGATTAGTTTCGCCATTTATCAAGCTCTCCCATCTCAAAAAAGCGAGCCATTGTTACACAAAATTGGCTACAAATTAGTTTTTGCCTCCTTATCACAGATAATTTGGGTATTTTGCTTTCTTAATGGTCAGTATGCTGCGTCCTTTTTGCTGATGCTCTGCATTTTGCTACCCTTGATCGCAGCTTATTGGTGTTTACCTTTCAAAACTCGTATTTCTCGCTGGCAGAAATGGCTAATCAGGACTCCCATTAGCATTTATCTGGCATGGATTAGTGTGGCAACGGTGGTCAATGGAGCATCAGTTCTCGACTACTGGCAGTGGAATGGCTGGGGAATTAGTCCTGTTGGCTGGACAATCATCATGCTTTTGCTGGCAGGTTTAATTACTCATTTTGTGACTATTCCCCGACTCGATTTTGCCTATGCAGGAGTTTTTATCTGGGCAGCAATTGCGATCGCTATTAAAAATTCTAATACGGTATTGATTGCAGGTACAGCAATCGGCTTAAGCATTGCCCTGATTGTGTTGCTATTGTCTTTTAGCTTTTATGGATCTGGATTTAGCGATCGCGATCTAAATAATAATTGAATTTTTTTAATCTAAATTGATAAATTGATTCATAAATTTGCGATCAATGTAGTCCTTGAGCCACCAGAAAAGACGCGACCGACTACCCCAATTAGACCAAGATGCGATCGCACTATGATCTCCTGTGCCAATCAAAGCCAAATATTTATCTTGAGGGATATAGTCTTGTAATGGTTGGTTTAACAGTATCCGTCGCCAGTTGTTAAACAAAGGTTGTCCCTGGCGCACGGCAAACACTCCCGCTTTAGGGCGATTATAGTTAATCATGGTTGCAATATCCCCTGCGGCAAAAATCTGAGGATGAGATATTGATTGGAGAGTATCGTTAACTAAGATAAATCCTGGTTCGTCGGTAGCTAACCTAGATTTTTTGAGCCAGTTTGGTGCAGTGGCTTGAGTTACCCAGAAAACACGATCGTATTTAATTTCTAGTCCTGAATTGCAAATTACCTGGTCTGCTGATACCTCCACAACACTCTGTTGAAGATGTAGCTGAATACCTTTTTGCTGAATAGTTTTGGTAAGCTGCTTACTTACCCAATCATTATGTCCCCCTAGTAGCTGCCGACCACGATGAATTAGATGTATGGTTAGGAGATCCTGACTTTGAGTTTTAAAAATTGTCTGTAAACAAGTCTGCATATTCAGCGCTAACTCCACTCCCCCTGCACCACCACCAACAATGACAATTACCAGTGGTTGAGCGGGATAAGATTGAGCAGATTGTTTTAATTTGTACCAAGCCTGAAGAAATTCGGGTACAGGTTTGGCAGGAATCGCATATTCTGAAGCCCCAGGAACAGTAATAGTTTGAGGCGTACTGCCAATATCAAAGGAAAGATAATCAAACTCAAGCTGATGCTGTTGACAGATTACTTGATTATGACCCAGATCAATTCCTATTGCCCGATCAACAATTAATTTTGCCCCAGCAAAACGAGCTAAACTGCGCAAATCAATGTGAGTTTCACCGTAGCTATAAAACCCTGCAACATGACCAGGAAGCATCCCCGAATAAGGAGTTTCTGGCACATCACTAATCAGGGTCAAATCTATATTGGGCAAAGGATTGAGTCCCCATTGCTTCAAAGCGATCGCATGGGAGTGTCCGCCACCAACTAAAACTAGTTTTTGATTCATCTAAATTATTGCTTGTAGGAGAAAGATTACCTTGTCCTAAGTTTGGTTGCATTACTAGTTTAACTATGTGGCTTGGTTGAATTACGGGATTTTTTGCTATTGTTTATCGGTACATTAAATACTGAAAAAGTTATTAGGTTTCCCGCAAAGATTTTGGGACACTCTTGTGGCAGAGGAGTTGGATTTGTGCGCGCTCTAATTCAGCATCATTATTTTCACTATTGCTGCTAATATTTCACCACCAACTTTTATGAAGATTTTACTTTCTGCTTACGCCTGTAAACCAAATTTTGGCTCAGAAGAAGGAAGAGGCTGGAATTTATCATTTCATTTAGCCCAGTTGGGACATCAAGTATGGGTACTAACCCTGGCAGATAACCAACAAACAATTGAGCAAGAACTAGCAATACGTCCAGTTTCTAATCTTCATTTTATTTATATCAGGGTTCCTGAGTTGATTAAGCGATACGTCAAGTTCCCCATAGGAGATTTTAGTTGGCAAAGCGATTATTTAGCCTGGCAACTGCGGGCTTATAATATAGCTAAGAAATTAGATCAAGAACAGGAGTTCGATATTGTTCATCATATTACTTGGGGTAGCATTACCGCAGGTTCTTGGTTATGGCGACTCAATAAAACCTTTGTGTTTGGTCCTGTTGGCGGCGGTCAGGTGGCACCTCCTGCATTTAAGCAATATTTCCAAGATCAGTGGCAAAAAGAAGGATTACGCTCTTTTCTCTTCCAAAAACTAGCAAAATTTAATTTCTTGTCACGCCAGACTATTAGCCAAGCTGATTTAATATTAACTACTAACCGCGATACCTATGATTTGGCGCAAAAACTCAGCGCCCAGCGAGTCGAAATGTTTCTTACCTGTGGCTTACCCGAAGACTACTTTTCTCAGAACATACCTACAAAGCCAAACTCGCGCGTACATGCGGACAAGTCCTCTGTATTGCCACATGGGGCAAACCGAATCACCTTTGTGTCAGAGGACGGGGCGAGCGACATAAAGGCTGCGGGAAACCCACAGCCACGCGCCCTTGCTAACGCCCCAGCGTCGCGAAGCGACTTTGACACGGTAGCGTCTGTGGGTCGCTCGTCAAACTCTTCAGAGCTACGTTTACTATGGGTAGGGCGTTTTAGTATGAGAAAAGGGTTACGTCTTACTCTCGAATCACTCTCTAAAGTTAGTCATTTAATACCTGTAAAAATGACTATTGTTGGAGTTAGTGGGGCAAATCATTACTTAAAAAAATGGCTCAAAGAATTTGGATTAGAACAGAAAGTTGAGTGTAAAGGTTCAATTCCCTGGCAAGACGTAAAACACGAATATCTGCAAAATGATGCCTTTTTCTTTACCAGCTTGCGTGATTCTTCAGCTATGCAGCTATTAGAAGCTATGGCTCAATCAACACCTATAATTACTTTAGATTTGCACGGTGCTAGAGATATAGTACCTGACCGCGCTGGAATAAAAGTCCCCGTTACTAATCCTCCAGAAACAGTTGCAGCCTTAGCTCAAGCAGTAAAGTACATGTATGAGCATCCTGAGCAACGGGTTGAGATGGGTACAGTTGGTTATGAGTTTGCCCAGACCCAGACTTGGTCAAGTAAGGCACGAAAAGTGTCGGATTATTATCGAAAATTGAAGCTTTTAGAAGCATAAAATAACACAAGACTTTTCGTAGTAATACTGATGTCGAAATCCGCAATAAATCTTAGATTTGTGTGTGATTAGCACCTGGAATTATAGCCGTACAAAATTATATTAGAACAAGTTTATTGAACTGTTCGTAGATAGCAAATAGCAGAAAGTAAATAGTAATACTAAATCCTATTACCAAAGTATATTTTTAGGTTGAAAATTCTTTCGTAGGCTCAAAACCTGACTACTTCACACAACTTTTAAGTGTTCTATATAAACAGGATTTAGTATAACTGTCCTAACCTAATCTAGTATTGCTATAGATTTCAACCCAGAGGCTAATCGAGTTGATCAAGTTTTGGCTTTCATCATCTTGCTATGAAAAAATGCAACCACCGATTACTACTGGTATTGAAGTCACTGGCATTAGTATCTCTAGGAATACTCACTGCTTGTTCTGATCATAATCTTGCCCAGAGTCCTGGCGTCACTAAAAATAAGATTCGTTTAGGTTCAGTCTTGGTTCTCCAAGGTCAAGATGAAGCTATAGGGAATGGGATGCGATTAGGTATCGAAGCCGCTTTAGCAGGAGAGAAAGTTAAAGGGCGATCGCTCGAAATCAGCTTTAAAAATGACTATTACGAGCCAGCCAGCGCTCGTCAGGCTACCTTAGAATTACTGGAAGAAGATGATATTTTTCTGGCTCTGGGTAATGTCGGAACTCCCACCGCCAAGTTAACCCTACCAATTTTGGCACAGCACAATATTCCTGCGGTCGGCTTCTTTACAGGGGCAAGACTATTGCGGGAAAATGCTTCTCCATTAATCGTCAATTATCGAGCTAGTTATGGGCAGGAAATCGCGACGGTTGTTAAAATGGCGCTTGCTGCGGGAGTGACTCCAGAGGAAGTCTGTGCCTACATTCAAAATGATAGTTACGGACTGGATGCGCTGGAGAATCTCAAACAAACCCTAGCTCAGGCGGTTACTAGTAAAGAAGTTATCGCCAGTTACAACCAAGTTCTAGAGGCTACAGGCGATCGCAATAATATTGGACCAGTGGGTGTTTATACTCGCAATACTCTTGATAGTGAATCTGGGTACAATTCCTTAAAAAACTGGGAATCTCAGAGCGGTAAAAAATGCAAACTGGTGGTAACTGCTGCCACCTATCGTAATTTAACTTATTTTGCTAAAACGTCTCAAGAAAGAGGAAATAAATGGATTATATCAGCTCTTTCCTTTACAGGGGCGGATGAACTGCGCTGGGGTTTGTCAGAATACAATGTGAGCGAGGGTATTATCATAACTCAAGTAGTACCTCTCTTGGACTCAGAGTTACCCATTATTAAATCAGCCCGCAGCTCTCTGGGAAAGAACTTGGGAGTAATTTCCTTGGAAGGTTACGTGGTGGGCAAGATGGTGTTAAAAATTTTGCGGGATATTCCAGGAGAACTAACCCCAGAAAATTTTCTCCAGCAGGTGCGAAAATCTCAATTCAATCTTGGGGGAATTCCCATTGACTTTACTGATGGAGATAATCAGGGATCAGATCTGATTATAGTCAGTCAAATTAAGCCTGAAGGTTTTAGTAAGATCGAACTCGCGGACTTCGCCTCAATACTCAAGTAGACTGACTAATTCTAGTGATTTTGATGATTAAAGACCGCTTAAAGGCATTATTTACTTATTTATTCCTGTTTACTTATGAATCCTTCACCAGATTCTTCTCAGCAACCTACATGTTCTAATAACTCTGACACCAGAATAGAGGCTTTACTCCAAAGTTTTGAGATCATTGCTAATCTAGCAGAATCAGAAATACGACAACAGAAAATTCGTGAAGCATCTGCTATGTTTCAACTATCAGAAGTCTCTTATCGCAAACAGTTCAAACGTTATCTCTGCACCAAAGGCTATCAAACTAATGCCAAATATCAGACTACTGATGGTAAGTCCCAATTCAATACTCCTGTAGCTTTTTGGTTAAAACCTGTCTCCTTACTCGATACAAAAGTTTCAGATTTTGTGGATTTGCTCAAAGGGCTTTCCTTGATCAAACTATCTGCTGTGCTGGGGGAGGCTGCGTTACTCTTTGCCATGGTATCTTACATTGTTACTATTCCTGGTCGTAAGCAACAACAAATCCAAAAAGCACGAGAAATTCTATTTCATAAAGATCATAAATACGCCGAATCTCGTATTGCTGCCTTGGAACTGCTGGATCAAAAATGTGCTGGTAATCCTGGTTTAATTGCTCCTCAGGCTCACTTAGTCAACTTGGTAATTGACGGCTGTTCTCGCTGGGCTCTTGATCTTCAGAGTCTGACTCAGGGGTCTTTACGTTCTTGGCAGCCGATGGATCTATCCAATTCGATGCTTGCAGAGGCTAATTTTAGTAATGCTGTTCTGAGAGGGGCAAATTTGTCAGGTAGCGATCTCTCAAATGCCAATCTACAAAAAGTAGATCTTAGGGGCGTTAACCTGCGAGGAGCTAACTTGACAGGTGCAGATTTATCTCGGGCTAATCTAACCGAGGCAGATTTAACGGGTGCAATCTTAGATGAAGCTAATCTCTATGGCGTTACAGCTTCCCAGGCTAACTTTACTAATTCCTCCATGGTCAATATCAAAGCCCCCTGGAGCTATTTTGAGCGAGCGAATTTTTATCGAGCCAATCTTCAACAAGCGAATTTCAATCGTTCTAACCTAGAAGATGCAGATTTTTATAAAGTAAATCTCGAAGCTGCTTCTCTCCGATTTACTAACCTGAGAGGGCGAACTCGGTTTTTTGATGCTCAGTTGCGGGGGGCGGATTTCTGGGGCGCTCAATGGGCTAATATTTTTCAGATCAAGCGGGGTCAAAACTGGCAAACCACAAAACGGACTCCCCAATGGGAGAAGAAAGTTACCTTGGCTACGTTACCTGCATTACGTATTGGCTTAATTAAGCCCCAAGAACCAAGCAGTCTGTTTGAAGCATACGAACTAGGAATGCGTCGGGCAGCAAATCGACGAGTAGATATATGGGGCTTCGAGTAAGAAGATACGATTGTAGATGAAGCGGCAACGATTGAGAGTATGATTGAGTTAGGAATGGATGCGATCATCCTCCGCCCCAGCGACCCTCTGGG
>JBCDDK010000044.1:0-46740 GCA_039180345.1 Cyanobacteria bacterium P01_G01_bin.39 | reverse complement strand
TCTTTGACACATTCTTGTACACGAGTTTTCTCTGATGGGGTCATTAGCTTTTTTCATCACCAAGTCTTCTTCTTAGTTTGCTCTCCATCGCTCTTATCTCTCTACTTCTTCTGTTTTTCTTCCAAAATGGGATGCTCCCCAAACTAGTTTACTAAGCAGTTCTCAAAATACAGAAATTCTCTGGGATAGCTACGGTATCCCTCATGTTTATGGAGTTGATGCTCAGGGGGCATTTAAAGCTTTTGGTTGGGCGCAAATGCAAAGTCACGGCGATTTGATTCTGCGTCTTTACGGTCAAGCCAGAGGACGTGCTGCCGAATACTGGGGCGAAGATTATCTCGAATCTGACCAATGGGTCCTCACCATGGGCATTCCTCAACGGGCAACAACTTGGTATCAAGAACAGAATGAAACTTTTCGCAGCTACTTGGATGCCTTTGCGGCTGGTATAAATAATTATGTTGAATCACATCCTGATTTAATCAACGATGAAGTTGAAGTGGTTTTACCCATAACAGGAGAAGATGTTCTGGCACACACTCAACGAGTACTTAATTTTACCTTTGTGGTAGACCCAGAAATGGTAGGCGATCTTGCTAGCCAAGGTCAACAATCTCAGCCAGAACAGTCTAAAGGTTCTAACGGTTGGGCGATCGCGCCATCCCATTCTCAGAGTGATAATGCCATGTTGCTAGCTAATCCCCATCTGCCTTGGTCAGATCTATTCCTCTGGTATGAAGCACAAATTACTGCTCCAGGAATAGATGCCTATGGTGCAACCCTAGTTGGTATTCCCGTACTGGCGATCGCTTTTAACGATAATTTAGGCTGGACTCATACCGTAAATACTTTTGATGGTTGGGATCTCTACGAGTTAACCCTGGCTGATGATGGCTATTTATTTGACGGTCAAGTGCGGGATTTCGAGTCACAAACAACCCCAATCCAGGTCAGACAAGCAGATGGCACAATGCGATCGCAAGCACTGACAATCCAAAGTTCCGTTCATGGTCCTGTGATTAGACCCGAACCAGGAAAAGCCTTTGCCTTAAGAGTTGTCGGCTTAGATCGCCCTGGGGTATTAGAGCAATGGTGGGATATGGCAAAAGCTCAGAACTTCCAGCAGTTTGAAGCAGTACTAAAACGCCTACAGCTATCGATGTTTACCGTTATGTATGCAGATCGTGAGGGACATATTATGCACCTATTTAACGGTCAAGTTCCCGTTCGCCGTGAAGGAGATTTTGCCTATTGGTCAGGCATCATTCCTGGGGACACCTCTGATACCTTATGGACTACAATTCACCCCTACGAAGATTTACCCCGTATTGTCGATCCGACCAGTGGGTGGCTACAAAACGCTAACGATCCCCCTTGGACTACTACTTTTCCTACTGCGATCGCTGCCAATGATTATCCCGCTTACTTCGCACCCCAATTTATGGATTTTCGACCCCAAAGTTCGGCTCGTATGCTAGCAGAAGATAATCAAATTTCCCTAGAAGAAATGATTGCTTACAAACATTCAACGCGGATGGAAACAGCTGACCGTCTCCTCGATGATTTACTTCCTGCATTACAACAAGAAGGTAGCCCTCTAGCCTTGAAAGTAGCTGATGTATTGTCAAACTGGGATCGGCAAGCCAATGTCGATAGTCAGGGGGCAGTTTTATTTGGCACCTGGTTAGAAGAAATTGATCTTGACACCTTATTTAGTCAGCCTTGGCAAGAAAGCTCTCCTCTCGATACTCCTGATGGTTTAGCTAATCCTCAACAAGCAGTAACCACACTCTTGACCGTAGCTACTAAAATTGAACAAAAATACGGTGCTATAGATGTACCCTGGGGTGATGTTTTTCGCCTCCAACAGGGCAATGTAGATTTACCTGCTAATGGTGGGCCAGGAAGTTTTGGGATCTTTCGGGTAGTTAATTTTATGCCGAGTGAAGACTCTAAAATTTTCCCAGCCTTTGATGGAGATTCTTTTGTCGCGGCGATCGAGTTTTCTCAACCAGTGAAGGCTATGGCTCTAACGACCTATGGTAATAGTACTCAGCCAAATAATAGCTCTGGCGTTCAATTAGAGTTATTTTCTCAAAAACAATTGCGCCCAGTCTGGCATTTACGTGACGAAGTGGAGGCTAATTTAACCGAGCGTAAAATTTTCTCCAAGACTTGAGACACAAGTTAATCGACCAATTTTTTCATGCTGTTTATGACAATGTAACCAAGCTTATTGCAGAAAAAAATTTCAACTAGTTAAAGACAAAACTCTTAAAAAAGCAAACTCAAAATGGCAAAAATAACCCAGAAAGATCGTAAATTTCAGCAATTTCTCAAAGTTCAACCCAAAGCGATCAGCTTACCCTCTTCTGAGGAGTTGATCAAGCTAGATTACTTAGAATCAAAGTCAAATATGCCTCTGGTAGTTAGCCCTGCCCTAGCAGATGTTAATATAATCGACTGGATTGAAAGCAATCATCAACTCCTCAAGAGCAAGTTACATCAACATGGCGCGATTCTATTTCGCAATTGCAATCTCACTTCCATTGCCGATTTTGAGAATTTAACACAGGCTATATGTTCTGATCTCCATTGCGATTATGGAGACCTTCCTCCCATTGAGGCAAGTAATAAAGTTTATAACGTGACCCCTTTTCCCGCAGATAAAACGATTTTATTTCACAATGAAAGTTCCCATCTACACTGTTATCCTCAAAAAATCTGGTTTTTCTGCATGCAACCAGCAGAAGTAGGAGGAGAAACACCAATTGTAGACTGTCGCCAAGTCTATCAATTGCTTAATCCTAAAGTAAGAGCTAAATTACAACAAAAAAAATTGATGTATGTTCGTAATTACATCGAAGGCTTAGATGTCAGTTGGCAAGACTTCTTCCGCACTGAGTCAAAAGCAGCAGTCGAAAAATATTGTCACACAGCTAAAATTGAATATGAGTGGCTACCTAATAATGGCTTGAGAACTCGAAAAACAAGACCTGCGATTATTCAACATCCAGATACAAAAGACACAGTATTTTTTAATCAGATTCAACTTCATCACATTTCATATCTTGATCAAAAAGTTAGACAATCTCTGCTATCAATATTTACCACAGAGAATCTACCTCGTAACGTTTATTACGGAGATGGTTCTCCTATAGAAGAAGAAGAAATTGTAGCAATTAATCAAGCTTATCAACAAGCTAAAGTCAGCTTTACCTGGCAAAAAGGAGATGTGTTGATGCTAGACAATATCTTAACTGCTCATAGTCGCAACCCTTATCAAGGTAAACGAAAAGTATTTGTGGCTATGGGAGATCTAGTTAGATGTTCAGATGTTGCTGAATAGTTATAGTTGTTTTAAATAAGAATGAAACATCTTTTCGTCTGAAAGCCTTTCATGGCAACAGGAACTTGTCTCGCTCTAAATTGAAATGACTATAACTCTGATAAAAGCCCAAAAGCTTTAGAATGTATAGTGTCAGAGGGGAGACTTGAACTCCCGACCCTCGGCTTATGAGTCCGATGCTCTAACCAACTGAGCTACTCTGACAAATGTTTATAACGTTATAAATATAACAAAAATTGGTAATTAAGTAAAATTTGTTTAATAATTTAAAATTCTTAATTTGAAGCTTAGTTTCTACTCCACTAAAAAGTGCGATCGCCTCTGGCGCTGGGCTTCGCCCAATCGCGCAGCGTACCTTTTGGATAATTGCATCCTTAGTTATCAAGGCAAACGGTCACTAAGATTAATTTGATTTCCAGGCAACAACTAGGGTAATAGGATTTAGTGGGGTTAAGCGAGTTAAATGACTGATGGGTGTTGAGCGAGATATTTGTAGCTGTAGCAAACGATAGTCCCAACCATGGGGACTCAACCAATTGAGAGCCTGATATTGGTATTCAACGGTAGCAAATGTCATGACGATTATGCCCTTGGGTAAGAGTTTTTGATGGCAAACATCCAAAATGCTTGTAATATTACCCCCACTACCACCAATAAAGATACGGTTGGGGTTGGGCAAATCTAAAAGAATCTCTGGTGCTTTGCCATTTATGCTTTTAATGTTATTTACCTGAAATCTGCGACTATTTTTGGTGATTAAAGTCGCACCCATGTCGGATTTTTCCACTGCATATACCTGAGAATTAGGAGATAGTCTTGCTATTTCAATAGATACAGCGCCTGTCCCCGCACCAATATCCCATACAGTTTGGTTTGCTTGAAGCGCTAATTCTCCTAGGATAGCCAAACGAATTTCTTTTTTGGTAATTAAACTAGGGCGATCGCGAAAGCTCAAAAAGCTACTGTCAGGCAAACCGATTAAGGGTAAATCTTCTAAACTGATAGTCTCCGACTGGGAGCATCGCCATAAAATTAAAACATTTAGTGCGGCAAAATCTTGATTATTTAAACCAGCCAGTTCAGTTACTTGCTCAGGAGTAAAGTGAATTATGTTCTCAGTCACATCACCCAGATTTTCGCAAATATAAAAACTATAGTTGACTGGTAAGTCTAAAGCTAAATAAAGACGGGCGATCGCTCCTGGATGATTATGGTTATCTGTTAAAATCGCAATTTTTGTTTTACCTTGTTTTAATGACTTTGCTAGTTCGTCAGTGTTACGCCCATGGACACTAATGAAGGTTGCATCCTGCCAAGGGATCTGCAAACGATTAAAGGCTAACTGTACAGAACTAAAGTGAGGATAAAATTGAAGCTTACCAGAGTCAAAATGTTCTAACAGTAATCTACCCAAGCCAAAAAATAGAGGATCGCCACTAGCCAAAATAACAATGGACTGAGCAGCCCTCTCTAGCTGTGCGATCTGATTTATTTGGGATCTAACGTTTGTCAAGTATATTTTGTCAGCAGAGTGATGGGGAAAATAAGCCAGATGGCGTTTACCTCCCGCTAAGATGGTTGCCTGCTCAACAACTTTTTGAGCAGCAGAAGTTAGACCATGCGACCCATCTAGACCAATCCCCACTACGGCAATGACCACTAATCTAAGAATTAGATTGAGTGCTAAATAAGCGATATCCAATATACAGAATCAAGCCAATAGCTGCAATACTGAGAATACTGCTGACAACACTAAGTACTGCTCCCAATACCGAAAAGCCTAACCAGACCCCACCAACTGCTACTGCAACCTTGCCAAATTTTGGTAAGCTACTGAACCATTTTTTGCTAGTGTCAATCCAACTTTTTACTTGGGGAGAGGGATTGATTTCTATCTGGGGAAAACTTGAGGGAGCTGAATTCTGAGTATTGTTAGCCTGCTTTTGATTAATTTCGGCTTCCATATCATCCAGTTTGTTCTGCAAATCACGTTCTGAAAAACTCATGACTATTAAACCTTTAGTTGAGGATCGCTGCTTCTATCCTTTAGATTAGCAAACAATAAGCGCTGCGAGAGAGTGGAGATTTCCACATCTGATAGTCATTGTACTACTGCGATAAGTCTGGTCGCCATATAGAAATATTACAAAAAGAGTGTTAATACTAATTACGAATAAAATCTTGATAATAAATCATGTTACAAGCGATCTTGTTTGACTTAGATGGTACTTTAGCCGATACGGATTCAATTCACTTTGGAGTTTGGCAAGATATTTTAGTTCGGTTTGATTTGGACATAGATCGCGCATTTTACCGACAACGGATCTCTGGTCGAACTAATTCTAAAATTATTAAAGATTTGCTGCCGCAGCTAACTTTGGAGGAAGCCTGGAAATTAGCCACAGAAAAAGAAGAAACTTTTCGTCGCATTGCCAATTCCTTGTTACCCACCCCTGGCTTAGATAAACTTATCGATTTGATCGAACAAGCCCAGCTCAAAAAAGCGGTAGTGACCAATGCCCCAGAGGATAATGCGATTTATCTGCTCAAAGTATTGCGTCTAACCCAGACTTTTCCCACAGTGATTATGGCTAAAGATGCTCCCCCAGGAAAACCCGATCCTGCACCATATCAATTAGCGTTGAGTTGTTTGGGAGTAAAGAGCAAAGGCGCGATCGCTTTTGAAGATTCTGCCGCTGGAATCCGTTCGGCTGTGGCAGCGGGGATTTACACCATTGGCATTACTTCGAGTCATCCCGCACAGGATTTACTAAAACAGGGAGCCAACATGACTATCAGCGATTTTAACGATCAACGGCTATGGCAGTTATTGGACAATCAGACTAAAACATTGAACATTGAACATTGAACATTGAACATTCTATGCCAGTATCGTTGATAAATGATAAATGATAAATGATTTACCCTGATGCGGCTTGTTGTGCCAACACTTTGTTGATCCAGTCTTGGTTAAAGATAGTAGCGTAGATGCGGTTGCTAATCGTTAACATTCCTGCTTGCTTAACTACCAGCCCCGATAGCAATAGCTCGGCATGTTCTGAACTATGGTTATCAGATATCTCGCCCTGTTGCAGAATCCGTTGATATTGAGTGAGCAGCGTTACTATTCTATCGGGTTGGCACAAAAGGCGATCGCGGATAGTTTTTAGATGTTCTGGTTCGTCTTGGGCTTCCCAATTATTAATTATCTTGGTTGTAACTAAGTTTTGCACCCACTGCACCTCGCCGTTGACAGGAATTGGTTCTACCGTATCGCAGATTAATTTACAAATTTTTTGGGTTAGGAAAGGTTGTCCTCCTGTCCAAGCCAGCACTTCTTTGAGCATTACCTGAGGGCTGTTAACGCGATCTGTTAATCCCCTTAACAGCGGCTGTGCTTCATGCAGCTTAAAACCCTGTAGCTGAATTGCTTGACCAATATTAAAAGGGGTACGGTTTTTATCCTGAATTAGTTGCGCGGGAGTTGCCACACCTAGCATTACAAAACTGATTTGGTTGAATTTAGGCTGATCGGCTCGTTTATTAAATAAACTGCGTAGAAGGATCAAAAAATCATCGGCATCAAAGCTCAGACTGAGAATACTATCTAGCTCGTCGATAAAAACAATGATCCTATCGGTAACTTTTTCCAGCAATACCTGTTCAATAAACTCTCCCAGACGCTGCACGGGAGATAGCCAATCATGCGATCGCCACCAGGTACGGAGTTCTAAGAGATCAATAACCTCCAAGCCACTAATCAATCCGTAAAGAAAGCCCGCATACCATTGTTCAGCGCTAACTTGTTGATTGCCAATTTCTGAGAGATCGATCGCCACACAGTTAAAACCTTCTGTTTGAAGGCGTTTCATAATCTGTACTCGCAAGCTGGACTTTCCCATTTGTCGTGAATTAAGAATGTAGCAAAATTCTCCAGCTTTTAACGCCTGATAAAGATGACGATCTGCTTGACGCACTACATAAGTAGGGGCATTCATCGGTAAACTGCCACCTACCTGGTAATCAAAACTCAACGCAACTTCATCCTTACGGAGTAAGGCGTTTTCTAGTTCTAATTCAGCTTGAGTGGCTTTAAGAATCTCTAAAGTCTGGGAAAGTTCGGCAGTGCGTTCTTTGACTGTTTGTTCCAAATTGAGATTGTATTCGACTAACTTATCTTTAGCTCGTTGCAGTTCGGTAGTTTGGCGCAGGTTCTCTTGCTGTAAACGACGCAGATTGGTATGAGTCTGCATCCGCGCAATCAGTTCATCACGGGAGATGGGCTTATTGAGATAGTCATTTGCCCCCACGCTCAAGCCTGTCACAATATCCTGTACCTGAGTTTTTGCCGTCAACAGCAGAATTGGTAATTGGTCTGGAGGATAATTTTCTCTCAGTTTTGCCGCTACTTCATACCCCGTCATTTTCGGCATCATTACATCCAGCAAAATAATATCAGGGTCTAAACCCTCCTCCAGCAGCTTCAGGGCTTCCATGCCGTTTGATGCCTGAGCAATATCATAGTTAGCCAGGGAGAGGTTGTTAATTAAGACCTGTAAATTAGCAGGATCGTCATCGACTATCAGTGCCTTGGTGGTTGTGCCATTAGGTTCGGCAGCTTGCTCTAGGGGAATTTGTGGTGGTTGTATTGGCGACAAACTGCTGACAATTTCTCTGAAAGCCGATACTGACTCGACGGAGTCATCGCTGTCTTGAGCAATGGGTAAAGTAAAGCTAAAGCTAGAACCCGCCCCCACAAACGAATCAACCCAAATACTGCCCCCATGAGACTCGATCAGCTTCTTAGTTACCGATAAGCCCAAACCAGCGCCACCATATTCACGAGCCGTAAAACCTTCTCCTTGAGCAAAAATCTCAAAAATGCGATCGCGCTTGGCTTCGGGGATACCAATACCTGTATCTGCTACCGTGATGGTCAGAAACGGTTCAGCTACCTCGCTGGCAGTTGCTACTTCAGGTTCATGCCCCACCTCTGCCGTAACTTTTACTTCTCCCTGCTCAGTAAACTTAATCGCATTACCCACCAAGTTATACAGAATTTGCTGTAGACGATCTTCATCAGCCCTAATTGCAGGAGTATCACCAGCGATCGCATTTACTAGCTGTAAATCTTTGTTACCCACTAAAGGACGACAAAGGACTAAGACAATTTCTACTACCTCCCGCAACCCTACTGATTTAAGTCTTAAACTTAAGTTATTGTTAAGTATTTGGGATAAATCAAGAATATCGCTTACCAGATTAAAGAGACGACGACCACTATTGGCAATTATGGCTAAATTAGCCGATGTTTGCTCTGAAAGTGTTCCAGTTGCCCCATTAATTAAAGATTCGCTGATGCCGATAATACTGTTGAGAGGAGTCCGCAGTTCGTGGGAAGTATTAGCCAGAAATTCATCTTTGAGGGTATCAAGCTTTTTTAGCTCTTGATTTGCCTGTTCTAGTGAACTATTGGCATCAACTAGCTGTGCAGTACGTTGGGCAACAGTTGACTCTAATTTGGCATTCAGTTCCTCTAGTTGCAGCGAATAGCTTGACACCGATGCCATCACCTGGTTATAGCGACGGGCAATTTTACCCACTTCGGTAAATGGGTCTTCGGGGACTCGTAAACTATAGTCCTGGGTAGCCGCCTGTTGATCCATAACGCGGAACAATTCATATACCTCAGTTTTAGCATTATGTTCTGCCACATTGAGTCCAATCTCTTCCTCTTCTAGGCTTACTCTCAAGGGGAAGATACGATTGAGGTTCTTCAAGACTAAATAGGTAATCCCAAAACTCCAGACAAAGCAGATTCCAATTCCTACAAGCTGTACTAAAACTTGACTATAGCGGCTCAAGCCCGTATCTAAAATCTCCAAATTACCAAACAATCCTACCGCTAGGGTTCCCCAGGCTCCAGCAAACCCATGGAGTGCCACTGCATCTACTCCATCGTCAATGCCCCACTGTTCGATCCAGCCAGTTAATAACAGCATGGTCACACCTCCAATCGCCCCAATTAGCATTGCTAGAGGGGTAGTTACAGAGTTACAAGAAGCGGTGATCGACACCAAGCCAGCGATAGAGCCATTAATCAGAGTTTCCGCCTCCACAATGCCCCGTTGATACCAACCCAGTAGCCCTGCGCCGATCATGCCCGCTGCCCCAGCCAAAACGGTATGAACAATAATGATCGGAATTTCATTAGTTAGAGCAAATGTACTGCCACCATTGAAGCCAAACCAGCCCACCCACAGCAACATGACTCCTAATACCGAAAAAGGAAGATTGGAGCCGTGAATCTTGCGGGCTTCCCGTCGAGAAGTATTAAATAAATTATTCTCTGTCAACTCCTGCTGCGGGACAAATCGTCCTGTGCGAGAACCAACTACCAGTAATGCTGCCAGAGAAACCCAGCCCCCGACACTGTGTACCACAGAAGAACCTGCATAATCAACAAAACCAATTTTTCCCAGCCAGCCAGTTAATTGGTCGGTCGCTGCCCCGTTCCAAACCCAATGCCCAAACAAGGGATAAATTAGCCCCGAAATCAACATAGCGATCGCTAGATAGCCTTTAAACTTGAGTCGTTCGGCTAATGCCCCTGAGACAATTGTGGTGGAAGTGCCACAAAACATCATCTGGAACAAAAAAAACGCCGCTAGTTTGGGATCGCTCTCAATACTGACCACAAAGCCCGAGGTGCCGATGATGCCTAGCCAATCAGCACCAAACATTAAAGCATAACCAAAAGCCCAAAAGAAGGATACGGAGATGCCCAGATCTACTAGATTTTTGATTGCTACATTGATACTATTTTTCGATCTGGTGAGTCCCGATTCAAGACACATAAATCCAGGCTGCATCAGAAGAACTAGTCCTGCACAACCCACAACCCAAATAACGTTGAGATCAAGCTCTATATTCATTTAACATTGAGCATTTAACATTTAACATTTAATACTAAATCCGCTCTGTATAAGTTATATGAAATCTAAAAAAGAATGCTACATATCGATTTTGTAAGTCAGAAGTCAGGACAGATTATCGTTTTGAATACTTCAGCTATTTGTAGCAAACATTTAAGTATTTCATATTATTTAAAGTAAAACAGTACTGAAGATCAATTTCTCCCCTAGTCTCCCTTGCCTCCCTAGTCTCCCTTGCCTCCCTAGTCTCCCTTGCCTCCCTAGTCTCCCAGTCCCCCAGTCTCCCTAGTCTCCCTTGTCCTCCTTGTCCCCCTTGTCCCCCTTGTCCCCCTTGTCCCCCTTGTCTCCCTTGTCCCCCTTGTCCCCCTTGTCCCCCTGGTTTCCCAGTCCCCAGTCCCCAATCCCGTGAATACTCACAGATTATCCAGGATACCGCGAAAATATTCAGTGTATAGCTGGCAGCTAGGCATAACTTGGTTGCCCAAAAGTTTTACCAAACCCAGGCTTTCTAACTTAAATGCCGATAATAATTCTAGTTCTACAGGTTGTGAAGCTTGAACCACCTGAGCAAATGCTTGGGCAAATTTAGCATCTTGTCTTAACGCCCACAGTAATCGTCGAAAATGATCGGCAAAAATCCCTTGGTCTGTGGTCGCCTGTTGTAGAAGTTCTGTTAAAGAGATTTTTTGCTGCCATAAAGAATATAAACTTAATTGGATCAAATAAGGTTGTCCGTTGACCAGGCTCATTAATTGTTTTGTTTTACGACTTGACCAATCTAGACAATATTGTTGAGCTAGATATTCTACCTGCTGAGGGGTGAAGGGCTGAATTTCAATGGGTAGCCCCACGTTGAAGGGAGATTTATTCACGTTTAGCGGCAGATAAACCTCTGTAGAATGTGCCACGATTAGGCGTAGTTTATTCCAGATTGGCTGATTTTTTGCCTGTTCATGCCAGGTTCTTAATAGTCCAAAAAATTCATCTGCTAGTTCGGGATAGTCAAAAAGACGATCTACATCGTCAAGGGCTAAGACTACAGGTTGTGTCGTTTTTGCCAGCAAGTATTGTTCAAAATAGATCTTGCAGCTAATTTTGCTGCCAAACAGTTCATCCCAATAACCTTCTAAGCGATTGGGCAAATGCATTCCCAGTCCCACACTGGCGCTAAACCACTGTAAAAATTTGTCCAAATCTTTAAGAATACTGCGTTCAGCAAGCTGAAAGCTCAAAAAAACAGTCTTACAATCTTGTTCTGCTGCATGGTGCAATATTCGTACCATCAACGAGCTTTTTCCCATTCTGCGGGGCGCTTTAATTCTGATTAAGGAACCTGGCTGTAAAATCGTCTTATAACATTGAGTAGTGATCGGCGATCGCTCAACATAAAATTGGGAATTTAAGGGTACCTGTCCTTCTGGCAATAGTGGCTCGTTAAGTTTGATTAATTTTCTAGAATCGTGCTTGGCTTCTACGATTTGAGGACGCTGGCGTTCTGAAGTTCCCTCAATCTTGGGAATTGGCTTGATATAATCTTTGTCTGTCAGTTCCAGATTGAAGGCATTAAAGAAGCATGCCAATGTCTGCTTATCTACAGGAGATTTCCGTCGGCGAACCTTAGTTAAAGTATGGCAACTGAGTCCAGTCAGGTCATTTAAGTCTTCTAAAGTATAGGGTCTGCTTTGATTACGCTTTTTTTCTGAGGCTTTTTGAGCCAAGCTTAGACGTTGCCAACCCTCATTTGAGATAATGACTCCTCGTTTGCGTTTTATTTGTTGGCTGGAACTAAACATAGTCTAGGCAAAATGTGATGCAAACTTGCTGATTGATAACTATCCTCTAGTTACTTTTCAATAGTGCTTTAAATCATTCTACGATCAATTATCCTTTTAAATCTTCAGCAAATGGTCTTAATTGGTAGATCAGACTGGCAAGCCTTCAAAATTAAGGGGATTAAATATTAGTCAGCATAGCTATTACGTAGCTTAAGGCTTAAGTTATCGGCTTAAGTTATCGGCTTAAGTTATTGGCTTAAGTTGTCATCTTTCCTGGTATCGCTGCTGTAGTAATTAGATAATAATGATCACTTTAGAACTTGTTCATATACTGACAAGCTAAACACGTTAACTTATTCCCCCGAACTAAGAGATTGTGGCTTTGCGATCGCTTAATCGGGGAATTTTTTTTACTCTGCACTCAGAAAAAACTTTTTTAGAGATTTCATAGGAAATAGTTAGATTCAACTTCACTGTATTTAATATATTGGTTAGGTTAATGAAGCATATTGCTAAAAATAACTAACAATCAATCTTATCTAATCAAAACTGTGGTGCAAAATACATCTCAAATCAATCAGATAGATCGCCGTCTCTGGCAGCGTTTTATCGAAGTAGCATTACCTTACTGGTATCCCAGTAAAAGACAGGCGGGAATCTTCTTTTTTATGTTGTTAATGCTGCTGATCTTTTTATTTGCTACTTTGTTTATTGCCATTGCGGCTACTATTTGGCTGGGACAGCAGTTTTTCCCCGACTTTACTCAAGAGGCTGCTGCTGGTCTAATTAAAATTAGGCAGCAGGTGTTTTTTGAGCCAGTTTACCGTTGGGGATTGATTTTAGCTTTGGTCATTCCTGCAATCGTGTTTGGGGGGCAATTATCTAAAGTCCGCGGACGGGCAAAACAATGGGGACTATTATCTTTACTATTGTTGTTTTCAATTATGGTCAGCGGTCTGAACGTGGTAATTTCATTCACCATCCGCTTTATTGAAACCGCACTAGTGGATAAAAATGAAGCTACTTTTTGGCTGTTTTTGGGGGTATATGGCGGAGTTTTTGTAATTGGCACCGCGATCGTAGTTGTTTATAGCTATTGCCAAAAATTGCTCGGGGTTTATTGGCGAGAATGGCTGACTAACAACATTATGCAGCGATATCTGCAAAACAGAGCCTACTATCAAATAAATGCTCAAAAGCAAATTGATAATCCTGACCAACGTATTGCTGAGGATATTAGCTCTTTTACCCGTACTAGCCTGAGTCTTTTATTGAGCCTTTTAGATGCTGTTATTACCCTGGTTTCTTTTGTAGGAGTTCTCTGGGCAATTTCTAGTAGTTTATCTTTGGTATTAGTTGGTTATGCTCTGTTTGGGACTGTTGTTACTGTGGTCTTGGGTAGAAGATTAATTGGACTAAACTACAACCAGCTGCAAAGGGAAGCAGATTTTCGCTACGGATTGATTCATCTGCGAGATAATGCCGAGTCGATCGCTTTTTATGGGGGAGAATCTCAGGAGTATGAAAGTATTGGACAAAGGTTTACTCAAGCCATCAGAAATTATCATGTCTTAATTGGTTGGCAGCGTAACTTAGACTTTTTTACCACAGGACACAATTATTTTGTGCGTATTCTGCCCTATTTAGTAGTGGCACCGATATATTTGGCGGGAAATATTGATTTTGGCGCAATTAGCCAAGCTACTGTGGCATTCTTTCAAATATTTGGCGCTTTAACTATTATTATTAATCAGTTTGATCTGTTAACCGCATTTGCCGCAGGTATTAATCGGATTGCTGTTTTTGATGAAACTTTAACTGCTATCGATCAAGGACAAGCATTGCAGTCTGAGAACAGAGATACTATTGATACTACGGTTGATTCTCAGTTAGCTTTAGAAGAGGTGACGCTACTCACTCCTAACCGTCAACAAACTTTAGTTGCAGATTTGTCTGTAGCTATTGAACCTGATCAAAGCCTAGCCATTGTCGGTGAAAGTGGTGCAGGTAAAAGTTCCTTGTTAAGAGCGATCGCAGGCTTGTGGAATCAGGGTTCGGGACGCATTGTCAGACCATCATCGGATTCGATGCTGTTTTTGCCGCAAAAACCATACATGATTTTGGGTACTTTAAGACAGCAGTTACTTTATCCCCACACCGATAGTAATGTTGCGGATGAAGTACTCTACCAAACCTTGCAGCAGGTTAACTTAGCTGATTTACCCGATAAAGTAGGAGGATTAGACGTGGAATTGAGTTGGTCGGATGTTTTATCTTTAGGAGAGCAACAAAGATTAGCTTTCGCTAGATTATTATTGTCTCAACCCAACTACGCCATTTTAGACGAAGCCACCTCGGCATTAGACGTGCAGAATGAGAAAAGACTCTATGAACTGTTACAGGAGTCAGAAACTACGATAGTTAGCGTTGGTCATCGTCCCAGCCTGCTACAGTATCATCAGCAAGTTTTGCAAGTAAAAGGACAATCCCAATGGGAGTTATTTGATGTTGATGATTATTTAGCTACTTTGAAGTAAAGATTTCAAAAATGAACGCTATTGCTACTCTACATTGATGGGGTAGCAAAATTAATCTGAAATGCGATCATGTTTGCTATGAATGAAATCGACTTGGCTGGTAGTTAACGTAAAACTGCTCTAAAGTTTATATTTTACATCTGGTGTGAATTAAATTTTAGTAAATAGATGAAGACTAAAAAGTAATAACATTAATGTCAAACTGACGGCAAAGAAGAGGTCGTAACCTATGGGATTGCAACAAAATTATGAAGTTTCAGTGTAGAAGATAGGGGATAAGCCTAACGGCATGACTTCGTTACGTGTTTATGTAGAGATAGATGTTAAAAAATTTCTACGCAGACAGCAATCAAATCGAGCAAAAAAACAATTTTATACTGCCAATGAAACAGAACGAGATGCAGTCGAAGATTTAGCTGACTTTAGTTCCGAGGGTGCGTCTTACCAGGGCGCAGATCCTTTGACTGAAAATTCTACGCCCGTGTATCGCTTTTTTAATCAAGATATTGGGGTTCATCTTTATACCGTATCAGAAGTAGAAAGAGATGCAACCGAGAGCTTGAGTAACTTTAGCTTTGAGGGAGAGGCTTTCTTTGCTTACGATACTCAAGTGGATGGTTCGATTCCTATTTATCGCTTTTTTAATCCTACTACAGGGACGCATTTCTATACTCCTTCAGCAACCGAAAGAGACAATGTAGAGAACAATTTGCCTGAGTTCCAATCTGAAGGTATTGCTTACTATGCCTTGCCTATAGAGTCTGAGGTAATTTAAGCATAAATAAATTTTTGTTGCCAGAGTATATAGCGGTTCTCATTTACGTGACATACAACCATGAACCCTGGTTTTTGCTCTTTGGCTAATGGCTAATGGCTAATGGCTAATGGCTAATGGCTAATGGCTAATGGCTAATGGCTAATGGCTAATGGCTAATGGCTAATGGCTAATGGCTAATTGAGGTGTATCTCATTAATTTAAGAAAGACTATAGTTAATCTGGAATCTTATTGAGACGATAGCCCAAGCCATGAACTGTTTCGATAAAATCTCCTGATGCACCAACTTTTTTTAACTTTTGACGTAAACTTCTAATATGAACTTTGACAGTATCTTGATCTGGAGGCGCTTCTAAAGACCAGATGCGATCAATAATTACCGAACGACTGAGAACTCGACGACCGTTTCGCAACAACAACTCTAAAATACTGTACTCTTTGGGGGTTAGATGAACTGGTTGAGCATCATAGCTCACTTCATAGGTGCTAGGATTAAACTGCAACACCCCCCACTCTAAAATTGGCGCAGTACTAGTACTGCCCCTACGCAATTGAGCGCGAATTCGAGCAAATAATTCCCCTAAATCAACAGGTTTTATAATATAGTCATCTGCCCCTGCATCTAGTCCCGAAATTTTATCGCTGATGGTATCGAGGGCAGTAATCATCAAGATTGGCATCTGATATTTTTGCGATCGCAATTTTTGACAAAGATGTATCCCGTCAAAATCGGGAAGCATTACGTCTAACAAAACTAAATCGTACTCTACAGTTTGCACATAATCTAATGCAGACTCCCCGTCATTAGCGACATCGACAACATAGCGCTGGTCAGTAATTGCCTCTGCTAAAGTCTCTGCCAAATTAAAATCATCTTCAACTAAAAGAATTCGCATTCTCAAATATTACCAGTACCAGATCAAACCAGACTTCGTTTGGGTCAACGAGATATCTTCAATCAGTTCTAACTTACAAGAAAAACGAGAACATTTTGCATTGTGATAGAAATGTTTGCTTTGTCTGTCATGAACATAGTAGAAAACTTTCCGATTTCTTTACTCTTTGCTCACTAATTTGCTTACAGCTATTTGCTACCGTCCTAGACAATAGGCTGATTTAAGAAACAAAACAATAATATGTCGATTCCTCTTTTAGAATATTCACCTTCAAGTCAAAATCAAAGAGTTTTGAATTATGAAGTTCCAGGAGATGAGCATTCTTGGATTTACAGTACCGAAAATCTACTGTCAACTTCCGAAATTCAAGAGTTAATTTGGGCAGCATACAGACAAATCTTTAACGAACAACAAATTTTAGCCAGTAATCGTGACCAGGGTTTAGAATCTCAGCTGCGTAATGGTCAAATCACGGTCAGAGAATTTATTCGTGGTTTATTGCTTTCAGATACTTTTAGAAGACGTAATTACGAACCAAACAGTAACTATCGGTTTGCCGAAATGTGCGTTCAAAGGGTTTTAGGGCGTAATGTTTACAGTGAACGAGAAAAACTAGCCTGGTCAATTGTAGTCGCTACTAAAGGATTAGCAGGTTTTGTTGAGGATTTACTCAACAGCGAGGAATATCTTAATAGTTTTGGTGATGATATTGTTCCTTATCAGAGAAGACGCATTTTACCCCAGCGGACAGAGGGAGAGTCCCCTTTTGCTAGGATGCCGCGCTATGGAGCAGATTATCGGACTAAACTTGAAGATATCGGTTATTTTAGCCATAAAGATGTCGATTATGATTGGGCTGTTAGCCAACCTTACTATCCACCACAGCCAGTTTTGTTGGTGGCAAAAATTTTAACGTTCGCAGGTGCAGGTGCGCTGGGCTTATTGATTCTGTCAGTAGCATTAGCCGCTTTTGGCTGGATTAGCCTTTAAAATTATTAGCTTATTCCTGATTTTTAACTTTGGAATGACTATACAACTTGATTCCTCCCCAGGGCTGTAAATTATAAATCAGTCCTGTTTTTTTTCCTTGTCCCCCTTGTCAAATCTCCCTGTCTCTCCTATCTCCCCGTCTCCCCATCTCCCCTGTCTCCCCGTCAACCACAACAAGTAAATTAAATGCGTGACAGCTTATGAGACTTGTCGCCTCTATGTTTGATCCACCAGCTAATTCCTTCTGGGCAAGTTGGCAATTGTTTAATCCTTTGATTGTTGGCTCAAGTTTAATTATTCTGGCTGCGGTTTACTATCTAATCTGCCGCGAAATTGTTTTTCGTCGTCAGGTAGCCAAAAATTTACAAAAGCAAAGAGAACGAGAACGGGTAATTAATCATATTGCAAGACAAATTCGTCAATCTTTAAATTTAGATGAGGTTCTTAACACTACGGTAACTGAGGTCAGAGAATTTCTCAAATGCGATCGCGTCTTAATTTATCGAATTAAGGAGGATGGCACAGGCAAGACTATTACGGAAAAGGTATTATCTCCCTATCCTTCGATTATGGGACGGCATTTTCCAGAGGAGGTATTTCCCACTGAATATCATCAAGCTTATATTCAAGGCAAAAGTCGCACTATTACCGATATGGAACAGGATGATGTCGAGTCATGCTTGGCAGAATTTGTCCAACAGTTTGGAGTAAAAGCTAAGTTGGTGGTACCGATTATTCAAGAAGTTAGAAATCTTAACCAATCGCAGAACTCCACTGACCATAAATCTTATCTCTGGGGACTGTTAATTGCTCACCAATGTAGTCATACTCGCCAATGGCAAGCTATAGAAGTAGAGTTGATGAATCAGTTGGCTACTCAAGTTGCGATCGCAATTCAACAGTCTGAGCTTTATACTCAATTACAGCAGTTAAATACCAATCTGGAGCAGAGAGTACAACGGCGCACCCATGAATTAGCAAGGGCTAATCTGGCATTAACCAATGAGGTCATAGAGCGTCAGCGTACAGAACAAGCTTTAAGAACCACTAATCATACTCTCCAGTCTCTAATTGCGGCATCTCCACGAGCCATCTTTACCTTGGACTTAGAAGAACAAGTCAAAATCTGGAACCCTGCTGCGGAGAGAATCTTTGGCTGGAAAGAAGCCGAAATATCTGGTCAACCCAATCCTGTAATTAATACGTCTGAGGTTCATCAGTATCACGAGATTAGACAAAAAATTCTTCAGGGTATTACTCCCAATAGTTTAGAGATCAGACGACACAGAAAAGATGGTTCGGAAATCGATATTGTCTTTTCCGCAGCCCCTTTAATCGATAGCGAATCACATGTTAATGGCATCGTCGCAGTTGTTGCCGATATTAGTCAACAGAAAAAACAAGCAGAACAAGTTAGGTTGTTGCAGTCAGTGGTGGTCAATACTAATGATGCGGTTTTGATTACTGAAGCAGAACCTATAGATGAGCCTGGACCAAGAATTATTTATGTTAATGAAGCCTTTACCCGCACTACTGGCTATACCTTAGAAGAGGTGTTGGGCAAAACCCCTCGTATTCTCCAAGGACCAAAAACTAACCGCCAGGCATTAGACAAGGTGAGAGCAGCCCTGGCGAAATGGCAGCCTATCACCGTAGAGACGATTAATTATCGTAAGGATGGATCAGAATTTTGGGTAGAGTTTAGCATTGTCGCTGTTGCCAACAAGCAGGGGATTTACACTCATTGGATTTCAGTGCAGCGGGATATCACCGAACGCAAACGTCTAGCTGAGATTAGTCTTGCTTTAGAGAGAGAGAGAGAAGTAAGCGAAATCAAAACCCGTTTCTTTGCCATGGCTTCCCATGAATTTCGTACCCCTTTAAGCACCGTGTTGGCAGCAGCACAGTTAATCGAACAGTCTCCTCGTGTTTGGCAAGATGCAGAAAAGCGATCGCGAAATCTTCAACGCATTCAAAACTCGGTTAAAAACATGGTGCAGTTATTAGATGATATTTTAACCATCAATCGGGCGGAGACAGGCAAGTTAGAGTTTAATCCTCAGCCTGTGGATTTGGCAAAATTATGTCGTCATTGTGTGGAAGAAATCCAGCTTAGTGCAGGGGAGAATTATCAAATTACCTTTACTTGTTCTGAACCAGAATTTGAGCTTAGCTTAGATAAAAAATTAATGCGATCGATTATGGCTAATTTGTTATCAAACGCCATCAAATATTCTCCTCAAGGGGGAGAGGTTAAGGTTACGCTAAAGTTCTGGCGCAAGTGGGTCGAAATTCAAATTGCCGACCAGGGTATCGGTATCCCTGCCAAATATCTAAAACGCTTGTTTGAACCTTTCCATCGTGCCGAAAACGTTCGTCGCATTCCTGGGACAGGGTTGGGACTACTGATAGTGAAAAAGTTTGTTGATCTCCATCAGGGACAAATTAGTTTAACCAGTCAAATTAATGTCGGAACTACCGTGACAGTTACTTTACCAGGTATAGTCGTACAAAGTTAGATGTTTGACATACAAGATATTGGTTCGTAAGTAGAAAGTAGGAAGTAGGAAGTAGGAAGTAGAAAGTAACAAAGGATTATGCCCGCATGTAGTAGGAAGTAGTAGTAACTCTCTTAACCAGAAGAGGTAATGCTATAACTCCTAAGAAACAAATTAATCTGTTAAGGCTGGTTAAGGGGAAAAGGGAAAAGGGAAAAGGGTAATTTGTTGCTTTCTGACATTTATCCTGAAATATGATCTTTCAATGCTGCTGGGATATTAATTGCTGAATCCAATCCTTGCACATTTGACCAATTGGTATTCTCATTCCAAATCAAACCTTCAAGGTTAGCGTGACTAAGATTAGCGTGACTAAGGTAAGCACCACTGAGGTCTGCGCCACTGAGGTTAGCGCCACTGAGGTCTGCGCCACTGAGGTTAGCGCCACTGAGGTTAGCGCCACTGAGGTCTGCGGAAATGAGGTTAGCGGAAATGAGGTATGCGTCACTGAGGTCTGCGGAAATGAGGTTAGCGCCACCGAGGTTAGCGCCACTGAGGTATGCGCCATCGAGGTTAGCGTGACTGAGGTTAGCGTGACTGAGGTTAGCGTCTCTGAGGTCTGCGGAAATGAGGTCTGCGGAAATGAGGTTAGCGTCTCTGAGGTCTGCGCCACTGAGGTTAGCGGAAATGAGGTTAGCGGAAATGAGGTCTGCGGAAATGAGGTTAGCGCCACTGAGGTTAGCGTCTCTGAGGTCTGCGCCACTGAGGTCTGCGCCACTGAGGTCTGCGGAAATGAGGTTAGCGTCTCTGAGGTTAGCGTCTCTGAGGTCTGCGCCACTGAGGTCTGCGGAAATGAGGTTAGCGGAAATGAGGTTAGCGGAAATGAGGTTAGCGTCACTAAGGTCTGCGTCTCTGAGGTCTGCGTCTCTGAGGTTAGCGTCTCTGAGGTTAGCGTCACTAAGGTCTGCGTCTCTGAGGTTAGCGTCTCTGAGGTCTGCGCCACTGAGGTCTGCGTTTCTGATTAAACGACCTACGATATCAAGAAAAGCATTTTTACTGAGACAACAACTATAGCCCATAATGTTAAATAAGCGAGCTTCGTTTTCTAGTTGTCCTCCTTGGTTGCGTTTGCCACAGGGATGAAAATTTATCACCTCTTTTAATTCTTCTTGCTGCTGACCGTAGCGGTGTAACTCAAATAGCAGAATCATCACGTTTAAACCCGTATAGACATCAACCTGACGCTGACCTAAGCTATCTTTTTCTTGATCAAATTCGGGCTTACGTTCTTTTAGTCGTCTCATTTTGGCTTGAGGAAAAGTTGTGCCGTCTGCATCAATAAATTCGCCATCGCACCAGCGTTCGTAGAAATCTTCCAATCGATGAAAAAGTTTCTCAAAGGAAAATTGTTTATTGGCAGTAAGTAAACCCCATAGATACTCCATAATTTCTTTTGTCAGTCCACCATATCCCCACAGGTCGTAGATCTCTTCAGCTAATTGCTCGTCATTGAGATTAAAACCTCTGCCACGACGACCAGGTACTATCCAGTCTTCTAAAGCTTGCTGCATTCGCTTGGCACACAGAAATTCGCCAAAACTCTTATGGAAAAACTCAACTGATCCCCCTTCATCTCCTGCTGCGGGTTTGAGATAAAAAGCTGCTAGGGCATTTTTCAAGACCTCATCCTGATCCTGATTTTGAATCTGGTCTATTTTCTCGACAATTTCAGGTTCGGACTTTTGCAAACGTTCTGCGATCATTTTGACCCTGGCACATTCTCCCCCAGACTGTACCACGCATAATCCTGCTTCAATTAGAACCTGAGATAACTCTTCTTTGTCTAATCTGACAATTTCTTGCTGTATGGGTTTTCGTTGTTCCGTCAGCACCCAATTTAATGCTTGTTCATAGATGGTAATCTTGGTTTGAATACCACTTGTCCCTGATAAATCGGCAACGCTAATTTTGCCGTCTCGATGCATTGCTGCCAGAAGATACAACAACAAAGGTTCCCTAGCTAACTCTTGTTTCACTTCATCAGGAAGATTTCGTGACTGTAAGAATCCTTTTAAAAGTTCTACTTTACGATTGGCAGTAACTTGATCTTGATCTACTACCTGTTGCCATTTATCAAACCACTTTCCCTGTAAATCATCATCCATTGACAGCAGTTCAACCCGTTCTAAATTCTCAGGTAAATAGCTGATTCCTTGGAGTGCCAGTTGACGACCAGTAACAATAAACCGATGACCCATTTCCGAAGTATCACAGAGTTTTTGATATGAACCTACTTGGGTGATAAATCGTTCGACACCACCTTTTGCTCTGCCTTCCATCCGTAATTCATCAAAGCCATCGAGGAGGAATAAAAATCGTAGCTTAGAATCAGTCAACCAACCCTCATCCTGGGCAAAATCAGCTTTAACTGCCCCTTGCAAAGTCTTGGCAAAACTTTGTTCAAAAGATTCAATATCCCGCAGTCTAATTACTACAGGTATCCACAGAGGATGTATTTTCTGTCGCACCAAATCGGCGAACATGCGACAAAATACACTTTTACCTCGACCTGGTCCCGCCTGAATAAACATCACCTGCTTGGCTTTGTTGGGATCAAGTAACGTTTCTGTTGCCCATTCCTCCACCACAAAAGTTCTTGCATCCTGCTCAACTTTGCCATTAGTATCAACAGGAGCAGCTTTTAGAGGTACATATATATCCTCAAAGCTAAATTCCTCATTAAAAACAGTCTCTCGGGGCTTCGTAGCAATTTGTTTTGCTAAATAGATTTCAATGCTTGTGTATTGTCGGGAATCTTCGTTGGGAACTGTATTTCTATAAATATTGATAATCTTTAAATTGTCGGAATCTCTAAATTCAGCTAATGTACTATCAAAAAAATCAATAGTCTTCCATGCTACCCAAGAAACAATAATATGAGCCTCCATCTCATCTAAACCTTGGCTAATTAATCGAGATGACAAAATTTGATTAAATGTCTGTGCCAATTCAGACGCAGGAAAATTACTCAGGGCATTAATAGCTAATTGATGATCTAAAGTTAGATTTTCAATCTTCGAGTCTATCTGAATTTCTTGACTTTGCTCTGGTTTGATCTTTGCTGCCAAAACCTGATTCTTTCCTAGCCAATAATTGAAACTATCTAGATAAGCTACAGGAGTAACAAGTGATGCTACCTCTTCTAAAGTAAGTTTCTTATTCCACCTTTTAGCAACAAACTCAATTACTTTTCTAGTGGAACCTGCAAAGCCCAAACCCGCAGCCGCAACCCCTGCAACAGGAAGAGCCGTAGTTCCTACCACTCCTAAAGCGATCGCTAATCCCAGTCCCGCAGCCGTAGTGTTGGCAGTAAACTCCCCCGCTTCTAACACATTGTCAAGTTCAGGACGGTTTCGTTGCCAGAAGTCAAGTAGCTTGATTTCCATTATTGATGTTTGGAGAAAATTACTGCTACATTACAGTTTAATTAAGACTTGCAGATTTAATCAATATGCGATCGCGTGACCTATCCCAAACTAAACGGCGTCCCCAGAAGCTGAGGATAAATAAACGGGATAAATATCCGACCGACCTAGAGAAAAGAAGATAGACTTCATATTATCAGTTATGCCCTTGTGGTATGGGACTAGAAAAATAATGACTAACAACTAACAACTAACAACCAAGCAAGACCATTTTATTTGTAGCAAGCCATTAAGTATTTTATATAATTTACTCGGATGGCAACCAGTCTATATTAATCTCTTTACTGTGTGCCACGAGGGTTCCCTGAATCTAAGAGGATCGATAATCCCTTGAAACAACAAAGATTTTTTTGGTTAGATGTCGTTCGAGGACTCTGTGCTGTAGCTGTCTGCACAGGTCATCTTAGGGTCATGCTTTTTATTGACTATTCAGAACTACAATCAGCTTCTGTAATCAACAAGATACTATACTTTGTCACGGGAATTGGACATCAAGCGGTGATGATTTTCTTTGTTTTGAGTGGTTTCTTTGTTGGAGGTTCGATTCTCAAAAGTAGAGCTAATTTTAGTTGGATTGAATATTTCATCGCCAGGTTATCGAGGCTGTGGATTGTCCTGATTCCTGCTCTTTTGTTCACCTTTTTGATCGATCAATTAATTCAAGCTGTAGCGCCCAATATTCTTGCTGGTGCTTACTATTCCCTCTGGAATTCAGGACCATTACAGGATCAGTCCTATTCCAATAGCTGGGAAACATTCCTGGGAAATACTTTTTTTCTTCAAAAAATCTTGACACCCATTTATGGCACCAACGACCCACTCTGGAGTTTAACCAATGAATTTTGGTATTACATTCTGTTCCCACTTTGTGTCTACGCATCGGGTAATTGTTTTGATCGAAGTAAGCCTCAACTATATTTGAGAGTTGCCGCGGCATTTGCTGCACTGACTATTTTTTTGTGGCTACCAGCGCCAATTCGCTTAGGTTATTTTGTGTGGCTAATGGGAGTCATAATCTACTTAATATATGCACGGATGAGTCGAATAAAAGTACCATTGCTGCTTATAGGAACAGTGATGTTTATTGCTTCGTTAGCATATAGCGAGTCTTTCGCCTGGCAAGAAATTGTAAATATACCCAGGGATTTGGTAGTGGGAGTGGCATTCTCTGTATTGTGCTTAGGCTTATTAAATTTACCAAATCCTGCAACTGGAAAATTAGGACTGGTTAAATTAATACGTGGCTTGTCAGAATTTTCCTATTCACTTTACTTATCCCATTTCCCCCCGATAATCTTAATTGGCGCATTGTTCTATGATTCAGAGCAATTATTACCAAATTTTCCTGGTTTTGCTCATTTTGTGCTTTGGTTTGGATTACTTACTATGATTGCAGTCCTGTTTTGGTGGCTGTTTGAAAAAAGAACTTATAGTGTCAGAAAATTTATAATTAGCCATTTAAGATAAGCCACTACATCAGTTAATCTTCAATAAATAATAGACCAATAAAAGCGTTTATAACTAGTTATACTAAATACAAACAAGAGCGCTACAAATACAGTAGGCTAAGGTAAGTTTTATAGTCTCTAATCCCTAATCCCTAATCCCTAATCTCTAAAAACCAGTAAACTAGAACGAAGCTAATCCACATCAGGCGTATTAGTATAATCAGTCTGCTGCTAAAATATCTATCTCAGCGGCTATGTATAAAAACTAAGCAATTATATTAATGAAGTTTATTGGGGTTGATTTTGGTTGGATATCTGGTGCCAGTGGCTTGTGTTGTTTGGTTAAACGCAACAGCAATCTAGAGATTTTAGATCTGACCACAGTCTTGGAAATAGAAGATATCTTAGCTTGGATTGACAATCAAGTTAAGCCTCAAGAGCCAGCTATAGTTGCCGTTGATGCACCGACTATTATCAACAATCAAACGGGGATGCGATTACCTGATAAACTAACCCACAAGCACTTTGGTCGCTACCATGCAGGTTGCTATCCCGCTAATTTGAGTTTAAAGTTTGCCAGTCGTACTACAGGGTTTAGTAATAGCTTACTTGCCAGAAACTTTGAGCATGCACCAACAATTACACCACAACAATTAGGTAGATATCAGATCGAAGTCTTTCCCCATCCCGCAACGATAAACTTGTTTAGTTTAAAGCAAATCATCAAGTATAAAAAAGGCAAAATAAGCGATCGCCGACAAGAGTTAACTAAATTACGCAATTATCTGATCGAGATTCTACCAAAGTTAGAACCTGCACTTAGTTTATCTAGTTTAGAATCTATCCCTAAAATTGATCACAAACATACTGGCAAAAAATTAAAGGCGATCGAGGATCAATTAGACAGTATAATCTGCGCCTATGTCTCCGCTTATTGGTGGTATTGGGGCAAAGCCAAAAACATGGTCTTAGGAGATCTCGACCATGGCTTTATTGTGATTCCTAATTCTGGGGATGACTGAAATTATATAGATGTAGTCAAGCGATCGCATAATTTAACTTGGATATGCGATCGCACTTTTTCTCAAAAACGGAATTATCGACAGTTGAATTTCTAATACCAGATTTATTTTCAGACAGGTCAATTGCCCAAACGCTGAGTCAAGAAATCGATAAAAGTTTGAACCCTAAGTGAATGGCGACGATTCGGTAGATAAAGGGCATAAATACCTGTATCCATATCCATTTGAGGATGAAACTGAAAGTCATCAAGCACAACTTCTAATCTACTTTCATTCAGATTTTCCCCAATCAACCAAGTAGGCATCAAAATTAAACCAACACCATCTAGGCAAGCTTGTCGAAGAATTTCAGAATTATTTGCCACCAACGAGCCATTAACCCTAACTTCACACACTTCCTGATCTCGTTTGAATCGCCAAATTTCGTAACCTGTAGAGTAGCTAAAGCACAAGCAATTGTGATTGACTAAATCATCGGGATGTTTTGGTCTGCCATGCTGCTGAAAATAATTAGGACTACCGCATACCTGACGGGTATAAGAAGTAAGCTTGCGAAGCCGCCAGCCTGCACCAGAGCGATCTAAATTGCCAAAGCGAATCATCAGATCCAATTCCTCTTCTACTGGATTAGCTAGCATATCACTCAAGACCAAATTTAGTTTCATTTCAGGATACTGTTGGAGAAAGTCCTGAATTAAAGGGGCGACGCAGAGCCTACCAAAAGCGACAGGTAGACTTATTTTGAGTAATCCTCTGGGAACTTCATCTTGTTCTATTACAGAGAGATTAGCTGCTTCTACATCCTGAATAATTTGCACTACTTTTTCATAATATCTGCGTCCTTGAGGAGTCAGGCTAATACTACGGGTAGAACGGTTTGTCAGTTGGGTGTGGAGCAGTTTTTCGAGAGCATTTACCTGACGAGTGACAGAGGAGACAGCAACACCCAATTGCCTAGCAGCTTCAGAAAAGCTACCCGTCTCAACTACTCTAGCGAAAGCTCCCATGGCAGCAAATTGATCCATGAGTTTTATTGGAGAATATTATTGCATTTTAAGCAAAAGTATTTCGCACAAAAACCATATTAACATCTTATATGAATGGAGTTAGGCTATAAAGGTATTCACAAAAGGGAACAAACAGGATCTAATGATTGGATCTAGTCTCAGATTTGATGAACAAAAAAAATTCAGTCATTTTAAAAATTCTGATTACTTATTGATTCAAAATCGGAAGGTGATACTTGTGGATTATCTGACTTTTGAGAAACTTCCAGCCGCTATACAAAATCATGTAACTTATGAGGATATTGGTTCTGGACAAATTCTCTTTCAACAAGAAGAAGCAACTAAATCAATTTACTTTCTGATCGAAGGTAAATTGAGACTTATAAGTCTTACTCAAGAACGCATTATCAATTATTACTTTATTCAACCTGGAGAAAGTGTAGCTGAAATAGCTTTGTTTGCTGATAATTATTTTTGTACCGCGATCGCAGATTTACCTTCTCGTTTAGCAGTTATTGATAAAGAAGTTGTTAGCCAAGCCTTGGTCGACTATCCAGACTTTGCAAATCTCTACATGAATCAATTAACTTATCGCTTTAAAACGGTAAAAACCTTATTAAATTTAAGAAGTATTCGGTCGGCAAGAGAGCGTTTACTACAGTATCTAACACGTCAGGTAGAACCATCCAGTCAAACCTTGATTTTGCAACGTTCCCTCAAAGATATCGCACTGGAATTAGGGCTATCAGCAGAAACTCTTTCTCGAACCTTATCCAGTTTACAAAAAGACGGCGTAATTACTCGCAAGCAAAGAAGTATTACCCTCAATGAAGATTGGTTAACAATAGAGAATGAATGATGCTGAATTGATTACGGTCATGGAAAGTTTAGAGTGAAGTCTGTAAGCTCTTCTTAAATCAGATTGATTGCTAAATTATGAAAAATTGCTGGATTGAGCTATGTGAGCAACTTGCTGATGAATTTTGCTTTAAAGCTAATTGATGAGACGTAGAATTCAGTCTTCTTCATTATTCCTCATAACTTATCGCACAAAATGAAGCCCAAAACTTCTTGGTTAATGGCAATTATCTGTGCCTTAGCAGTTGCCAATCTCTATTACAATCAGCCAATTTTAGCCCAAATCGCTCAAAATTTTAATGCTTCTGCTGCTGATGTAGGTTGGATTCCTACTCTGACTCAAATAGGCTATGCCTCTGGATTACTGCTTTTCGTACCACTGGGCGATTGCGAAGCTAGCCGAAGGCATCGCCTGGAAAGATGCAAGCTAGTAATTACAATGCTTATTCTTACTGCGATCGCTTTATTCCTGGCGGCATTATCTCCAAACCTGCTTTGGTTGATTCTTGCGAGTTTTTTAATTGGTGCGGCTACCATCATGGCTCAAATTCTGTTGCCCTTTGCTACAGATTTGGTTAGCGAAAAAATTCAAGGCAAAATTATTGGTAATCTGATGAGCGCTTTGTTCGTCGGCACACTATTTGCCAGACCTCTTGGTGGTTGGTTGGGGGAGCAATTTGGTTGGCGGGGCATTTATTGGTTAGCTGGATTTATGATGCTATTGCTAGCAGCAGTATCAACAAAATTACTGCCAAGAAGCCAGCCTAAATCAAAGTTGAGCTACGGACAGCTAATGCGATCGCTTCTTGATGCAGTCGCTCTAACAAAGGCGCATAGTTCGCCGCATGTAGGAAACCTTCAAGACCGCGCTACATCGCTCTTAACCTTGATTAAGACTTATCCAGCTTTGCGATCTGCCAGTTTCAACCAAGCCATGTTATTTGGAGGGTTTAGCCTTTTCTGGTCAACTTTGGCATTTTTACTTTCTCGTCCTCCATACAACTACGGTAGTAACGCTATTGGTTTATTTGGTCTGGTAGGTATTGCGGGAATTATTGCGGCTCCTATATTGGGGAAACTGGCAGATAAAGGTAATGCTAAAACATTGCGATCAATGGTTACTATTGCCACTACTTTAACCATCGCTTCCTATTTAATCTTTTGGCAGTTTGGAACACAGCTATGGGGACTAATTATTGGTAGTCTACTACTTAATTTAGGTAGTCAGGGGGGATTAATTGCCAATCAAGTCAAAATCTATCGTCTAGATAAAAATGCCCGTAGTCGTCTCAATACAGTATTTATGGTAGCGACATTTACGGGAGCCTCCTTGGGTTCAATTTTAGGGGCGTATGGCTGGAGTATTGATCATTGGAAGGGTGTTTGTATTGCAGGGCTGCTTCTGGGAGGAATTGCTGCGATTCAACTGTGGTTTCCCCATAAAACATAGTCGGCGTTGGTGATTTAATGTATGACGTATTTGCGTAGCTTATCCTTTAGGACAAAGTGTTTCTGTTCGTAGCTTTTAGCCTTTAGCTCTTAGCTTTTTCAAGCTAATCAAAAATAGCGATATTAAAAAATCATACCTCGATTCACCAACGCCGAAATTAGATTTATCTAACTTATTTTCCATTCTCTAGTAAAAGACATAAAAATAACATAGGTGCGTATTATGACTACTACAACTAGTAAAAAACTAAAATTACTTTCTCCTGCAACTTTAAACGATCTCGAACTAAATAATCGCATGATTATGGCTCCCTTAACCCGCTGTCGTGCGGGGGCTGGATTTGTTCCTCAGCCCATGAATACCATTTATTATGCTCAACGTGCTTCTGCTGGATTAATAATTAGCGAGGCAACTCAAGTAGCTCGTAATGGTCTTGGTTATGCCAATACGCCTGGAATTTACAATCACGAACAAATAGAAGGCTGGAAACAGATCACAAAAGCAGTACACGATCGCAATGGTAAAATATTTCTCCAACTATGGCACGCAGGACGGGTAGCACATCCAGATTTACTAGAAGAGGGAGAGCTTCCAGTTGCCCCTAGTGCGATCGCTGCTAACTATCTTGCCGATCTGCCTCACGGACAATTTCCCCATGTTACTCCCAGAGAATTAAAGCTAGAAGAAATACCTCTAATCATCGAGCAATTTCGACAAGGAGCGAAAAATGCCAAAGAAGCGGGATTTGATGGTGTAGAACTTCATGGTGCTAATGGTTACTTACCCGAGCAGTTTCTTCAGGATAATTCCAATCACCGCACAGATGAATATGGTGGCTCATTGGAAAACAGAGCGCGTTTTATGTTGGAAGTCACTCAAGCATTAATCGATGTTTGGGGTAAAGATAGAGTCGGAGTACGACTAGCTCCTAGCAGTACTTTTAACGATATGCACGATTCTAATCTCATTGCTACTTTCACCTATGTTGCTCAAGAATTAGACCGCCTGGGCATAGCTTATTTGCATATTGTCGAACCACGTATCAAGGGCAATGCAACTATTGAAGACGACGGAACTGGTTTGGGTGCTAAGTTTTTTCGTCGTCTTTTCAAAGGGGCAATTATTACCGCAGGGGGCTACACTCGCGAGACAGGAGAAGAAGTGATCGCTAACAACGATGCCGATTTTGTTACCTATGGTCGTTTATTTGTTGCTAATCCCGATTTACCCAAGCGTTTTGCTTTAGATGCCGAATTAAACAAATATGATCGCAGTACTTTCTATACCAGTGGCAAAGCAGGATATATCGACTATCCCAGTTTGGACGCTGTGTAAAAAAGTGTGTCTTTACTTTGTTGTTCGAGATCATTACTTTTGGATATAGTAAAAAATGACTCATTTATTTGAACCATTACAGATTAGAGATATTACTCTTCCTAACCGAATTGCTGTCTCGCCAATGTGTCAATATAGTGCGGAAGATGGTTTAGCAAACGATTGGCATTTGGTTCATCTGGGATCGAGAGCAGTTGGTGGTGCAGGATTGATTGTCATGGAAGATACCGCAGTCTCTCCCAATGGACGTATTAGCTCTGGCGACCTTGGTATTTGGTCGGATGCTCATATCGAACCCTTGAAGCGCATTACCAATTTTATTTCTAGGCAGGGTTCTGTACCAGGTATTCAACTAGGTCATGCAGGTCGTAAAGCTAGTTCTTCTCTTCCTTGGAAGGGAGGTAAGCCAGGTTCAGAAGGTCGGCATCTTAATCCCGATGAAGGCGGCTGGGAAATTCTCGCACCCAGTGCAATTCCTTTTGGCGGCGATTTGCGAAGCATAGCCGAAGGCATCGCCCTAGAATACCAAAAGAAATTACTCTCGAAGAAATTAAAGCTATCCAAGAAGCACTTCGACAGGCGACACGGCGCGCTGCTGAGGCTGGATTCAAATTTCTAATGCTCCACGCTTCTCATGGCTACATCTTTCAGGAATTTTACTCGCCGATTACTAATCATCGCCATGATGAGTATGGAGGCAGTTTTGCCAATCGGATTCGGTTTCTTTCCAAGTCGCGACATGCGGCGTGACAAAGCGCCTTTGTAGCGACGCTTGGATGCACGGAGACAAAGGGCTTGCTGAGTCTAACGACTTGCTATCGCAACCGCAACCGCAACCGCCGCATTTACGCGCGAGTTTGACAAGCTATTTAGAGAATTTTAAACAATCTTTGAAATCACCAAATTTTGTATTCGTGCAAGAGGTCTATTGTTGCTGTCGCTTCGCCAATGTTACCCTTAGCGTCAAGGGCGATCGCTTTTAGTTTAACCGTTGCTAATGTCTGTAACCGTGAATGGGTAAGCGCATCAGAAAATATGTCCCATGCTCACAGTAATGGACTTAGACCGAAGATAAATACCCAAGGTGAAAAGAATAGGTTCTCTAAACTAACAGAGTTTCGGGTTAGACAGATTAAGTAGTTGCTAGCAAATAGCAAATCTACCCAGAAGACAATTGGCTCTCAATTTAATGTTTCAAGACAAACTATCAGCAGTATCAAAAATGTTAGAAGGTGGCAGGAAGTAATAATCCTGCCAAATAAAACTGTAGCCTAATGTTTTCAGTCAGGTAAAGGTTTTATAAATTATTAAAAGTGGGGATCTATTGGGGATACTATAGAAGTAATCCAATTAATTCTCTTCCAGAAAATCCCCGTAAGCCTTACTGTATATGTATCGGAGCGGCGGGATTTGAACCCACGACCCCCACTACCCCAAAGTGGTACGCTACCAAGCTGCGCTACGCCCCGTTTTCACAAGTAAATATCATAACACTGTTTGGTGTTTTTTGATAAGGATTTTGAAAGCAAGTATTATCAAGGCTTGTAGGTATTATTAAGTTGTTTAAAGACTGTAGCTGTATCTTCAAATTGGCTGGTCAAATAAAGCTATTTTCTCTGTTCTCTTTTTAAATCGTGTGTAAATCGTGTGTTAGCACCTGATGGGTGAAACATATGTATATCAACAACGAAGAGAGAAAAGCTAAAATTGGGCGCATCAGCCTGTCAGTTAGAAACGGTTCAATTAAAATTCGCTTTACGTATCCCACGAACACAAAAGAAGATTTAACAGTAGGCAAAGATAGTGATGTTGTTTGGGCTTCTGCTATTAGGCTGGCAAACATAATCAACTCAGATATTGAGACAGGTAACTACGACCATACGCTTGCCAAATACAGTGTTAGAAGAGCTTCAAGACTTCAACTAGCAAATAAGCAACCAAGTTTAATTGATATTTGGGAAACGTATAAAGAGACAAGTAAGGAAAGAGTTGCTGCTACTACCAAAAAGAAGCATTGGACGCAATACGAAAAACATTATTTAGGTCAAACTCCAAAGGAGCTATTAGAGCTTGATAAAGCCAGTGAGTTCATTACCCATTTACTGAGCCGTTACAGTTCTGGTTCTATACTGCCGATAATATCGAATTGTCTTAATCCTTCAGTAAATCTAGCAGTTAAGACAGGGAAGATAGACCGTAACCCTTACGCAGCAATATCAATAGCAAGGAAAGGTAAGAAGCCTATTGAAGCATATGAGCCACACGAGGTTAAGGCTATTGTAGGAGCATTCTACAGCGATGAATACGTTAAGCCTAGCAGTGTTTATCCTCACTCGTATTACGCTCCAATGATTGACTTTATTAGTTTGGTAGGATGCCGACCCAGTGAATGTCATGCTTTAACCTGGGACGATATTAAGCAGAAAAATGACAGACTTTATATTCGCTTCAACAAAGCTTACAGCCAAGGCATCTTACTACCTCATACTAAAACTCATGAGATCAGACTATTCCCGATTAATCAGCAGCTAAAGACACTACTCGATACAATGTCTACCTCTGAGAATAAACATAATCTAATATTTCCTAGCGTATCACTGGGTTATGTAAATCAAAAAACATTTAACAGACGCTACTGGAAAGTAGTAATACAAGGCTTGATTGATGATGGAGTATTGGATAAAGCTTTACGTTCTTATAGCCTGAGACATTCATTTATTACTCGGCTTATAAGAGAAGGATTTGATATTGCTACTGTAGCTAGATTATCTGGAAATAGCACAGAGATGATATGTAAGCATTACTTAGCCAGTAAAGAACAATTTGAAGTACCAGAATTGTAATTAATATAAAGAGGGGTACCATCCCCTCTGCTGTAATACATTTAATTACTTTACTTCTTCAAGTTGTTCTTGTAGAGATTGAATATTTCTATCAATAGAAGCTAATTTTAAACTTGCTACTTTACGTTCGTGTAACAGAGTTTTCAATTTAGAGTTTATATTAACAAGGCGATCGCGCTTACGTAGTTGAGCTAAATGTTCTTGTGTAGGCTTAGGTGGCTCTTCTATATTAGGAGCTACACTTGGAGTTTGTGTAACTGGAGTATTATAGCGGGAATTACCTTGGGTAGCTGCATATTGAGCAGCTCTTGTTTGTCTCTCCCACTGGTCAGTAGTATTGGTACTCATATTATTATGTTCAACTACTCCTCTCGTACCGTAGGTATATGTAGTGTCAGATAAAATAGTTCCTCCGTCTGGGATATGTGGAATATAGCCCCCACTACGTTGGTCATACTGACCTGTTCCATAGTTAATTGAAGGAATATTACTATTAGTATTAATAGCTGGCTGGGGAGCTCCTTCTACGGCAGGTTGAGCATCTTTAAGGATACGTACCTCTGCTTCATCAATCATAGGATTACGGCTCATGATAGGTACTCCTTCATTAGCCATTGCAGGATGGGAGTATTGAGTACCAGGAGAACCGTCGTGAAGACCTGGGTGTTGTTTATTATTATTATTGTTCATTTCTTTTATTCCTTATTTTATTTATTTTATAAACTCCAGAACATACTCTCTTAAAACAGAAGATGCAGTGTTTCCTTCTGCCTTACACTTAGCTTTAAACTGTTCTTTTTCTTTTTCAGTCAAATAAGTAATTACCTGCACTTTATTCGCTTTAATCTTATTTCTTATAATACCTGGCATAATTTATCTCTCACTACGTTCTAGACATAGCTAGTTATTTATTTTTACTCTTATACTTTATCAAACTAATTATTGTAATTTATAGGCAATTGCGCCTATTCAATACATATAAAAAAATCTTTGTTTCAGAGTAAAATTATTTTCTACTATTTTTTCAAACAAATAGAATTATGTTTTCTATATATACAGTTAGGAAACAGTTTCCTAATTCCAATATTCACCTCTAGATATCTTTTTAGCTGTGCTGTAATCTAGATCATACTGCCGTGCTAATTGTTTAACAGAAGGTGCGCCAGGAGGTCTAATAGAAATATGAGCATCTCTTAATTGTTGAGCTATCTCTTCAGTAATTCTATTACGTCTAGTATTACGAGCTTGTTGTGATTTAGTAGCCCATCTAATATTACCTGGCACATATCCACCATTATTATCTGGATATCTATCTATAGAATGTTGTGGTGTAGGTCGAGAGCCTAAGTATTCATGAATATAATGATAGAAAGCTTCAAAGTTATTAACCCACTCAGGATGTATATTTATTCCCCTACCACCATAATTATGGTATCCACTATTCTTAGAGTTTAAACAACGCTGTTTTATACCTTTCCAAGTGTTATAAATATAAGTTCTAGATTTACCATGAGTAAGCTTATTATTATTAGCTCTAATATTAGTAGCTAAATCTATTTCTACACCTTTATATTTTAGTAATTTAGAAATTACTTTAGTTGTGACATCAAAATACTCGGCAGTCTTAATCACAGAAAGAGTTTCATAGTATTTATCTATCACTTGGCTTACTCTACCTGCCAATTTCTTATGAGGATGTAAAGAACAATCCACATAAGTATCACTCTCATCAATACATCTCTTAATACTATATTCACTAACTTCTAATATACCTGCGATTTGTTCATAAGAATAAAGCTCTTCTCTTAGATTTCTAACCCGCTCTAAATCAACATAAACTCTTCGCGAAGGAGTAGCCACTCCTTTAGATTTAGTTGGCTTCTTAGGTAGCTCTAAGTCTTTTATTAATTTATTAACTCTGCTATAGCTAACTCCTAACTTCTTCGCTATTTCTACCTTATTTAAATCTGTAATTAAATATAAATCTTTTACCTCACTTACTTCCTGATCTGTAAAGCTCTTAATTGGTCTTGTCATTATTATGTATATTTTAAATTACACATACATAATGCCTTTTATCTGTGTGTAAAAAGTAGGCAAAAACTTAAGCTGGGGCTTTTTTTAGGTGCGTAGAAAATAGTCAATAAGTATGTATGTGTATACCCCCCTGGTACCTGCCTTGCAAAAGATACAAAATAAATTCACATAAGAATTAATAAATAATCTATTTGTTAGGGCTGGACTGTAAAAGGTCTAGCCCTTTTTTTGTTGTCTGAATGTACAGCTTTAGACAGAAATAAGTGCTGTACATATAAACTTTAAACCCACTTTTAAGAGTGGTGATTTTGTCATGTCTAATTCTTCTTTTGTTTCTAATGTTAATGAGGTAAAAAGTATGAATAAATTAGTAGGTGTCTCGTCCACCACATTTGACACTCTTGTAGATAAGTATGGTCATGAAGTAGTAAGTAGAACCTTTAGTATCACTTCATTCAGCGACGAAGCTGTCTCTCAACGATATGCAGAAGCTCTTATCACTAAGTTAGAGTTTGATGCTTCTTATGAAAAAGCTGCACCTAAGATGACTGGTGAGTTTGTTAAAATCCATAAGACTCGTCAAGGAGTAGAAACTAAAGTAGTTATCAACTTCGGTTCTCCTGACGGAGGAAGGAGCGATGATCTCTGTGTCTCTATCCTTAAGCAAGACAGAGCAGAGCGTGTAGTCTATAACACTCGTGAGTATGTAATCTTAAACTTTAAGGCTTCTGCTGAACCTGAGCTAGATAATGATGTAGTAAGTGGTATCTATCCAGTCCATGCTGCTTTATATCTGCTTGTAAGAAGTATGCCTAAAGCTCGCTCCACTGGAGAGTTAGATAACCTTATTCAATCTCTAGTAAGTAAAGTATTCCTTGACACTCCTATCCAAAACATAGTTAATAATAAGTCATTCTATGGTCGTCGTAATGAAGAAATTGAAGGTCAAAGATTAGACCAGCAAGTAATCATTGAGACTCACAAAGTTAATTCTATAGGAGTAAATGGAGAAACAAGAACCTTCTGTAAGTGTGAAACAACAGGAAGAGAAATCGTAGAAGCTGCTGCTTTCTTTGCTGGGATCAGTGAGCCTTTCTTCACTGATAAAAACAATAAGAAGTATGTTGTATATGGTGATGGGTGTCGTGCTGCTGGTGTTGATTTAGTCGATGGTAAATTAGTAACTCTAAATCCTGTTGATTTAAACAAAGCTGCTAAGATTCTCAACAGAATGGCTAGTTTCTCTTTCTCAAAAGCTAATAGTGCTGTAATCTCTGTGGATGGAGAAGAAGGTGAAACTTATCTAAGTAATCTCCAATTCGCTCTTAGTGGTGGCAAAACAGTTCGTGCTGCGGGTGTTGAAGTTCCTGTATTCGTTAGCTTTGGTGCTTTCGGTTTGAATAACGGCATCATGGAAACTAATGCTAGTCGTGATGTTCATTTCAAGTTTGAGCAATCTAAATCTCTAACACCTGTCTGTGTTGATATGTATTCTTTCTCTGAAGAGTATCTATGTTCTCTTGGCAAAACTCCTGAAGAGCAATTAAACAGCTTGCTTAGTGAAATTAAATCCTTCATCATTGAATGGAGAAAAGCTAACAAAGTAATTGCAGCACATCAAGTAGTTAAATTCAATGGTGTTCCTGTAATTGCTAATCATAATCACTTCCCAGTCTATCTATATAATGAGGTTAAAGACAAAGGAGTCACTGTTCATAAAGGTGGTCATGACTTCAACCATCAAGTTCGCTCTGTAGTAGTAAAAGTAACTGGTGTAGTAGCTTCAGTTAAGAAGTCTCCTAAAGTAAGAGGTTTAACTAAGAAAGCAACTGCTTATCCCACTGGCACTGTTATCCTTAAAGATGGTGTTGAGAGCGATTGGGTAGCAATCTTAAATCGTGAGTGTATTAAAGGCTCTGCTGCATTAATCGATATCTTTGCCAATGATGATGATAACCGCGATAAAGATGTTATCTGGAACAAAGGAGTCTTAACAGTTGATGGTAACTCTGTTAATAGTCAAGACTTAGTTGAGTGGATGAACTCAAAAGCTGAAGTCTATGTTATTGAACGTCAAGTGTCTGACTTTGTAGAACAAGAGCTATCACATCTAAGTGGTGTTGAGTTCTTCACTCGTAATGGAAAACACTATGTCCGTGAAGAAGTAAAAGGATTCTATGGTTATTCCATGATGGAAGTAGAAGTTAGCACTGCTGATGAGAATCATGGTATTAGCTATCTTGGACTTAACGAACAACAAATGATAGCTCTTGCTGGTGAGAAAGTAGGTGTAGCTTTGGCTTCACTTGCTGGTAAGCAACTAGATAATGCTGACCTATTAATTGGCAATAAAGAAGTCCCTGTGTTCAAGCTTCCTATGGAAGCTGAAGCATTAAGATCCTTTATGGATGTTAATGCTGAGTTCCGCACTAAACAGTGGATGGGGGCAATGGCTAAGAAGTCTCTGCATGGTATCCGTGTAGAGTGGGACTTTGCTAAACGAGATGGCAGCATTCACACCTGGGCTGCTAACCTTCCATTCGGTGTATTTCTCAAATTTGGTAGCTGGGATGTAGCGGGTAATCCTGCTGCTAACATTTCTCCTGTGATTTCCTATGTAGAAGATGAAGATGCTGAGGTTGTCTCTAGTAACGTTCTAGAAGATGTCTTTAACTTCATCAATATTGTGACTAGTGACAATCTCTCTGACTTAGAAAGAAAATCTCTATTTCTCAGAAGCAATGTATTCTCAACTTGGATCAATAATCTGCGTAGTGCTAAGAAAGCTAATCAATTCACTAAAGCTAGTGTAGCATTCCATCAGAAAGTAGTTGGTGATTTAACTATTGGGAACGATGAGAAAACTGGACTTCCTATTGTTAAAGTTAGTCCCTCTAACCCCATGCTCAAAGATAAAAAGCTCTCTGCACTTGTTAAGAAAGGTGAGGCTGTTGTTAAGGCTGAAGGCACTCTAGCTGCCAATCGTATAGCATTCCTATCTCGTTGTCCTCTGCCTCTATTCACTGCGGTTGTTATTAAGCTAGATGATAGTTTAGATAACAGTGTCATCGCTGTTAATCCTCTAGTATGGATTAAATCTAATCTTGGTGATTTCGATGGCGATCTCGGATATTTAACTGATGCTGCACAGTTTGGCTTTAACAGCCCTGCTAAAGCTCGTGAGTTCAATGCTAAGTTTAGTGCTATGCCTCACCACTGGACTGAGTTTAAGCAAGGTAAAGGTATCTCTCCTGTAGAAGATGCTTTAGCTGTAGATGCTAGTGTTATTGGTGCAGCTAAAAGTGCTAATTCTCTAATGGAAGAATGGGCTGCTATTAACAATGAAATCTCTGTAGATAGCTTTGTTAAACTAGCCCAGGATGTTCATTCTCACTATAAATATAAAGTTGGTTCTTTATATAACAATTCTTCTGCATTCACTCAAGAGTTAGGTAATAAAGCATTTAACAAAGGTGTTGGATCTATAAACCCTGACGAAGTAGTTGGTCTTATCAACTCCTGGTTTATGTATGAAGAGATTGGATTAGGCGGTTATTCTGAGAGTAATGCTAATAAATTAGCAGAATTCAAAGAAGCTGTTGATAAAGAGTTAGCCAATAAAGTTGAGCGTGTTATTCATGAAGAACTTAGTCCAGAGAATCTTGAGGACATAATCATTGGTTCTATATTCTTTGGAGGTGCTGCATTAATATCTTTAGTGAATGGCACCAAGGAAGATTTATATGCTCCTCGTCCTAATGGTCTTCGTAAAAGAAGCAAAGGGAGAGAAATCATTGAACCTAAGTTTAACCCTCTAACTGTCAAAGCTGCTGCACTAGCAGTTAAAGGTCGTGAAGTTCAGTCTGGTCATCGTGATCCAGAAGGTAATGCTGCTGCTATTATTGCTCAAGCCACCCGTCTTATTGCACGTAAATCTATCGCTAACAATGAAGATAAAATCTTCAATGCAGGTATAGATCTAACAGCTTATAGCCGTTTCGGTAAAAGCATTTCCACTATTGCTGCTTTGCGCTCTCAGTGTAAAAAGTAAGTAATATAACAGACCACCAATCTGTTCATTGTTCGTCTAACGACGAAAGGAGTTCTATCTCTAAATTGTTTCGTATTATTCAGTTAGGTATTGATAGTAAATATTTTAAATAACTATTTACTTTAGTTTAGGATAAATTATGCTAGTTGTAGTTTTTATAAGTACCTAGATAATACTAATATCCTAAGTTAGTTATAGTGTGTAGTTTGAATAAGATAAGTTGATGGATAAGTTTTCGTAACCAACCATAACTTTAAAATCTTAAACAAATTATACATAAACTAATTAATAACTAAAGTAAATAGAAAGAAGAGGAGTGAGGTAGGAATACCAAAATCCCTATCCTTAGCCTACCTCCCTGTGTAGGGAGAATATCTTTATGTATACGAGGTACTCTTTGTGTATATGAGGTACTCTTCCTACTACGCTCATGTATATTTTTGTAGTAGTAATAAGTCTTATGTGTATAGCGACGGTTAATCCTATATTTGGTGAAGGTGTAGCTCAGTTATTGTTGAACATGATTAACAGTGACATTGAGAAACAAGAGTTCATCAGCTTTGTTCAAGAAGCCTCTTTACTTTCAGGTAGAGTGCGCCGAGGATTAGTTCCTCAAGAAAAAGCTGATGAGTTTATTAAGTCAATGTTAGTTAAGTACCCAATGGCTGTGTTTGCAGAAGAGGGTATTAACCCTGTGTATGAAGAAATTGTTCCTGTTGATTGGGACGATGATTAGACAATTGTAAATAAAAGTAATTAATAAGAAATTAGGAGTTTGTAAATGATGACATTGTATAGAAACAGAAGTGAATTGTTAAAAGCTAATCTTGAAAAGTTAATAGCTGCGGTCGGGTTAGAAAATGTTAGTGACTATATTATTGCTGATGACACTATTAGTATGGCAGAAAAGAACTCTTTATTATTCATAGTAGAAAATAAAATGGCTGCTAAGAGAAGCTAAATAAATATAAAAAGGAGTACTGGGAGTACTGAGAGTCCTATTAATAGAGTATAATGTAGTTGCATATACAACATTTATATTGTTAATTAATAATGACTACAACCAAAACTCTAAGTACTCCTAAAGAGATCCGCAATAAGTTTATTGAAGATAGCAATAAAGCCAAGGCAGAAAACTATAAAGCTCACGTAATTAATTCATTATCTGAACAAGAGAAAGAGGCTGTAAAAGTTATTGCTGGTATTGCTGATACAGTAGGTGGTACCGCAGCTTTCAATAAACTTGTTAGTGCCTATAACTATATTGTTCAGAGTGAATAAATAAAGTAGTTGGTAAAACATTACTAACTAACAATTAAATAATTTAAAAGTAAAGAGGTTGTCATTGAGTTGGCAGCCTCTCTTTTTTATATATTGTCTTTCCCAGAACTTACATGGAGTGTAGACATTAAAGAGCCAATATTTGCTCATAGTTAAATTAATTAAACAAATTCTATTAATTAGGAGAATTATAAAATGACTAATAATAACAATATTCAATCCGTAATAATCAGAATCGCATTTGCTAAAGGATCTGATGAGATTCATGTAGGTCTAACTAAGAACGGAAATAAAACTTTTGTTGGCGAGATTGTTTATAGTGATAACTTGCTGGTCAGTCAGTATAACAAGTTATTCGAGGTTGATGGTGAAAGCATTGTTGGAAGTGTTGGAACTATCTGTGTTGCTGATGATGAAGAGGCAAATGCTCTTATTGAACAAATTGAAAGTATTCAAGCTGCCCGTCCTGTTAATGCGCGTGGGAATAAATATCCATTTCTTTTCCTTAGAGTGATGACTGAAGGAGATATCATCTTCAACAAAGGTGTTGGAGGTGCGCCAAACCGTTTATCATTTCTTGACGTAGAACTTATTGAAGTTGAAGGTGATGCACCTGATGAAGTATTAGGGCTAGATAAACCACAATTAACTAATAGAGTTTCTAACTATGGTACTGTAAAGTATCGTAGAAATAGAATTCCTCACAATCGTCAACAAAGCTCACCTTCGGCGAGACGAAGCACTCCTACGAGCGGGATTCCAGGAGTGAGTAGGGAATATCCCAGTGTGCAAACTAATGTAGTTCAAGAGGCTGCTAACCTCGCTAACGAAGTTAGTGTAGCTGCTGTTGCTAACTCTGCGAGTGTAGGAGCAGCTAACAGTGAAGTCGCCCCTTCATTTAACACTAAGACTGTAGAAGTAGAGGGGAATATCCCAATCTCGCCACAGGATATTGATTCCCAAGATTCCCCACAAGATAAATTAAATGCGATCGCAGTAGCCATGAAAGCTGCGGGACTTTCTCCTCTTGAAATTGCACTGGCTCTTAAAGAACAAGTGGGAGTTTAATTTAAGTATTTAATTGTGTAGTCTCTATCTCAAACAGTATTTATTTATTAAAAAGAAATCTAAGGAGTAATAAAAATTGTTATGCCAAACCCTAATAATCCTAATAAACAAAATAGTGATGTCAATTCTCATGGAAAGCCTAGAATCAATCTTGATGAGAGAATTGCTAAGAAGCAATCTAGAGTTCATAGTGCGAATGATAAGTTCAGGAGTAATTTCAGAGCCTCAAATAAACAGATTGCTGTCAGTAGTGGGGAAGCTATTGAAGATAGATTGCTCTATGAAGCATCGAAGGATCTAGAGGAGCAACTATTAGACGAACAATATGATGCAGTACTCAGAGCTAATAATCGATATGCTGCGATAGTAAATAATGCTGTAGGTATGTTAGAAGCTGAAGAAGATGAGAATGTACGTCTTCTTATGGAAGTAGAAGATGATGTAATTGATGCTGACTTTGAAGAGATTAAGATAGCCCTTCCTAGCCGTGAATCTAGATTTGGGAATTTAGGTAGCAGTAAATTCTTAAATGCTGCTAGTAGTGAAACTAACTCTGTACTAGGTACAGATAAAACAGTAAGCCCAAAACCTAATAAGTATCAGGTGGAACTACCTGAATAACTCTATAAGTAATTTATTTTGATAAACCTCCAGTTAAACAACTCACTGGGGGTCTACTTTTTTGTACATAGCAGTTGTAATTAAAAACATATTTTAGGAATAATGGAAATTTCAAATAACATTTTAGAATTGATTGAGGCTGGATATAAACAACATTGCGATCGCATCAGTACCTTAGTATATGAGCGTCTAAATATTCCTGCTGATGAAATATTCAGTAGACTCTTTAGAGAGCATAGAGGCGTTGTAGATACCTACTGTGATAAGTACGGTATAGATTTAGCAAGCGTACTAGAAGCCAATGATATAGAGGTAAAACAAAGTATTGGATTATCTATTATTGAAAATGATATTATGACCATGCTCGGTAATAAAAGCCGATATGATGATGAGATTAAACAGTTAGGTATCAAGCCAATTAGGATTACTAATTGCATCGAAGACTGTCCTTGGCTAGCTCTATTTAATAGTCCTAATAACTTAGCTTGGTTTGTTAAACGTACTGACAAAGTTATAGAGTACCTTGATAGTAATAATAAGTGGTATGACTTTATAGTACAAACCGTTGAAACTATAAAGGCTAATTGGATAGATCCTCAGAGTGTAAAGCCTAACCTAGATGATTACTGGCAACTGATGGATCTTGAGGTACCAGAAGAAGTTAAAGACATAGTGGTAAAGTCTGCTGGCAATTAATAGATAGTCCCGCCCCTATTACTCAAGAAGATGATGATGTAGTAGGGGTTATTAGTTGTCATGACCCAGAGGATATAGAAGGAGTAGCACCTCTGCGAGGTGACGATGCAGCAGTTGTATTTGACAAACAAGTAAATGAACAGTTGAAGAGTAAAACATTAGTTCAACTAAAGGAAGCAAAAGCTAGTGCTGATAATGTTAGTAAGCAGGTTGAAGAATGTATACAAGAAATTGAAGAGAGAGTAATATTTGAAGAGCCTTTGAGTCAACAATTCAAACGTATCTTTGGTTGTGAAATGCCGAGTAGTAGAATGTCTGTTGAACAGTACTATGAAATTGTTGTTCCTGTGTTGAAAATAATGAGTACGGACAATCAAACTTTCTTCTATGAGCATTATGGTGGAATAGTACCACAGAAATATAAGTCTAAGTATTATTTTTAATTAAGTGTTTATATTAATCCATGTACGTCGTTAATTAATAAACACCTTATATACTATTATTCTAGATAAAATAGTATATAAATACCTAACTCCTAAATAATATTAATTATGGATACTAAGAATAAAATTCAAACTTCTCCAAAGCACGTTACATTACAGAACTATGTAATAGAGTTTATAGAGAAAGAAGCTAAAAGAAATAATAGGTCATTCTCTCGTCAGCTAAATAATATAGTTAGAAACCTAATGAGAGCCTATGAGTAATAAAGAACAAGTGTTAAGAGAAATACAAAGTAAGTTCAGGAAAAACATTAAGGGTAGTGGGCTAATTTATATGGGGCTATATGACTTGATAAAAGAAGAACGACCTATTACACCTAAAAGTATTTCTGAGGCTATATATGCCCCAATATCGTTTGTCTTAAAGTATGAATATATCTGGAATATATATACTAATTAATTATAATAAAAACACAGGTAGTTCAAAAAGTTAGGCACATAATATTAGTAAAAATCATATACATATTAAGACTTTAGCTTGTATACACTCTCTTGATATTGTTGAGGTTAAGAGTGTCTTTATATGCCATATATCTATAGACAAAAAAAGAACTCTTAGTCAAATCACTAACTAAGAGTTTATTTAGTATTAAACCAATCTGAAAATGAAAAAACAAATCACTGCTTAAAACAACTAAGAAACAAAAGGTAAATCAATTTAAAAACTTTTGGTAAGCTAGCTATCAAATATAAAAGTTCTTCTATAGAGGGTGGTTGAGTTGAGTGTTGAAAAAACACTTAAGCCATCAAGTGTAATGTTTACATTATAACTTATAATATAATATATTTCAATAATATAGATGTTAAAATATAAGTATAAAATATTAAAAAACTTTCTCAGTGTAGGAGCTAAGAAAGTTTTGATTACTGGGTGAGGCAACCCTGATTACAAATATTAGATTATATAAACATTATAACAAATGAGACAGACAGTATCAAAAGATTTTTATGACTTAATTATCAAACATTATCCAATGTTACAAAATAATAAATCATATATGAAGTTTCTTCAATATAGATTATTCAGTAATAATTGGGAAGATGAAAGAAAAAGTTTGATCAAAGTGCCACAATTTAATCTTGCTTATTGCGAGAATAAACTTCATTTATTGAAAGCAAAGAAATACTGTGGGCGAACTTTTCTTGAAGAACTTACTCCCATCTTTAATCTTGACTGGCTAGATGATTGGAGTTATTCAGCAAATAAGTGTAGAGTTGTAGGTTTTAAACTACCAGACCGAATTGATTTTGAATTAATTATTGATGGTCATATTGGTAGAGGTAAAAAAAGAGTTTATTTAGTAGATGGTTTATTATTTAATACTAGAAATAGAAAGGAAAAGATAAATGAGGCAGAAAAGCTACTCAAAGAAGACAAACATCTTGAGTGGTTAGCCAGCCATAGAAATGTTAGGAAGCACGTTAGAAAGTTATTCAACTATATGATGAAGCTTGACCCCAAACATTTTATAAAAATAGTAGATAAAAACTTAGAAAAAGTTAGAACAAATATTATTAATGATACTCATTTAATTGAGACAAAAAGAAAATCATATTTAGAAATGTTGGATTGTATAGAAGAGGAATGTAAGCCGATGTATCAAGGGACGGTAAATAGCTGGAGATTATTTGGACAAGGGCAATCTATCTTAGGATTACCCCGCGAGTATCGTAAGCAATTGTGTGTAGGCTGGACTGAGTTTGATATGAAGTCTTGCCAGTTGAGCATAGTTAGTGTCATCTGGAATATCCCTACTGTTAGAAAGTTCCTAGAAAATGGTGGTGATGTTTGGGATTTATTTTATAAAACATTTGGAGTGCGTGAGAAAGCATTCTTCAAGCAAACCTTATACAGCGTCATCTTTGGTAAGTCTGAGGAGAGATTAGTTCAGTTATATGACGATACTTTGGGTGTGGGTGCAGGTGCTAAGTTTAGTAATCTATGGCTGATTAGGGATTTACTTGAAGCTCGTGAAGCTGAAATTAACAGACTAGCTAATGTGCCTGATGGTAAATATCGATCTCCTGCTTGTATAGGAAAAGTTCAGCCTTATTTCTTTACTGGTCTAAGCAAAAAGCAGAAGAAGGAATATAACGGCACAATGCCTTATGGTCAGCGTAAGCGTATTACCTCAGCGATGGCTCAAGATGTCCAGATGATTGAGATAGCATTATTAACACCGATCATTGACTTGGCAGAAAAGAATGAAAAGAACTATGTAATTACTCTATGGCAACACGACGGCTACTCTGTAAAATTCTTAGATGCCAGTAAGAGGGATAAATACACCAAGGTAATTGTCAATGACTTTAACAGAAATCTAGAACGCATACAGAAGAACTACCCTATCCCAACTTACCTAGAATACGAACATATCTTGTAAGACAAATAACAACAGGAAAGACCGTTAGACCGTTAAATCAGAAGATGAACCAGAAGGAAAGGCTACACCCACCAAACTAGGAAGAAGAGGCAAGGAGAAGAGAGGAGAAACTAATTACTTCTATAGATACGTATATATAAGAGTAGTTAAACAGCAGTATAGGCTACTGCTAAAGGATTACAGCAATTTCATACTCGTGCAATTTTTCCCCCCAAACCAGCTGTTCTATGGCGAAGGAGTTCGGCAAGATCGCGAGGCAGCGCTGCGCCACTATCGGAAGGCCGCCCGTGCCGGTGATGTGTTCGCGATGGCCAACATCGGTCGAATGTATCGGGATGGCGATGTTTTGAAGCAGAGCTGGAGCAATGCTCTCCGTTGGTTCAAGAGGTCGGCGGAACGCGGAAATGTCCGTGCCATCGTGTTGTTGGGCGAGATCTATGGAGGCCGCTGGGATTATCCGAGCAACTCACAACAGGCCGTGAAGTGGCTGCGTTTAGCAGCCACCGAAGGAGATCCTGCGAGCATGTGCGATCTCGGCGTCCACTACGCGAACGGCGACGGAGTCGATGAGGATATGGGCCAAGCCACGAAGCTGTATCGGCTTGCGGCTCAGGAGAGGGATAGCTGGGCAGCCTATTTGCTTGGTCTTTGCTATCGCGATGGTGACGGGGTGACACGCAGCAGACGCTGGGCAACCTACTGGTTCGAGAAGGCCGCCAAGGCAGGCGAGGACGAGGCTGCTGAGGCCCTTCGGGAGATGGCGGTTGGGGATGCCGCAGGACTCCGATAGCTGTTCCGGAATAGAGCGGGAACGTGCTCTTCAGTGCGACTGAAAGCAGTCGGAGCCCGAGTCGGGATCGTAGTAGTCGGCGTTCTTGCGCGCGTGGCGCTGTTG
>JBCDDK010000043.1:0-48958 GCA_039180345.1 Cyanobacteria bacterium P01_G01_bin.39 | reverse complement strand
TCAAATCATTTTGGAGTATGAGGTCAAGAAATATAGATTGATTTGCTTGATTTTCTATTTCTCAAGCTTAAAGCTTAGAGCTTAGAGCTTATTAACGGAGCTAATTCACACCAGGCGTAGCATACCTTTAAGTATTTCATGTCGGCGTTGATGATTTGAGTAATGACATACAAAATAATACCAGTAATAGCTCTTAGCTCTTAGCCATGGTGACAAGTTAAGGGACTACGTTGTTTGTAAATCGCTTTTAGGTAGTAGGTAGTAGGTAGTAGGTAGTAGGTTTTGAGATATTTTCATCAATTTAAACTTGACTACGCGATCGCTCCTATAAACTTCCTTCAATCCATATTTAGAGTTTTCTAAAACAAACAACGCTATATGTATTACTTTACTCCCAACATTTTTTCTTAACTTGTCATAGTTGGCTATTAGCTTTTAGGAAAGGTGATATAGCAATCCTATTTGAATCATGAAAATTTGAATGGAGGCAAGGCAGAAGGCAGAGGGCAGAGGGCAGAAGTTATTTTCACGAATGATTTAGGAAAGGTGATAGTGGGTTCCGTATCTATTGCTCACTTGCGAGTAAGTATGTAAAACAACGCCTTGATGTCAAAACAGCAGAAAACATTAATAAGCGATCGCAAAGTAGTAAATTGCATCAAATTACCCAATATTCTGGGTTTATTGTTTTTATAATTAAAACTTCTGATGTGAATTAAATCATAAAAATAGATAGGCTATAAATTAAGTAATTACTTAAAGTCGCGAATCTGCAAGAGTTAATTTTGAGTATAGTCATTCCAAATAGAAACCGTACGAAAAATCAAAACCGTGATAAGTACTTATAACTGCCCTGACTTCTGACTTCTGACTTCTGACTTCTGACTTGAAACCAGTTAACCATGAGGAAATTAATTGGAATGACTATAACTTAAAAGCTAATGGCTAATGGCTAATGGCTACAAGCTAATAACCTTTCAACGAAGCTAAATCACATTAAGCGTAATTAAAGTAATTTTGACGAGTAAAAAATTGCTTAAGAAGCTTTTATTGTTGTGGTACTCGCAACATCCGCTCTTCAATTTCTCCCCAGGTTTGTTCTTCGATAGTTAAAGCTGCGGTTTTACATTTCAAGATTAAGTTGTAGATATAGAAATAGTCTTTATTTATTTCTAATATTTCTTGTGAAGATAAATTAATTAGTTCTGATGTTAAATAGAAGGCAGACTGTAAGATTTTAATTAGTTTTAAACCAAATTGGCGATGTATTTCGTTTGGTTGATTATCGTCTGGTATTTCAGTTTTCAAAGTTTTTAATTGGGCTATTAATTGAGTTAGATTGACTTGCTTAAAAACCTCTGGTAGTTTAGCTAATTCTTGAATGTAACTAACAATTTTATCTATAGCGTAAGCGTTAGTGTTAGCGTTAGCGTTAGCGTAAGCGTTAGCGATAGCGTTAGCGTAAGCGTTAGCGTAAGCGTTAGCGATAGCGTTAGCGTAAGCGTTAGCGATAGCGTTAGCGTAAGCGTTAGCGTTAGCGTAAGCGTTAGCGTTAGCGTTAGCGTTAGCGTTAGCGATCGCTCTTTTAGCAACAGGTTTTAAATCTCCTGTGGAACCTGTGGTGATGTTTTCTGCCCAGTTTAAAATCGGGATTAGTTTTTGTTTGCCTACAGGAGTATCTAAATAAGCAAGTGCCTGTTGTTCCATCAGCAATAAAAGTTGATCGGCACCACCCCGCATTAAACCAGCTACTAATAAAAATACTTCTTGCCAGCGGGTATCGGTTATATGATTACTAACTAAATATTTAATCAGATTTTTATCGACAATATATTGGGCTGTGAGGTATTCCTGTAAAGTTAGATGGGAAAAAGAGTAAACATTTTCGGCACGTTGTACCAGAATTCCTTGTTGAACTTCGATTTCTCTTAATACTTTCCTGCCATCTAAGTGTTTTGGGGCATTAAGATTAGTAGCTAAAAAATCTTTGATTTGGCTAATCAAGTCTTGTTTATCATAGAACAATTTATCTCTAGCAAAACCTTGATAAGCAATTTTAGCTAAGAGGATTTCTTCTAAGCCTGTACTCAAACCTTGATAAATTTTATCTCTTCTAATTCTTTTGTCCGCTGCCCATTCCTCTAATAAAATTCTTAATGCTTTGCCGTAGAGTTGACTACGATTATCAGGAAAAGTTTCTGATTTGTCGTAAACTAAACACAAAAAAGTTAATAAAAGCGGTGTTCTCGCTAATTCTTTCGCAGCTTCGTATTCTGGTTGCTGAAGCAAAGACCAACAATTACCTGCGGTATCTTCTGCTTGATCTGCTGCGGAATTAAACCAGTTATTAATGTACTGTTCGATTTGACTATTATCAAAATCTGCCATTTCCACATCGGTGAAACGAGTAAAGCTACTTTTATAAAAAGCAGTACGACAAGAAATAATAAAACGATTCTGATCGTAACAATCGACAAAATCTTGAATCTTATCGATGACAGCATCAAGATTTTTGGTGGGGACTTCATCCAAACCATCAAGTAAAATCAATAACTTACCTTGATCTAAAGCTTTGGTGGCTATTTGTTCAGCTTTGGGAAACCCCGAGGTCTTAAATTCTTCGATAATAATTTGCTTGAGATCAATCTCCTTAGCAGTAAAGCGTTTTAATTCCAAAAATACAGGAATACAATTATGTCGATAGCCCTGCTTTTTTCCTTTAAGGGCATCCAAACCAACCTTGCGTAGAAAAGTAGACTTTCCCGCCCCAGGAGCGCCCAAAACCATTAAATACTGCCTCGCATTAGCAACCTCAATTCCTGGTCGACTTTGATTATCTTGAGATGCAAAATGACGTTGCCTAGTTGTCTTAAAAGCCTTTTCCATCTCGTCCTGAGATACAAACTTGAGAATATTACTAGCTTCCAAAAGTTGCACCGTCGTATAAATCGAATTCAAGCTAACAGGCTCACCCATACCCACACATCTAATTTTTAAGATGCAGTGACGTTTGCCATAGTTACGAACATATTGATTAGAAGCACTATAAATAGCTTGCTTTGTTCCTTCCCTCAAACTATTACCAAAAGTTCTTGCCAACCAGCCACCACCATCCAAAAGAGTTTCCGTAGCAACTTTTGCCACACTAGCAGCGCCACCTTTAATCACAGCCCCAATCAGGATTTCCTCAATTCCAGTCATAGAAATTATTAGTAAGGGAAGTATAGTTTAGGACATCATATTACGGAAAAGTAATGAGTAATGAGTATTCATTAAGAATTAAAGCGTTATCAGGTAAAAGATGTCAGAACATTTATCGAAAGGGCAAAAAAAGAAAGATGAAATACAAAGGATATGAAGCAATAATTGAATATGATGATCAAGATCAAATATTCTTCGGCAGAGTAATTAATACCAGGGATGTAATCTCGTTTGATGGAAAATCAGTATCGGAATTGAAACAATCATTTGAGGCAGTAATTGAAGAATACTTAGAGGATTGTAAACAAGAAGGAAAAGAGCCAGATAAGGTATTCTCTGGTCAGTTTAATTTACGCATAACACCAGAGTTACATCGAAAGTTAAGCATAGAGGCAAAAAAACAAAATGTCAGTCTTAATACTTTAGTTGAAGAGGTATTGGCTAAAACAGTTTAGGCTATTTCTTGAGCAATACTCTCAAAAACAGGAAACAAAAAAAGATGGGCGATCGCATAACCACCCACCTCAGTAATTAACTAAATTTATCAGTTTCTAAACAAAAACCAAGTCGGTAGTCTCAAATCCATCTCCAACTAATGCCACAAATTCATCAAAGGCTAAGTCAAAAGCACCATCACCATCATTGTCTAGAGCAATAGCAACATTATTTCCACCATCAACCAAGAAAGAATAATCTTCTTGGCTTCCAGCAAGCTGAATGGTATCTTCTCCAGAAACAAAGTGGGAGATCTCGGCAAAGTCATCAAAACCAGATGAACTATAAAATGTGCCAGCTTCTTCATCTCCCAAGATGAAGGTATCTGCTCCTGCTGCACCTGTTAAAGTATCTAGTCCAGCAACACCATCATCTAATGCCCCAGATGCAATCTCAGGCTCGACACCAAACAGAGTTTCATACATGATACGGTACATATCGGTGTTGTCTACCGTAGAATCGAGCATATCGGAATTTAATCCGAAAGCTTTGGAAACGATACTACCTGCAACATCGGTAGTGCTAGGGTAAGCTAAACCGAAATCAAAGATATCTCCATCTGCATCAGGTGCGCCAGTAGTGAAGGGTTCGGTATCATTTCCTGTAGTGCCATCGAGAGGAACAGGAATACCATCAGCATCATCTCCAAAAGCAGCTAAGGTAGGCTGTACGCCAATTGTTCCGACCGTTTCATCCTCAGCATCCACATCAACCACTTCTAAACCACCGCCATCACTATCGGCAGCAGTTAGAACTAGAGTATTAGGATCGACGTTATTAACAAAATCCTGTGCCACACCAATAGCAGCATCTGCTCTTAGGGTAGCTTCAATTGTTCCTGCACCATTATTATTGTTGGGAAAATTATCTGAACCTTCTTCTTCGAGAACTACCATGAAGCCATCTTCGGCATGAGTAAATTTATCCAGCCCTAGAGTGACATCAAGCATTTCGGCTACGGTAGGCGGATTTTCATTCCCTGGTTGACCGTAAAGGATTAATTCGCCGTTTTCATCAACCAAGCCTTCGTCAGTCAAGGTTGCTTCGTCGGTATCGTTGTAGGTATCTTCAGCCGCAAAAATACCCAAAACTTTGTCAGAATCGGCAGACAAACTTGACAACTCTTCACGAGTATAAACAACGGTATAACCCATCTCTTCAGCTTCTTCGATCAGGTTACGTCCGTCTTCACGAATACCTTCTTCCCCAAAACGTCCTACTGTTCCTACAGGTAAGTAGTGAATTTCACCCCCGCCCATAATCACATCAACGCCAGACTCGACAATCTCGGCAGTGATTTCGGCAACTTCACTACGATCTTCGACATCGGCTAAGAAAACACCAGTACCAGGTTCGGCGATAAAGCCAGAATTAATCACAGCAGTAGGTTTATCTGCCGCGATCGCTTCTTCTAAAATTGTTGTGCCTGATTGACCAGACAGGGAGGTAATAGGATTGCTTGATTCATCTAAACCGTAGCTACCAGCAAAGGGTTTCACGCCAAAAGCATGAACCACCGCACCTGCGTTGGAAGTAGAAACAATGCGATCGTCTATATGTCCGAGATACACTCCTGCATCGGTCATGTTATCCCAGTTGAGTCTGCCATCTGTTCCTTGTGAAGCAAATCGTGCGGCAGCATAGTGAGAAGGACTGGTCCCATCTGGGTGGATAAAGATAACGTTACCAGTATCTTCAGTGGCTTCTGGAGGTTCAGCAATACTAAAATCGTCTGGTACGCCTTCTGGTGGTGCTAACTCAGTCTCAAACAGAGTTTCGTACATCAAGCGGTAGATACCAGTATTGTCGATGGTTGCAGGGAGTTCTTCGGCGTTTAAACCATAGGTTTTAGAAACAATACTACCTGCTACATCGGGTACCCCAGTCCAAAGAACGCCAAAATCAAAAGTATCACCGTTGGCATCAGGTTCGCCAGTGGTAAAGGGTTCGGTATCCTCCCCTGTAGTCCCATCATAGGGAATTTCAGTTTCAAACGGAGGTTGAACTCCTGTTGTTCCTACAGTTTCAGCATCGCTAGCGACATCATCTACTTCTAAACCACCGCCATCACTGTCAGCAGCGGTAATTAGTAGAGTGTCGGAATTGGTATTATCAATATAGTCTTGAGCCACACCAAGAGCTTCATCAGCCCTTAAGACCGCTTCAATCGTCCCCGCAGCATTATTATTGTTACCAAAGTTGTCTGTACCCTCTTCTTCCAAGACGATAAACATTCCGTTTTCAGGATCGCTAAAAGTGTCCAAACCGAGGGTGGCTTCCAGCATTTCGGCAACCGTAGGGGGATTTTCATTACCTGGTTGTCCGTAAAGAACTAATTCCCCGTTTTCATCCACAAACCCTTCTTCTGTTAAGGCACCTTCAGGAACATCGTTATAAGTATCTTCGGCGGCAAAAATACCTAAAACTTTGTCAGAATCGGCAGATAAATTTTCTAACTCTTCACGGGTATAAACAACGGTATAACCCATCTCTTCCGCTTCTTCGATCAGGTTACGTCCGTCTTCACGAATACCTTCTTCCCCAAAGCGTCCTACTGTGCCTACAGGTAAGTAGTGAATTTCACCCCCACCCATAATCACATCGACGCCAGACTCGACGATTTCGGCAGTGATTTCGGCAACTTCACTCCGATTTTCCACATCAGCCAAGAAAACACCAGTACCAGGTTCGGCAATAAAGCCCGAGTTGATTACAGCCGTTGCTTTATCTGCTGCGATCGCTTCTTCCATAATGGTCATTCCTTCCTGACCAGATAGAGAAGTATAGGGATTCCCCTCTTCATCAAAACCATAGCTTCCTGCTTGAGATTTAATCCCATAAGCGTGAACTACTGCACCACCATTGGAAGTAGCAACAACTTGGTCGTCCATATGCCCGAGGTAAACCCCTGCATCGGTCATGTTGTCCCAATTGAGTCTGCCATCGGGTCCAACAGAAGCAAAACGTCCTGCTGCGAAGTGGGAGGGGCTTGTGCCATCTGGATGGATAAAGATTACGCTATTGTCACTCGTGTCTTCAGCTGTATCTGGTTCTACTTCTGGCTCTAATTCTGCTTCAGGTTCTGTTACGGAAATAGCAGCAGCATCAACGAGAGTATCTCCAACATCCGCACCAGTAAGATCAGAAGCCCCTAAAGCTTCAGCGAATTCTGGAGCCACTAATAAATCGGCATCAGCAATTTCTAAGGACTCAGCATCAGCAGTTACCTCTCCAGGTGCGCCAACATCAAATAAAATTTCTAAATCGAGATCATCTTCGGTGGTATCCGCTACAAAAAAGCCGCTAGCAGTTTCTGAGACTCTTGCTTCATCAAAACCAATGGAGAAATCCCCTACTGTAACTTCGGTATCATTTAAGCCGAGAGTAATTGTTCCTGAATGTTCAATCGAACCGCTTACTGGAGCGAAAGGATCAATATCAAAAGTAAAGTCGGTATCTTCGACAATCGGAAAACCAACCTGAAAATCATCAGATGCAGGCTCACCAGTAGTGTCAGTTTCCACAAGAGTAATTCCTGCCGCCGATTCTAATAAAGGTAAATCCAGAAAAACACTAGTAGTTCCTGAATCGACTTGAGCTAAAGTAGTTTCTAATTCAGTGTCGGGTGTAGATGTATCTGTCAAGGGACTACCTCCTAAAGTAGGGTCTAAATCTAAAGGTTGTTCGAGGTCAATTAGGGCTATTTCGTTGTTATCAATGTCTGATTCTCTGCCCATGGAGAAGGGAAAGTTATTGTCGTTTGCTACCAAGATGGTGTCTTCGTCTACCACAACCACATCTTCGATAGTGACAAAGGGCATGTCGTAGATAGTTTCGCCGTCACCATTGAGATCGTCAGGATCTTCAATGTTGAGCAAATCGACTAATTCAGTTTTTTCGACAAAGCCATCTTCATCGATTTCGTCAAGATCAATTTTGGAGATCTTTTTAAATTCAGCTGATTCACCTTCATTGCTATCCCGTTCGATGACTAAAAACTCGGTGTCGTTAATGGGGGTAAAGTCACCAATGGGATTACCGTCCGTGGTGGGGTAGAAGCCAACTAAGCCCGTAAAGGAACTAGATTCAGCATCGAACTCATAGATGCGTAGGGCATTTTCAGGGTCGCCATCTACAGTTCCTTCCAACAAGGGGTAAAGGGTGGAACGGTCAGGACTAAAAGCCATCCCTTCAAAACCACGAGATGAAGCCAGGTTGGGTAATGCATCCCCCAGGAAAGGATTTTCGGGAGCAAGTACCAAATCACCAGTAACTGAATCAACTACGGATACTCCAGTGGCAGGGAAATCGGTAAAGAAACCGTCAACGCCCACGTCAATTAGCTGTTTAAATTCATCTTCTGGGGTTTGTGGTTCACCGTCGGCATCTAAGGTTAAGAATCTCTCCTCATCACGCAGGGTATAGGGATGTACCTGTAAACCTGCATCGTGGGCAAAATCAACTAAAGGAAAAACTTCTCCTGTCAATTGAGTAGTAATCTCGGCGTTACCATCTCCATCACCGTCTACAGGTTCTTCTAGTTCTTCCCGCAAGAGAATATTATTCTTCCAGGGTCCCAAACCACCAGCATAGCTACTGATAATTTCAATCGCTTCAGGATTAGCAAACTCACCGTAAGTAATTGACTGCCCAACTTCAGGATTGTAGCTACCGTCTTCACCAATAATGCCCAACGCGGAAAGTAATTCCTCGCCATAAGTAGCAACAGCATCTTCTTGGCTAAATTCTTCGCTACCAAAGTTAGCCACAAAATCGAAGGGAACGGAAAAACCACCGCCACCATCATTAATAAAGTCCCCTGCGGTATCACCAAATAGTTGTACCAGGGGAATATCACCTAATCCTGCTGCTTCTAAAGTGGCGCTAAGTTCAACTAAGTTACTAACCTCAAAAGATTGAATAAAAATACGCTCAGGGTCGGTAAAACCAGTATCAATCAAGGTTTGAACTAAAGGTTCTTCTAAAGACAATCCTTGTTCATCAAAAAAGGTAGGATGTTTAGTCTCAGGATAAATCCCAACCCTCACACCTGTTTCTGCTTCCGTCTCTTGAACTAGTTCGATAACTTCAGCAAAAGTAGGAATCTCAAAGGCTTCGTTAAATTCCTGCGAACGAAAATCACGAGACTGTACTGCCCGTAACTGCTTAATCTCCTCTAAGGTAAAGTCTTCAGCAAAGTATGCCGTTACCTCTTCTCCATCCAGAAGCTTAGTAGACATCCTCTCTTCACCAAACACCTCAGCGACGTTGGTGGTGTCGTCTAACATTGGTTCGTGACGAGCAATCAGCACTCCATCACTGGTAGTTACCAAGTCTGGTTCAATAAAATCTGCCCCTTGAGCGATGCCTTCGGCTAGCTTCGCAATCGCCGTAGCATATGCTTCTAAAGTATGTTCGGGTAACAAACCACTAGCACCACGATGCCCAATTACCAGAGGATCTTGACCGTTTAAAGTATCTAAACTAGTAATATTCGGTGTTGCGATCGGTGCTTCAATTAACTCCCCATCACCATTGAAGTGCAGCACAAAAGGACCAAACTCTTCGCCGATCCAAATGTCTCCATCCTCACCAATCACAAAGGACTCAATGTCAAAATCTGCCCCAGTAAGCAGTCTGTCCTCAGTATCTTCATTAATAATCTCAAAATCAAGCAAGTTATTGGGGTCAGAAAGCTGGATGAAATTTTCAACGGCAACGCTGGCATCACCATCTTCTATACCTGCAAAATTAGGATCTACTTGATAGATGCGTAATAAATAATCTGCACTATTATCCTGCGAACCAAAACCATTGTCCGATAAAAACCAGAAAGCCCCCGTATTATCAGGTGCAAACTGTACTCCGCTAAAACCTTGGACTGGTTGCCCTTCAAATGGACCAGTCCGCCCATTGGCATCAATGGGATTACCTTCTCCGTCATCCCCCCCTGCGGCAGGACCTTCAGCAAAAGTATCCGCTGGCAATGAAGCAAAACCAGCTAACTGATTTGTCATGATGTAGTTTTTTTGAATCTAAATAAAGTTGCTATAGCGGAAAAAAATCTTAAGTGTTTACTTAAGTTCCTTAACTTTTTAATTCCTCATTATTTAGATTTTCATGACTAAATTAAGAAATGGTAATCTTAAATTTAAAAAATATTTATTCTCTTTTTCACCGCAAAAGAACAATAGGTTTGTTTTTACTTAAAAGACATTACTTTTATCTTTTAATGATGGAAAATTGACTAAAACAATGTTATTTGTTTTATTTAATATGCTTACAAAGCATAAAAATAACAAAATGGCAATTAATTTCTTTTGACAACAATTAGGTTATTGCCAATTAGTATTTAAAAATATTTTAGACTTTAGATAACCATTTGTTAACCAAAGATTTAACTTCAATTTACTTGAAACTGGGAAGCTTAAAATTATTATGTTTTAGAATTATTGTCACTAGCTTAGATAAATACCATTGACATTGCAGCGAAACTTTATCATTTCTTCGCTAGCATTGAAGTGTACAGCAATCTGAGATATGGTCATTTTTCTTTGTTTTGCCCAGAGTAAACCCCGTCTGGTAATTTGCAAACATCCACCTAGATAAACTGCTTCGTCTTCGTCCTGTTGTCGGCGTTGCGGTAGTCCAGTTTGAGAATCGTATTTTACCGTTTCATGCCTGAGAATTATATGAGCAAACTCGTGCATTAAATTAGACTGTTGGCGCGGGGGAGTATGGCGAGAATTATGAACGATCCAAAGTGGCTTAGTACGAATAATTCCTGCCGACCAATTGTCGCTGTTACGTAATAATTCAATCGCTTTTAATTCTGCATTTGGTACTGTTTCCGCAGTAAAAATTGTTGCTTTAAAATGCTCGGCTAAAACTTTGGCAGGTAATAATTCAAAAGCTTTAAAATCTAAAATATTTCTTTGTTTAGTAGAGATCGCTTCTAATCGTTGTCTATTTTCTACAGTTAAGCTTTTAATTAATCCCATTAATATTTTTATTCGTTAATTTATAAAAATTAAAGGCTTTAGTTTGGCACAAATTTCATCTATTATCGTAACAGGTGCTTGTTCGATAAATTTAATCTTTCTAGTTTTCCAATCGACACTTCGCAAATGATGAATTAAAACCACTCCTTCGGTTTTTGTCTCTTCTGTTAACGGTACTTCAAAACTAAAACCCTTAACTTTACTAGTAATTGGACATACAAAAACTAGAGAAGATAAAGTATTAAACTCTTTAGGTGAAATAACAATCGCTGGTCGATGTCCTGCTTGTTCTCTTCCCGTTCGAGGATCGAAGTCTAACCAAACAACATCACCTCGGCTGGGAATATATTTCTTACTACCAGATTTCTTCACCTACAGATTCTCCCCAATCATATTCACCCTCAAAGTCTTCGCTACTTGCACCAGCCAATAATTCTTCCAAGGTATATTGTATTTCTTCATCAACCACATCTTTATTGAGATCGTCTTTATTCTGGGATAAGTCTTTATAAGCTGCTTTAACTAAAGATGCTAGTGCATTGGCAGTTGCAGGATCGAGGTTTTTATCTGCCCTTAATTGGATTTCAATCGCTTCAGGAGTACCTATGTCTTCCTGATTATCAGTATTTGTCATCAATTCTGCAGGGGGAATTTCTAGCCAGTCGCACAAAGCTAAAAATGTATCCATATCAGGAGTTTTGCCATTTTCTACCCGTGAAATAGTAGAAGGACTAACATTGCCAATTTCTTTGGCTGTCTCTCTTAGTCCGCGATTACCGCGCTTGCTACGTACTAAATTTGCTAACCTCTCAGCGTCTAAATTGCTTTTCATAATTTGTTTCACCAAAAACTTTTTTGTTTCATTGTTGACACAAAATTTTGTTTTTTGTACGATACATGAAACGATTGTATCGCAGATGATAAGAGAATAATTACAAAATTACATAGCAAATCAATTGTATGTCTAGTAGTAAATTCGATTTTTTATTAGTCGGCGTAAAAGAATATTTAGACTCTAAGCAAAAATATCCTTATCCCGATTTGCTACATCATGGAATGAATACTTTGTCCCTAGAAATCAAGAAAAGTGTTTCTTTCCCCAAGACAATGCAGGGTTTTTTGAAGCTGCTAGAAGAACCAGTAAAAGATTATTGTCCGCCTAAATGGATTCCTTCAGAGTTTGATGGCGACTTTGGCTTGCTGGATATGGGAAGTTTGAGTGAAGAGGCAAATGATTACATAGATGAGTATCTAGCAGAAGCGATCTCAGAAAGAGATAAAGTACCTGAATCTTTGGCAACAACGATAGAAAAGATAATAGAAATTGATAATTCAACGTTTATTAGGCTTTTTAACGAGCTAAAAAAGGCTTATCACAATGACAACCCAAAAAAGGCGCAACAAGAGTATTTGATATTACGTCCTTTTTTAATCGAATATAAATACGCAACTGGTAAAGATATTAAAAATACCTTTAAACGTACAAGATATATCTCTGCTGAGGAAGTGGGAGATTTATACGAAGACTGTGAGGAAGGTAGAGATTATTGGTATTGCGATCGCTGCGGTATATTAATAGAGAGAGATGGATATTTAAAAGGATTAAAACCTCGACTGTGTGGCAATCATCACAAAAATCTTAGTTATGTTCATCGAGTTGAAGGTCAAAAGGATTTACGCAGAGTAAAAGAGGGTGTTTGGAGACGGGTTTGTTTTCCTGGTATTCCCGAACTTAATTTGTATTCTGCTTTAGAAAAATTAAAGACAGAACATCCAGACTATCTAAAAGAGGTTCGATTGTATCCAGGGGTGGATTGCTACGATATTCAATTGCGTTTCAGTGACGATACAGTATGGGCGATCAATTTTAAAGATGTTCAATATCCTTACCGATTAGCACAAAAACTAGAGGGTTTATATCGAGAAGGAAGTTTGCGGTATAACGAAAGCTTTTATGTGATTAGCGATCGCTGCATAGACAAATATCCTAATTATTTAAAGATTCTTAGAGAAGAGGCAAAAAAACTACCTCCTGCAACTCAGTTGTCTAGCGATCGCAATTTTAGACAAAGAGTTAGAGACAAAATTAGCGAACTACAAAAAGGTATATCTTGAATGTTTACTTATACTCTCTTTAAACCACCGACTAGATTCGAGAATCGGATTGAAGATTTAGAAGAAGTAGCAGATTTGGAAAAGACTTTAGCAAAACTATTGCTACAAGTTGAATTAGGTTTCGCCTTGACTGAATATCTGCAAATTGACGATGAACCAGTTACCGTAGTCTGCGAAATTCTTAGTAAAACTCCTATTAGACATCCCCGATTACAGAATTTAAGTGTAGAGGCTCGAAGAGCGATCGCTAACGTTAGGCAGATTGTACCTTATTCTTCGCGTTTTGGCTGGCTGAATGCACTGCAAGACTACATTAGAAAAATTCCCGAAGACTGGCGTAATTATAATTTCAATCCTCAAGATTTAAACAATCAAATTATTGAAGCAGCTAAAAACCTGCGCCAGCAATACCACCAAACTATCTACGATTTTTGTTTGGTAACGCAGCTAGAGTTTCGCACTAGAACTAGACAACAAGTGCGATCGGGAACATACTATCAATTTAAATCTGCTACCAGAGATAATCCTTCCGTGACATTGCACGTCAACTTTACTCAACCACAAGTTAGAAATCATTATCCCTTACCTTGGTTACAGCCTAGAAATAAACGACCAATTGATATTAGTTTTTCCGATCTAGAACAAGCAGCAATCTTTTTAGACGAGAGAGAAGAAGAATTAGCACAGCAATATTCTTGGTTAGATCGAGAAAGAGGTAACTGGTTAAGACGTTTTAGAAGACTTGATTATCGCGAAGTTCGTAAGGTTGTAGAAGATGATGATATCAAATATATTGCCGAATCACAATCCGCCCAAAATCTAACTATAGATGGCTTTAGCCATATCCCAGGAATGGTAGCATCGGGTAAATCTACCTTATCCGTACTAATAGCGGTTCATATTATCAAAGACAATCTCGATTATCGTCTAACTATAGTTATTGGTGATACCCAAGCGGAAATTAAATTAGCCAATCAATTTAACTGGTGGTTTTGTGACGATCCAGAACAAGACGAACCTGTTACAGTTCCAATTTTGGGAGGAAGTCAACGGGACAAACATTTGCGAGGCTTTAGTAGTTCTAATGATTACCTTTCCCATCTTCAAAGAGGACAACCGCATTGGGGAGAACGTTGGTTGAGTGTGGTATGTCCTTTACAGGGAAGAATCTCGTCCAGCGATCGTATTAATATTTTAAACGGTCAACCTCTCATACCAGGAAAAGAACCTTGTCACAGTCTGCGAAAAGCACCCAGAGATCGCACAAAGAAAGCTACTGGTAAACCTTACTTTTGTCCTTTATTTAATAGCTGTCCTTCCAAACAAGCTTATCGCGATATGCCGAAAGCGAAAGTCTGGATTACTACCCCTGGCGCCATGGCACAGGGAGGTATGCCCTATCATTACGAACTACGTCCGATTAAAGTTGGAGAATTGGTTTACGAACAATCGGATATTGTTATTTTCGATGAGGTAGATACGGTTATTGAATGGTTTGATAAAGTATATGCTGAACAAGTCACCATAACTAACAGTAATGACGGTGTTTTTGACGAGATAGGTATTAAAACCGAGCAATATGCTAGAAATAATCGCGTTCCACCTCGCGCCCAACAACGATGGAACAGCGCGCAGCGACAAGGGCAAAATGCTATCTCTACAACTTTAACTCTACTAAACCAAAAGTACGGGCATCAAATTTTGAGGGATTGGACGAGTCGAGGCTATTTCACCCCTCACGTTTTGTTTTTCAAGTTGGCGCGTCGTCTAACAGGGCTAGAAGAATATAATTCTTATCCGCGTTCGGAACAGCAGTTAAGAAGAGAAAATCGCACGGTTCAATGGATTATGCGCCATTTTGATGATTTCTTGCGCGAAGATCCGACAAAAGGTAGAACGGGAGTTACGCCACCAGTTGCCAGACTTCTACAAATTGTTCAAAGAATTGGAGGAGATAGCAGTGACGATGACTTTATTTATTCTGCTTGTAGAAATTGGATACTTCGATTTTTTCCCAACACCCATAGAAGATTACACAGATTAGCACTCAGGTTATGGATACACAAAAATCAGAACAGTCTACAAACTATTACTTTTGAATCGGTTCGAGACGAATTAGATACTATCGATAGTTTGGCTTTGCGTTTGCAATTCGCCCTTACTATTACTCTGCTAGATCGCCATACGAAAATTGTCTTTTATGAATGGCAAAATCGTCCACCGACTATTCCAGAAGCATCTCCCCACAGACGAATGCCGAGTGGAATGTACAATATTTTGTCTTTACCAGTAACAGGAAGACAGTTTGGGACTTACTATTCTCGCAATAATAACAATACTCTCACGTTATTTGCCTACACCAACATTGGTAGAGAATATGTACTCAACTATCACAACTTATTTACCGATTTAGATGGGCGTAGAGGTGCGAATGTTTTGGCACTTTCAGGAACTTCGTACTTACCCGATTCCACTACCTTTCATCTTACAGAAGAACCAAAAGGAGTTTTAAAGCCCGAAGCAACAGCCGAAAATGCGATAAGACAAAGCAAGTTTCAGTTTTTGCCTCAGTTTAACGGAAAAAATGAACCAATTCGAGTTTCAGGTAGTTTAAGCAATCACAAAAAAGCTATTCCAATATTTAAAGAATTGGTGCAGTCTTTGACAACTACTAGCGGTAGCAACGATTTAGTAGTGGAATTAGAAACATTGAAACGTTTGGGTGAGAATGAACCAGAACTTTGGGCAGATCGCGATCGCGTTTTGGTTTTTGTTAATTCTTACGATCAGGCTAACTGGGTAGCTGATGAAATGCGTCGTTGTTTACCAACTCTTAGTAAGCAAATTTATCATTTAGTGGCTAGCGATGCAGAAAGATCGACTAAAACAAAATCAGGAGCTTTATTAAGGGCAAATATAGAAATATCTGGTCAAATCGATTGCAAAATACTGATTGCTCCTATGGACTCTATTGGACGGGGTTTTAATATCCTCAACAATAACGGTAAAGCAGCATTTGGTGCAGTTTATTTCTTTACCCGTCCTTATCCCCATCCTAACGATACAGCAGCGATCGCACAGGAACTAAATCGACGGGCTTATGAATGGTTAGAGAAAGAGGATTTTATTGCTTGGCAACAGGGAGACGGCATTGCTGGAAGTGCAGAATTATTGCGAAAAACAGCAAATAATTACTGGCGTTCTGTCGAACAGCGTTCCTACTATCGAACTCTGCGAGATAATCCCGATTTACTTGCCTATCCTCGCTACGATTTGGCAGCTACAACACTAGGTAGAATTATTCAGGCTGTAGGGCGTTTGATTCGTGGTGGTGTTCCTTTTCACGGTTATTTTGTCGATTCTGCTTGGGCGGATAATAGTGCAAAAAAGATTGCTGCCAATCGGGTTGGAGATGATATTAGTGCGATCAATAACGACAGTGAAGAAAATAGCTTGCTAGTCGCTACGATCTTAAGAGTTTGTGACTATGCTTACGAAGATGACTCGGTTGGGAATGCTTTATATAAGCCTCTGGCTGATGCTTTAGAAAATATCGAAAACGTTTTCTTTTAAACATATTCGTAAGGTGGGCAATGCCACCCTACCATTTGATTTTATGTAGATAAATATTATGCCGAAAAAAAATAATTCTAAAGTCGCTTTACCCGCCCGCATGGATTTAGCAGAAAACGCATTTGCAGATTTAACTATTGCTGTATTAATGTTTCCTTTTTCCAGAGAAGTTCAGAAATTTTGCGATGACATGCAGCAAGCGTTGCGTAGTAAAAAGAAAATTTATGCGCCATATCGACAACTTAATAATGGTTTACTCGCTTGTGCTTCCACGTTAACTTACGGTTTGAAAGGCTCAATAAAGTAGATGGTATTTATCAATATCGCGCCTTATCTGTAGGGAAATCGGAAGACATCTCGGATAAACTTCCAACACCAGAACAAATACACGATCTTATTTTGGCTTGGGCAGACACCTGGACAAAGCAATTTTTGAATAAGAAAAAAGGTAATAAAGATGAAATTCAATCAGTATGCGATCGCTTTTTAGATGCGATTGAGCAAATTCCTGATAATTGGCAATGGGAATATATTTCACCCCAAGTTTTAATTGAAGATATTAACTCCAATAATGGTTTAGGTTATCAAGCTATCCCTAGTTTACTTGCAACACTACTGCACGAACAAACTATTAATATTCAATTGAAAGATAGAGAACAGAAAATTACCTGGTGTAAAGTACAGGGCGGTGGTTCGAGTAAAACAGGATTACATTTAGTAAGCAAACCATTTAAAGCTAACTACATAGAGAAAAATGATGATGAAGATGGGGAAGACAAAGAAAAAGAAGGCTATTTCTCTTATCGTTTAGATTTTTACGTACATACTCAAGCAGGAAGATTTAACAATATAGGTCATTTAAAACCTTGGATATTCTTACACCTTAGCACCCAAAGATACGCCCACGAACCATTAGTAAATGCTAATCATGGGCGAAATATTTCAATTTTGATGGGGATGAATACCGCCCGTATCGACGGTTATCCTATTGATTCGACTTTAGTTAAATTAACTGTTAAAAATAATGATCCCAAATCGTGGCAAGAACAATTACCAAATTTGTTATCAGCATTTAAAGCACGTTCTCTGACTAAACCACAAGTAATTTTAAACCAGCCTATTGAACATGGGAACTTAGATAATCAAAATTGGAATAAAGATGAATATTATTTAATTCATACAGAAGGCTATAAATACAAACAAGAAGGACAAAAAGGAAGTGGACACGGACATCATATTAATACAGGTTTTAGCTTAAAAGAACGCGCGGATGTTACTAGAAAGGTTTTGCAATTATTAGATGATGTATTAATTCCAGATCAACCAATGGAATGCGACATTAAAACACCAACTGGGAAAAAAATGCCTTTAGCAATGCGAGATTATGAATATCTCCGTAAATCTTTATTACCTTCCGCCCTAGCAAAATATAGCGAAGCAGAAAAACAAGTACAGATAAGAGAAAAACAAAATATTATTGCAGATGCTATTAAAAGAGCTTCTAGAGATAATCAAATATATCTGTTTATAATTTATCGTGAAGAACATACTAGGATTTTAGTGCGTCAACAGCTACGAGAATCCTTACTATTACGAGAAGGCGATTGCTTTCCCAATTATCTTATAGTTCAAGATGTTTTGATAGAAGATTCTGATCTTTTTGACAGAATATCTGTATCAGGCTTACCTTCAGTCAACGATAATTTTAATGAAGAAATCAAAAAAGGACACCAGAAAAAAAGAAAAGCTTGGCAAAGATTTCTTAAAAATAATGTTTCGTCGTTGGTAAAGAACAAAAATAACGCTGAGATATTCGCCATTATTGAAATCAAACAGACTCAGCAAAAAGGAATACATCCCAAACAGAATCTTCATGGTGTAATTAGAGAAGCCTGTGTGTTAGAGAAGATAAATTCTCAAATGCTGCAAACAATTAAACCGACTAAGAGAGATAATACGGTTTATGGCGCAAAAACCAGAGGAAGAACATTAAATGCAGTTTTAGATATAACTTTGCGCCAAACAGGAACACTATATGGCTTACCTTCAGAAGTTTACCAAGCTGCCAAAATACCAGAAGATATAGCTCAACAATTAGATGTAATTGCTTTTTGTCGCATCAAGAAAAATAACTTTATGGTTAATAAAACTTTTCAATATGCGATCGCAGTACGCCTTAGCGCGATAGGAACAGTATATGTTTTACTACCCAACCATAAAACCTGGATTCCCTACACCGAAGCGGGAATAGCCATAGGTAAATTATTTCACCAGGCGAGGAATAGAGACCGCGATAGTTTAGAACAAGTTCAAATGAAAGGTGGACATTTAGTACAATTTGTCGCCGATACTTTAGTTAACCATTTAGAAAATCCTACTATTACTTTAATAGAAGCAGATGTTTGGCGCAATGAAACCAGTAAATTAGGAAGTAATAATAAAGCTTGGTTTCAATTAAAAAATGAATATTTATTAGAACAACGAAATATTCTGAACTTTGATTATGTGTATAGTCAGGATTATAGTGGTAAAAAGTATCAGCATCAGAAGTATCAAAGGGATGATGAAAAACTGAATAATTTATTAGGTATAATTCGCCTTCGCGATGGGCAAGAAACACCTCAATACGTAACTAGTCGAAATAGTTGGAATGACAATCTCAAAACCGAAGATTTTACTCAACTAAGTGGCTTCATCGATAAAACAGTACCAGAATTACTACATTACTTTTCTATTGGCAGAATACCCGAAACTCAGAAAAAGAAACAAAATACCCCCAAAGCTAGAAATTTATCAAAAATAGAACATGAAGGTGATATTTACGCGGCAAATATTGCCTATAAGCATCAGCAAATGATTGAGATGTTACCCTTTTTTATTCGTCCTGATTTTCAAACGGAAGAAGATATTAAAGCACTGTGTCGAGTACCACACTATTTAAGAACTTCTCCTGCATATACAAGCAATATTAAACGACCCTATACGATGCATTTGGGAATTAGTTTAATTAAAGATTTCTTATCTATTTTCGATTTAGATTGATCAATAATATAAAATAAATTTTTTTTGATAAATGACCGCTTTTTATCTATTAATACTACAAAAAAGCCTAAAACAAACTAAATAACTGTCTAAAGAAACATTGCCATAGTCTATCCTTAACCATAAATTTAACTTTAATTTACCTGTGACTGAGATGTTTAAAGATGGACTAAAAATCTTCTTTGATGAGAAGAATGACTATCAATCAATAGTCTTTATTTTTCTAAGGTAATTATTAAATGCCTTTCAATTTTCTATCTCATATTTACAAGTAATATTTGCATGAATAATTCTGTTGAATTAACTCAAATTGGTCTATTTGATACAGGTATTTTTGATGACGGTGCGGCCGAAATTCCAGCATTTGAATCAGCTTCAGAGCAGCTTTTCGTTACCAATGGCGCTAACGATACGATTGATGTCTTAGACTTAAGCGACCCCAGCAATCCCACTCTGGCATTTGCGATCGACATTACCCCTTTTGGCGATGGTATCAACAGCGTGGCGGCAAGTAATGGCATTATCGCCGCAGCTATCGAAAGTGACCCTGCTACTGATCCAGGTTCAGTAGTATTTTTTGATAGTGAAGGCAACTTAGTAAATCAGGTTACAGTAGGGGCATTACCAGACCAGCTAACTTTTACTCCCGATGGCACCAAGGTATTAGTGGCCAATGAAGGGGAAGCCGATGAAGACGATCCTAGTATCAACCCCGAGGGTTCGGTTGGTATTGTCGACATTGCAGATGGTATAGATAGCGCCAGTGTAACCATTGCTGACTTTACGGCTTTTGATGGACAAGAGGAAGAGTTACGCAGTCTGGGTATTAGAATTTTTCCTGATGTTACTGTTTCCGAAGATGTTGAACCAGAATTTATTACCGTTAGTGGCGACAGTAGTACTGCGTTCGTCGCCCTACAGGAAAATAATGCGATCGCCGTAGTGGATATTGCTCAAGCAAGAGTTACGGATCTGTTACCTTTAGGGGCGATTGATTTTAGTGAGACTGCCGCTTTAGATCCTAGTGATGAAGACGGTGGAATTAATATTGCTAACCAGCCTGTCTTTGGCTTGTTTCAGCCCGACAGTATTGATAGTTATGAAGTAGATGGTGAAACATTTATCGTCAGTGCCAACGAAGGTGACTCCCGTGATGAAGTTGCAGACGTTATCGAAATTGAATTGGACCCCGAGGCGTTTGCTGATGCTGAAGAGTTACAGGAACCAGAAGTACTAGGAAATCTAGAAATTTCTACTATTGATGGTGACGTGGATGGAGATGGAGATTTTGATCAGTTATTTGCCTATGGTAGTAGATCTTTTTCTATTCGAGACAGTAATGGCAATATAGTTTTTGATAGTGGCGATGACTTTGAGCGCATCACAGCCGAGTTAGTTCCCGAAATCTTTAACTCTAACGGCGACGTTGCCTCTTTTGATGAGCGTAGTAACGATAGTGGTCCCGAACCAGAAGGTCTTGTTTTAGGAGAAATCGACGATAAAACCTTCGCCTTTATTGGTTTAGAAAGGACTGGTGGCATTATGGTCTATGACGTCACCGTTCCTGCTGAATCCAAATTTGTCCAGTATGTTAATCCTCTAGATGCTGAAACTGGGGATGCACTAAATATTGCTCCTGAAGGACTGGCATTTATCTCAGCCGAAGATAGTCCTAATGGAGAACCTTTGTTGGCTGTTGCCAATGAAATTAGTGGTACGACCTCTATTTTTGAAATTGCCTCGATTATGGCAGAGGAAGATGTTGGTAGTGATACAGATGATGGCGATATTGATTCCGAAACAGATGAGGGGATGGAATCAGATATGGGTGTCGAAACAGAAACAGATCCCGAAACAGATGATGGAACCTTTACCCTACAGTTACTCCATGCCTCTGACCAAGAGGGCGGTTTAGATGCGCTGGTAGATGCCCCCAACTTTAGCGCCGTGCTAGATGCTTTACGCGATGAAGATCTTGACGGTGATGGTGAACCAGGCTTTGCCAATACCCTAACCCTCTCTTCTGGAGACGCCTATATTCCCAGTCCTTTCTTTGCCGCTAGTGATGATGCCTTTGGTGATTTTGGTCGCGGAGACATTATTATTCAAAACGAATTAGGCTTTGAAGCGATCGCTTTTGGCAACCATGAATTTGACTTGGGTACTGGTGAGATTGAGGATTTAATTGAGCCTGATGAAGAGGAAGATTTTCCTGGAACTCAGTTTCCTTACCTTAGCTCTAACCTGGACTTTAGCGGTGATGATAATTTAGCAGGTTTTGTGGTTGAGGACGGACAGGAAGCTAGCGAAATTCCCAACAGTATCGCTGGCAATGCGATCATTACCGTCAATGGTGAGCAGATTGGCGTAGTGGGTGCGACAACTCCTACTCTAGATGAGATTTCTTCTCCTACGGATGTCACTATTGCTCCAATTGAGTTTGATTCTAATAATCCTGATGATATTGCCGCCCTAGCAGCGGAGATTCAAGAGTCTGTCGATTCATTGTTAGCAGATAATCCTGAACTCAATAAGGTTGTCTTACTGGCACACATGCAGCTTATTTCCATTGAGGAACAGCTTTCAGAATTACTTACTGATGTCGATATCATTGTTGCGGGTGGTTCTAATACCATTCTTACTGACGAAACCGATGTCTTACGTGCAGGAGATGAGTCAGCAGGAGCATATCCTATTTTAAATACCGCTGCCGATGGTAATCCCATAGCTATAGTTAATACCGATGGCAATTATCGCTATGTCGGTCGTTTGGTAGTCGATTTCGATGAGAACGGGGTCATCATTCCTGAAAGTATTGATCCTGAAATTAGCGGTGCGTTTGCTACTGACGAAGCAGGAGTAGCAGCAGTTGATGGAACTCCCAATCCTAAAGTAGTCGAAGTAACCGACGCTATTAGCTCTGTAATTGCCGAACAAGGAGGCAACACCTTTGGAGACACTGAGGTCTTCCTTAATGGGCAACGAGTTGACATTCGTTCTGAAGAAACCAACTTTGGTAATCTGGCAGCCGATGCCAATTTAGAATTTGCCCAGTCTATCGACCCCGAAGTTACTATTTCCATTCGTAACGGTGGCGGTATTCGCGACAGTATTGGAGAAGTTGTCACTCCTGCTGGTTCTACTAGTATTGACGATGTTGAATTCTTACCCCCCCAAGCCAACGAAATTGCAGGGACAGAAGATGGTGAAATTTCTCAGCTTGATATTGCCAATAGCCTCAGTTTTAACAACGGCATAACTTTAGTTACTGTTACCGCTGAAGAACTACTAGCCCTAATTGAAAATGGCTTATCCGAATCAGAACCTGGTGCCGAACCTGGACGCTTTCCTCAAGTAGCGGGAATTTCCTTTAGCTTTGATGCTAGTCTGCCTCCTGGAGAACGTGTTGTCTCTTTAGCCACTACAGATGCCGAGGGTAATGTTACCGATGTAGTAGTAGAAAATGGCGAAGTTGTAGGCGACCCCACCCGCACCTTCCGCACCGTTACCTTAGACTTTTTAGCAGATGGCGGAGATGACTTTCCTTTCCCAGATACCGAACGAGTTGATTTAATTGCAGAAGACGCTGACCCCACTGGAGTAGCAACTTTTGCTCCCGATGGTTCCGAACAAGATGTTTTAGCGGAGTTTATCACCGAAAACTTTAGCGAGACTCCCTTTGATATTGAGGATACTCCTGTAGAAGAAGATACTCGCATTCAAAATCTGGCTTTCCGCGAAGATACTGTACTCGTGTCCGCTGAGGAGACGGATGAAGATACAGATGTTGATGGCAGTGCCGAAGAAGTAAATACAGTAGAAGAGACCGATACAGAAGCTAGTTTAGAAGAAGGGATGGATACAGTTGAAGAGGCTGATGCTTCAGCGATTGAATTTATCGGGGAGGTTAGTTTCGAGACAGGGTTTACCTTTGGCGATACTGAAGTTGGGGGACTTTCTGGATTAACTTTTGATCGGATCAACGATGTTTTCTATATTATCTCTGACGACCAGAGCATCGTTAACGATGCTCGCTATTACGATGTAGCAATCGATCTTAGTGATGGCGCTCTTGATGAGGGAGATATTGAATTTGTCAACGTAACAACTTTATTCAATGCCGCTGGAGATCCTTTTTCCACTGGAAGTGTTGATGCTGAAGGTATTGCCTTGAATAGTGAGGGACAATTATTTATCTCTACCGAAGGTGATTCCGATAATTTAATCGATCCCTTGATCGGTGAATTTACCCTAAGCGGAGAAGTCTTTAACGAGTTACCCCTGAACGAGATCCTCTTGCCCACGGTCGATCAAAGTAGTGGTGTTCAAGACAACCTGTCTCTTGAAAGTTTGACCATTACCCCTGATGGCAAATCATTATTTACCGCTAACGAAAACGCCTTATTCCAAGATGGCGAAATTGCCACCTTAGAAGCGGTTAGTCCAGTGAGAATTTTTCAGTACGATCTCGAAACAGAAGAGGAAGTGGGACAATTCTTCTATGAAACCGATCCTATTCCTGTAGCTCCCGATCCTGCTGACGGCTTTGCTGATAATGGTTTGGTTGAGTTATTAGCCCTTGATAGTGAAGGCAAGTTTTTAGCGCTGGAACGTTCTTTTGCCGAGGGTGTGGGTAACAATATCCGAATCTACGAAATAGATCTTGCCGATGCTCCTGATATTAGCGGGGTGGATAGCCTTAGCGACACAGATATCACTGCTGTAGAAAAAGATTTACTGTTAGACTTCGACGATTTAGGCATCGACTTAGATAACACCGAAGCGATCTCCTTTGGGGAAATCTTACCCGATGGTAGACAGTCTCTAATCGTAGTTAGCGATAATAACTTTAGCGATAGTCAAGAGACTCAATTCCTAGCATTTGCCTTGGGTGAACCCGATCCAATGCTTATGGATGATTCAACTACTATTATTTAGTTAGTTTAATTTTAAAATTAAAGCGATCGCTTTAGTGTTAAGGCGATCGCTTTTTTAATTGAATATTTTGTATATTACAATGGCATGTTTAAATTTCTTATGCTATTTCTCACAAAGCATTTAAATATATGAGACAAAATTCATGCTTTGATGTCATTAAATTTGATTATTCAAGCATTGTTTACGATTGAGGTTTACTTGCCAAGAATTAATAAAGGCATACATATCGTGGCTATGAAATTTCTTATATGTATTGATTCATTACTCATTACCTTCGCGCAGCGGCACTGTACGATTTATGGTCATTTCATTCTAAATTTTATTAACGATTTTACTAACTTTAAGATAGTGATAGTTAAATTACCTTATAGTTAAAATCACCTATTTTCGTATTTTCGCGAATGCACAAAATCATTGACAATATTATTGAAATTACTGAAGTGCCCATCGTCTATTCAAATTTTACTCTGCTAATAATTTGTGTCATCATGAGCTACTTTTCCCACTCCCAAGTTTGGGCATCAGAACAAGATAATAGCTTTTACTTTGGTGTTAAGACTAATCGGACGCAAGTAAGTTTTGAAAGGGAAATACTGAAGGTAATTAACTGGTTGAATCAAGAAGAGGAAGTAGTTGATATATCTGAATCTAGTAAAGCATTAGTTAAGCCTACCTAAGAAAACACAAAAAAATATTATTATTGTATTTTGAAGAAAAAATTAACGTAAAAAATACAGTATAGTGTATATATTTAAAGTGTACAGTTAAACCAATATGTAACTAAATATAATTATTTATGAATATAGAGAAAATAGACAGACTGTTTTTATCTGAAATTGAAAAAATTTACAATAAATATTTACCATCAAATCATATCTTTTTTACAATGCTATCTGATTTTCCTCATGAAAAACTTCGTTCTCCAAATCTACTTGGCAACTTTCATTTGAGATATCAATCTGCTTGTCACGCCACTCGCGTAATGATTTATAGAATTCCTTATCTTGAGAATCCATCATTACGAAATCGACTGCTGAAAGTTATTTCTGATGATGATCAGTACGAACTTTTCGATTCACATCATTACCAATTGACGAGGCTTTTCGTAAATATGGGTGCAAAAATATTAATTGATGACGAAAGTTTTGGTGAACTAGATAGATTAAAAGAAAATCTTGACTCCAATACAGCATATTTTGTAACTTTGGTACAACAGCTATACATCAGGAATCCAGGGGCCTGGTGCGTTATTGAAATGTTTGCAAATAATTGGATGAAAGCTCTAATGAATAGTTTGCTACCATGTTTTCCATTTATTGATAATGAACCTTATTTTAGCGAGTGTTTTAACCAGGGTATTGAAACAAAACATGCTCAAGAATCACTTTTCATAACTAGCAAAGTTTTGCAGCGTTCTCCAGAATTGTTTGAACAGACAATATGTGACGCTAATAGAATGGCTAAAGGGCTTAATATTTTATGGAATGGTTTGGGAAACTTACTAAAAGAAAACTATTGAAAATAAAAAGTTAAATAAGCTGAAATTTAAATTTAGTCAAATAATTTTAAAATTCCTAGGACAATAGCATTGGCTATAGATGTAATTGAATTTTTATTTTTCTTCATTTTATAAAAATTTATCGAATTGCTCGAATTAATTTTTCCCAAAAGATTACGGGGAATATCTATGGCAAGTCCTTTATACTTTCTGAAATAAATATAATTACTACGTATTGGAAGCATATAAAAGGGTTCATTATATTTGACTAGATATCCTTTCTTACTTAATTCTTGTTCAACAAATACTGAAAGACTTTTATTAGCTATTAGCTCTCCTTTACTATTATGAGTTATGAAATTTATTCCTCTTCGAGTTCCTTTATTCTTAGGAGATGTAAATTCAGAAATAAATTGATTAATATCATTTATATTTTCATAATTTATATTTACATTGAAAGGCCACATTGAATGTATATCAATAATATAGCCCTGTGGTTTAAATGTTTTTTCTAGGATAGACAAAACTGTATCTCTTGCAAAAATATTTAATGTCTTAATTTGGTCAATAGTTTTTTTCGGTAAATTTTTATGGATAAAAGGTGTTATGCAATAATCTTCCATTCTATTGGCATCCATAATAGCCCGATCACAATTTATGGTCACAACTATCAAGTTAAGTTTTTCCTTCAATAAATCAGCAATCTTAAAAGTTAAGTCTGTAGCTCCATAATCGTGTTCTAGTTCCAAAAATTTTGAAGCTAATTCTGGCTGATATCTGTTCAATGGCAAGAAAAAATCTGGAAAGTTCTCTGAAAATTCTTTACCATTAAAACCATGTTGGCATAATACAACTAAATCAGCATTGGAATTATTTCCATAATGATAAGACTTAACTATAGCGTAATTTTCGTAAATATAATCGATAATATACATTATATTTTAATAGTTTACTGAATGTTTAACTCACTACATTTTTGATAATTTTTATGCTTTTTAATCTGAAAAAATCTATTTTTTAGCGGTCTAATAATTCTTGCGAACATATCTTCTTTGCTTCCTTGATATACATAACCATCTATTTTTTGACCTTCTTTCATTCCATGAGACTCGCTTGCATTGATATCATCACAAACTAGAAAACTTGTATTCGTTTTTAGTAATTCTTCTGGTAGAGATTCTTTAGCAATCCAATAAGCAGAGCAATTGGTTTCTTGATTCAATTTTTTACATATTTCAATTAAGTTATTCCTTTTATTTACTTCTATATTTGACAAATTATTATTATTGATAATTCTTTCATCAACAACAAATATTCTTTCTATAGGGACGCCAGTTTTCGCTTTTTCGAGATTTGACTTTACATATTTATCAGGAAACAACCCACTCCAAAAAGTGTCTAAGTACTCATTTTCATCAAAAGTAACTGCATATACATATTTTGAAGATTTTAAAATTATGTCTTCTAGAATGGAAGCTCTCTTGTGTTCGTCATCTATAGTAAAAGCCATAACTCCATTATAAAAAGTTTTTTGAACCTCATTTATTTTATGATTAATTATAAAACAATATGTGCTCAAGTTATAGTTATAAAATTGGGCTTCTTTGTATAATGAAATGATTTTATTGAAAATATCAAATAGCTCTTTATTATGGAAATACTCTATTTCTATTCTTAGAAACCTAAATATTTTATAATTCGATTCATCTATGTGTGACTTTATAGTTCCGCGTTTTTCATGAATTATTGATTTTAAGTACAGCTTATTTTTATTAGCGGTGATTTTTAAATCAATTACTAAAAAAGCAGTAGTTAGTATTAATCCTACCACTAAACCTTGTAACCAAAAATTTCTGAATACTATTGAAAAAAGTAATGTCAAAAACAATGAAACTATTGACATTATTTCGGTATAGGTGATATTGAACTCCATCTTTTTTTGTAACATATTTGTATTCTTAAAAAAATAATATTGTAGAAAATATAATTAATAAGTAATCATAAAAATAAAGAGGGTAGCAAAAATGATATTCATAAGTAATATATCATTATATATAGACTTAGCAGCATAGCAAATTACACTCAAATAAATAAATATGTTTAAAATTACGTTTTTGTTAAATAACATTAATCAGTCTTAGTATCAAAAAGTTATTTTTATCTAAATTAAGCGTAGGTAAACCTAAACAGAAAATTGCTTTACTGAAATTAGATAGTTCATTAGTTCTTGTGACTAAGGTTGAGATAACGATCCTGGTTACCAAAGAATAAAGTGATCGCCAATTCTGAAAAGACAGAACAGCGATCGCCAAGAGTAATCAGTATTCAATTAGGATAGTTTAGATGTACCATTATTTCATCTAAGAAAAAACTATAACGATAAGGTTAGAGTTAAATGATAGTCGGCACTACCCAAACAGCTAAAATTCTCAACATCTCTACGGGAAGACTGAGAATACTTTTGATTGCGGGAAGAGTAGAAGGAGCATACAAAACGGGAAGGACATGGTTAATCCCTCTGTTTAATGGCAAGCCAATTATCAGACCAGGGAAAAGAGGTCCCGCCCCCCGTTGGTGCAATCCTCGTAAACCAACTAGAACTATTGTTCATGTCAACACCCAGAGAATTAAACAAAATCAAAAAGCTTCTTCTAAACAGCCTGTAATTACTGTTAAGAGAGGAAGTACTAATCAGTATGGACATGAGGTAGAAATACCAGGAGGATGTCGTGTAGTGTATCGTCCTGATAGTCCAATATGTGGTGCTAGAGTTTGGATCGAAAGTCTTTACGAGGTTAGAGTCATTAATTTGACAGGATGACGTTTACCGAAAAAAAGCGATCGCTTTTCAGGAAGTACCGAGTTAGGTAGTTCTTATAACCAAGCTTGATACCTGATTGTAATTACAAGCAAAAAATAGAGCGATCGCCCTACATAATATTGATGCTTTATCCTTGATGAATAGTTGAATCAGTTTTGAGTATAGAGTTTGAATGGAATGAACAGAAAAGACTTTCTAATATAGAAAAGCATGGCATAGATTTTATTAAGGCTTGTCAGATTTTCAATGGCTTTACAGTAGAGTTTGAAGATACCCGTTATGATTATGGAGAAGACAGATATATTGCTATTGGCGAAACTAATAGAAAAGTTATAACTGTCATTTATACTTATCGCGGCGATGCGATTAGATTAATCAGTGCGCGTCAGGCAACTAGATATGAAAAAGACATCTATTACTCGAATAACTATTGATGAAGCGAAGAAATTAGAAGATTTAACTGATTTTGAAAGGCTTAATGCTATGAGTGAGGCAGAAATTGAGGCAAATGCACTTTCAGATCCAGATAATCAGCCTTTAACGCCAAATAGCATCAAAAAAGTTCGCCGAAAAAGAGCTTAAATAAATTGTTAAAGAGGGATTAGATTTTTTTAATTAGCTAATCGGAATCTTTCTTATTACTAAAGTTAGAATACTTGTCGTTACTGCAACCACTATAGGAATAACAAGAGATTTTACTCCCTTAAGATCAGCTATATCGCTATCCAAAGTTTTTTGAGTCGATTTAATTTCTTTGACATCTTCTATTGCTGCATCAAGTTCAGTTTCTACTTTAGTGAGTCGCAGGTTGATATCAGTAGTATTTTCTTTCGCTAAGTTTGTCTAGTTTCTAATCGAGTTTATCAAATCTCTGTTCAAATCAGGTCAGAATCTCTTTTAAATCTGATTCTATTTGTACACTCATTGTAGTTATTTTAGTCAAGAAAAAGTTTAACTGGTTCTGGTTATTAAATATATTTGTTGATCGTTCTCAATAATAAGCTGAAGATAGCGATCGCTATCTTTAACATCGCCTCAAAACCATTATTTTTTACTTAAATCAAATTCTTCTAAGTAATAAGACTCATCAACTTCTACCAGGCGTTTTTTACCCTGATCTATCTCTAGAGCTTTTCCTGGTGGGGATGGGGTCGGAGTATCGGGTTCACCATCGCGAAAATCATCACCGCCATTATCTGAATTAAACCAAGAAAATACCCAGGCTACCAATAAACCAAATAAATACGCGATCGCTAGTAGGGTAATAAGTCTTGTGGCGATGACAACCATAATTTCTCTCGTATTACTGATCTGCTCTAATTATAAGCGATTGCCATTAAAGATAATCAAGACAATAGTTTTAGTTGTAACTGATTTCAACAGTCTGGTTTCGTGATGACATATAATCTAGTGTTAGTTCTATCCCTTATCCCTCATCCTTTTGATAAATGATAAATGATAAATGAAATGACCGCATCAGATATCAATCAAAGCCTTGAAGATTCCAAGCAAATATTAATTTCCCCTAACTTGCCAATAATCCCATCTTTCCAGCCGCCACTACAATTAGGAATTATGGCTTCGGGAAGCGGCAGTAATTTTGAGGCAGTGGCACAGGCGATCGCTGATAGTAAACTAAATGCTGAGATTAAGGTCTTGGTTTATAACAATCCTAATGCCAAAGTTAAACAGCGAGCCGAGAAATATAACATTCCCGCAATTTTAGTAGACCATCGGCAATATCAAAGTCGAGAAAATCTGGATCACGAAATTGTCGCAGTGTTAAAAGCTTACGGTGCAGATTGGGTAGTGATGGCGGGATGGATGCGAATTATTACTCAAGTTTTACTTGATGGCTATCCTCATCGTGTGCTGAATATTCATCCGAGTCTCTTACCCAGTTTTAAAGGAATTAAAGCCATTGAACAAGCATTAGCCGCTAAGGTTAAGATTACAGGCTGCACCGTTCATTTAGTTAGCTTAGAAGTTGATAGCGGCGAAATTATTATGCAGGCTGCTGTGCCGATCTTGCCAGAAGACACCAAAGATACACTGCATGCCAGAATACAGCTACAGGAACATCATATATTGCCCCAGGCGATCGCCTGGGCGGCTAGTATAGTCGTACAAAGTTAGATGTTTGACATACAAGATATTGGCTCGTAAGTAGGAAGTAGGAAGTAATCAATTAATGATTTTCTTTAAAAGAGTTATATTGCTCTTGGTTAATTCTTCCTGCTTCATAGAGAGTATCCGTAATTTCGGAGATACTCAAAACCGAAAAGGCTCGATAACCGTTGCTGGCTAATCTCTCTTTAACACCGCCTTCATGATCAATAAAGACGACAATATCTTCTATCTTTAAACCTGCAGACTTTAGTTTATCTGCCCCTTCCATAACGCTTTTACCGCTAATCAAAATATCATCAATTACTACCACTTTCTCCCCTGGGTAGAAATTACCCTCAATTAGACGGCGAGTGCCATGGGCTTTAACTTCTTTACGGGGGAAAATCATGGGACGCTGTAGATTCAATGCTAATCCTGTAGCAGTGGGTAATGCGCCATAAGGAATCCCTGCAATGCGGTCAAACTCTAGCTGCTGCACAATATCACCATAGGCATCAAGCACTTGGTTAAAGATGTGAGGATTGGAAATAATTTTTCGCAGATCGATGTAATAAGAAAAAGTTGCACCTGAAGCTTGGACATATTCTCCAAATAACAAACAGCCAATATCAAACAGTTCGAGAATTAAGGATTGATAAGGATGCTGGGTGAGTAAGCAAACATTAGGTGTCCAGATTTCGCAACTATTAGCCTGATTAGTTTTAGCTTCACGGAAAATATTAATTTTTCGATTGAGATCTGTAACCTTGTCAGCCAGATCTGGTTGCGCTAGAAAATCCTGAGGGATCGGAATTAATAATCCTGATCCCGTAGCGTTTAATCCAGTGTTGATCAAAGACTCTAAGTTATTCTTTTTACTCCAGAGACTACGTAGTAAAATTGTTCTCTCTGGCGCGATCGCTCTAATCTTGTTTAAGATTTCTACATTAGTGGTGCCTACCTCTAAATATAGTTGTTGTGGTGTTGCCCAGGATTGAGCTTCTTTAACAACCTGCAAGTAAAATGGTTGTTCTAAGTTAGGAAATCGTTGCAGAATTTCGGCTTTAGGGTTGGAAGTATGAGCCAAAACAAAAACTGCCTTGTCTGAGTAAACCAGGAATGGTGCGGCATGATCTTGTCCTGCATAGGGAGTGATCGTTACCGCATCAACCTGCCACTGTTCAAAAATAGTGCGCGCAAACACAGTACTAGTATTAAGATCGCTATGTTTAGCATCGAGAATTATGGGAATAGACTGAGGAATAGCATTCAAAATTCTGTCTAATAACTGCAACCCTTCAATACCCAAAGCCTGATAAAAACCCAGCGTCGGCTTGTAGGCACAGACTAAATCTTGCGTCGATTCAATTACCCATAACAACCAAGCCTCAATCCCTGCTATCAGATTTTTCTCTGTCTGAAGGTAATTCGAGGGCATCATTTCAGGATTAGGATCAAGCCCCACAACTAAGAGACTATCATTAGTTGCGATCGCGCGCTGGAGTTTGTCGGTAAAATTCATCTTGAACTAAAAAAAGAGCGTCAGCCAAATACAGGGCGGTTCAGTACTGGTATACTCAACTCGATGCTTCTGATGAGCAGGAATAAATAGGTAATCTCCTGTAGTTAGCTTAATACGAGAATCATCTTCATAGCTCAATAAATCATCAACACAATTGTGACTGCTTCAACGGCAGGAGAATCCCCATAGCCAATGGAATTGGTACGGGTTGAAAAGCCACCTGTAGATAAAGTAGCAAAAGAATGATTGACGGCATCAAACCGACCCATCCCCGCTAGCCACAGTGCCAAAATACCCACTACAGCATAGCCAGAGTAGATGCTCAATACCAATTTAGCCGATCACCTGACATTTGGTGCTAGCTGTTCAGTTCTACCTTCGGCTGAAGCTAATCCCGCCCCAGACAGCCCTGAAATCGCGCTGAGAGCAATGATGGCAAACCCACCTCCTCTTGCCAGTTCGATATTGCTACGCAATACTGTTTGGTTAAGCTAAAAAGATGAGTTAATAAGAGTATTCGTACCCGAAATCGTAGGAACTCAAACCTTTAACTCTTATCGCTCCAAAACACCTAAATTTGTAAGTAGGAAGTAGGAAATAGGCAGTAGAAAGTAGAAAGTAGTAATTAAGTCTTCTAAATCTCGGCAACAATAGTACCAAGACTATCAAAACCAAGATAAGCTACATTTTCTTTAACATGACCCATTTCGTTATCAAAGCTAGTATCTTCTTCGATTTTGACACTACCCATTTGATATCTTAAACCTACTGAATCTCCGCCATAATAGGAATTAATAGAGGCGAATAGATAGGGATAGTTATCTATTCCTAATTGATGCCATCGATGATTGACGTTTCTGCCAGAATCCCCAGCACTGTAGTTTATCCCATCCCCAAAGAGTTGATTTTGTCCTGCTTCTAAGGCTATATAGCCTACTGTTTCCGCAGCATATTGAGTTTTAACTAAAGCTTCTTCCTTTTCTAATGCAACATCAACCCCGAAATCCTTCCCATTACGTTGGCGTAACCGCAGCAACTCGTCATTGTTATAGGTTTGAACTGAAGAAAGTACTGTAGGGGAATTAAAGTCACTGGAAAGCTTAATTCTATCCCAATTTGCCGAACGAGCATTCATGTCGACTTCAGTTAAGCCAGCTTCTAAAACTGAACCATCAGGCATTGTCCAACTTCCTGCTTCTATTACTAAGTAAGAGAAGTTCTCTCTGGTATGGGCTCCATTATGAACTTGTTGTCTTAATAAAGTTGGCTCTTGGACAAAAACACTAAAGCTATGGTTGTTAATTTGTGTAATTCTGGCAATAGCAGGATTACCGCCGTTACGAGTTAAGGGACTAACAATTACCACTGGGTTTTCATATTCGTTTTGGAACTGAATAGTTCTTTCTAAGTGAGTAATATCTTCAACATAACCTACTTCCCCAACTACTAAATCATTGTCAGGAATGATACCGATGGCAGCTCTTTTTTTCAGATAAACATTAGTATCATCCGTAGCTATTTTTACTGGGAATTGTTCCGCCCCTTCTACGAGAGAATCAGCAATCGTATCGACAGTAAATGTTTTACTAGTTTCCCCAGGAGCAAAGGTAAAACTTTCAGACTTACTCCAATAGTCTTCTCCTGCCATAGCATCGGAGGGAGTGGGACGACCATCGAAATAGTAAGTTTTGTAACCAGTAGTTGTATAAGCTTCTACTGTTACATAATCGTTTAATGGTTGATCTAAGCTAATGGTGAATTCTAAAGCTGTACCTTCTACCGCCTCCCCCTCGGAGATAGACAGTTGGGGTTTGTTGGTTTCATTATCAAAAATAGTACCAATACCAACTTGCTCATCAATCAAAGCATTATCAGAAATAATGGAATCAACCCTAGCAAAAATTTGTTCCTCAGTTTCCAGTTGTAAATCACCATAAACTTCTACCGAGAAAGTCTTTTCCGTTTCTCCTGGCGCAAAACTTATAGTTTCTGTAGTCGCAAAAAAGTCGTTGTAGTTGCCGAAGTTGTTCGGATAAACATTATTTTCCTGAGTCCACGAAGTATCGCTTTGAACGTCTACTATTACAGTCTCATTAGAGGCTTGGGAGAGACTAACGGTAAAATCCATCCAGGTAGATTCATTATCTCCTTCTAGTACTTCCGCATCGGAGATGGAAACCACTGGTAAAACAGTTTCATTAATGGCTGGAGTAGCTCCAAAAGAAACAAATGCTCCATTCCCACCAGTGCCAAATACATCTTGAAGTTCTAAACTTTGATCTTCAATAGTTAGTAAAGCAACTAGTCCAGAGCGGTCGCTTGCTATAAGTTCTTTACCGTCAGGAGAAATATTAATATCATAAAAATCTCTGGTTTCAAAAGTAGTAGTATTAGCTTGATTAACATCAACTATATTGCCTTGAGAATCAAAGTAATAAATATTATTATCCCAAGAAGCAGAGAATATTTCTCCTTGTTGATTGACAGCAATTCCTCTATAACCATATCTGTTTTGCAAGGTAAAAGACCGAATCAATTCTAAGTTTTCAGGGTTATAAACACTTACTTTGCCATAGCTTTCTAAGGCATAAAGCAAGTTATCTAATCCTACTGTCAGATCGATAAAGTCTTTACCTTCAGCAAATCTAACTGTAGGTTCACTCTCGGAAAAGCGAACCATACCATTCTTTTCATCTCCTACTCCATAAGTTTTATAATCCGTAACGAAAATAAAATCTTGATAATAATCAATACCACCATAAGTACCATTATTAGCTGTACTCCAGCCTGTATAGGTTTGAATATTATTTAGATTAGGATTTTGCCAATTATAGCTTTGTAAATAAGGATCGAAGGTGCCAGCGTAGAGGTGTAGTGAGCCATCGGGAGTAACTACAAAATCCCTTAAACTCTCTGTAACAGGTACATTCTCTCCAGGATAGCCATAGTTTAGTTTTACCGAGGCAGCTAAGGTTATATTAATTCCCTGATCAGTTTGCAGGCGAACATATTCAAGAATCAGTCCATCACTATTAATTAAAAAAGAATCAATAATTTCACCTTTGTCGTTAGTGTAATAGGGATCAAGAATTAAGCTAGTCATTGTAGATATTTATAATATATATTTATATCTTTTCTAACTCTTGACCATATAAAAATGACATCTGTAATATTATCTAATTTTTATGAATTTTTGATAAATTTGAATGCTAATTATCAAAAAGATTATTTTTATTATGATTCAAAATATTTTTTAATAAGGATGGGTTTGGGTACAAAGGGCTTGCACGCATGTTTGTCAATCGGATTTAGTATGATTATCGTTCAACAGAAAAGTTTTTTTGTCAAAATTGAGAGAAGATCAAGATGTACTTTTTCTCGATCTTATAATTCATAAAAATATTAACTAAACTTACGCAGTATCTTAATGAGTGCGTAATAGCAGATCTTAAATTAAAGCTTTGGCCTAGCACTATTAAAATTACTAGTAGCCCGATCTAAATGCTCTTTAGCAAGTTGATAAGTAGGATCTAAGCTAATCGCCACACGGTAGTTTTTTATAGCACTGTCAAAATCTCTGGTTCGAGCAAAGTTTCTAGCGGCTTTGAGACTAATGCTGTATTCCGATACTGATTCTGCTTCAGTTGGTTCTGTTTCTAATTTGACTCATGGTAGTTATATGAAATACAAAAAAGAACGCTACATATACAGAAGTCAAAAAACACCACTAAATAGCTAAAGGCTAAAAGCTAAAACCATATCATTTGTAACAAGCATTAAAGTATTTCATATTATTTCTTGTGCCAACATGTCCAACTCATCTTTAGACTTAACCTGGAGGGCAATATCATACTCACCACTAGCAATCTTTTCTATAGCGCTGGTCATTTTAGTCAGGGGTTGAACAATGCGGCGGGTCAACAGCAGACTAAACCCCAAACCAATTCCTGCTGCGGTAGCGCCAGCAACTGCCATCGACCAAACTGCTTGACTCGATATTTGTTGAGCATTTTCCGAGGCTGCTTCCATTGCTGATTGATTAATGTTCCGCAATTGACCGCTGCGATCGCGTATTTGTTCAAAGATAGGTAAGATTGTTTGGTAGTAGTCTTCGGTACTTGGGTTAGTTTGTTGCTGTAGCCTGGAAAAAGCATTTAAGTAGTCTTGATAAGCAGCTTCAATATTGGCAATGATATTTGCTTCTTCTGGGATAGTAATATTACCTTCGGCACGTCCCAGCTACTTCAAAAACTCAATCTGATTCTTTTGAAACTGCTGACTACCTCGTAGCGAAGCAATGCCGTTAGGCTGATCGCGATTTTCTAAGAGAACTAACAAAATTGCACTGTCTTGTCGCTCTAGTGCCTCAATAGTATAGTCTGCCGCTAAAATACTATGTTAGAAGCTATATTTTGGGCAAAACTAAAAGTATTTACTAATAATCCTTTCGAGCCAAGTCTGAGAACTCATAAGTTATCGGCTAAGCTGGGGTAGAAGATAGCAAGTTTTGAGGGGATTTCACGCTTTTAATCTATAGTGCCTTTTGGGAATTGGATTTAGTATCAAAAAGGAAATATAAGATTATTTCAACCCCAATCAAAACTTAATAGCTCTCTTCAGGAACTATTAAACTAAAGTCAAACTTAGTGAAATCGAAAAATTGTTAAGAATCTATTGCTTTACATCAATCTAGGAAAGAGTTAAAACGACTACTGTAGTTAAATCCTTGAGATAAACACAGCTTTAAGCATAGTGCCTGATGGTCAATAATTCTTTGCTCGATAATCTCAGTCAAAAAATAGATGAAATCGTTATTGGTCAGGCAGATCTGGTCAAACAATTACTCGTGGCATTACTTAGTGGTGGTCACGTCATTATTGAAGGGGTACCTGGTACAGGTAAGACTTTGCTGGTTAAAGTCTTATCAAAGCTAATTGCAGCAGATTTTCGTCGTGTTCAATTAACTCCTGATATTCTGCCTTCAGATATTTTGGGAACCAATATTTTCGATCTCAATAGTCGTGAGTTTATTCTCAAAAAAGGACCAATTTTTACCGAAATCCTGCTCGCAGACGAGGTTAACCGTACTCCTCCCAAAACCCAATCAGCTTTACTCGAAGCAATGGAGGAACAACAAATCACCCTAGATGGGGAGACCATGTTGTTACCTGGGCTATTTTGGGTGATTGCAACGCAAAACTCTTTAGAATTTGAGGGAACATATCCCTTACCAGAGGCACAGCTAGATCGTTTCTTATTTAAGCTTATGGTTGAGTATCCTGCAAAAGATGCCGAAAAGCAGATGTTAGTTAATGCCCAGCAAGGATTTAAAGCAAAAAAAATAGATTTAGACCAAATTCAAGCGATCGCAACTGTATCAGATATTCTCAATTTGAGAAAGCAGGTACAAGAGGTTCAGGTGGAATCAAACATCATTGATTATCTCTTGGATCTAGTTGAACGCACTCGGCAACATCCTGATCTGATTTTGGGGGCATCTCCTCGTTGTGCTGTGGCTTGGTTGAACGCGACTAAAGCTAGTGCTTGTTTAGCTGGCAGGGATTATGTCATTCCTGACGATGCCAAAGACGTTGCCTTGCCTTTGTTACGCCATCGACTGTTATTAAAACCCGAAGCACAGTTAGATAATGTTCAGATTGATGAGGTGATTGCCGCAATCCTTAAGCAAATTTCAGTACCGAGATGAAATGATTGTTAGTCGTTAGTCGTTGGTGCTTGATACAACCTATGATTTTGCTATCACTTTTATTTTTTTGGTTCTTATTTTTAGATAACTATACTGTTGATAGTTGATTATTTCATAGGCTGAATTTTAGAAAATGGATTATATTCATGGCTATTGTGATCAAGAACAAGAAAGACTGATTCAACAGGCACAATATTGGCGTAATGAGTTAATTCTCAAAGATCTTAACTATCAAACAGGAGAAAGTTTATTAGAGATTGGCTGTGGTGCAGGTGCTGTATTAGGAATTTTAGGACAGGCTTATCCTGATCTAAAGTTATCGGGAATTGATCTAGAAGCTAAACAAATACAATATGCCACCAATTATCTAAATAGTCTCAATTTAGATTTTGAGCTGCGAGTTGGAGATGCCGCTAATTTACCTTGGTCGGATCATCAGTTTGATCACATCTATGTGATGTGGTTTCTAGAACATTTACCTAGCCCGTTTGAAGTTTTACAAGAAGCCAAAAGAGTTCTCAAACCAGGTGGCACGATTACCATTACCGAAACCGACTATCGCACAATATTAATTACGCCAGAATCTGCTGATTATCGCTATTTGATGGATTCTCTGTGTGAACTGCTGTTAAAAGCTCAAGGAAATCCTTACCTGGGACAGTCTTTAGGCACATTATTACATCAAGCTGCTTTCAATCAGATCAACGTTCAACCATTTCCCATACATCATGTTCATAGTCTCAATCCTCAGCAATTACATAATTTTATAGATTATGTAGATTCATGGTTAGCACCAGTTGTAGAGCAAGCAGTCACAAAACTAGGCAAAGATCTAACCCGACTAGCAGCTGGCTTAGAGTGGCTGCGCAGTATTAAAAATCGCCCTGATGGCGCAATCTCCGCAACAATTTATCGTGCCTACGCCATCAAATAATCTCCTAATCCCTAATCCCTAATCCCTAATCCCTAATCCCCTAAATTATGATTCCATCTCGGCGTTGTTATATCTTGTTAACGATTGGTGGTGTAGGTGCGGCACTGCTAGATACGATAGTTAATCGTCAGGTTAGTCTCAATTTTCTGCGAATTTACAATTTTGCTTTACTAGTTGCCACCATCGTTGATGCCTCTAGTGTCAAAACCAATGCTGTGAAAGTTACTCGTCAGTCAGTACCCCGTCTCTGTGTCGGCAGAGATAATCCCATAACTTTAAAAATTCAGTCGGGTAAAGAACCAGCGATCGCCCAAATCCGTGATACTTATCCCCAATTTGCCGTAGATCGAGACACCATCGAAGTTGAACTACCTGCCCATAGCGTTAGTGAACAAACCTATAAGATTCATCCCGATAATCGTGGGGAATATCAATGGGGAGACATTCATGTACGTCAATTAGGTAAGTTAGGTTTGGCTTGGCGAGATTGTCAGATACCTGCTCAACAGAAACTAAAAATCTATCCTGATTTAATTAGCTTGAGAGAACTCTCAATCCGTCTCACCCTGGAAAACAGCGGCGCCATGCGCCAGGCAAGAAGATTAGGACAGGGTACCGAATTTGCCGAACTGCGGGAATATCGTACAGGAGAAGATATTCGGCTGATTGATTGGAAAGCTACCGCCAGGCGCGATCGCCCTGTAGTAAGAGTCCTCGAACCTGAACAGGAACAAACTCTATTTATTCTGCTAGATCGCGGGCGTTTGATGACAGCTAAGGTAGATGGTCTGAAGCGATTCGACTATGGTTTAAACGCTACCCTTGCTTTAGCTATGGCAGGATTAAGTCTAGGGGATAAAGTTGGAGTGGCAGTATTTGATCGCGATATTACTACCTGGATGCCTCCTGAAAGAGGTAATCATCATTTATCTAAATTAGTAGAACGTCTCACCCCCATTCAACCAGTATTATTAGAACCTGATTATCTTGGTGCTGTTACTAAAGTCATCACTCAGCAAACTCGACGGGCATTAGTGGTCATGATTACCGACCTAGTAGACATGACAGCCTCAAGTGAATTACTCGGTGCCATGATGCGTCTAACTCCTCGCTATCTTCCTTTCTGCGTTACTCTCAATGACCCCAAGGTAGAGCAAATTGCCCATTCACCCTCAGACAATACCCAAGCTACTTATGCTCGTGCGGTAGCATTAGATCTATTAGCGCAACGCCAGGTAGCCTTTGCCCAACTCAGACAAAGAGGCGTTTTAGTTTTAGATGCACCTTGCGATCAAATTTCAAAAGAGTTAGTTGACCGCTATTTACAGTTGAAAGCTCGAAATTTATTGTAATCTCAATATGGAGTCGTTAGTCGTTAGTCATTGTATGGTTTACGAATTATAGAATTACAGATTTATGTTAGGACTGTTAATACCTTCTACCTACGAGCCAATAATCTTAATATGTTCTAATTCTAATTTAACTTTGTACGGTTATATATGCCCCAAATTTACTGGACTCCCATCCATAGCAAAGTACATCAAACCTTGAGACAAAGAGCCTTATTACCTGCTGGCGAGAAAGTCTTAATTGCTGTATCTGGGGGACAAGATTCTTTATGTTTAGGAAAGTTACTGTTAGATTTACGCTCTAAGTGGAATTGGCAACTTGCGATCGCTCATTGTGATCATCAGTGGTCAACGGATGCGGGAATCGCCACCAGAGTAAAAGAAATAGCAAGCAACTGGCAATTACCTTTCTATCTCAAGATTGCCCCAAGTTTAAAAGAAACCGAAGCGGCGGCGAGAACATGGCGCTATCAAGCCTTGATCGAAATTGCCAGAGAGCAACAATTTAACTATATCGTTACGGGACATACCAAAAGCGATCGCGCTGAAACTTTACTCTATAACTTGATTCGGGGGTCAGGGACAGACGGATTGGCAGCATTAACTTGGAAAAGACTATTAACAGATGAAATTAGCTTAATACGACCAATTTTAGATATTTATCGCCATGAAACTTTAGAATTTTGTCAGCAGTTTAATTTACCAGTCTGGTTTGATGCGGTAAATGAAAATAAGCATTATGCTCGTAACCGTATCCGAGGGGAATTAATTCCTTATTTGCAACAAAGTTTTAATCCTCAAGTAGAGAGTTCTTTGGCACAGACTGCCGAGATTCTACGGGCGGATACGGAGTATTTAGAAATGAATGCCACTAAGCTATTACAACAGGCACAGATATCTGACAATCAGCTAGATCGTTTTATCCTAAGAACTGCACCTATAGCCCTACAGCGCCGTGCTATTCGCCAATTCTTACCTCTGGTAATGTCGCGACAACCAAACTTTGAACAGATTGCAGCAGTAGTTAATTTAATAGATGCACCCAATAAAAGTCGTACCTCTAGCTTACCAGGTGGTGCGATCGCTGAGGTAGTAGGACAATGGATTATCTTTAATAATGTAAACCAGTTATAGAATCTATATAAAACCTCTTCAAGAGCACAAAATATCTACTATTTCAGCATTCCCATTGTTTCAAAATGGGTAAAATCTCATCCAGTCCATCAATTATGGCATCGGCTTCCTTGGGTTCAGACCAAAACTGATTACGTTTCCAAATTGCTTTTAACCGAGCATTTCTAGCTACCACAACATCGGCTCAAGAGCTAACACCAACAGATAATCCTGTATGTACAAAATAATATTACCCTGTTGTCAATGATTTAAATTAAAAAGCAACTTAAATAATTCATTTGAAAAGTAATAAGTTATAGCATATTTAATAATTAGCATTGGCTTTCCTGCTTACTCTAAGAGTATACTCACTAACTGAAGGATTAGAAACTCTTGGTTCTAAAGTTTTATCAGCTTTTGACCAGTCTTCTTCTCTAGCTAATCTATATTTGTAGCTATTCTCTTCGATTGAAATTAGAAGCCACATCATACCATGATTCGGACAGCAGAAAGCTTCAATCCACTTCTTCGTATCTAAATAAGTACTATCCTGAAGTAATAACAGCTTAGCTTTCTTAATAGACATACCCGTATTGTCTTTGATTTCTTCTGCATTCTTATAGAACAAATTATGCTTACTTTGTCCTAATCTCCATAATCTCTGTTCGCAAAAAGGGCAAATATATTTTCTTGTTTTTTTTCTTTTGCTTCTTTTGTAAGGCACGACAAAAATTTATCAATGAATGTTTAATATTGTTTATTTTCTTTTTTTACTTTTTATAGAGAGAAAAGAAAAAAATGCTGTTTGTATTAAATCTATACTTAATTCTACAATTCTCAGAAAAATAGTAAAATTAATTCTTGTTTTATTCTCTTTTTTATAAATTAAAAATATACATTCTTCTTCTAAATCTCCAAATATTTCTTCACAGGAGCTTTTTAGATCACTTAATAGTTTATAAATTCCTCTCTGTTCTTCAATGGACACCTTCAACTTGCGATCATCTTTATCTGAATTCTTGTGTTTTTCCCATAACCAAGCTGCAATTATCGACGCTATTACGCTAACGAGAAACTCCCTCATAAACTTATCCTCACATCGATTGTAAGTTTTGGCATAACATTAGATGTACATAAGAACAATATTTTTATATAATTTTATGACTTAATATCGCTTTTGTAAAGTACTTGACAAACAAGAAATACTCGGTATCATTGAATGTAGTAATAAAGATTAGAGATTTCGCAGCATGATAATTGCTGAAAATTGTTTAGAGAAGACACCTTTGAGTGCACTCAATCAATTTAAGAATTGCGGGAAAACTATGTCTTAGCGAGTAAAATTCTCCAATGTTATCTGTTTGTTTTGTGACGATATAAGAGCAATATGCCTTAATTGCACCAGACGAATATAGAGAAATTGATGTGTTGTTTACTAGCCGCATGCCACACATGTAGCAATTAAACTGTTTTTATTGGTTAATTTTAAAAAAACCAGGATGCTATTTGCGTAGTTTCCTGGTTTTTGTTTTTCTAACTTATTTAACAATTATATGTAGTCAATTTATATTGATTGCTCACAAAATAGTAGTGCTTCCAATTTGAGTGAAATAAACTAATATGTCTACAAAAAAAATGTCATTTCCTTTGAAGATATCTGCTTTGGAAGAAGATATTTTAACTATACTTTCAATTAATGAACTATATGGGTTGCAGATTCGTCAAGCTTTAGAGAAAGCTTATGAGGGAAAACGTAACATAACAATAGGTTCGCTGTATCCAACGCTACACAGAATGGAGAAAAAAGGCTACGTTGAGTCAAAATGGGGAGAGGATAAACCTAGCGAGAGGAATGGTGCTCGTAGAAAATACTATAAAATATCTGGTATAGGTGAAAAAGTCCTTAAAGAAAGACGGAAAGTTAGAGACAATTTGAATTCTTTGGAGTTCTCTCCTGCTTAAATTTGCTTTTCTGTTTAATGTCTCTGCAAATGTTTAAAATTGGCGATTACTCTACTTGAATTAGCTAGTTTGTTAATTCTTCTGATAAAGACATTGATATCATAATTTTGGAGCGTCAGAGTACTAGAACAAATTTATTTTACCCATAGTTTTGAGCATCTTGCGCTATTAAGGTGGGCAATGCCCACCTTACTTTAAATTAATCAATGTCAATTGAAGTTGGACGATCGCTATTGTTAGGAGTTGCTGAATTATTGCTGGCTGAATTATATCCTTGTTGTTCTAACCATTTTGATAGTGGTTCTTCATTAAGATTTAGATGCAGCGCACCTGAAACAAAACCACCAGCAAAAGCCACAGGTTGCTGGAGTAATTTTTGCAAGACAGGGGTTAATTCACTTAAAAACATAAATTAATTAAGACTCTTTACGATTACAGTATGTATAAAAATTTTAGCGTGCCTGTTTAGCCGATGAGTAACTCTAGGGAAATATTAAATTCCTCACATGAGAACCACCGTATTATAGTATCTTGAGTTTTGGCAGCGAAATACCAGCAAAAACTCGAAGCGATTTAAAATGGGCAACAATTACCGTACTGAAACCGACTCAATGGGGTCAAAAGAGATACCAGCTAACGTTTATTATGGCATCCAAACCCTTCGAGCAACTGAAAACTTTCCCATTAGCGGCATTAAGCCTCTTGCCACCTATGTTGATGCTTGCATTTTGATTAAGAAAGCTACAGCGATCGCTAATGGGGAATTAGAATGTATCAATCAATCCATTAGTCAGGCTATTGTCCAGGCTGCTGATGAAGTCCTCAACGGTCAGTTGCGAGATCAGTTTGTGGTTGATATTTATCAGGCGGGGGCTGGTACCTCTCATCATATGAACGTCAACGAAGTTCTGGCTAATCGTGCTTTAGAGATTCTCGGTGATGTTAAGGGAAACTACAAGCGAGTTAGTCCTAACGATCACGTTAACTATGGTCAGTCTACTAATGATGTGATTCCTACTGCTATTAGAGTTGGTTCCCTGCTGGCTTTAGATCGTACCCTGTACCCTGCTTTAGATAAGGCGATCGCTGCGATGGAGCAAAAGGCGGCTGAGTTCCAAGATATTGTTAAATCTGGTCGCACCCATATGCAAGATGCGGTACCTGTGCGTCTTGGGGCGGGATTTGCAGCCTGGACGCAGATTCTCCAGGATCATCAGAAAAGAATTAAAACTGCTGCCCAGGATCTCCATAGTTTAGGTCTAGGGGGTAGTGCTACAGGAACAGGATTGAATACCCATCCCCGCTATCGTTATCGGGTTGCTGAATTATTAGCAGAATTTATTAACTGTCCTTTGCAACCTGCACCACATTTAATGGCAGCAATGCAAAGTATGAGTTCGTTTGTCAATGTTTCAGGTAGTTTACGCAACTTAGCGCAGGATTTAGTCAAAATTTCCCATGATTTACGCCTGATGGACTCAGGACCTCAAACAGGCTTTAAAGAAATTCAATTACCCGCAGTACAGCCTGGTTCTTCTATTATGCCTGGTAAGTACAATCCTGTTATGGCAGAAATGACTTCCATGGTTTGTTTCCAAGTAATGGGTTACGATACGGCGATCGCTTTTGCCGCGCAAGCAGGTCAACTGGAATTAAACGTGATGATGCCCTTAATTGCTTACGATTTAATCCACAGCATTGAGATCCTGGGCAATACTATTGATAGTCTGGCGCAACGCTGCTTATCGGGGATTACAGCCCGTCGCGATCGCTGTTTGAAGTATGCAGAAAGTAGCCTAGCTTTGGTAACTGCCCTCAACACTCACATTGGCTATCTTAAAGCGGCAGACGTAGCCAAAAAGTCTCTAGAGACAGGACAATCAATTCGGGAAATTGTCTTAGCAGAAGGTTTAATGAACGAAGAACAATTGGCAAAGGTGCTTGATTTAACCGCTATGAGTCAGTTGTCTGAGGAGTGAGGAACGAGGAACAAGGAGTAAGGATGAGAAATTAAATACTATGGCTATCGGTAAGTTAGAACTCTCAGAAACGATATACTTTTTAAAGCTATAGATATTAATTATTTGAAACTATTTAATGAATATTCTGACGGATCTACTGTTTCCCAAAGCAAAAAAAAGCTCTGATACCGATACATCAAATGGACTGCCTGCACTCAATCGCAATCCGCGTGGGATTCAGATTAAATCTGCACCTGAAATTGAGAAAATGCGCCGTTCAGCTAAGATTGTTGCCACGGTGTTAAAAGAGATTCAGTCACTAACTAAGCCAGGCATGACTACTGCCGATTTGGATGAATATGCCGAACAGCGGATTCGGGAAATGGGTGCAACTCCCAGCTTCAAGGGTTACTATGGCTTTCCCGCCTCTATCTGCGCCAGCGTCAATAATGAGGTGGTACATGGTATCCCTAATCCCAAGAAAGTACTACGTCGGGGAGATGTTTTAAAAGTTGATACAGGTGCTTATTGCGACGGGTTTCATGGGGATTCCTGTATTACGATCGCTGTAGGCAACAAAGTAGCAAAAGATGCGGCAAAACTAATCAAAGTGGCAGAAGAAGCTTTATACAAAGGCATTGAGCAGGTTAAAGCAGGTAATCATTTAATAGACATTGCAGGGGCAGTAGAAGACCACGTTAAGGCTCATGGCTATAGCGTAGTGGAGCAGTATACAGGACATGGTGTAGGTAAAAATCTTCATGAAGCACCTTCTGTATTTAACCATCGCACTAAATGGATGCCCAATGTCAAATTGAAAGCAGGAATGACCTTAGCAATTGAACCTATACTCAATGCGGGTTCCAAACATACTAGAGTGTTGCGAGATCGCTGGACAGTAGTAACAGTAGATAATAACTTATCGGCTCAGTTTGAGCATACTGTGTTAGTTACCAAGGATGGTTATGAGATTCTCACGGATCGTGATCTTATTTAAGTCGTACCTCTGCTATTAAGATGTCAGAATTTTCAGGGATAATCAATCAAGCCACACCTGCAATGGATCGGATTATTGCCCAACATTTCTATCAACTTTGGTTAGATAATAATGTCTCTCCAGAGTTGATTGATGATAACTGGTTGGATATTACCCTTGATTTTATCCAACAAGCACGCCAAGAACTAAAATTTCAGGCTTTTATGGCGCAAGTTGAAACTAGAGACGATCTTAATATAGTGGGGTCAGTTAGCTGTCAGCTTTTTACAGGATTATATCCCTCTGTTCTTCACAATCGCAAATATGGTTATATCTGGAATGTCTATGTAGAGAGAGATTATCGCCGTCAGGGAATTGCTACCCAATTGACTAAGGCTGCGGTGGCATATTTAAAAAGTCTAAACTGCACCAAAGCCTTGCTTCATGCTTCCCCATCAGGTAAGCCTGTTTATCAAGGGATTGACTTTACTTCTAGTAATGAGATGATACTAGATTTAACAAATAGCAATACGGACTAAAAATCAAGACATTTATACTTACTACTTACTACTTACTACTTAACTAACCGTGCGCTGTTTGGCTATGCCCGTGTTAGTAAAAATAATTTAGATTTATGGCTTTGCACAGTTATGGGATGATTTCTACAGTTATTATTTTTTCCTGAATACAAAAAGCTAATGGCTAATGGCTTCTGTAAAGGATACCAATAAAAAGACTAAAAGGTTCTATACATTTAAGAATTTGATATTGTGGATGCCTAGAATCGCCACTAGAAATAAGTGCAAAATTTTTCCATTTAATTGCTACTAAAGCAATACCAAAAATTGTAGTTAATCTATCTGAAACTACTTTGACCGTTTTTCCTGCTATTTCTCGTTCATCTTTTACATCACTAGGTGATGATATAAAAACAGGGACTACTGGCTGCAAAAGTATTTCCTCCTCTAACTTTTTTCACTCTAATCGTAGTTTTTTAGCAATATAATATTTAAATACAAACTACGATCAATTAAAATTAAAGATATCAAAAAACTTAATCAGTTAATCAATTAAACTCAGATATTAAATATCACATTAATTAACTTGGTATTTCAAACGCATTACTAGGTTTCGCACATCTCTGTCATGTATGGATTACAGAAGTGATTCCCCGCCATCAGATATTAGCTGTAACCTTCATTTTTCACCCTTCATCCCTTTAGAAAACCAATCCACTGCCTCTTTTAAAGCCTGATCAATATCAGTCTGAGGCAAACCCAGCTCGTTAACTGCTTTAGATACATCGTAAAACATTTTTTGTCGAGACATGCGTACCCCATCTAAAGCTATGGTAGGTTGTTTGCCCAATTTAGTTAAAACTTTCTCTTCTAACCAAGCCACAGTAAAAGGAATCAGGTAGGGAATAGTGTACTTGGGTGCGCTAATGCCTGTAATTGTTTCTAATTTAGTTAAAAGCTGTTTGAAAGTGAGATTTTGATTGCCTAAAATATAGCGATCGCCTGTTCTACCTTTCTCTAAAGCCAGGATATGCCCCCAGGCGACATCTTTAACGTCAATCAAGTTTAATCCTGTATCAACATAAAACGGCATCTTACCCTGTAAAAACCTGACGATAATTTCTCCTGTAGGTGTCGGTTTGAGATCAAATGCCCCAATAGGAGTACTGGGATTAACAATTACAATATCTTGTTCCTGTGCTGCCTTAATCGCTTCTTGTTCAGCATAATATTTAGACTTTTTATAATCTCCTATCAACTTATCCACGGGACTTTGATAGCTTTCATCGGCAATCCCATCAGGCTTAACTCCAATTGCCGCAACTGAACTAGTATAGACAGTGCGTTCAATTCCTGCGGTGTGGGCGCAAGCTAAGATATTTCTGGTACCCAAAACATTACTGCGATAGAGTAATTCACTATCCTTTTGCCAGAGAGAATATTGCGCTGCTACATGGAACAAAACCTGACAACCCGACATCTGCTGAGATAACTCGCTACTGTTGAGATCTCCTGTAACAATCTCCACATCCAGCAACTTAAGATTGTCGAGGGAACTACTATTACGTACCAAGGCTCTTACTTGATAACCTTGCTTTAACAACAGTCTGATTAAATTTGCTCCGACAAAACCTGTCCCACCAGTTACAAATGCTTTCATTTATCTATTAAGTAAGTAGGTGTAATTAAATACAAGATAGTTTATTTGGGGATCAGGGATTGGGGATTAGGGATTGCGGTGCGACCCCCTTTGGGTTCAGCAGGTGCTTCGGGGGGGAGACCCCCAAGACGAAGTCTTCGCAGCACTCGGAGCTTGCATCCGAGTGACCGAAGACCGCACTGCTTCACCGCGTCGTTTTACGGCGCTAGACAAAGGGCTTGCCCGCATGTACGCGCACCGTTGGGGATTGGGAGTAAAATTTTACATTTAAGTCTTATATGCGAAGCGGTATCCTTGTATCTTGAAATTAGGGTATCAAATCTTGATACCTTAGAGAAAGTAGTATACCGAGGTATCCTTGGTTGTTTGAAACCGTCCTAAAGCTGGGTCACTACTATCCTCTTATTTCTTATCAACTCAAACAATCGCTGGGGGATTTTGTACCCCGTATGACGCAAGGAAG
>JBCDDK010000042.1:0-50987 GCA_039180345.1 Cyanobacteria bacterium P01_G01_bin.39 | reverse complement strand
TCTTGTCCTCTTGTCCTCTTGTCCTCTTGTCCTCTTGTCCTCTTGTCCTCTTGTCCTCTTGTCCTCTTGTCCTCTTGTCCTCTTGTCCTCTTGTCCTCTTGTCCTCTTGTCCTCTTGTCCCCTTGTCCTCTTGTCCTCTTGTCTTCTTGTCCCCTTGTCCTCTTGTCAATCTTAACCATCTCATGACAATGCAACGCCTATGTTAATAGTATCCTCAGTTTGTTACGGTGTGGTGGCACTAATTTCCGTGGTCTTTGGCGTTATCTATTTAACTCGTGACCAATTCATGCCTTACCATAGCCTAGCACTAGCGAAACCCTGGACTGAAGTCGAACCTAATATCCAGACTTTAATCTTGGCACTGATGCGAGTTGCAGGAGGAGGTTTCTTAGCTACGGGAATTGCAATGATAGTTTTGTTGTTGATTCCCTTTCAAGCTAAAGAACCATGGGCAATTTATAGCATTTTCATCATTGCTCTTATTACTGCTTTAGGTTCTGCTTACGGGACGTTTTTAGTAAAAAGTCGGACTCCTGGAAATCCACCTTTCAAGCTGAGTTTGGTAAGCGTAATCTTAAGTGCAACTGCTTTTATTTGTTCTTTAGTTTAATCGATTACAGTCTTTACTTTTTCTTCTATCTAATAGTTTGTCTACCAATTCTAAAATGCGTAGCGTCAGTTAGTATTTATTCCTTGCTTAATTTGTTATTTAACAACTCATGATAGCTTTCCTGATCCTTTTTGTAGTGGTGAGTAATTTTTATTAGCCGTTGCTAGCAGTCTTCAAATACAGTATGCATCTACAATTTTTAGCAGATTAGATAAATATGAATTGATCTGATTCAAAAAACTCTCTGGTTTATTTATTCACCCCATAAACGATCGCACTTCAACCGAAGCTAATCTAAAAAGTATTGATTGCGATTGCGAAGCTAGCCGAAGGCATCGCTTTTATTTATTCTTTAGTCTGATCGATTGTAGTTTTTACCTTTTACTTCTACTTAATAGTTTTAAAGCGATCGCCTATTTCAATCAAATATTAGACTTACTTCTTGTTTATTTACCAGAAAACACACTTCATTTTTTCCTCTTTTAATACTAACTGTAAAGAATTTGTATTCGTTTAATGTACAGTGTGTTAAATTATGAGAATAAAATAAGAGGTTATTTAAACCGCTTTATTAGGCAGCTCTCGGCAGTTAGAGAGCAAATGATTGATCTGACTTTTTTTGACTTACTAAGTCAAAGTTTCTACGCATAACACTTCGTTTTCGTCTTTCATAACATATAAAACTCATGAAGATTATAAACCTTAGCAATTCTGATTTAACCGAAATTACATTCGATGAAGCAGCTAATGTCAATGGAGGTAGTGGATACAGTTATGTATCTTATAGCAAACTCTATGATGACTATTTTGATTTTTCTACTGTCCTTAGTAATTTCTGGAAAAACAAACCCAAGATAGATGCACCAATAGGAAGTTATTCGGGTTTCAAAGACTATTACAAAATCGATGTTGCTGCTGTTGATAGTTCTGCAACCGTAAGTACATCATCTAGCACAGATACGGCAATTTTCCCATAGAGCAAAAGATATATAGAACTAAGAAACTGGCAATAATTTTTTAAGTTTTTCTGGTTCACAGTTCAACAGCTGATATCAAATATCAAGCTTTTTCTGTAGGATGGGCAATGTCCACTCTACAGATTTTTTTTTATTCTTTAGGAAAATAGAGAACAAATGAAAATCACCGATATCAGCAATTCTTGTTTATTTGACAACTTTTATTAGCCGTTGCTAATAGTATTTGAACAGAGAAATGGGCAAGTACAGCTCAACTTAGATAAAGATCTATATAATTTATTTGCCCACCCTACAGATTAAAAGATTGCAGTTATTTACTGCTATCTTTTACTGCTTCTACCCAATAATTTGTCTCGCAGTTTCAAAATGCGATCGCGATATTTAGCTGCTGATTCAAACTCCAAATCCTTCGCCGCATCTTTCATCTTGGCTTCTAATTGTTCGATTAATTCAGGAATTTTTTCCAGGGGCAACTCGTCAGACTTTTCATAGACTTCTTCGAGTTGTTCGGCATTTAAGCGACGGGAAATATCTAAATAAGCCAAAATCGAATTTTCTTCGTTTTTGATAATTGGCTTGGGGATAATATCATGCCGTTTGTTGTAAGCAACCTGGATATTACGTCGTCGTTCAGTTTCCTCAATTGCCCTTGCCATACTGTCGGTTAAATTATCAGCATATAAAATAGCCTGTCCTTGTACATGACGGGCAGCCCGACCAATTGTTTGAATAATGGAACTGGTTGAGCGTAAAAAACCTTCTTTATCCGCATCCAAAATTGCTACCAAAGATACTTCGGGCAAATCTAAACCTTCTCGCAGTAAATTAACCCCGATCAAAACATCAACTTCCCCTTTACGCAGAGACTGCAAAATTTCGATCCGTTCAATAGATTTAATTTCCGAATGCAAATACTGCACCTTAAGATCTCGTTCGGCAAAATACTCGCTGAGATCTTCCGACATCCTCTTAGTCAAGGTGGTAACTAAGACCCGTTCTCCCTTAGCAATACGTTCATGAATTTCCCCATATAAATCATCCACCTGTCCTTCGCTAGGACGAACTAAAATTTCGGGATCGATCACCCCCGTAGGACGGATAATCTGTTCTGCTATCCGATCCTCAGATTGCTCTAATTCCCACTTAGCGGGGGTTGCCGAGACAAACACACATTGATTGACCTTCTGCCAAAACTCATCAGCTTTCAATGGACGATTATCCGCCGCCGAAGGTAGTCTAAACCCATGTTCGATCAAAACTTTCTTTCTTGCCCGATCGCCATTATACATGCCTCGTAATTGCGGTACCGTAACGTGAGACTCATCAATAATTAATAGCCAATCATCAGGAAAATAATCCACTAAACATTCTGGGGGAGAACCTGGGGCTTTACCTGCCAGGTGCCGAGAATAGTTTTCCACACCGTTACAATAGCCGACTTCCTGCAACAGTTCTAAATCATAGCGACAGCGCTGTTCTAATCGTTGTGCCTCTAATAACTTATCCTGGCTTTCAAGTTCAAGCAAACGGGCATCTAATTCCTGTCTAATATTTAAACATGCTGCTTCTAAACGTTCTTGAGGAGTAACAAAGTGACGGGCAGGATAAATACTCACACTATTCATACTCTGTAAGATCTCTCCCGTAACAGGATCGACATAGCGCAATGCCTCAATCTCATCCCCAAAAAACTCGATGCGAATTACCCGATCTTCATAGGCTGGGACAATTTCCAATACATCCCCCTTAACCCGAAAGCGACCCCGTTCTAATTCAATATCATTACGAGAATACTGCACTGTCACTAAGTCTCGCAATAGTTCCCTCTGATCTATTTCCATGCCTAACTTTAAAGGTACTGCCGCCTTCAGATATTCTGCCGGCATTCCCAAACCATAGATACAGCTAATCGAAGCTACCACAATCACATCTTTGCGTTCAAAAAGCGATCGCGTTGCCGAGTGGCGCAGCATATCAATTTCATCGTTAATTGAAGCCGTCTTCTCAATATAAGTATCGCTGACGGGAATATATGCCTCTGGCTGATAGTAATCGTAATAACTGACAAAGTACTCTACCGCATTGTCAGGGAAAAACAAACGTAACTCATTACATAGTTGCGCTGCTAAAGTTTTATTATGAGCCAAAACCAAGGTGGGCTTTTGCACATTTGTAATCAGGTTTGCTACTGAAAAAGTCTTTCCTGTACCTGTCGCACCTAGTAAAGTTTGAAATCGATTTCCTTGCTGTAGTGACTCCGTCAATTGTGCGATCGCTTCAGGCTGATCTCCCCCTGGTTCAAAGGGTGCTTGCAGATTGAATAAGCTCATTTAAAATCAGGATATTATCTTATCAATCTTTAAAATAGCGCAAATATCACTACTAGTTCATTTGTTTTAAAAATAAAGGGCTTCGCCCAGCCATTAGCCATTAGCCCAATTAAATTCTGAAGACTAATCTAATCATCTATTTGCTATGGTTTAGTAATGTTACCTTCGTCCAAAATCTTTTTAGGACGCAAGATCAATACCAGTTGTCCTACTAGCGATCGCATTTTGATACAGTAAAACAACACAAACTATAGATAGCTGATCTATATCCATCAAAAACCTAGAAATAGTATGTAAGCAGACAAATCATCTGTGTTCATCTGCGTTTATCCGTGGACACTTTTCTAATCATCCATTTGCCAGGGTTCAGTAATGTTACCTTCGTCTAAAATCTTTTTAGGACGTAAGATCAATACTAGTTGTCCTACTATCGATGCTTCAGGTTCTGTTTCAAACCAGCGTATTGCTACTTTGCCATCTATTTCTACGGCAAAGTAACTATTAGCATCCCAATCTCGATTAGCTCGATCTAACAGAACCAAAACTTCTTCTACATTACCACCAAGATACTTGGGCAAAATATTGCTGGGACATAGATAAGCGACAGGATCTTTTGCTTTGAGAACTGCTTGCCAGCCAGGAATTGGTACATAAGAACCACTATTGGCTTTAATTGAGCTATAGGGCTGTTGAATTTCTACCGACTTAACTGCGGTTATCTCCTCATTACTAAGAGGATATGATCCTGCTAAAGGCACAATCCGAGGTAATGCCTCTTCTAACTCTAGCCGATATAATGGTAGCAAAGGTTCTGTTTTGCTATTGACCACGCTAAAGTCACTTAACAACTTTTCGATCGCCTCTCGTGCCGTATTGGAATGAGCAAACTTTAATCCTTGAGCAATCAAACGCGATCGCTGTTGCAGATCTTTTTGGCTTTTTGCCCGTTTCCAGGATAAATATGCCACCCAGTCTCCAGGATGTTTAGTAAAAGCTTCTGGTAGCTGGGACATGCGAGAAACATCTTTGATTGCCTTGGATACCAAATGAGCGCCATCTATATCAATACGCTTGTGGTATGCAAGCAAGCTAGCTTCTACTCGTTGCTTTTGGTTAAGGACACGAAATTCATAAAGGACATCACTACGGGGACCTTTAAAGTAGTCTAATATTTCAGCATCAACCTTTGCCTGCACCAGATTATCAAACACTTGAGAGGCAACGATCACCAAATTTTGCTGGCTGTTTTGAAACCCTGTATCTTCAAAAATTCTTTGGGTACTGTATCCTGCCTTTTGCAGCTTTTGACAAATTTGTCCCCACTCAACCCAAGTACCTTCTTTGTGTAATAGAGATCGCATTAATGACTGCGCTTGGTCTTCTGATATTTGACTTTGACTATCCTGTGGCATTTTATTCCCCTGATTCCTGCGCCTTGGTCTAACAATAAAAACTTATGTGAAACGCTTAATGTGAATTAGCTTCGTTGCAAGGTTATTAGCTCGTAGCTATTAGCCATTAGCCATTAGCCTTGAGCTTTTTTCTAGTTCTCTTATATGTAGCGTTATTTTTTAGATTTCATATTATTTACTCTATTTCCCAATTCTTGTTACTATTTTATGTTTGATTAAGCTGCTGATCTTCTGATGTGATAAACTCTGGTTAACTTGGCTTACGATGATTATGAGTCAGAGAATGAGGCACTTCTAACCCATTGTCTAGCATCAAATCTGAATCACTCATAATCTCAACTGGAGTTCCATCGGCAACCACTCGACCTTGATTAAGCATCACTACGCGGTCGCAAACTTCGATAATTAATTCTAGGTCGTGAGAAGAAATAACCGTCGTCTCATGAGAAGAGTTAAGAAAATGAATCAGCCGCCGTCTGGCTCTTAAATCCAAATTAGCGCTGGGTTCATCGTATAGTACGATCTGAGGTAACATAGCTAATACCGCAGCGATCGCTACCATACATTTTTCACCTCCTGAAAGTTGATGGGAAATTCTGTCTGCCAGGTGAGTAACACCCGTCAAAGATAGAGCATGTTCTATTCTGACTGCTACTTCTTCAGGGGACAAGTTGATATTTTCTAAGCCAAAAGCAATATCATCGCGCACAGTGGGACAAAATAACTGATCGTTGGGATTTTGAAAGACTAAGCCAATCTCGGGGTTAAATTCTCCGGCATTAATTGGTCGATCAAATAAACGAACTTCACCATAAGATGGTTGGTGAATACCGCAAATTGTTAGAAACAAGCTAGTTTTACCAGCACCATTGGCTCCAATTAAACCGACAGTTTCCCCCGCAGCAATATCCAAGCTAATATCAGTTAAGATTGCGCGGTCTTCTCCGTAGCTAAAGCTAATATTTTTTAAAGCGATCGCTTTAGTTTTGCGAGATAGTTGGTTTACTCTCTGTACCAGATTGTTCATTAGTATTTTAGTAGATGAGCGAACAATGATTATGACTGCTTAATAGCTAATCAAAAGAATTTCTAAAGTAATTAAAACAAAAGCAGCTGATACTGTGATTGAAGTGGCTAACAAACTCTGATAATGCTTGGGATTTAGTCTAAATTGACTGGATTTTTTAATGAATTTTGGTTGACTGCCATATCCCCGCAAAATCATTGCTTGATAAATTCTTAAAGAACGCTCATAGCTTCTAATTAATATGCTACCAGTTAACTGAGCAAAAACTTCTAGATTACGTCGCTTAAAACCTTTTGGTTGGAATCCTCTTAATTTCATCGCCCGCTGCATAGTAGTTAAGGTTTCCCCTAGTTCTTCTAAATAGCGATATGAAAGCAAGGTCATGTCTACAATTACTCTAGGCAAACCCAGCGATCGCATTGCTTTGATACTGCTTAAAAATGGGGCAGTACCAAATAAGACTAAGCTAACTGTCAAAATGCAAAAAAATCTGACTGAAATTAATACTGCCTGCCAGCATCCTTCTGACTTTATTGCCAGATTACCCAACTGCCAGACAACGTTATCTCCTGATATGAAAGGAAGCAAAATAACCACTGCCAAAATAAACCAGCTAGGATAGCGTAGCCGTTTCCACAAAAACGAGATAGGAATCCGTGACATGGTAAACAAAATCCAGGTAATCACCACCATAATCGGCAATAACCATAGATTTTGAATAAAGGCAAAGGCAAAAATCAAACTTAATAAACCTACTAGCTTATATCCTTGCTGCCAACGATGGAGAGGAGAGTCTAAATAAGCATATCGATCAAGAACTAATTTCATTAAATATAGTCGTTTTAATTAATTTTTGTACCTTACAAGTCATTTGTTCGAGGAACAGGGGATTAGGGATTAGTGACTATGGGAGAGTTTAGGTAAGTTTTATGCACGCAATTCTTATTTGAAATTACTATAACGACTGACTATTTCCCATCATTAAGACTTTATAATCGCTTTAGTCTCCATTTAAGATTTCAATAGTTCTGGCTTTACTTGCTCTAAAAATGAAATCAGCATTACTGAAAATACCCCTTCAATTACGGCTTGGATTAAGTATCCCCCCAGAGAAACCATGATCGCCGTCCTTTCAGCATTGACGTTGAGATCAGGCGAGATGTGAGTAACCAGCAACATGGCGAACATGATTGCCGATAACAACAATGCCCCTGCACCAGAAGCAAAAGAAAGAATTTTGGTTAATATCTGTCTTTTACCTGACAAATGTTCCCGTTGACGAAATAAATAATATGCCGCGATCGCTGGTGTGCCTAAAATAATGGCATTAACCCCCAGGGTAGACATTCCTCCATGCTGAAACATCACCGCTTGAAAAAACAAGCCAATCAAAATTGCAGGAAAGGCATAGTAACCCAACACCGCACCCATCAAACCATTAAGAATTAAATGAACGCTGCTAGGAGGAATGGGAATATGAATCAAAGAGGCAATAAAAAAAGCTGCCGTGAGCAAAGATGCCTTAGGAATATTTGCCTGGGTATAGCGATCTCTTTTGATCTGACTTAGGGAGTACCAGGTAACGCCACCAGTTAAAGCATAACCAGCAAGACATACATGAGGAGGAAGAAAACCGTCAGGAATATGCATTAAGAGTAAAAACCAATTGTGTTATGACGAAGTGAACGCAAGCCCCGCCCTAAACGGACGGGGTACTGTTCACTTAGAGCGATTAAAGAATAAAGCAGTCCCAATAAAGCCCCACCCCACAGCAGCAGCCATAACTATCTTCTGTGAGGGAGAATAGCCTGCATCAGCCGATGCGATATTGGATGGACTTTTGGCTAGTCTACCTTCGGTAATGGGAATGCTGATAATTTTCCCATGACCAGATTGACGTACCTTAACATCCCAATTTCCGCGATTTTGCTCATCGACCTCGGGAACAAAAGTAAAGCTACCAACATCATCAGTAGTACCTTTAAGCCAAGGAGTAGCTAAATCTTCTGGGGCATAGATAACTACCTGGGCATTTGCCATGGGTGTGCCATCGTCATATTTTGCCTCAATCGTAATTGCCGAGGTTTCTTGATATTCAATGTTGGCACCATGAGCGATAGCCCGTTCTGGAATGAGTATTAGTGCTAGCAAACTTAGCAGGAAGTAATACCGAGTCATAAACAATCAATAAGCTTTTTTGATATAGCTGGTTTTAAATTTCTCTAAAAAAATTGTAGATTTATTCGGCTCAATAAAGCTACCTTTTCCTGGTTTTCTCAAGGATCTGACGACTTTTAGCTGAGAAGAACAAATTATTATTTAGTTTTCTTGCTTATTGTGAATTAGTTGCCGTCTTCAGAGATTTAAACTGATGCCGATTGTATATAGTCATTTACGTACCTGAACTTACAAGTACATACTAAAAATTAGTGTTGTTGGTTGTTGGTTCTTGGTTGTTGGTTGTTGGTCGTTGGTCGTTAGTGGTTAGTAGAATGCCCACTAACCACTAACTATTAACCACTACCAAGCTAATTACGTAACATCAGTCACTTAAGTTTAGGGTGATATCGGATTAACTACGCAATGACCTTCTCCTACATGACCTAAACTAGCGATCGCATCATTTAGTTTCTGATAGTCTGGGTCCGATAGCTGATTAGCTAAAGCTGCCTGATCGAGTTTAACTGTACCGTTACTGGCAAGAGCCGCTAGGGGTTGAAATCCTAAAGCATCCTGATTCAAGGCATCTTCTGGAGGCGAGTCAGCATCGCCAAAAATATGGTCAAAGTGAAATGTTGCCTCAACCTGACCAGAATTTTCTGCTGTAACTATTCCTCGGCGGGATTCGCCAATAAATTCACCACACACATATTCTGTTGGCTGATTCAAGCCCAGGTCGAAGTTGATAGTTGACCCGTCTTTGGTAGCCTGTCCGATCAGGGCGATGGTATTGCCAGCAATTGGACTGTCTTCTCCCCCAGGACTCAACCTCCAGGCTAAAGCATTGTAAAAACCTGGAGTGGCATTAACCTCTCCTACCATTATTGGTTCGGCATCAACCTCCCCCGCAGCTAAGTCTGTAGGCACTTGATTCGGGTCAAAATTAACCTTATTTTCATATTTAATATCTTCTTTGGTGTCTCCTGTTTGCGGGTCAAAAGTTGATTCTGTAGAATAGGCGATCGCATCACTAAGATTCACGTAAACGTTCTCAAAGTTTATTGCCCAACCATCTTTACTGACAAAACCCTGGCGGACAAAATCTTCACCGTTTGCCACTAGGGATAAAGTCCCTCCCTCCGTAGATGCCGCAATCGTTTTGACTGGGTCTTGTAGAGCCAAGCTAGTCACCACCACCGAACCCAGAGTTATTCCGTAAGCAATTATACGTACTTGATCCATGTCTAAAGTTTTACTAAAAAAAAAAAGAGAGAACTGTAGATTTTTAGTCTCCTTATTAGTAATAATGAATTTTGTGAACATTTTTCAACCGATCAAAATGCAATCACCAATAGCTCTCTGGAGTAGATTAACTTGATAATTAGTGACTTTCACTAATTAAATAGTAATTAAATTTTTAAATACTCAAAACTAATTCGTGTTATTTTTCGTTAAATTGCTTACAATGCCATAGAAGCGAAAATTAAAGAAAACTTCGCGACTTCTTTATAAATCTTAGGGAAATATTGACAAATTTCTGTCTAATCTTCACCAAAATCATTATAATCGAGGCTAAAATCGGAAAATAATTGCGAAATTCTAGTTAATAACACCCATAAGGTTGTTGATTTAAAGCGTGATTTAACAGAGCATCAATAAAGTTTGTTCACAAACAGTTGATTCTGTAAGTCAAAAGTCCAATAGAGGTGTAATTAGACACCTGTTAAGCACAACTTAACTAAACTTAACTAAAACAAATATCATTAAATTTTCACTGAAGGAGCAAGAGGAAATCGGCATGACCCAAGCTAATCAAGTTCTAGCAACAATCGTCAATCCTGGAAACGATTGGGAAAGTCTAATCGAAGAAGATACTAGCAAAAATCAAGATAGTGTTGATCTCAAGCCAGCAGCGAAAGGGAAAAAGAAAAAAGCCAGCACCACCAAACGCGCCGAGCGTGGTCGGAAAAAGCCTTACACAGAAGACTCAATTCGGATCTATCTCCAGGAAATTGGTCGTATCCGACTGCTAAGAGCAGAAGAAGAGATTGAGTTAGCCCGCCAAATTGCTGATCTGCTAGAACTAGAGAGGCTTAAAGATAGTCTAGAAGACGGTTTGGGTAGAGAAGCTACCGATGAAGAATGGGCAAGAGAAGTAGACATGGAATACCGTAAATTCCGCCGTCGCCTCTTTATTGGTCGCCGCGCTAAAGACAAAATGGTGCAGTCTAACCTGCGTTTGGTGGTATCGATCGCTAAAAAATACATGAACCGTGGATTATCATTTCAAGACCTAATCCAAGAAGGTTCTCTCGGTCTGATTAGAGCCGCTGAAAAATTTGATCACGAAAAAGGCTATAAATTTTCTACTTATGCTACCTGGTGGATTAGACAGGCAATTACGAGAGCGATCGCCGATCAGTCGCGGACAATTCGCCTTCCTGTTCACTTATATGAAACTATTTCCCGTATTAAAAAGACTACTAAATTACTTTCTCAAGAGCGAGGACGCAAACCTACAGAAGAAGAAATTGCAACTCGCATGGAAATGACCATTGAGAAGCTCAGATTTATTGCTAAATCAGCTCAATTACCAATTTCCTTAGAAACACCCATTGGTAAGGAAGAAGACTCCCGTTTAGGCGATTTTATTGAAGCTGACGGGGAAACGCCCGAAGATGAGGTCTCAAAAAGTTTATTAAGAGAAGATCTTGAAAGTGTGCTAGATACACTTAGCCCTCGTGAACGCGATGTACTTCGCCTTCGCTATGGTTTGGATGACGGTCGAATGAAAACATTGGAAGAAATTGGACAAATTTTCAATGTTACTCGTGAGCGTATCCGTCAAATCGAGGCTAAAGCTTTACGCAAATTGCGTCACCCCAATCGTAATAGCATACTAAAAGAATACATTCGTTGAGCAGTTAGATTAATCTGCCTAAAGATATAAACTTAATCAGGGATTGGCAATATTTGTTAGATCCCTTTTTTTATGTAGCTAATGTTGCGCACTACATGGAGTAATGCGGGCGGTGCAAGCGCGGACGCATCTAGCGACGCTTGCCTGCAAAGCAGATGGATTTTATAAATTAGCAACACCACGTTTGATAGCAATTCAAACCGCCTGGGTACGATCGCTTACTCCTAACTTGCCAAAAATGTTATTAACATGAAATTTAACTGTACTTTGGGTAATACAGAGTTCATCTGCGATATTCTGATTTGTTTTACCTTCAGACACTAATTGCAGAACTTCCCGTTCGCGATCGCTCAATTTTGGTCGGCTAATACGCTCGGCTAATTTAGCACCCACCGCAGGGGGAATATATTTTTTTTCTCATGAATTTGGCGAACCGCATCAATTAGTTCTGCCATTCTACTATCTTTGAGTAAATAACCTCTAGCACCCGTCCGTAAACCGCGAAAAATATCTTCATCAGTGTCGTAGGTAGTCAGAATAGCGATACGGGCGTCGGGAAATTCTTGACGAATAGCAGCGATCGCCTCTACGCCGTTTAATTCTGGCATCCGCAAATCCATCAAGGTTATATCGGGTTGATGTTGGCGGTATAATTCTACTGCTTCAGTTCCAATTTCAGCTTCGGCGACCACTTCCATACCCTCACTGAGTTCGATCATTCGTACTAAGCCACTTCGAACGATAGGATGATCGTCGGCAATCAGAACTCGAATTGTAGAACTCATAAGGACACCTGCACTAAAATCTCTGTTCCCTCTCCTGGTTGAGTGGTAATTCTCAGTTGACCATTAATGCGATCTCTATTGGCATTTTCTCCTAATATTTGCAGTACAAATGGTAATACACTGGTATAGCCTCTAGAGCGTAACAGTTGATTGGCAAGATTGGCGATCGTTTGCAAACGTTGAACTCGCTCCTGTTCGGCTTTTAAAGTAGCTTTTTGAGTGCGATCGCGCTCAATGGCACTACCAATACAGGCAGCAGCAGTTTTTAAAATACTCAATTCTGCTTCGCTGCGATGAGTTTTTTCTCGGCAATCATCAATACCAATACTTCCCCAATACTTACCTTCTATCAAAATAGGAACAACATAAAGTGTTTTTACACCTATTTTTGCCATTTCGCTCCGAAAAGGTTCGGACAGTTCTTCTAATTGACAGCTAATACTTTCACCTTGAGTTAGAAGTTCATCCCATTCTTCTATTCCTTCATAACTTCCTTGCAATACTTCTAGATAATTGAGTTGTGAAACAGCATAAGCTGAATTCCATTCGTAAGTCATTTTCCAATAGAGATGTAATGGATCTGCTGGATTATCAAAATTTTCTATAATACCGATTCGATCTGTATTGATACTTTCACCAATAATCTGTAATGCCTGGTTTACTGATTCATCAAAATCTTTCCCAGTCAGCAAAATATTAGAAGCTTTGGCGGTGGCTGCTAAAATGCGATCGCGTTGCTGAAGTTGGCGATCGCGGTTTTCTAAGTTATTAACTGTCTCCTGTAGTTCGAGATTAAGACTTTCTAGCTGTTGCGCTCGCTCTTGTTCAGCTTCTAGTAAAGCTTGTTGAGCCTCCCGTAACTCAGTAATATCAACTTGACTCACCCAGGTACTGGTCACACAATCATTCTTAATTGTACTAACTGAGCTATTTAGTAACTTCAGAGTCTTGATCGTGAAAATCGTTCAAGGTTAATCCAATCAAATCTTCTACCTTTTCATACTCATACATCTTGGCAAAGGCTTCATTGCCCTCAGCTATGAAGATCGATTGATAACATAGCTCTAGTTGTTCATCGACTGATATATAAAGAGAAATCGGTTAAAATACACAACATACTAATTGGCGCATTCTCAAATATCTGTCGATAGCGCATCTCCGATTTTTGTAGAGATTCGTAGCGCGATCGCAGTTCGGTCAGTTCGGCTTGAAGGCGATAGTTTTTCTGTTGCAGTTCTATTGGTGAGAGTTGAGAAGTCATAGGGCAGATCTCTGGATAGAAGTTGTTACTTCTGCATTCGTTAACCAGGTTGCTAGTAATCGAGCGATCCTATAGATAGAACAATAACTATATTTTGAGCTTACTTATATTTTTAAAGTATCTATGAAATTGCACTTCATTCCAAAAAATGATAGGTTTATGCGGGTGATCGCTTTATTTCATTTATGGCTCAGTTACGCTACTACAGCCTGTATCCTACTTACTATTCATTTTTCCAGTGTTCGGTCAAGCTAACACCAAACCCCCGTCGAGTTTGAACCTATACCCAGGTATAGGATTTACCCGTACCGTAGTCTAGTCGAGGACAATCCTTAAGTTGATTGTTTGAAAACGGCAAGATCCGTAAAGTAATTATTAAGTTAAATCCCACGCAGGCATTGCTCGAACCCATGAACTAGGCAAAATGGACATCAAAATATATCTCGAAGTTTTGCGGGCGATCGCTAGATCATTGTAGATGTAATTTAAACTGTCCTCTATTTTGCCTGACGCTTTTACTTCTGTTTGAGCTTACCCATATTATTCATGATCGCAATTCTCGTGGGCTGTCAAAAATTGGCTGGCTCGATAGCAGACATACCTTTTCCTTTAGTAGTTTTTACGATAGGATATCTACGACAGAAGTTCGAAACCTTACAAACTCTAGCGTTAAGCTCTATCGGACAGCCGCTTACAGCGCAGCAAAAAGAACAGCTTCTAGCTTTAAAGAGTGATGCCCTTGAATATGCTGTTACCGCCAGTTGTTGTGATCCTCTGGCACAGAGCGAGCGAGAAGACCAAATAACAGATTGGTTAGAGGAAAACGGCATAGCTGATAGCTGGCTTTTAGCTCCTACCCTAGCAACAGCAGGACTCGACCTACAAAAGCTAGTGTCGTTGAGTTTACCAGTAGATAAGGGAACTACAACCAACTGGATAACTTGGTTAGAGGCTGTGTTAGCAACAGCAGAATTGCTCGGCGAACTAGAGCAAAGTACGGGTCGTGTCTCAGAATTAGTCAAGGCGGTTAAAGATTATTCCTTTATGGATCAAGCTCCTTTACAGGAGGTTGACATACACGAAGGTTTGGATAATACCCTGACCATTCTCGGTCACAAACTCAGACAGCACGGCACGATTTTAATTGCATAGTCAAACGGGAATACGATCGCACTTTACCAAAAATAACGGCTTATGGTAGTCAACTAAATCAAGTTTGGACGAATCTAATCGATAATGCGATCAATGCTTTGGGTGAAGGAGGGACGATCTGGATCAAAACTTTTCGTCAAGAAGATTATTTAAAGGTGGAAATCATCCTTGATGCAAAATTCCTTTAAGCCATCTAAGACCAATCTTGAGATAACTCAAACCTCTCTCCCAATTATTTTTCCTTTAATCTACATGCGGGCAAGTCCTTTGTTCCCTTACCCAAACAAAACCGAGGTGTACCTCATAGATACGAGAACTGCTATATTATCTAGTCAATGAAATTAGTTCAATTATCAATCTGATTTAAGGCTTTAGAATCTATTAGCTGCCACCATTCTCTTAGTTCAAGATCATCAATATTGTTACCATCTATCTGAACAAAAAATCTACTATTAACTAATAAATTAAGACTTCCTCGTTTATCTATATAGCTGTATTCCTCCCTTCCAGGAATATCATCAATTTTTAGCCCTTTATTATAGCCATCAGTTGACTCTTGGCTAAACTCAGTACTGAGTAAAAATGGGGTGTAAAGTGCTGAGTTAAATGCCCAATCAAAGATACTAACCTCAATTTGTTTTGAACCCTGAGTATAGGTTTGGTTAACTTGAGAAATGCTATAGTTACCAAAACTATTAGATTGTCCTTGGGGTTTTGCTGCTTTCCAGCCATTAGGAGGTTGTGGCAAGTAGTCAATCAATTCTTTAAAAGAGACTGGCGCAACTGGTTCTTTATTAGCTATATCTTGAGATATACTTTGGGGTATTTGTGAAGCATCTTTGCTCAACTCAATAACTTTGCCAATAGCACCTATGGGATTTTGGCTAATGTCTATTCCCTCTTCTACTTTCGGATTTTCTGATTCAGAATTATTAGTTCCACATCCAATCAAAGTAGTACAAATGATTGTACTTAAGCAGATCTTTTTGATAATAGCTTTCATGGATTCAATAAAGTTGCGAGACAGCTTTAGTTATTAGATAAGATTACGTGTAAATTTGGTAGCTATATGCACATTACTGAAACTATAGCAATCCTGTCTGAGTTATGAACCATATTAGTCTTGAATGTCATTCGTACCACAAGAGGACAACATCATCATTCGTTCGGCATTAGCTGTTTTCATGAATGATTTAAGACTGCTATAGCTGAGGTTAAGTTGGGTTTCGCTATACTCTATTAATCCATAACATCAATCTTATTTGATGACTCATATTGAAAATATATCTAATTGATCTTTTTAAATTGCTAGATGAAATATTTTTGTTAGATAGACTTTACATATTCTAATTATTTGCATTTCTCAAAGTTATTTAGACACATCTAGGTTAATTAATGTTCCCCATCTCCACCAGAGCTTTAGAAAACAGCATCATTAACGCCGACTGTTGACACCTGCTGTTAATTCCGAAACTTTGCTCTAGAAATGTACTTCAGCAAATTCCCTATGAAAGTTAACATCAAAATTAAATTAAGTTAACAAGTTTCAACCGCAAAGTCACCTTTCTCAATTTAACTTAAACCATATTAAATAATTGGGTTTGGTCATGTATAACAGAGAGGCAATCTTGCCCAGCATACATATTTTTGCTTAAACAACGATTGTTCTTACTTTCTAGAATAAAGCTAATAATGGCAGACCAAGGCTTAAAAGTGCAGGGAAACTCTTTATCTTACTACCTATCCCTTAATTATTTGATTGAAATTTATCCAGAAGATCGAGGATTTACTGTAATGATCCCTGATTTACCTGGGTGTATGAGTCAGGGACAGACCCTAGACGAAGCAATGCTGAATATCGATCAAGCTAAGTATCTTTGGTTAGAAACAGTTCATGCTAATAATCAAGCGTCAATTCCTTTGCCATCAAGTAAATAATGAAGTATGGGTCTAGTTTGAGCTATCTTCAAGTTCGGAATAATAATATGAGAAGCGATGTCTACGGATATCCATAGGCATCGCTACATGCGGCTAAAGCCTTTGTTGATGCAGTCACTCATGGGGGAAAACCAAGGGGCTGATTCTGTCGTCTTACGGCAGAACTCGTACGCCCCGCCCAAGACCTTGCTGCATCGCTTTTTTTAGATATTAGAAAATAATTCTAGTCTGGGAAAGTTTAATCGTAGCTATTTAAAACACTACTTTTTTAGCTAATCCTAAAGCCCGTAGTACTTGAATTGCCCACCAAGTAACATCTATTTCCCACCAACGTTGACCCGCCTTAGCAACACGAGGATTAAAGTGGTGGTTGTTGTGCCAACCTTCACCATAAGCCAGAATACCAACCCACCATAGATTTAAAGAACCATCATCACATTCAAAATTCTTGTAACCCCAAAAGTGAGTAGCCGAATTAACAAACCAGGTGCAGTGCCATAAAGTTACGGCTCTAACAAAAATACCGTAGATAACCCAAGACCAGCCGCCCAATGCCAGTAAGATAAAACCTAAAACAACTTGAAGTGCAATAAAATTGTTGTTTAACCAACGATAGTAGGGATCTCTGTCGGTACGAGGAGCATATCTTTTGTATTGGTCGTAGTTGAAATACTTATCTTGCTTATACATTAACCAACCCATATGACTCCACCAAAAACCTCTCTTGGCTGAGTAGGGATCTTTGTCATTGTCTTCAGTATGAGCATGGTGTAGATTATGTCCTGCCACCCAAAATATTGGACCACCTTGTAATGCTAGTGCGCCAAAGGTCACTAAAATACGCTCTAGCCACTTTGGTACTTCTAAACTACGGTGAGTCAAGATACGGTGGTATGCTAGGCAGATACCGATGCTACCAGTTAACCAGTGGAAGAAAATTGCTACTCCCAGTGCAGACCAGGAGAAAAACCAAGGAGCGCTAAGGGCGATTAAATGAATAGCTCCGAAAAAGAAGATATTTACCCAGCATAGCTCTAACTTCTCTTCTGGTTGAGTCGATGGCGGACTCTTGGGAGCAATCAATTGCTGTGTCATTACTAAAATTTGTCCTAAAATATTCTGTAATTATCAAGCTGGAATGCTTGGTCGTTACGCTGATGGCGTAACTAGCAGGACTCTTACTATACTTGTATTTAAAGACATTAAATCAGTTTTGCAAGTGCCGCTTACATAATTGCAGTCTAGCAACAATTTAACAACGGTGCAAGTATTACTTACATTTTTTTAATTAGTGATCGTATAAACTGGTGGACTGAAAATAAAATTATTGCTCAAAAGCAGTTTAACTCAACTGATAGCAGCACTGTCCCAACAAAATTCCCTCAATAGGATTTAATGATTTAAACTCTGGTTAGTCATCTGTCTTGGGTCAGATTCCTTAATTTTTCTCCGATTTAGTATTGGATGATTAATTAAGCATTGATTACACTTCACGCTAAGGTTACTCTAAATATCGATTCCTCTTTGTATGTATGTCTACTCCCCGAAAATCAACCAAAGCACGTCTGATTGAAGCGGCGCTAGATTTGTTTGCCGAAAGAGGTGTGACCGAAACTACGACTAAAGCAGTTGCCGAGCGCGCTCAGGTCAATGAAGTAACTTTGTTTCGTAATTTTGGCAACAAGTATCGCTTGCTTTTGGCAGTGATTCAAGACTCAACCGTATTCGCGAAGTTGGTTCATGCCCTGGTGGAACAAGCGAACACCAAAGATAATGTTGGGGAATTTTTACATGAATATGGTCGGCAATGCCTGATCACGCTCAATAAAGCACCAGACCTAGTTCGTTCAATTGTTGGGGAAGCGGGAAATTATCCGATCGAAAATCGCCAAGCATTAGGCAAGGGCTTAAATGAAGCAAATCTTTATGTAGCAGAGTATCTAGCCGAAGCGATCGCTCGTGATAATTGGCAGAGCGATTTAACTCCAGAACAGATAGTCAACTTGTTTAATTTTGTTTTGGTGGGCTACTTTGTGGTGGAATCAAGCACTGAAGAATATAGCTATTGGTTAGATCGAGAAGATTTTTTAGCCAGTTTAGTAACCATATTTACTGAAGGTTCCTTCTCATCGATGGACAGTACTTCCCCGGTTGGCAACGGGGGTTCTCTAGTCAAGGTTGAACCCCAAGAAATAGCCGATTTGCCAGCCAGTTTAGTGCGATCGCTATTTCGTAAAGCCAAAAAAACAGGTAAACAGGAATATGCCTTGGTGTATGTATTATTTGGCGCAGGTTTATCCGCCCCTGAAGTCTTAAATTTAGAGCGATCGCATTCTGTAGTCGAACCACAGCAACATATCTTACAGATTAATTATGGACAACAGCGACAAGTACCCCTTAATCAGTGGGTCATGGGTTTTCGTTATGGCTCAAGTAGTACCAATCCTTTAATTCAGTGGTTGAAGAGTCGTAAAGATGAGCAGGCAGCAGTTTTTATCAATGATGCGGGTAATCCGATCAGTAGCGATGAATTGCAAATAATTTGGCACAATTTGACCGCCGATTTACTAACTCCCCAAGGAGAACCCCCAGCAATTGAGCAAGCCCGACAAACTTGGTGTGTTGAGATGTTGATGCGGGGTATGGAATTAGAAGACTTGAGTATCCTCAGCGGCATGTCAGTCAAAGATCTACAGCAATATGCTCAAAGAGCCAGAAATAAAGCAGCCCTAGAATCAGCCGCCAGTCTCGATAAGAAGGCTTGATTACTCTCGTAAGATAGGAAGTAGTAAGTAGTAAGTAGTAAGTAGTAAGTAGTAAGTAGTAAGTAGGAAATGTCCTAACCAAAAGACCTACTGCCATAACATTGATTTTACAAATAGTCCTTATTCAAACCATTGATTGTTCGTGATTTTACCTAACGTCAGTTAATTTAATTACTGAGAATTTAAAGTTAGGGCGATACAAAATATGATTAAACCAGCGATCGCAATCAGACCTCGATAACGATAAAGCCAGTTTTTGAAGCCTCTCCAGCCCAGTCGACTATTAGGTTGTACTTCTTCTTCAACTAAAGGCTGATCAGCATCATGGAAGAGAGTGCAGCTTTTAGCATAAGGACGTTGCGGAAAATTGCAGGTGTCATCCAAATGATAAGTACAGCGATCGCATAAGCTAGTATTATCTTCTGACTGATATAGAGGAATACCAGGATGACCATAGGCTTTTAAAGGATTATTACAGTGTGGACAGACAATTACTTGAGCATCCACAGCTTGCTTACACTTCGGGCAACTAGGCATTTTTTGAAGGATAAAAACGGAAGAATGAGGTGATTACTGATTACTAATGAGAAGGGAACTTACGAATCTGAAATTCTTTGCTTTCGATCATCTTGTAACTAATATTCATATTGTTCATTACAGCAGCAAACTCTTGCTCAATTTTAGCTAAATCCTGGAGCGGAATTGATTTCCATTGCTCCCGTGTTTGCCAGCGAATCGTAAAAATGACTTTCCCTGGGGCGTTAGGCTCAATCCATACTTCCTTCCCCAGGAATCCAGGGTAGGTAGACAAAGAAGCAGTCCAAATTTTTTCATCTTGCTGGATAAACTGTTCCCTAGATTCCGAATCTACGTCGAATTTAAGCCACTCAATAACCATATAATTTCAGAGAAAGTTCGATAATATTTATATTGGGCTATTTTACTCAGATAGTAAATAAATTCTAGGAGATAACAAGATGGATAATAATGACTGGCTCAGACAGCTAGTAATGTTAGGCGTAGGAACAACCTCGTTAGTAGCAGAAAAAATCAAACAAGTGAGTGATGAATGGGTCAAAGATGGCAAAATAAATCCTGAACAGGCAAAATCATTTGTTGATGACTTGATGTCTCAACTGAATACAGAATCGGGTAGCGTCCAAAAACAAGCAGAACGGCAAATGAAAAATATGCTGCAAGATTTGGGAGTTCCTCGTCAGGCAGAAATGGACGAACTACGGGGGCGTATTGATCGCCTAGAACGTCAGTTAAGGGATCTAGAAAACAAGAACTGGCGTTAAATAGGTTACATAACCTATTTGCTAAAGTATTTTTAGGTTCAACCAAAGCCAATACAGTAGGCGACACAATTGTTGCCATCGGCTAGTATTGATATAAATTTTGAGGTATCTATCTTTTCTGAATCAAAATATGATAGATCGAAAATTCCAGGTGTCTATTAAAAAACAAATTGCGTTTTGTAGATTATTTAGACTATCAACCTTCCTTACCAAGATGAATCTGTGATTACACTAACTTTATTACATCCTCTTCAATCAGTAGCAGTTCAAAGCTGGACATTTAAAGATGAACCCAGTATCAAAATTGGTCGTGCGACTAATAATGAGGTAGTTCTCTATAGTGCAGTGGTATCCCGTCATCATGTTGAAATTAGAAAATCGGGACCATGTGAATGGCAAGTGATTAATTTAGGCTCAAATGGCACATATATCGACGGTGAGCGTGTTGAATCGACAACAGCCCTGGATGGGATGATTGTACGACTAGCAAAATCAGGACCAAAAATTCTGATCAAAATTGAGGCAGATTTAAATCAAGGGCAATCTGATTCTGACCGCCAGCAAACCAAAGCTAAACGTCAACCTAAAAGCGCCAAAGATACTCTTATTAGCTAACTTATGGCTATTTTTGAGTCTCCTAACTGAGGACTAAGCTATATTAAGCAGTCTTTACTCTAATTTTCCTGTATTTTGAGCTGGAGCTTAGATTTCGGCTCTTTCCGAATCAAGCAAACAGCATTAGTCTTTTGAGAGCAGTTTTTTGTGTCCATATTCCCAAATCGTGGGAACTAACAACAGTGCCAAGATGATAACCAAGGCTAGTATTCCAACTTGAGCAATCCAGCTCACAATTTGCTCTAGAGATACTATCTTACCCAGAAAGAAAGCAAGGCTGACAATAGTGCTTGCCCAGACAGCAGCACCACCAAGGTTGCAGAGTAAAAACTGTTTATAGGGCATTTGCGTAATACCAGCTAAGGGCCCAGCAAATATCCTCAACAAAGTGACAAACCGACCAAAAAAAACAGCCTGCACGGCATTTTGGCTATAGCGATCTTTTGCTAGTTCGAGCTGCTGTTCTTGAAGTCGAAAGATTCTGCCGATATTTACCAAAAGAGGCCAACCACCAACTCGACCAACCCAATAGCCAAAATTATCGCCAACAACAGCCCCTCCAATCGCACTACTTAAAACGAGCCAATAGTTCAATTCGCCGCTACCAGCCAAAAATCCACCGACAATGACGATGGTTTCGCCAGGTAGTGGTATTCCCATATTCTCGATGGCGATCCCGACAAATACTGCCCAATAACCATAAAGGCGTGCAAATTCTTGTAAAATGTCTAACGAAAACAGCTCAAATGACATCTAACGTCTTAACAAAGATTAACGTTACTATTCATCTTGACGTGGATTATGCCCAAGTGTCAACAAAGGAACTAAGAGATTAGTCATAAGTAACAAAAAGTTAGGTAGGAACTGCTTCTCCTGGGCGTAGTTTTGACCATTTTCCCGTCTCTTGAACAAAGCTTTCACAGCCAACAACATCCCATTCCATTTCAATCGTTTCCCCCTCGGTACGAATATTGACGTTGATACTTGGTTCAATCGGTTCAAAGGTAGGATTTTCGGTCAAATGGGGTTGTTGATGCTGAGTTTCCACTGCATTGTAGGTTTGGCAGCGATCAACATAGTGGCAGTTAATACAGATACACATATTTTTCTCACCATAGCTTCATGCTTTAATTGTTAATTTAGCTCAGACTACAGCTAAGGGGAAAAGATATTTTATATAAATTATTTTAAATGAACGCAGCTCAAATAAAATCATATTTAGCAAAGATACCTCTGCCCTGTGACTTGGCTCAACTACCCGAAACTGCATATTTGGTAGGAGGTTCGGTACGTGATGCTTTGTTGGGACGTTATAAAACTCCGATAGATTTAGATTTTGTTTTACCTCAAGGTGCGATCGCTACTGCTAGGAAAATTGCTAATCTTTATGGTGCTGGGTTCGTGGTTTTGGATCAAGAGCGAGAAATTGCTAGGGTGGTTTTTGACCAGGGAACTCTAGATCTAGCGCGACAGGAAGGGGCAAGTCTGGATGACGACCTAAACCGTAGGGACTTTACGATTAATAGCCTGGCATACAATATTCGACAGCAAAAATTAGTAGATTCTTTAGGTGGGTTCGAGGATCTACAGCAAGGGATCTTGCGCATGGTTTCTACTCAAAATCTCGAAGATGATCCGCTGAGATTACTCAGGGCATATCGTCAGGCGGCACAATTAAATTTTGAGATTGAAACTGATACTAGAACCGCAATTTGCGATTGCACTTCTTTGTTAAAAACGGTGGCAGGGGAGAGGGTTCAAGCGGAATTAAACTATATTTTGGCTGCCCCGCAGGGTAGTAAATGGCTAACAGCAGCAATAAAGGATGGCTTGTTTGGTTTTTGGTTGCCTTATGGTGAGCAAGTTAATGGGGAAAACTTACAAGCCGTAGCTAGAGGGATTGAGTATTGTCGTCACGTTAGCTTGGCGCAATCTGAGTTACCCTTACTCGCTAATTTGGCGACTTTAGTTACTCCTGAACCTACTATTGCTGAAGCGGAATTAAAACAATTGAAATATGCCCGCGCAATCATTAAAGCAGTGACTAAAACCGTTAAACTTCTGCCGACCCTACAGCAAATGACTGGTTACATGAGTCTGCGAGAACAGTATCATTGGTTCTTAGAAGTCAAGGATATTTTCCCTATTTTAATCGCCAGAGCGATCGCTACAGGAGTTTCTAAAGAAATTATCCAACCTTTAATTGAGCGTTATTTAGACCCCGCCGATTTAGTGGCTCATCCCCAAAGTTTAGTCACGGGTAACGATTTGATCAATCGCCTAAATTTGCCTCCTTCCCCTTTTATTGGTAAGTTACTTACAGAAATTCAGATAGCTCAAATTGAAAATAGAATCTCTACCCCCCAGCAGGCGATCAATTTTGCCAGTTCTCTGTTGCCATCAAGTTCTCAGCAGCATTCATCAATGAGCAATCAACAATGAGCAATCAACAATGTTAACTGAGTTAGAGTTATAATCAGAAACTGTGTGTTTATTTTAAAAACTAATAAAAATTTATGGCAAAGAAAGGAATGGTGGAGCGTGAAAAGAAACGCGCTCGCTTAGTAGAGAAATATGCGGAAAAGAGAGCTGAACTAAAGGAACAACTACGTACAGCTACCTCTGCTGCCAAAAAACTGGAAATTAGTCGCCAAATCCAGAGATTACCCCGAGATAGCTCTGCTACTCGCAAACGCAACCGCTGCATGGTCACAGGAAGACCCAGAGGTTATTATCGTGATTTTGGCTTATCTCGTAACGTTCTGCGGGAATGGGCTCATGAAGGCTTACTTCCTGGAGTTGTTAAATCTAGTTGGTAGATTGTATTTGATAGCAATAAAGGGGGAACAAAGATTATGTCTGTGGCACTATTCTTTAACTCCTCCCAATTGCTTTTAGTCTTATCTTGTTAGAGAAATATTCGTAGGCATGCAAGAGTAAAAGCTTACGCTAGTTCAAGACCGATTTCCCTTTTCCATAAATGATCATGTCGATTGCCCACTAGTAAACGCTACAAAAACGGTGCGATCGCAATATTCGCCTAAAGAAGTCTGTGCATAAGAGATTAGGTGATTTTGACTTAATTGCATCTGTTAGCAATAGTGATGGAGCGATCGCCGAACTAGATCTAACTGTTGACCTGACTTTTGTTTAATTTAATAGACATATGAGTCAAGATTTAGTGCAGTAATAAGTAATAGTGTGTGGTAGTCTCCTAAAGTTTTCTTAACCAGATATTGGGAGACTTTATTTTTGTTTTGATTCTCTTATTTAATATTTAAGATGAGAGATTTTGAATGATGTTTTGATTTACTCTGAGATAACTACTATCGCAAATAGCTAAATGTTCTTGTAAATCCTGGTGTGCTTGGGGTAAAGCATGAAAGGGAATCGAAGGATAAAGATGGTGTTCTGCATGAAAGGGCATGTTCCACATTAGTAAGCGTAGTGGCAACCAGGTAAGGGTTGTACGGGTATTGCTCAGAGGATTGTTGTCTAAAGTACAGCCTGTGTGTTCTGCCAGGAGAATCAGACGTAAGATCGGCTGTCCCACAGCAAGAGGTAAAAGCCAGTAAGTAATAAACCAAGGTTGAGTAAAGACAAAAGAAATTGCGATCGCCATACTGTAAACTACAAGCTGTAGGCGAGTTGAATTGACTACCTCCTGGACTGCATTTTCAGCAATATAAGGATGATTGTCGAGATTGCCTGTAGCTATTTGAAGGTGAGTTTTAATTTTGCCAAGCCACCAGTTAATTCCAATAATTTCAATCAAATATTCTCGTAGATTGCTTGGTTTAGGACTGGCTAATTCGGGATCTTTACCTGCAATTTGTGTATAGCGATGGTGCCATTTATGATAGCGACGATAAAATGTGCTGTTATAACCAGATAATACCCCAGCCCCCCAAGCCACCAGATCGTTAAGTCGATTGTTAGCAAAAGCGGTGCGATGGCATGCTTCGTGAACAATGGCAAACATAGCGGCAAGACTAAACCCATAAACGATTAAAGCTGGTAGTTTGAGCCACCATTGATCCATTGCCATCCAAATATAACCACTCAACCCTGTAATGCTGAGATGAACCGCTAATTGCACTAATCCCTTGAGGTTGGATCGAGTATTTAAGATTTTCAGTTTTTGAGCAGCTAGAATTTTGGGTTTAATTGGCGCAGATGCAGCAGGGATTTCGCAGTTAACCATTGCTTAAATTGACGAGAGATAAAATAATTTATTGCAAGCTAAGGCAGCTAGTACCGCTTCGCTTAAGTAGCGAGTAGTAAGTAAGAACTAGTCTGGGTTTGAGGGTAAATAAATGGTTACTCTATTTAAGCCCACGTCCACTAGTTTAATTATTCTAATCACACTCAACATTTTAAACTGCAAAATATGTGGCAATGTGCAGCCCAGTCTGTCAACTTTTGATTGACGACTTAAGGCAAGACAAGGGGGATAAGGAGACAAGGGAGAGATTTTTTCACAGTTTTACTGATCATTAATTGCCATAGCATTAACTACATCCAATGTGAAATTGAACATTAGGAGATTGTCCTAAAAACTAAAGGCTAAAGGCTAAAGGCTAAAAGCTAATTAAATACTAGCGGCAATCCGAAATCCAAAAGCGTCTGACCTGCTACTGGGAGCAGATTTGAGACGTTGAGCAGAGCGACAAGAACCAGGAAGATGTAACCACGAACCGCCCCTTAATACTCGAAGTTCTTTGGGGTTATTACCAACCCAGGCACTACCATCATTAGGAGCATTGCGATAACTGTCATGCCAAGTATCAGCGCACCATTCGGCTACATTACCATGAAGATCGTATAAGCCATATTGATTTGCCGAAAATAGATCAACATCTGTCGTTTGTTGGCGATTTTCTCCTTCAGAACCAATGCCATAACTATCTTCACCGTTGTAATTGGCTACCTCAGTACTAATAGTAGAGCCAAAATGAAATGGTGAGAGGGTCTTGCCTCGACAGGCATATTCCCATTCCGCTTCGGCGGGGAGTCTAAATTCTCTACCAATTAATTGCGAGAGTTGTTGGCAAAATTGATTACAATCCGACCAAGAAACTTTTTCTACTGGTTTTTTACAATTGGCAGTATCACTTTCAACGAAGCGAGAGGGATTATTTCCCATCACTGCCCACCACTGGGCTTGAGTAATGGGATATTTACTCATTAGAAAGGGATGAATTGATACAGAATGTACAGGAGATTCTTCCACTTCTCTTTCGGGTTCAGTTTCTGGAGAACCCATGGCGAATTTTCCCCCAGGAATACCAACCAAGTCTAGAGTTATATGATTACCCAACTCCAAAGTGATGTATTTAGCCTTTGCCTGATGACGACGAGTTGGCAAACTCATCTTCTTACCAAAAATCATACAAGGATCATTAGCAATAGTAGTAAACTCGAACTCCATAACCTGCAAATCTAATTTATGGACTCGCTGCTTAACTCTTGGCTGCTTAGCTCTTGATAGTTTCTTTCTAACAGAACGTTGCTTATTATGTTTATTGGATCTACTACTAATTGCGGTTGGAGCAGTTATTGTCGGGTACTGTTCACCAGCCAGAGTTTGTAATACTTCGGCTACAGATTGAAAACGACGTTTTGTCGCTCCCTCAACTAATTTATCCAGGACATGACTTAATTCATAGTCAATTTCGTTATCCTTAAGATGCGACCGCCAATCCCATTCTCCTTCAGCGGTATCAAATAGATCTATCGGTTCAACTCCCGTTAAAAGATGAAGACAGGTGGCACCAAGACTGTAAAGATCGCTGGCAAATTTGGCTTTTCCCGCAGCTTGTTCAGGTGCAATATAGGAAACAGAACCGATGATTGTACCAACTTGAGAAATCTCACTAGCGATCGCTTCTTTTGCTGCTCCAAAGTCTACCAGAACTAGTTTGCCATCTTGTTTTCTTCTAATAATATTTTCTGGCTTGATATCTCGATGAATGACATTATTATTGTGAACAAATTTCAAAACTGATAGTAAATCATCTAACAATTCTTTGATTTGCTGTTGGCTAAAAACTCCTGCCGTTTCTAACTCTTTGAGCAGGTCTTCGCCATCAATAAATTCTTGAATTAAATACTTGCGTTCTTCCTGATCAAAAAATGCCAGTAGTTCAGGTATCTGTTGATGCTGTCCTAATTCATCCAAACGAGCAGCTTCTCTTTCAAATAATTCCGTGGCTTTTTTGATAGCTTTTGCTCCCTTAACTTCAGGCAAAAACTGTTTAATTACGCAGCGTGGTTTAGATGGCTTAAATTCATCGACAGCTAAAAAGGTTCTCCCAAAACCACCTTGACCCAGAAGACTGACAGCACGATAACGATTCATCAGCAGCAGCTTATTATTACAGTTGGCACATAATTCTGCATTCTCTAAATTGACGTGAAGACAATCTGGATTAAGGCACTGACTAATCATTATTAAGTTAACTGAATATTCGTCTCCTATTATAGGTGACAGACAATAATTATTATTTGGATTTTAGCCAGTATTTCTACGATTTGTCTATATTAAAGATTTGTTTTCCTACGCATTTCTACGGATTATAATAATATTATTTTTTAAAACTTTGAGCCATAATCAAATTTTATAGTATAAAAAATATTCAAATAAAAATTAAGTTTTAGGCTATGTACATCAGAATTAATCTATGATATTGTCAATATAAATAAATTATCTAAGCAAGCTATTTTTCATCTATCTACAATAAATATAGATATAATTAGTTGTAATTTTTGTGATCAGAGATATTTGTCAAACTGATTATTGTAAAACTGGTAAGAAAAATAATTTAAAATTGCTATAAACTTAGATTAGATATATCCAAAGATAAAATAACGCTGTGGTTTAATCTTGAATGGTGTTTAGTATTTTATAAGCTTAATGAGAAATATAAGTTTGCATTTTGTAATTGTCAACTACAATTCTAGTAATCTAATAAGTCGTTTACTAGGAATATTAAGCAGTCAGATTAATCAAGAATACAATGTACTGATAGTTAATAATTCTCCAGAAGATCGAGAGCTGCTAAGATTAAAAAACGATACTATAAATATTATTCAAGCAGAAAAAAATATAGGTTTTGGTCAAGCATGTAATCTAGGTCTAAATTGGATCTATCAACACAATAATCAAGCCATTATCTGGTTAATAAACCCTGATACATATTTTAATTCAGATACTATTGATCATAAAATTTCCCCAATTGATTCCGCGATCGCTTTTTTCAAGCGTCATCCTCAAATCTCAATTCTTGGCACCACTGTTTACAACTCCCAAGGAGAACTAACTGATGCGGGGGGAACATTTGATTTTGACACTGCTGCTTTATCTGTTGTCACCTCGTTACCAGAAAATATTAAAGGTGATTATCTAAAAACTGATTGGGTTAGTGGCTGTAGTTTACTAATTAATCTGGCTAACTTTCCCCAATGTCCTAACTTCGATCCGCGCTACTTTTTATATTACGAAGATTTGGATTTTTGCTTGCGCTATGGACAGCAGGGACATCAAATTGCAGTAACTCATTTAATCAAGGTAATGCACGAGACCTCTTCAATTACTAATCGCAATTTGAAATGGAAATATCAACATATAACTCATAGTTATTTAATTCATATTGAAAAGTACGGCAGCTTACCTATTTTTATTATGACTAATATTAGAATGTCTCTTAATACTTTGAGATTAATATTGTTTAAACCACAGCAGGGAATGGGTAAATTAATCGGCATGATTAGTTATTGGCAGGAGAGGATAATTATGTTAAAAGTATTGCAGTTTTTGATACATCGATATGAAAAAAAGTGTCCACAGATGAACGCAGATGAACGCAGATGAATTGATTACTTTCCTTGGTTTTTGTTGATTGCGGTGCGACCCCGCACCGCCTTCAGGCGCAAGACAAAGGACTTGTCCGCATGTACGCGCACCGTTGTTAATAGTTGATTGTTGATTGCGGTGTACCTCATTAATTCGAGAAAGGCTAGAAATCCCCATTAACCATTAACCATTAACCATTAATCATAAATTGATCAGTGTTTAGTATTAGTTTAATATTATTCTTCGATTGACAAGGATTCCTCTGTAGTCAATTTAAGGAACACATCCTCTAAACTAGGACGAGTACGGCGCATTTCGTATAATTCTAGGTTTTGGTTAACGATTATGGCAGCAATATCTTTTCCAGGTTCCATATCTGGCGCACAGGTAATTTTCAATAAGTGACGCTGAGGAGATATAACAGATGAATGTTCAACCTCAGATACCTGAATTACGCCAGCAACTGATTGCAGTAAAGGATAAACTTGTTCTACATCGCCACCAATTTCCACCTCGTATCCCGCATTACTTTCCAACTGTGCCTGAAGATCTCTAGGGGTATTAGTAGTGACGACTTTACCATGATTAATAATAGTAACGCGATCGCAAATCATGCTAGCTTCGGGCAAAATATGTGTAGAGAGAATAATAGTATGTTCCCCCGCCAAACTTTTAATCAAATTACGCACCTCAATTATCTGACGCGGATCTAGTCCCACCGTTGGTTCATCGAGAATAATTACAGGGGGTTCATGAACAATTGCTTGAGCAATGCCCACTCGCTGCCGATATCCTTGAGAAAGTTTACGAATTGTTACATTTTGGCGATCGCCCAATTGACACCGTGCAATAGCGTTATCAACCTGACGACGACGATTTCCTGAATTAACACCCTTAATTTTCGCCACAAAGTTTAAAAATCCCTTGACCGTCATCTCTGGATACAGTGGGGGAGTTTCAGGTAAATAGCCAATATTACGACGCACCTGCATGGAGTGACGATGGACATCATAACCAGCAATTCTAGCTGTTCCCGCGGTGGCTGGTAAGTATCCCGCTAGGATTCTCATGGTGGTAGTTTTCCCTGCCCCATTGGGACCCAGAAAACCGATAATTTCCCCCGCAGCTACGGAAAAATGGATATCTTCAATAGCAGTAGTTGAACCATACACTTTACTGAGGTGTTCAACTTCAATTGTGGGTTGGGACATAATACGCCTGGTGTAGGTTTGCTTCGTAGAAAGGATATTGTTTCGTAGCCTTTAGCCTTTAGCTTTTAGCCATTATTCAAGACATTAGCTAATTTTGAACTGAATTTATCTAGCTGAAAACTTTTGTAAATTTGATCTTTTTAATGGATTTGATTTTTCCTACAGCGTTTTGCAAAACTATTTGGTATAGTACATCGTTACTCTTAACTATCAACGAAGTGAATTAATTTATCTGTGTTTATCAGCGTTCATCTGTGGACGAATTTTACTGTCCCAGATTGAAACGGAATGCACTGTAAATCAACGACCTACTGGTGATTGAACCCAAGCTGGATCTTCAGGAGAATCAACAAATATTGCCCCTCTCTTAATTAGGTCTTGTCTTAATTCATAGTCTATTCCTAAATTGTTGTTAAACCTGGCTTGATTGACAATTGCACCAGATAGATTGACACCAGATAGATTGGCACTAGATAGATTGGCACTAGATAGATTGGCACTAGATAGATTGGCATCAGATAGATTGGCACCAAACAGATAGGCATTAGATAGATAGGCATCAGATAGATTGGCATCAGATAGATTGGCACCAGATAGATTGACAGCAAATAAATTGGCATCAGACCGTTTGGCAGCAGACCGTTTGGCAGCAGACCGTTTGGCAGCAGATAGATTGGCACCAGATAGATTGGCACCAAACAGATTAGCACCAGATAGATTGGCACCAGATAGATTGGCACCAAACAGATTAGCACCAGACAGGTCGGTATCAGACAGGTCAGCAAATTTATAAAAGCCTAATCTCCTTAGAAAATTCCAAGCCTTTACACTTTTGTTAAGAGTAAAAAGAGCCTTATTATCTTCTTTAACTTGAGTTTCACTTTTAAGTTCTGACTGCCTTTTATTTTCACTCCAAGCAACAAAACCAACTCCAGAAAAGAAACCAGTAGCAACCAACCATCCTGGGGGATTTCCTCCTGTGGCTACAAGCATTATGATTAATCCGATGGAAACTTGAGCAGTTTGGACGAATAGAGACTTTAAACTAGCTTTCGCTTGTTCGTAGAGACTAATACTTGGTTTATCTGGAGTCATATTATTACTTATTTCTGAATAAACCATTTAAAGTCTTGCTTAGTATTCGACCTGCATTCACTATCCATTTTCTAAGTATCTTCCATAGCTTGACCTTGCCTAGTATTCGACCTGCAATCACCATCCATAGGACAAAACCAGAACCGACTATTACATAACAGCCATAGCGATTAACATTTAGGGCATTCCAGCCGTTGTAACATTGGTCAAAACCCGAGTAATCAGCCCCTAATAATAGCTTACCAATCCAGCCAGGAATCGAGAAGAGAAAACATAGCGCCATTGTATCTTGCAAGGTTTCATAGACATCGCGCCACAAATCACCAAAAATAGTCTTGCCAATAGGATCTATATTTTCTCCAGCTTGTTCTAAAAACTCTTCTACTTTATTTTGCTGTTTGTTTGGCACTTAATTCTCATCTCGTATGCTGATAATTGTTCAATGTTCAATGTTCAATGAAAAGGTTTAATCAATTTACGAGTAATTGCCAAGTCAAGTATATAACGAGCGATCGCAAAACCGATAATACTTTGAGTAATCAACCATAATCCTGATAGTAATTCAGATATCTGCAAATTAGGTTCAATCAAGGCTAGCCCTCTAACCAAACCAAACGCCAACACCGCCCCCTCATTGAGATGAGAATTGCGATCTTCTCGGATAATATAGCGATAGGTAACGCCAAATAAAAAACCGCTGACCATGCCAATCGCCAACTGTACCAGCAAAGTTAGATCTAAAGCGATTGCTGTATCAATGATCAAAGATTTAATAATTAAAATTACTAGCTCTGTAACGCTAAAAGCTGCGGCACCAATAATTCCTGCTTTGACAGATTCAATTCTTTCAGTAACTAAACTAGGCACGATTCACACCACAAAAGACCCCTTAAGAAGTATGATAGGGTTTATAGTTGCCAAAATAAATACATATTTCAAACAAAAATACAAAGCATGGATATTCTTACTTTAGGCTGGGTTACTATACTAGCTTTATTTACCTGGTCAATTGCAATGGTTGTCTGGGGTCGTAACGGGTTCTAAACAGTGGAAACAAACGAATTACTAAATGTTCTTTTCCTAGTTGCTATCGGCATTTTAGGACTCCTGAGCATAGGAGTATTATACCTCTCCGTGGTTCAATGGCGCGATCGCCGTCGTCAGAGTCGCGATAAGCAAGGTGGAGCTTAAAAGCTTTTTAGCTCTGGTTCGAGGAACTTAATAATTAGCAATGTGAAGTGCTGGGGATGTTAAATAGATGTCTTCAGCACTAATTTTTTGGGGTTATGATTCGAGAAGATTGACTCGTTGTTCTTAATTTCTGATTTTGCCCAATGCCACGCCGAAAAACTAAATTATGGGGGTTAGTCTCTCGTCAACCTCGCTGGGGATTAACTATTCAAGGTTGGTTCGGACTCTTACTAGCGATCGCCTGCACCTTTTGGTTACTATTGACTAGGCTGGAGCCTTTTCTCGCTTATTCTGCCCCCGTAGCCGCAGAAATTTTGATTACCGAGGGGTGGATAACTGATGAGGGAATTATGGGGGCAATGGATGAATTTGAGCGCCAACCCTACGAATTGTTAATTACCGCTGGGAGTAATTTTGGTCGCGGGGAATATTTATCACAATACAAAGACTTTGCTCACCTTGCAGAAGCAACTTTAGTTACCTTGGGTTTCGATCCTCAAAAAATTCAGCCTATTCCAACACCTTTAGCTAAACGAGATCAAACTTTGACCTCTGCTTTAGAAGTTAAGAAATGGCTACAGTCACAGAATATTACTCCCAAAGGAATCAACATCTATAGTCATAGTCTTCACAGTCGCCGTAGTTGGTTGACTTACAAGACAGTATTTGCGCCTGAGATCCCAGTCGGGGTAATTGCTCATCCTGCTCAAACCTATGATCCTCAATCTTGGTGGGCTTCCAGCGTTGGATTTAAGGGCGTGGTTTTAGAGAGCATATCTTATCTCTACGTCAAATTATTTTTGCTTTAATTTTATTTAACGCTTAATGTGAATTAGCGGTGAGACCCCCTTCGGGTTCAGCAGGTGCTTCGGGGGGGGAGACCCCCAAGACGAAGTGGACGATTTAAAGGGCGGAACTTGTTTCCGCCCCCACGTCCTTGTCTTCGCAGCACTCGAAGCTTGCACCTCTTGTGACCGAAGACCGCACTGCTTCACCGCGTCGCCGTCACAAAGGCGCTTAGTTTGCCGCATGTCGCAAGACAAACAAAGGCTTTAGCCGCATGTGACCCCCAAGACCTTGTTGTCGCGCTATTAGCCATTAGCTTTTTTATAGTCTTTAAGACTTGATTTCAGTCTAGGTATTGAAACTTAAAGCAGCTCAATTCCTCTATTTCAAGGCAATTATCTTAGTCATTCTAATTCACATCAGACGTATTTAATTCAAGACCATTAATCAGTTAGGAAGCTTTTAGCTTTTGAGCCATTTCCTTGAGTTTTTCAGGAGAAACACAACGACGTTCCGAACAATAAGCCATCAAGCTAACCCCATTAAGCATCTGAATCGTACTAACCCGAACTCTAAAATCATCGGTCAAAAACCAACATCGTTCCTGTCCTTGGTTATTATCGTAATCAGTATTGATCGTTAAAATACCGTCTTCCCCAAACCAATAGCGGCTAATTACAGGTAGCCCATTAACATAACCTTTATCGCGGATTAGCTTACCACTGCGCCCTGTTTCATCATCAGGAACATCAATCAAAACGGCGGCATAATTAGGGTTAGGTTCTTTTTCCTCTAGATTATCTTGCCAACTAAAACTACCACCACCTTTAGCTTTGGCTGGATCGATTCCCTGAAGATCGCAAGCTTGCTTAACCCGAGGATCGTCAGGTTGAATTACTTTGACAATCAAATTAGATTCCCCAGATTCATCCGCCACCACATCAAAGTGATGGACGCTTCTTTCCGTATACCATTTCCCCTCACTTTTACGAAAAAACTCCATCATTGACATGGGTACTGATAAACGCATGAAAACTTAACTCCAAATTGACTCTAAAAAAAATATGTTTAGCAATTAGTTTAGTACGAATTTACGCAGTCATCCCTCGGCGATAACGATAGCGCCATGCGCAATTCCAAGTGAACAGAGACCATAGCTATAGCTATTTCTGGCGTTGATGATTTCTAGATTAGACCTCTTGCACAAATCAGGCGATGCCTTCGGCTAGCTACGCAATCGCTAAATCAAGTCCATAATTGTACAAGCCAGAAACAAGATTGAAACGTAATCCAAATCATAGAGTTAGTATGATGTTTGCCGTTTTTATCTGTCAATATTGTTGTTAATTCTGTCTCTTCACCATAGTTGACGTACCAGACCCAGTTAAAACGTCGTTCTCCTGACTACAACGCATCCTTACATTTTTAGGACTACCCATATTCCATCCCCAAATTTGCCATGAGAAAAGCTCCTTTATCCGCAGCTTCTTCAATTCTTTTAGTAGTAGGTTTACCTGCACCGTGACCCGCATTAGTTTCAATCCGAATCAAAACAGGATTATCTCCTTGATGTGCGGCTTGCAATGCCGCAGCGAATTTAAAACTATGGGCAGGAACTACGCGATCATCGTGATCGGCAGTGGTAATCATGGTGGCGGGATAGGCAGTACCTGATTGCAAATTGTGCAGGGGAGAATAGGCGTAAAGAGTTTTAAAATCTGCTTCATTGTCGGGACTGCCATACTCAGAACACCATGCCCAGCCAATGGTAAATTTATGAAAGCGTAGCATATCCATTACTCCCACAGCAGGTATTGCTGCTGCAAAGAGATCAGGACGTTGAGTCATACAGGCACCTACCAGCAGTCCGCCGTTACTACCACCTGTGATCGCTAATTTTTGCTGGCTGGTATATTTCTCGTTAATTAACCATTCGGCAGCGGCAATAAAATCATCAAAAACGTTTTGCTTGTGTTGTTTCATGCCCGCTTGATGCCAAGCTTCACCATATTCTCCGCCGCCTCGTAAGTTAGGAACAGCGTAAATACCGCCCATTTCTAGTAAAACTAAAATACTAGTCGAAAAACTGGGAGTCAAGGAAATATTAAAACCACCGTAAGCATAAAGATATGTGGGATTGTTGCCGTCTAGTTCCAGTCCTTTTTTATAGGTGATAAACATGGGGATCTTCGTGCCATCCTTACTGGTATAAAATACCTGCTGGGTTTGATAGTCGTCAGGATTAAAATCTACTTCAGGCTGTCGAAACAAAGTACTATTTCCTGTAGTCATATCGTAACGATAGATTGTGGCAGGTGTGGTAAAGCTGGTAAAGGTGTAAAAGGTTTCTGTATCGTATCGCTTACCACCAAAACCACCCGCAGAACCAATTCCAGGCAATTCAACTTCACGAACCAGAGTACCTTGGAGGTCGTAAATTTTGATTTGCGATCGCGCATCCTGAAGATAGTTAGTGACAAACTGATTATTTAATAGTCCCACCCCTCGCAGGGTTTCTGGGGCTTGAGGGATAATTTCTTGCCAGTTACTTTTAGCAGGATTGTTTAAATCAATGGCCATTACCTTGCCTCTGGGGGCATCTAAATCTGTCTGTAGCCAAAAAACATCTTGCTCGTGTTCAATCACTCCATAGCTAGCTTCAAACTCGCTAATCAATTCTATAACCTCACTCTCAGGCTGTTGGAGATTTTTATAGAATACTAAATTTTTACTATCTGTACCTAACCAAACACTGATAATTAAATACTTGCCATCCTCGGTAACGCCACCACTAAAGCCCCATTCCTTATGATCTGGACGCTGATAAATTAAAGTGTCTTCTGCCTGGGCTGTGCCTAAACGATGATAATAAAGCTTTTGATAATAATTAACGTCTTCTAATTTAGTTTGCGGGTTGGGTTCATCGTAACGACTGTAAAAGAAACCCTGATGATCTTTTGTCCAAGATATCCCTGAAAATTTAATCCACTGAAGATGATCTTCAAGATCCTCCCCTGTGGCAACATTTTTAACCCGATATTCGACCCAATCTGACCCCGCAGTAGATAAGCCATAAGCCATCCACTGCCCATTATCGCTGATGGATAATCCAGAAAGGGCAACAGTGCCATCTTCTGATAACTGATTAGGGTCTAAGAGGACTATTCCTGTATCCTCTAGGGAATCAAGTGTATATAAAACGCTTTGATTTTGTAAACCGTCATTCCTAAAATAAAAATACTTCTGACCACGTTTGAAGGGACTACTATATTTTTCATAGTTCCATAGCTGAGTCAAACGTTGCTTAATTTCCTCTCTGGCAGGAATAGTTTCCAAATAGGCAGTTGTGACTTTATTTTGTGACTCAACCCAAGCTTTAGTGGCATCCGAATCAGGATCTTCTAACCACCGATAAGGATCTTTGACCTCCACTCCATGATAATTATCGCTTTGATCTACTTTAGTAGTTTGCGGGTAACTGAGATTTTTCGGAAGAGATGCCACGATGAAGACTCCAAAGATAGACTTTGCACGATGGAAATCTGGATTAGCGACAACGCTGATGCTATCTCCAGAATACCAATTTGAGCATATCAAAAAAATGTTTACTACAGACACTTGAAGCGATCGCTATCTTAACTGGTTAATTAAAATATCTCATCGCTATTTATTCAATCCTACTCCCCTACTCCCCTACTCCCCTACTTCTGAGTGTCTCACGTTTTACTGGTAGGGTTAACTGAGTCCTAGAGAGCCAAAATTATTAATGTTCGATTTATTGAATGTCTTTTTCGCCTTTATCATCTTGGCGATTCTATTATTGCTGTCAGTATATATCAAGCAAAAGATTAAGCTATTACAGAAATTATACTTACCCGAGTCAATTGTGGCAGGAGCGATCGCTTTATTATTAGGATCACAAGTATTAGGAAAAATAGCATTTCAAATTAATCCTGATTTCAGTTTGAGCAACGGTATCTTTACTGAAACCATGCAGCAGATCTGGTTGCAATGTCCTGCCGTATTTATCAATATTGTTTTTGCCGCATTATTTTTAGGAGAAAATATACCCAATCCGCAAGATATCTGGCGTAAAGCTTCTCCTCAAGTAGCTTTTGGTCAAAGTTTGGCTTGGGGTCAGTATGTATTTGGCATTCTTACTGTCACCTTGATTCTCATTCCTCTATTTAATATCGATCCTTTAGCAGCAACTCTAATTGAGATTGGCTTTGAGGGAGGACATGGTACAGCAGCGGGGATGGCAGCAACTCTAGATAAACTCGGATTTCCAGAAGGTGGTAATTTGGCATTGGGTTTAGCTACGGTGGGCATTATTACAGGCATTGTCGGCGGGACATGGCTGATTCAATGGGGAGAGAAACAGGGTCATTTGCAAGTCAGTAATAGTGAAGTTCAGTCAGACATAAATTTAGCAACAGAAGCGACTCAACAAACAAAAGTGTTGGATAATGTGGGCATAGATGCTCTTTCCCTTAACTGTGGCTTTACAGCAGTAGCGATCGCTCTAGGATGGCTGATCCTCAAAGGTTTATTTTGGCTAGAGGCGGTTTCTTGGGGCAAAAATGGCTTGGAACTCATTGAGGCTGTTCCCCTGTTTCCCATGGCTTTAATTGGCGGCATAATTGTCCAGATAATTATGAATCAGTTAGGGCTAAATTATCTAATTGACCGTCAGCTACAAGAAAGAATTGGCGGTGTGGCAATTGACGTGGTGATTGTTACGGCGATCGCAGGTATTGATTTAGCTATATTAGGAGATAATCTAGAAGTATTCATAGCTTTATCCTTAGTCGGTATTATCTGGAACATTTTTGCCTTTGTTGTTATTGCACCCCGTATTATTCCTGTTCATTGGTTTGAGCGAGGGATTGGCGACATGGGACAGTCGATGGGAGTTACCGCCACAGGAATTTTGTTGATTCGGATGGTCGATCCTGAAAATAAAACCGCAGCCTTTGAAAGTTTTGCCTATAAACAACTTTTTTTTGAACCTATTGTTGGTGGTGGTTTATTTACTGCGGCAGCACCAGTATTAATCAATCAGTTTGGCTCAGTTTCAATATTAGTTTTAACCTCAGGGTTACTTATCTTTTGGCTAGTTTTTGGCATGATTAATTATCGTCAACTTAATCATTGATGTTGTTAACGGTTGCCATGAATCGGAATCTCGGATGGAGTATTGACTACCGACCCAGCCTGAATTCAATTTAGGCTAGAAAGCGGCAGTGCATTCCGTATCTTGATGCTTGATTCTTGGACTAAGTAAGGTTGTGACACAATATAGCCGTTTTAATTAATTTTTGAGTGCATGAGTTATTCTTTCGAGAGACTGGGGACTGGGGACTGGGGACTGGGGACTGGGGACTGGGGACTGGGGACTGGGGACTGGGGACTGGGGACTGGGGACTGGGGAGTGAAATTTATCGTCCTCAATCTTTATCTGAAACAACAATATCTTTTAGAGCTTGAAATAGCCTTGCCAATGTGATTCCCAACTGACTCTTTCTGTTCCTTTCACCACTTTCCAAGCCACAGCCATAGAACATCGACGATAAATACATTAATAGCTATTAAGCACTAACTACTAACCATTTAATCTCAAACTATACATGGCGACATCTAAGCCATGATAAACGATCATTCTCTCCAACTTCATTCCTAGCTTAGTTGCCACTCGAACCGAACGAGTATTTTCTGGTTCAATTAAACAGATAAACCGTTTAAAATTAAATCGTTCTTGTCCATATCTTAAAATCTCCTGTGCCGCTTCAGTTGCTAAACCCTGTCCCCAATATTGTTTTGCCAAACGATAACCAATTTCTACTTCCTGCTGCTGCTCAATTGACTGAATAAAGAAACCACAGTAGCCAATCAGCGATCGATCTTGCTTATGAACCAAGGCATATAGACCAAACCCAAATTCCAAATAGGACAGTAGTCTCTGTTCAATAAATTGTTTGATCTGTCGGCGATTGTGAACTCCAATAATGGAATAGCGCATTACTTCGGTGTCACCTAAGATTGGAAGTAAAGCTTCTTTATCCTGGGAAGTAATAAATCTCACGGTCAGTCGAGAAGTCTCAAGAATTTGCATCTGCCGCAACCTAAAGAGGGAGTAAAATTTATCCTAGCAGTAGATTGCAGTTAAACTACACAATTAACTTGCTTCTGCATAAAGGTTTTATTTTCGATAATTTGAGTCAGTGGTCGTGTTGCTGTTTTGATAGCTAAGTTTGCCTGTATATCAGTATTTTAGACATCGGGGCTTATGTTTCAATGCCTAAAAGCAAGTATTCCAATAATTTGTAAATTCTCTCTATCACCGTTCACCATTTCTAAACCGCATCCAGTTTGAAACCAGGAGTTTTTTGATTGACTGTTCCTAAGTAGCAAGTAGCAAGTAGAAATTATATCCTCTTTAACTTGCTTCATCTCTGATTTAAAAACTAGGTTTTTCAATGTAGATGTGGTTTAGATTATAAGATTACACTTTATTGATCATCTTTATTTTCAGTTTTAATTAATTTATTGATATTTTAATTACACTCAAGCTCTTTCATGGCTGTGATTGCTTTTACAATATCATTTTCTCCTTGTATCTCTATTTTTTTATCACCACAGGAAATAGTTATTCCTTCCAAAGAATCAGCCTTTATTACTTCTTGAATAGTTGGTTGTATTTGAATCAAAAATCCTGCTATTGCTGATACTGTCGTCACAAATTTTATGTTTTTAGAAATTAAACCTGATGAAGTACCTGATGAGGTATTGGCAGCACAAGAAATCATGTGCCTTGGTGATATTTTATATTTTAAATCATTGTAAATAGCATAATTTTCAATTGCATTGAAAAGATTAATACTTTGTGCAGATATACTGATTTCCAAAGATGCTTGTATACTCACTATTTAGCCTCACAATTTCTTTTTTGGATTTACTATTTTAAGCTCAACATTACCTACCACATACTGCTATTCCAACAAGGCGATCACGCTCTTAGTTGAAAGCTTTATTACTTTGCACTTTGCTAATTCCAAACACAGCAATAATTGATATGACAATCCATTTACCAATATGTACCTCTTGTACTTTTTCGGAAAAACCTGGATCTTCAGGGTCTTCTAAAAAGCTATTTACGCGATTAGCAAGATATTGTTTTCTTGATTTAGTTCCGTTGTATGTCACTACATAACTATCATTTTCTGTATAGAGCATGAGCAGGTAGCTAACTCGATCATCTCTTTTTCTTCTTTCTACCTCTGCGCCGAATAAATTCTTTGTGGGAATTGATGTGTTTTCTTCAGGTCGCCAGCTTAAACGTTGATATTTGCATACTTGTTCTGAATGACTACATGTTAAAGTATCCAAATCTCTATTTGGAAGTATAAAAGCCATAATAATAGATAATCCAATACAAGCCCCACCTAAAATCTGATTAACCTTCATTTGCTGCTAGCTGAGACTTTTACTCCGCACTATCTTAACCTCAAAATTTTTCATTGCATACTGATCTTTCAAAAGCGCGAAGCGGAGCCATGCCATAGGCTTATCGCCCGTTCCAAATTACAATAACTAAAAAACACCTCATAATATTTTGTACAAAAAGTGGCAGGAATAGCGATCGCGCGGTGCATAATGTTAGTTATAGGTTACAGCCCAACTATTTCATTGCCATAACCCGCAAGCAGCGTTAATTAGTCTCTGCTGCTTCTGACGGCTTAGTGGGAGGAATCCCTTCAATATTGATGATACCTTGGATAACTGAGCCAACAATAGGTGCAGCAACGGTGGAACCATAGGTATGCTCTCCTTGGGGTTCGTCTACTACGGCTAAGACTGCATAGCGGGGAGCATCCACAGGAAATATACCCACAAAACTAGTAATCTTGGCTTCTTCATCGTAACCTCCTTGATCGTTCGCCTTTTGCGAAGTTCCTGTCTTACCTGCAATACGATAACCAGGAATCTTAGCTGCACGACCACTACCGTCTTCTACTACCTCCTCCATCATTTCTAATACAGTCTCGGCAGTCTTGGCAGAGAATATTTGTTTGCTGTTAGGGGGCTGAAAATAGTGGAGATAGCCTTTATAATCCGATAAACCTCTGACTACATGGGGGGTAATCAATTTACCTTTGTTAGCTAATGCAGCGTGAATTTGAATTAGCTTGAGGGGAGTGAGGGAGAAACCCTGCCCAAAAGCAGTTGTGGCGGGTTCAATGGCTCTAACGGTAAATTCTACCTCATTTTTCAAGCGTCCTGTAGTGTACCCTGGAATATCAAAGTCTATTTTGTCTTCTACCCCCAGTTTCTGAAGGTCGCGATAGTAGTCAAGGGGTTCCATGCGCCGCATAATCTTAATCATCCCTACATTGCTAGAATACTTAAGGATTTCTGGTAAAGATAACTTTCCTCGCGCTCCTTTCTTGACAAAATCATGGTTGCGTACCAACGCATCTTTAATTTGAATCTGACCCGTATCATCAAAAGTATCATGGGGGGAAATTACCCCAGCATCTAGAGCCAAAGCAATATTAATCGGCTTAAAAGTCGAGCCAGGTTCATACAGATCGGTAATCGCCCAATTTTTGAACAGTCCGATGTCATATTTGTAGTAAGTATTAGGATCGTAGGTAGGCTCAGATACCAAAGTGGCGATCGCTCCGTCCCGAACATCCATCACAATTACTGCCCCCCGCTTGGCTTTGTAATAATCCATTTGTTTCTTCAAAGCATTACGGGCTATCTGCTGTAAGCGTAGATCAATGGTGAGCTGTAATCTTAGATCATCAAAATTAAATAGTTGTTGCGATCGATCTAAGTCCCCTGGATGAAAGACTGATTTTTCATTGTTAAAACTACGCTTCATCTTCCAACTAATTGGCGATCGCTGTAAAAGCTGCTCCTGAGTGAATTCCACTCCAGCCTGGGGAGTACGGGTACTATCACGATTTACATATCCTGTTACCTCTGCCGCCATTTCTCGATGGGGATAAAAGCGGGTGTAGTTTTTCTTAAGATCCAAGCCATCAATTTGCATCTTCGCAATTTTTGCCTTGGCAGATTCAGGTAAATCTCCCGCTAAACGGATTCCCCAGTCTTGTTTAGCAAATATAGTTAATAGTTCTTCTTTAGTCTTGTTGCCGATAATATAGGCTAGCTGTTCGGCAATTTCGGCTGCTGGTACTGGCTGAGAGTTTCTGACAAATAAATGAGGATGAACGTAGAGTGTATAGGTAATGCGATCTGTAGCCAACACGTTTTGTTGTCGATCAACAATTTGACGACGGGGAATATAAAAATTGAGGGTAGTTGTTTGCTGATCCTTGGCAATCTGGGTCAGTTTCTTACCTTGAGGAGCCTGTTCATAGGTAATTACAGGATCAACAATCTGTAAATAGTATAAGCGACATCCTAAGCCCAAAGCACTAACCACCAATACTCCCCAAACTAAAAACAACCGTAATATCGATTGAGAACTTTGATGATTACGTTTACTTTTAGCCCGTTGTGACCGCAAAGATTTCTGAGCTAATTTTCTGGTTCGATTTTTGGCTGAATTACTGGGAGTCGATTTGCGGGTCAGTTGAGACTTAGATTTGGGCATAGTTAAGATTAAACTTATGGCACTAATCAGACTTTGCTGGTGAATAAGTTTCCCAAGGGTACAACATCAACAGTCGTAGCACATCTTTTTAGATCAAAAAATATTTCAACTATATTTGGGTAGTAGTTCTATGCCAAGTTAACTAATATTTAGTGCCAGATGAAAGTGACTCTTGATATAGTAATTGATCTTAAATTTTAATTGCCAAAATCAGTATTTTCTGGCAAAATCAACTGTATCAATTAAGTCTTACTAATTTTCCGAAATTATACTGCTATTTCTCTTAAGTTTACAGATTAGTATAGATAAATAAATAATAATTAGTACCCTAAACTATTGAGCTTTAGTTCGGCTAACTTTGATTGATGATCTAGAAGTTCAGACTGATCTTTTAACTCTACTTTTGCAGGGTTGATAAAGACTGCCGACTCTGGGTTAGATATAGCTAATTGATTATTCTGACTTGCCTCTTGGGCAATTTGATATTTAATTGTTTCATTGATTGCGATTAATTGACGTTCTTGTCTTTGCAGGTTTTCTAGATGCTGATATTCTTGACTCCACAGCTTGGGAATTTGCACTGTAGATATATAAAGACCAATGCTAGCAGTCATTGATGCGATCGCCAACCCGAAAGAACTTTTTTGTATTAGAGACAAGTTTTTAAGATTCTTGGGTAAATTAGCTGGAGTAGAAAAAGCCTTGGACTTGATTACTTTTGGTGAGCTGGATATTGTCTGCTGAGGTGTTTGATGCTGATTATTAGTTTTTTTCGGGTTTGCTTGGGGAGAGTAATATTCTGTATAAAAATCAGGCTGACGTAAAGCAGACATCTTGTAATCTCCGTATTCTTTAATGAAGTCGTTGGGCGAATTTTAACTCATATTTTAAAAAATGATAAGAGTCAATGGTAAAAGTTAATCTTTGTCCATAATTAATTATAAAGTTTGAAAATTAGCGACAATTTTTTGAGCATGTTTTATTACACCAGATGAGTCTTTAAATATTTTGTAGCAGTCATAAATAAATCATGAATTTTTTATTACCTATTATTTAGTTTGGGCGATGGTTTACAAGATGCTGGTCATAAAAGTAGCAAAAGACGGATATTTGATTGAGGTCAACGTTACACCGCCGTAAAACGACGGTGCCTGCGTTGACCGCATTCCGCGGTCTAAAAAGTTCTTGTAGAAACTGGAGTGATTATGCGACCCGTAGTCGACTGATCGCACTGTTTCGGAGAGGCTTATGATCAACCTTCCAAACCAAGATCAGCTTGTCGCAATTGATTTACAGTAACGTGAAGAATGTAATTTTGAGCTTTTTGTAGCGCTGAACCGCCTCCTATTCCCGCTTTAAGATTAACGGCGTTGGTGAATTAAGGTATGATTTTCGCCAAAAGCGATCGCTAATTGAATAACTAACAAGAGTTAAATTTTCAGGCAATGCCCTGAATGTAAATTTACTCACATCAAAGTGACCATAGTGCAGAGACTTTGGAACCACTGTGGGAGCTAGTCAAAAAATGGTAATACTATTTCTATGTAACCGATGGATCGAAGGTTTATCCAGGCTTTATTCCAAACGGTGACCAAATCGTTTATCAAAAAGAATTATCCTTTTTTGCGATCGCCTTATTCCCAAATCATACCTCGATTCACCAACGCCACTGTATTTTTTTATTCTCTACCATATCTTGTTACCAATTATGCAAGAGGTCTATTATTACTCTTTACTTTAACTGTCCCGTTTAATCAAGATTTATCCAATTAATTGTTCTCGTTGATTAAAGAACTTTTTATAGATACCTTCAGTAATTAAAATAGTAGTAATTAAATTAACTAAGACGATCGCAAATAAGATTAAAATCTGATAGGAAGCCGCATCACGAGGATTGCTACCGCCTAAAACTTGTCCGGTAAACATTCCTGGCAGACTTACCAAACCAATCACGATCATGTTATTTAAAGTGGGGATTAAGCCAGTGCGAATTGCTTCCTTCTGATAACCTGAGATAGCCTGCTTTGCAGTTGCCCCCAAACTCAGATGGGTTTCAATTTCTAAATGATTTTGATTAATGGAGTTTAATAAACGCTCTCCTGCCAAAGAAGCACCATTCATCGCATTACCAAATAGCATTCCTGCTAGGGGAATTAAATACTGGGGTTCATACCATTGATTGGGCTGCACAATTAATAAAATCACGTAGCCCAAAGTAAAGGCACTGCTGGCAACTAGGGAAAGAATGACCGTGCTTAATAACCCTGGTAGTTTCTGATCAATACGGTTACGAGTCACCACTGAAGCGATCGCAATCATAACACCTAAAATACCAAGTACTACCAGCCAATTATCAATCGCAAAGACAATATCTAAAATGTAACCAATAGCAATTAACTGTACCAAAGAGCGTGCCGCACTATATGCAAGCTGCCTCTCTAAAGCTAGTTTACGCCATAAGGATAAAGCGATCGCAATGCCAATTAATCCCAAGCATAATGCTAAATCAACCGTATCTAAAACAATTAAATTATTCAAAATCAGTAATTAGTCCCATAAAAGGACATAACATCAAGCCAGATAACATAATCACCTAATCATTAAGGTGCTAATCGACTAATTGACCAACTATGATCAGCCTGTAGATCATATACTAAGCGATCGTGAAGCCGACTAGGACGACCTTGCCAAAATTCAATCCGCTGGGGAATTACGCGAAATCCTCCCCAATGTTCGGGCAAAGGGATTACGGCATCATTATTATACTGCTCTTTTAAATCAGCTAATTTTTGTTCTAGCACCTCACGGTTAGGAATTACACGACTTTGATCTGATACCCAGGCACCAAGTTGCGAGGCTTTAGGGCGACTGTGAAAATACTTCGTCGATTCTGTGGCTGATAGCTGCTTAACCCTCCCCTCAATGCGAACTTGTCTTTCTAGCTTTTGCCAGAGAAAAACTAGCGCGGCATGGGGATTAGTAATCAACTCTTGCCCCTTCTGACTTTCATAATTGGTATAGAAGACAAAACCTGTTTCATCAAAGCCTTTAAGCAAAACAATTCTGGCAGAAGGTTTACCGTCAGGTGTTGCTGTAGCCAAAGTCATAGCATTGGGTTCAATTATCTCGGCATCTAGAGCTTGTTGAAACCATAAATCAAATTGCTTGATGGGATCGGTGTCGAGATTTTCCCAGCTCAAGCCTGCTAGGGTATAGTTTTGTCTGAGATCGGCAATAGAAAAGTCCACGTTGATATTAACGGTAAATAAACAATTATTAATTTAACAGTATCAACTCTAAGCAAGTCAGGCTAGATCAACATCAAATAAATCTCCAACTAGTAGACGTGGGCGTAAATCGAGTAACCATTTATTTCAGTTAAAATCCTGACTGTATATAACTACATGCGGCTAAAGCCTTTGTTACTTTCTACTTCCTACTCCCTACTTAAGCGAAGCGGTACTAGGTTGTCTCTCAAGAACTATTGATAAAATTATTCATAGACTCAAGGTTATCTAATGTATCGCAAATCTAATTGCACTCTTAACCTTCTGATAGTATTTGCCACTTTAGTAATATAGTTGCCAGTTGCAGCTTGTTCAGTTCAGCAATCATTAGATACACTTCCAAAGCTTAGAGAAAACCGTACAAAATGGTCAACGGCAAATATCAATGATTATGTTTATCAACGCAATTATTTAATAAACAGTTATGATACAGTCAAAAATATTGGAAAATAACAGCCATCAAGGGATTTTTAAGCGTGAGTTATCCTTTTCGTATAGAATATCCTAGAGAAATGGTAATTAAGACTAATGCGGGGGACTCGTCTAATTCTGGAAGTTCCACAGAGGAAGACTTTGTTAATTATATGGAGCGTCTGGTTAAACTTATACCAACAGAAGTAATTAGTGTTTATCTTACGGTACGAGGTTTTTGGCTACCTGAAGAAACGTCTACATCATTAGGCTTTGTTGATTGGTGACCAGTTATTTGCATTGGTTTGGTAATACTTTCAAGATCGTGGGGTACACAAATTCCAATCAGATGAATTCTAATATCGAACAATATATTGTTAAGGATGTCTCATTTGGTAAGAATATGAATATGGAAAATATTAATATTGGAGCAAATAGTGGAGAGATTATCAACAATCAAAAATCATAGAGTATTCATAACTTATTAAATACTTTAAAAGCGTAATGATAACTTTTTAACATACTACGTTCACCTGAATTAACTACTTAGTTACGGTGCTATGGAAGGGACACCTTTGAACATTCTCGTCATCGAGCGCCTGTTAGTTTTTGCGCCAATGTTTTTTATGGTTTAATTGTTTATTTGTCATCAACCAAAGAAGTCTAGCCCACGTATTAACTGGCTTTTAACCCAACCTATCTAATCCAAACTCAGATCACCTACTACCAGCTAATCATAGATCAACAAGTGTATAAGATCAATAACCCAAATCCAACGCAAATTGCTGTAGCAAATAATTACAAAACTTTTCTTGATCTACTTTAGTCATGACTTTAATTTTTCTACCGCCTGGCTTTAATATAGTTCTTCCTTGACTAATACCTGTGGTGATAATTTCTGTTGAGCATACTTCAACCTGATATAGTTCAGGGCGTGCTAAGTAAGTCGTGGCTAAGATATCCCAAAAGTAATAATTTTGCGGAATTGCTAGAGAATAGCACAATCCTGCCAAGTCTGATAAAGGATATCGACGTTGTTTACTAAGTTGACGAATAAAATCAGGAGTTACAGGTACATTATTAGTTAAATCCAGAGGACAGAGGGTAACAGGAATGTTAGTATCCCAGATTTGTTTTGCCGCTACAGGGTCCCAAAAAACGTTCCATTCCGCAGAGCCATCATGTTCTAAGGCATAGACCTTTTCTACATTCCCCGCTACGCTCAAAGCTCCGCCCATCCAGACAATAGACTCAATCTGATCTATTATAGTCGGCTCGGATGCGATCGCTGATGCGACAGTAGTCAGTGGTCCTGTTACCATTAAGGTGACGGGTCGTGCTGCCTGGTTTAATTGCTGGACTATAAATTTATCTCCTGGCACTGCTGCTAAAGGAGTTGCAATTGATTCAGACTCATTAAGCAGCGGAAAGTTATCAATAATTGTACAATCACGGCGAAAATCGGCAGGAAAAGGATTAATTCCTCTGACGGTGCTGGCGGCAACTGAAACTTGGCTTGAGCCAATTAAATCTAAGATCTTGCGGGTAACATTAACCGCTGCATTGATGTAGCAATCAGCAGGAGTGACAACTATGCCTAAAGGTTTTACTTCCTTCATAGTCATCAATAAAATCAATGACAAAAAATCATCAACTGCGCCATCATGATCCATCAACACTAGTCTTTGAGACATATTAAAACCTAGTTACAAACTGTCTGATTCGGCAAGATGTTCTGCTACCGATTGATAGAGAGTTAATACATGATGATCTAGTAAACGGTAATATACTTTTCGACCACGCTTGTTATAGCAAACTAATCTGATAGCTCTCAAGGTTCGTAGCTGATGAGAAACTGCCGATTCACTCATTTTCAACAGTTTAGCTAAATCGCAAACACATAAATCTTGCTTGGCTAGCAAAGACAAAATTCGCAGCCGATTAGCATCACCTAATAAGCGAAAAAACTCTGCCATTCGCTGTGCCTGACTAACATCAAGCACTTGGCTGCGAAGACTATCCAAGCTTACGTCAACAGAATGATTTGCTTCACAAGTGGGAATATTGATAGATTCAGCTGCTGACATAATTTATTAGGTTTATTCAAAATTTGAGCGGGTTTGCTTATTGGCTGGTCTAACCACAACTACACTCAGACATTTTACAACCTTGATCGTTTGTATGACCATTGGCACAGGCTTCACAACAGTAATATTGATCTCCCTTTTTAACAGCATTTTCCAAAGATATTTCACAAGCACAGCGATCGCAAGCACATTTCACTAAACTAGCATTAGTCATAGTATGATCCTCATTTTTGATGGTTATATATGCATTATATATGAACATGTATTCAGATATAACTAAATATCTAACTAATTTCGCTAAAGGGTTGCAAACAATACATTCAGTCTGTTAAATTAGTTGAGCGCAATAAAAAGCGAGCCAGGATAGCTCAGGTGGTAGAGCAGAGGACTGAAAATCCTCGTGTCGGCAGTTCAAGTCTGCCTCCCGGCATTGAAGTAATACAAGCAAAGCTCCTGTGTTATTTGACGTTGGAGGTATCTAATCAATACGTAAGTAGTTTTTGGTAATTCTATTTATTGGGTATTTTTTAGTAAGTCAGAGCAAAAATTGGGTGTGAATTTTATTAGAGTTAGGGTGTAATTACACCCAACTTCTATAATGCAGTCCAAATCCTCCTCAAGCAAATCAGAAAAGGGTTCGGTAGTAGTTTTAAATTCTCACAATAGACTTCAGTTACGATTACCACCATTGTCAGATGCCATCATTTGCAAATAATCCACAATGACTAAACCTAATGTGCCTTCTCTAGCTTAGACTTGACGAGCCTCAGAAGCAATTCCTGCCACATTAATTCCCCGATTGTCATTCATGTAAAGGGGCAGATATACAGCAACCTCTACAATCTTCGCGATGCTCTCTATCTCCTTTTCAGTGAGAGAAGACAATCCTGCTCGATGTTGACGAATGCGTTGCGAAGCTATGCCGCAAGGCTTATCGCCATGAATCGGAGTCAAACCTAAATGCTGGTAGCAATCCATACGACTTATCAAACTCCAAAGCCGATACTCCATCTGATGTTTGGTCATCTCCAGAGAAAAGATGATTACAGGCAATTTATGTTGAATCATCTCCTGAAGAGCTAAATAGAGAGAAATCGCACTTTTGCCCATTGATGGTCTAGCAGCCAAGAGAGTTAATGTTCCTGGCTCAAATCCCATCATTAATTCATCTAGTTTTGGAATACCAGTAGGATAAATCGGATTTTCAGATTCAAGCTGATTAAAAGCAGACATGGCAATCTCGCTTTCATCAACAAACTTCTGGGGATATCGATATTTTACGTCAGAATCTTATATTGGGCGATCGCCAGATAGCACAACAGCTTGGTAAATATAACGTCAATATTGGACGGGGAAAAGATATTCACATAGGTGATCGCAACTACTACTCTTGGGATGAGGAAGCATTAAAAGCTTTGATTAACCTAATTCAGTTTGGCGATGTCGATCCAGGTAATATGTTGGTCTCGCAACTTAATAATGTTCGACTTCAAGGAGAAGAAGGCGATCTCCAGACAGGTAGTTTTTATAGTTACCATGTTTGGCTAGAAGATGTCAGTTTGGAACAATCTCACGACGCAATCGAAAATAATCACCATAACCAACAATACATCATTCAAGGAAAATGGAATTCAGAGGTGTATAAAGAAATAAATGCCTTTGGTTTGCGAGTCGATCGCCCTTGGGGAAGTAAGAAAAAACCTTATGGTAATTTCAACGTTAAAGTTGAGTTGATAAATGGAAAATTAACTCATAACAAAATTAAGGAAAAGATATTCACATTGGCGATCGCGCTTATAAAAATAATGATGCAGAAACAATACGAAAAATATTTCAAAGTGTTCTGCAAGAAAATGCCAAGGAAGTAAATAAGAACAACCTTGGAAACATAAGCTTGATTATTTTTATACCTACTTTATTTTTAATAGTAATAGGATTTATTATTATCGATTCAAAAATTCCAGATACAGTTTCTAATCCAGTTTTAGAGAACAAAGCAGCAGAACAATCTTCTAGAGATCGCATTAATTTATTAATTGCAAGTAAGGATTCAGGTGTTAAGTAGGAGGAATTAAAGAAGGTTGTTCTTCAATTCCAACCGAAGCCTTCAAAGCAGAAGAAAAAAAGTCCATCACCGAACGACTTTGAAAGCGACAAGTCTGTATCACAGTCAAATTATTAGC
>JBCDDK010000041.1:0-51236 GCA_039180345.1 Cyanobacteria bacterium P01_G01_bin.39 | reverse complement strand
TTAAACGATTTTGTTCTTCTCCAAGGCAAAAGAAGAAGCTCAAACCAAAACCGACTTATGACCCTAAACATCCTCATCGCTCTACCGCTCGTCTTCTTCAGCAGCAAAAGCAGTACAAAAGCTCACCCTAACAGGGGTAGCCTTTAGACCTTAGCTTTAGTTTGACTTCTAAAAGCGTTACTGAGTACAAAAGCATGACCTCTTAGGTCGTCACAGGGCGTAAGCACCCAAGCGCGCTTCGCGCTTGCCACGCCTTGCGTGGCGTATGAGGTAGAGAGTCCAAAACTCTATTTAATTGAGCTAATGGCTGGGCGAAGCCCTTTATTCTTCGTTATCATCTTCATCGTCTTGAGGATAGACAAAGCTATTAGAACGTCCAGATAGGACTGATTTACCCAAGGATAAGGCTTTTTGAGCCTCTACCGCTGCTTTACGTTTCCAGACTGCTTTACGACTATCACGCTTCGATTTAGAAGTTTTCTTCTTTGGTACCGCCATAATTATTTAATTTAAAAAGACAACCTTTCTATTGTAATGGTTTGACCAAAAAAAGCTACAGTGTTTGTCCAGGAAATAAACTAGTTTCGCCAATAGACTGGTTATTATCAGTGGTTCCAGAATCGAGAAACTTTTGATTAACTATTTCTCGAAACTCCTCTAGATCAGTTTGCCAATTGTGCAAAAAGCCCAGAGTTTGTGCGGTCGGGTCTGGCAAATTTTCTTGAGTTGATACGTTGTAGTTAAAATTTCCTGCAAAGAGAATTGCAGTGATAGGTTGAGTTTGAGGCTTTTGTAACTTGGCTTCAGAAATACTAATAGTTAGCTGGCATCGTTCTAGATAGTACATCAAGTTAATACCTGCCTGTACGGGAAAATTGCCAATTCTCTTCCAAGAACCTGAACCTAGTAAATTCCCCGTAATATATTGACGCACTAATTGCGGTGCATCGGGAAAGGGTAGCAAAATTTTGGGACTAAAGCTAAAGCCCAAATATTCCGCATGGGGCAGTTTTTCTAGATATTTTTCTGCCACATGTTGAAGTGTCAACTCCTCTGACTTTTTATTACTCAAAGATTCACTAATAGTCACGGTGCGTGGTTGAGCAGTAATGCCCACACCGTTAGTAAAATTTAGTTGAGCAAAACTGGGATTAAGTATTGGTTCTTGAGCTAGTTCCCATTCTTGAGGAATAATTCCACTAAACTTGAGAAAATCTTGACTTATCATTGTCGGGGTTAAATTTTGGGCGGCAATGACAAGAGATGTTTCTTCAATAAATTGGGTTTGGTTTGGTGAATTAACCGTAGATGCCATATCTAGTGTTGTCATAAAGATTTAATCAGCCCATAATATCGCTTGTATAAGTTAAGTTGCCCAAAAAGCAGCCAAAACTAACCACTGAGGCATGCTACATCAAGCATTCATCAACCAGAACCAAGAGATACATGGTCTGAAAAAATCATCATCGTTCACAAGAATTATGATAACTGTTGCTATTGAATTTTGGCTTTAACAGGTCGATTATTCAGAGGCAGGGGTTCTTGATCGGCAGTAACGGACTGATTTTTAAGAATTGCCACTGCCCGAGCATATTGAGGATCGGCTTCAGTACCAATTAAATCAGGGTTAATTGTGAGATTAGTCTGGTCTTCACGGGTCAGATCGACCTGAATATCGGGGTCAATTCCTTTTTGATTGATGTCCATCCCGCTAGGAGGATAGTAACGGGCAATAGTTACCGCCAGCCCTGAACCATCAGAGAGGGGATGAACTGATTGAACCGTGCCTTTACCGTAAGTACGACTGCCCACTACCTTAGCGCGATGATTTTCTTTCAAAGCACCTGCCAGAATTTCACTGGCACTAGCAGAGAAGCCGTCTACTAGCACTACCAGAGGAAGATCGGTTAATGCCTTGCCGTTAGCGGAAAATTTCTCGTTGCCGCCTTTACTATCGATAGTGGAGACAATCGCACCTTTTTCCATCCACATGCGGGCGATTTCGACGCTAGAAAACAGCAATCCTCCAGGATTACCTCGCAGATCTAGAACAAACCCCGAAGCCTCTTTTTGACTCAATTCTTCGATGGCTTTTTGCATTTGCTCTGCGGCGTGGGAGCTAAATTCATCTAATTTGATATAGCCCACCTTGGAATCTTGTTCCTGATTGAGGGTGTAGCTTACCGAAGGCAGCTCAATTTGCGCTCTGGCGATCGCCACTTCAAATTCGGGTTCGGCTTGGCGGGAAATAGTTAATTTAACCTCAGTGCCAACTTCTCCTTTGATCTGTGCCGAAGCCTGTTCTAAGCTCATCGATTCGGTGGACTTACCGTTAATCTGTACGATATGATCTCCCGCTTCCAATCCTGCGGCGCTGGCTGGAGAGTTAGGAATCGGTTCAATGACGGTTAGTTTTTTGGTTTCTTGGTCAAGTCCTAACTGGATACCAATTCCCGATAGTTCTCCTGAAGTTTGGCTGGTTAGTTCGTCGTATTCAGATGGGCTGAGAAACCTGGTATAGGGGTCGCCTAAGCCTTTAAGAGATTCTCTAATGGCAGTGTAAGCCGACTTTTGATCTGAGTATTCTTGACCGAGCAATTCCTGTCGCTTTAACTTCCAGTCGGTGTGATTAAATCCTCGATCCACAAATTCACTGTTTACAATTTGCCACACTTCATCCACTAGAGTTTTCGGACTTTCTTCTAGTGCGGCTGTTACAGGTAAACTACTTTGAGATACAACCAGGGAAGTTACTGCCAGGGCGGTAAGCAGTTTCAAGGTTTGGCGATGATTTTTGCTGCGAACTGATTGGAGAAATGTATGAACACGTCTGGAAGAATAGGTCATAAGAGAATTTGTCTTAAATGATTATTGAGAATGGAACTGCTAAACACGGCTGCCACAACTTTTGAATCGAGAGGTGAGGGATTAACCCCCTATCTTAAGTTTATCTACCCTGGCTACTTTCAAAGTATGTCCCGCAATAAAGAAAAATTTGCTGAAAATAAGATTAATAATTAATTAAAATTTTGCCGATCATTGTTTTTGAGTCAATGTTCTTTGCTAAACATGCTTGGTAATTTGTGCTGAGGACAATTTTGAGGCATGAGTCAGAAACTAGTCTTTTAAGACTATAAATACTATTTAGTACTATTAATACTATTATGTATAACATTTTGCTTCAGTTGTCAGCCTAAGTTTGTAGCAAAATCTACTCAACTGATAACTGTTGAAGTGTCAACATTCGAGTTTATAAAATCTAGCATAACTTGGCGATGAGTTTCTCCCAGGGGTTTATGTGCCAGCGCTTTAGAAGAATATGCTGTTCCTTGTCTAATTTCTGCTGGGGTTAACAATTTGAAATCCCAACCTTCTCTTAACTCCAGTTCAGCTAGGGAGACAGTCAAGGGGCAGTAATATAAGTAGCGGAGATAGTGTGCCAAGCGTTCACAGCGAAACAGAGTAACTTGCTCGACATGATAGTTAATTTCCTCAATCAATTCCCTTTTGAGTCCTGCTTCTGGCTCTTCCCCAGGCTCTAAATGTCCACCAAAAAACCCCCAAACTCCTGGATGGATAATATGGGGAACATCATCCCTTAACTGCATCAAATACTTACCGTCTTGATAAATAATCGCTACGGCAATGGATGTCAAAGATTTCTCTGGAAGATTATTCATAAAACTTTGTTGTTTTTCAAGTACTGCAACAGATTTTTACGTTAAACGATAAATTATTTTTCCCTTTAACCCTTTACCCCTTTGCCTATCAGCAAAATAGTTAGTTGTTGTTTATGCCAGGAGTCTAATCAATACGCCACAATCTTATTCCAAAGTAATCATCAGACCAGATTATTGTTCATCAGGGGGAATTACCAACTGCTCAAGTTCAACTAAATAAAGCTCTCCCAACTCTTGTTCGGCAAAAGGTAAACTTTGATATTGAATTTTGCCCTTAATCTGGATCTTCTCTCCTGGTTGAGGTGCAGCTTTAGTTGTCACCACCCAAATTTTTCCCGTATCATCCTCAATCTGATATGCTGCATTTTCGACAAAGGGGGCAACCTGCACTACCTTTCCTGTTAAAGATACGGTTTTATCGAGCTTGGTGGTGTCAATTTTAGCCACATCAACCACTGAGTCTTGACAAGCTACTATAGTGACACTCAACATAACCCAGGAGATAATTCGTTTTACTAGATCCATAGCGGGTCTAAATCTTAAACTAGAAATTAACATTGGATATTTCTTTGCCAATTATTAGCATCCAGCTTAACTTTTTTAATTATTAAACTTACCTATGTCTGCTTCAACTCCTTGTCTATTAGATGGTAAAGCTCTCGCTAATAAGATTCAGTCAGAATTAGCTCTTAAAATTGCTGAGTTAGAGCCAAAAATAGGACGTCCTCCTGGTTTAGCTGTGTTAATGGTGGGAGATAACCCCGCTAGCGCGGTTTATGTCCGTAATAAAGAAAAAGCCTGTAAAAAAGTAGGCATTGTCTCCCTGGGACAACATTTTCCAGCTAATACTACCCAAGCAGAATTAGAACAGGTAATTGCTCAACTAAATCAAGATGAGCGAGTAGACGGAATTTTAGTTCAGCTACCCTTGCCGCACCACCTAGATGCGATCGCTTTACTACATTGTATCGATCCTGAGAAAGATGCTGATGGGTTACACCCAGTTAATTTGGGCAAGCTAGTCCGTGGTGAAGCTGGCTTGCGTAGCTGTACCCCCGCTGGCGTGATGCGGCTGTTGCAGCAATACAATATCGACCTTGAAGGCAAGAAGGCTGTAGTAATCGGCAGAAGTATTTTGGTGGGAAAACCGATTGCCCTGATGTTATTGGAACAGAATGCTACGGTAACAATGGCTCACTCCCGTACCCAAGATCTCGGTGCAGTGTGCCGAGAGTCAGACATTATTGTGGCGGCAGTAGGTAAACCTCAAATGATTACCCGCGAGATGGTCAAACCTGGGGCTGTAGTGATTGATGTAGGAATTAATCGCATCACAACTAGTGCGGGTAAGTCTAAATTAGTTGGGGATGTTTCTTTTGAGTCAGTTTCAGAGGTGGTTAGCTATATTACTCCCGTACCAGGGGGCATTGGTCCGATGACGGTGGCAATGCTGTTAAGTAATACGGTAGATAGCTATTATCGAACAGTTAATAGATGATTTGCTGCTTCTTACTAACTGATATTACGCACCCTAGACTAGCTAGAAATTTAAGTCTAGCTGAATTTAGTAACTCAGAAATTGGAGAAATAAGCACGAAAGCATTGGGCAATAGAAACTCTCTGGAAGTTCCTCAAGATGCACTTAAAACTAGACCAACTAATTACCAAAAATGACAATAGTATTGCCATGCAAATATATAGTACGCTTAGTGTGAATTAGCTTCGTAGAAAGGTTTATTTATTAGTAGCTTTTAGCCTTTAGCCTTTAGCCTTTAGCTTCTTGCTCCCGCGACAAGCGGATTTAAAATCCGCGTCGGGGGTGCGCTTTTTCAGATTCTATTAGTATTCAAAGGTTAACTATTCTAGATCTAGAGCTATGTAAGCCCTTAGTTTATGGTTGATATATTTGGTCATTTTAATTCACACCAGGCGTATAGTTGTTTAATTGGATATATAATTTTGCGGCAAACAGAAATTACTAAAAAAATAGGAAACAAAACATTAGATAAACTTCACTATCTTCAGTTGTTTATAAGCGAGAAAGTTGGCTGTATAAACTGGTTTAGAAAGGCGCATAGTTCTCCGCATATCGTATGAGCTTTTCTTGGTGAAAAATAGTGATTACAGGAATCTTATGACTAAATATGTGAAGTTTTGTCGCTAGATTCAACATTTCTGCTTAATTGCATAATTTATTTAATTGAAAACACTTAAGAATTTAAAATAACTATTGGTTATATATTTGAAAGCTAAGTGTATATAACGATGAGATATATTTTTTCTACTGCTAGATTTAATTCAAGTCGATGATTTAAGTCACTTTGCTAATTGATTTGAATCACATACAATCTATTAATTATATTTATCACTTCAAAATAACAGCTTTGGGTAATATTTTATTTCTGTTATAGACAACGATTTACCTTGACTTAAGAGGTGATTATCAAGTTTAAATATCAAACATTATTCAAAAGCTTAATATCGTTTCTAATTATCATGGGAGTAGTATTAACAACGCAAATAACTATGCCTAACCCCCAACAATTTTGTATAGAAGCAGATGCCGATGCTACTGGAACATTTGGTCGAAGTATAGCTATCAACGATAAATATTTAGCTATCAGTGACGGCATGAGAAATAAAGTCAATCTTTATACTCCTGACGATTCTGGTCAATGGCAAAAAGCAAGAGAGATTTTGCCTCCAGCCGATTTAGCTTTAGGTCCGTGGTATAGCGCACCATTTGGAACGAATCTAGAGTTAGATGGGGATATACTAACCATCTCCGCTAAAACCATGAATCCAGAGTGGTATAAAAAAGGCAGGTCTCAATCTCTCGAAGAAGGAATACCTCAATATTTGTACTGGAGATATCTAACTAACCTCAAGACAGAAACACCATTAAGACAAATCGATCTACTTGCAGAACCAGAACCAGAATCAAATGGAGTGCGTTTTAATCTGCTTCGCCAAGGAAAGATCGAGCAGTTTATCTTGCCTGATATGGGAAAAAGAGTCTTCGGCAGCAACGGTGTATACAAAATGGTTGCTTTAGATGGAAACTCACTTTTAGTTGGTTATTTATCAGAAAACGAAGCAGGTGGAGCTTACTTGTTCGATTTAGCTCGACCCGAAGCCGAACCAATCGAATTATCTGTCGAAGATACGGGGCTGGGACGTACGCTAGCAATTTCTCAACAGTTTGCTGTAGTTGGTTCTGATGGACTTAATTACCCGTTTGCTTCTAGTCCTCGATGGTTCATGACACTAATCCGAAATCTAGAAACTGGTGCGACCAATGTGATTGGAAGCTTTGGAAAGGTATCTTTGAGCGGAAACATCCTAGCAGTGATGAGACCTAGTTTAGACAATGTGTACCTCAGCTTTATCGAGGTATTTAGCCTGGATGAAAATGCTAATGCTCATTTAATTACAAAACGAACAGTCTCTAAAGGTGAGGTGCAAAATGGCTTTTTGTTTACGCAAAAACACGATGACTCCCAGAGAATCTGTATCGAACCTTTGCCTTTAAACTAACGATTTCTAATTCAATTCAAATTCAGGAGAAAATTAAGATGCCTATCGTCGGACAAGACCAGCGCCGAGTTGTTGACAGATTTGACGTTCCAGGACGAATAACACAAGCGCCTTTGCCTTCTATTGTGGCAATAGATAGTATATTTAAAGACGAAACTAGAGTAGCTGGACCTAGTATTGGTACGGGAGTAGTTATTAGTCCCAACTACGTGCTTACTGCTGCTCATAATCTCTTTTTAAAAGATCCTATTGTCCAATACCAAACCGATATTAGAGTTACTTCTAGCAACCAGCAAAAAAATTTAGACGGTCGAGCTTTGGGTGCTATAAGCCTTCTAGATACAGGTAATGTTGACCTTCAATTTGATAGTTTTGTCTTTGGTAGCACTAATGAGGGAGCGGAAGTTATTAGTGATTTCTCCATCGAGGAAGATACTTTTGTCTTTGTGGCTTCTAATTTTCCAGGTATTCCCAACCCAGGTCTAGTTAGTTCCCAGATGTTTACTATTGGCAGTAGTGCAACAACTAACGCTCATCGCCTGATTTATAATTCGGGTAGTGGCGAATTGTTTTATGACGAGGATGGCGTGGGCAGCATGGCTAAGGTTGAGCTAGCGCAATTGGATTCTGGTTTGCCTTTGACTAATATTGATTTTTTGATGGTTTAGTTATAGCTAAATTTAATCAACAACAATTATCTACTTATTTTTATTGTTAATTGAAATTATAGAACTAGCTGAGATACTCAAATAATGTTTATTTTGAGTTTAAATCTCAGCTTTTTTTTCTGTTATTTCATCGAACTCACGTTGTTCCAATATAGCTTTTGATGATGCTTTTAGGTTGGAAAAAAAATCCAAGGAGAGTTAGGTCTGGCTGCTTCTTTAACGTAATAATGTAATTAATGACTTAAGGTTACTATATTACCTCTTAACGTTTAGTGTGAATTAAAATAACCAAATGGACAAGTTATAAACGAAGGAATTAGGTGACTTTAAATCTATACAGTTAGACTTTGAACGACTATTAGAAGCTAATGGCTAATGGCTAATGGCTAATGGCTATGAACTAACAACCTTTCAACGAAGCTAGTTCACACCAAGCGTTCTTAATAAGCAATTAGATGATGATTACAAGAAGTCTACTAAAATACTCTCGCGATCGCCATCCTGATCAAGGACATCTGCTTAGTGTAATTCTCAGATAAGGAACTTAAGTAATAAGTTAACTGAATTTTGTTGCAAAACTTTAATAATCCTTGATCAAGAGAAACGTAGATAAATCAAGGGTTTTGGCGAATTTAAATCTTGGCAATAATAGTAAAAATCTTAAGAATAATCATCTGAAGTGCAATCGTAGTAAGCTTATTGAATTGATTTTGATCTGTGTAGCAACAGAAGTGACAATGTCACTCTGGGCAATCAACAGGTTGAGATCGATCTCTATCTCTTTGTCAGCTTGAACTTGGCTAAAGTAAGGCGCTGAAATCAGCTCCCAATAATAGTTGAAAACTAGACGTTTGCTCAGGTTTCTGACTGCTTAAATAAAACCGCTTATGAATAACTTTCGATTATCTCCGCAGCTTTGGCTATTTAGATTATTTTATATTTCGATTGTAGCATTGCTAGTTGCGGGACAACGCCCTGCTCAAGGCAACCCTTCTGCTGCATTTTCTGTTGCTCAAACTCCGCAATTGCCGTCTGGGGGAGGTCTTGATAGCGTGCCACCGACCCCGTTACCTGGCAGAGAACAAAAACCAAGGATTACGCCGTTACCTCCTGTGGAGGATTTCCTCGATTCGGTACCCAACGAGTCACCAGCAGGGGATATACCTGAGTCGGAGGTAGAGTTTGAAGTTAAGGAATTTAAGTTAGAAGGTAACACCGTTTTAGATGAAGCAGAAGTTGCCGCCGTCTTTAAAAAATATCGCGATCGCTCTTTAACTTTTGCCGACTTATTGGAATTAGAGACTGAGTTAACTAAGCTATATACCGATAACGGCTATATCAATTCAGGGGTGGTTATCCCGTCTCAGGATATTAACCAGGGAGTGATCACTCTCAGGGCAATTGAAGGGCAAATTGATACAATCAACGTCAATGTTGATGGTCGTTTGCGGGAGAACTATATTCGCTCTCGCCTGAGAAGGGGTGCTAAATCTCCTTTGAATATTGAGGAGTTACAGGAAGCATTACAGTTATTGCAGCTCAACCCCTTAATAGAAAGTCTCAATGCCGAACTGTCTGTGGGCAGAAGTCGAGATCGCTGGCTGTTGGACGTAGCGGTCAATCAGGAAAATGGTTTTGACCCAGTGTTTTTTGTCAATAATAGTCGTACTCCTAGCGTTGGAACTTTCCAGCGCGGTCTAGAACTCAATCATAACAATGTTTTAGGTTTTGCCGACCGCTTTAGCTTTGTCTATAAAAATACCGATGGCAGTAACGATTTCGATACCAGCTATAGCTTTCCCTTCAATTCTCTCGATGGGACCCTTGGCTTCCGCTATCGCTTGATCGACAGTCAGATTATCGAAGATGATTTTGATGATCTTGATATCGATTCAGAGACTGATGAAATCGAGTTCACCATCAGACAGCCAGTTTTACAGACAGCCAGTGCCGAATCAACTGAAGAAGTAGCAGTCGGGTTTGAATTTTCTCGCCAAACCAATGAAGTAACCTTACTCGATGAACCCTTCCCCGATCTTTCTCCTGGTGCCGATGAGGATGGAGAAACCAAGATTTCTGCTCTAAGATTCTTTCAAGACTGGACAAAACGTACTCGTACCAGTGTTTTAGCAGCGCGATCGCAGTTCAGTGTCGGAGTGGATATTTTTGATGCGACGGTCAACGAAGGTGAACCCGATGCCATATTTGTTGCTTGGCGAGGACAGGTGCAGTGGTTAAGACAACTCCAGTCCAGTTCTAATATCAATCTTTTGCTGCGTTCTGATATCCAGATTTCGGGTGATGATCTAGTTCCCCTAGAAACCTTTAGTGTTGGCGGTGTGCAAAGTGTTAGGGGCTATCGCCAAGACGTTTTACTAGGAGATAGCGGTGTGTTTGCTTCGGCAGAGGTCAGAATTCCTTTCTATCGTTGGGATAACAATCGCAATAGCCTAGCTGCGGTTCCATTTGTGGACTTTGGTACTGCCTGGAGTAATTCTGATGCAAGAGATTTTGAAGAGGATACCCTTGTATCATTAGGAGTGGGTCTAAAATTAGATTTAATTGAAACCTTAAGTGCGCGAATAGATTACGGTATTCCCTTAATAGAGGTAGACGACAGCGGTGACAGTCTACAAGAGGAAGGAGTTTACTTTTCCTTAGAATATTTTCCTTTTTAAATCCTAAATTTCAGATTACGCCATCAGATCTAGCTATGAACATCATATCAAAGTTACTAAGTAATCGGGTTAAGCTTAATTTGCTAAACCGAAGCCGTTATAATGCCCTAAGTTTTATGCTTTTGGTGAGTATTGGCATCACTTTAACAATCTCGTTACCAGCATTATCCCAGCATAATAATGATTCTGCTAAAGCATCCCCTCCACCTGCGAATTTGGCACAGCAGGGCAGACAATACTATGAAGCGGGCAGACTAGACCAAGCAATTGCCACCTGGCAAGAGTCAGCAGTGGCATACGCTGAGGCTGGCAACCAGGGGGGTAAAAGAGAGAGCTTTCTCAATATGGCAACTGCCGAACAAGCTCTAGGACTATACGACCAGTCTTGCGCTAGTTTATTAAAAGCCTTTGAGTTAACGGACAAAACTAGCTGTGGGGCAATCATTGAAGAAGCACAGGTAGTAGAACCCCAGCTATCAGGCATTATTCCCAAAACCAAAGCGGCAGAAGCCAGATTACTACCTGCGGTAGAAGCAATTAACCAACAGCCTGATGAGAGAGATAAAGTACAGGGATTGCTTCGTTTTGGTGATTATCTCCGCGCTAGTGGCTATCCCCGAGTCGCCAATAGAGCTTTAGAATTGAGTTTAGTTAGTACAGAAAAACTAAATAATCCTAGTCAAAAGGCGGCTACCTTGCTCAGTTTGGGTAATGCTCAAAGAGCGATCGCTATTGAGCAGCAAAATCAATTTGCGCCCCAAACAGTGGTACTCGATGCCATTGTTAATTCGGGAGGAACAGCCCAATCGGCTTTGGCTTCTTATCAACCAGCTTTAGATTATTACAATCAAGCAGCAGTGGTGGCACCAGAGCAACTAGATAGTCTGAAGGCTAAACTTAATCGTCTTAGTTTACTCCTAGACATCCAAGAATTTTGGTCAGGAGCAATTGGCGATCTTGATCGCAACTTTGATTCATTAGAAATTAGTGATCAAGATTTTCTCAACGATATCGCCACAGGTTCAGCTCGTCTAGAGCAAGAATTATCCCAGCAACTTCCTTCCCAAATAGAGCAAGAGATTGCGGCGATTAAACCTGAAGTTAAGAATCTGCCGCCAAACCGTGCGGGAATTTACGGACGGATTAACTTGGCAAAAAGCTTAATTCGTAGTGGTAGACAAGATCGTGATACTGCCGACATTCTCGCCCTGGCAATCAAGCAGTCACGCAAGATTAATAATGTCACTGCTGAGGCAGAAGCCATGGGCTATCTGGGTCTGCTTTATGAACAGCGATCGCAGTACCGCGAGGCACGTCGCCTTACTGAAGGTTCACTGCAACTAGCACCTACTGCCGAGTATCCTGAAATTGCCTATCGCTGGAATGCCCAATTGGGTCACATTATGGCTGCTCAAGGTAAACGGGAGCCAGCATTAGTGGCTTACGAAACCTCTTTTAACACTATTAAAGCCTTACGGAGTGATTTAGCCACTACCCCCGTCGAACCAATCTTTCGGGACTATATCAGTCTTCTGCTTCAAGAAGAACCATCAACCCCCCAGCTAGTAAAGGCTCGGGATGTTTTAGAATCTTTACAGGTAGCTACCCTAGATAATTTCTTCCGCGATCCCTGTTCCCAAGTATCGGAAACTCCAGTCGCGATCGATGATGTAGACCTCAATGCCGCGGTAATTTACCCGATTCTGCTTCAGGATCGTTTGGAAGTAATTCTAACTCTCCCTGGACAACCTCTGCGCCACTATACGACTCCTGATCTGACTCAAGAAAAAGTAGATACTACGATTAAACAACTTCGTCGTCGTTCTCTTACCAATCCTGGCTTTGCTGAGGCGATTCGTGGGGTACGGGGGACTCCCAACGCAGACACAGAATTAAAACAGCTCAAATTATCCCAAGAAGAATCTTTGAAGCAGGATATATTACCCCTCGCTTCAGAAATGTATCGCTGGTTGATTGAACCTGCCGAAGCAGATTTACAGGCTAGCGGCGTCAAAACCCTCGTGTTTGTCTTGGATGGTTCTTTGCGTAATATTCCCATGTCCTTACTGTATGACCAGAAGCAACAGAAGTATCTGATCGAAAAGGATTACAATATTGCTCTGACCTCAGGATTACAGCTAACCTCGCCTCAACCACTGCAAAGACAGCCGATTAAAGTTTTAGCAGCGGGTGTTACTAGTGATTTTCCCGCATATCGTTTTCCCGCAATTCCTAAAGTAGAAGATGAGCTAAAAACCATAAAACAGATTTTTGACAAATCAGAAATATTGCTCAATCAAGAGTTCACGGGAGCTAGTCTAGAGCAGAAATTGCAAGAATCTGATTTTCCCGTAGTCCACCTGGCAACTCACGGTCAATTCGGCTCTACCGCCGAGCAAACCTTTATCTTGAGTGGGGCTGAAGAAGGTGATCCCTTAATCAATGTCAATCAGTTTGATAACCTACTGCGAGCAGGCAGTATTAAACGTTCTCAACCAATTGAACTATTAGTTTTGAGTGCTTGCAACACCGCCCAAGGCGACAGTGAGGCGATTCTGGGCTTGGCTGGGGTAGCCGTAAGAGCTGGCGCCCGTAGTACCATCGCTACCTTGTGGGGCGCTAACGATGAGGCAACGGCTAATCTGATGGGTAAGTTTTACAGTAATTTAGCTAACGATACTCAAATTAGCAAAGCCAGAGCATTACGCCAGGCACAGCTAGACTTATTGGCTGAATCCGATTCTCAATATCGTCATCCTTATTACTGGGCTCCTTTTGTGTTGATTGGTAACTGGCTCTAAACAATGAGCAGTGAACAATCAACAATCAACAATCAACAATCAACAATGAGCAAATAATTTCTTATGTTGAATTCAGCCTAATTATCAAAAAGCATACTACAATGACTCGAAAGAGATTTAGGTGTGTTTGAGGAGACAAAACATGGCAGTTCAACTTCAACAAGCGATCGCGGTGGGAAAGTACCTTGTTAGCCAGCGGTTAATGGGTAAGAAGCGCTTTCCTTTAGTGTTAATGCTAGAACCACTGTTTCGCTGTAATTTAGCCTGTTCTGGCTGTGGTAAGATTCAGCACCCACCAGAAATATTAAAACAGAACTTAACCCCCGAAGAATGTTTTGCTGCGGTAGAAGAATGCGGCGCTCCAGTAGTCTCAATTCCTGGGGGAGAACCCCTGTTGCACCCCCAAATCGAGCAGATTGTTGAGGGACTAATCCAGCGCAAGAAATTTATCTATCTCTGTACTAACGGCTTATTGCTGGAGAAAAGCCTGAGTAAGTTTAAACCTTCACCTTATCTCACTTTTAGCGTTCATTTAGACGGGCTAAGAGAACAGCATGACCAGTGCGTTGATCGCCAGGGAGTATTTGATAAAGCGATCGCAGCAATCAAAGCGGCAAAACAACAGGGATTTCGGGTAACTACTAATACAACTGTATTTGAAGGAGCAGATCCTAACCAGATGCAGGAGTTCTTTGACTATCTAGACACCCTTAATTTAGATGGCATGATGGTTTCTCCTGGCTATAGCTATGAATGGGCTCCTGATCAGGAAAATTTCTTAAAGCGTGAGCAAACCAAAGCCTTGTTTAGAGAGATTTTAGCTCCTTGGAAATCTGGTCGTAAAAAGTGGAATTTTAATCACAATCCTCTATTTCTAGAGTTTTTGATGGGAGACAAGGAGTTTGACTGTACTCCTTGGGGCAGTCCTAGTTACAGCGTTTTGGGTTGGCAAAAGCCCTGTTATTTACTGAATGAAGGTCATTTCTCCAGCTATAAAGAATTGATCAATCAAACTCAATGGAGCAATTACGGTAAGGAAAGTGGCAATCCTCAATGCCAAGACTGTATGGTGCATTGTGGTTATGAACCCACTGCCGCTACTGCCGCCATGCAGCCCGAAAATATGGGTAAAGCGATCGGCGCTTTGTTCGGTGGCTAGATCATCTCATTAGCGTTATTTAGACTATGCTTGTTGCCCTGCTAATTACTGTCGAGGTATTAATTAGCTTTTTCAGTAATCAGGGCATCAGCTTCAATTTCCACCAGCATCCCTGGTGCAATTAAACGATTAACTTCTACCATACTGCTGGCAGGGCGAATCTCGACAAATACCTCGCAATGAGCCTTACTAATTGTTTTCCAGCGGTCAATATTGGTGACGTAAATCCTAGTGCGCACAACATCTTCTAAACTAGCTCCCGCTAGATTGAGAGCTGACTCAATATTTTTTAGAATTTGCTTAGTTTGCAGATAAGGATCTCCCAATCCTACAATTCTTCCTTGCTCATTAGTAGCGGTAGTCCCAGAAATATAAACGTAGCTGCAAACTTTGACAGCCCTGGAATATCCGATCGTATTTTCCCAGGAATTATTAGTGCTAATATTTTTTCGTTTCACTTTTCCTAAAAACTGACCTTCCGCACATCACCACCATAGATAGAGTAATTTAATTGTACTAATCTACAGATAGTGATCAATACATATTAACTACTCTACAGGATGAGCGTATTTATGTTCTTTTCCTCTACCTATAGCGTCTGCGGAATGTGGGCTAAAAAAATTGATAACAAATTAAAAAAAAGTATTAATTATTAGCTAAACTTTACTCCGTATTAATATGAAACACAACCAAAAGATTTAATACGAAATCTAAAAATGTTGACTACGAATAACCAACTAGGGTACTTGGAAGCAGTAATGAAACAAAAAACTTAGCACAACCATTCCTAATCCCCAATCCCCAATCCCCAATCCCCAATCCCCAATCCCTAAATTTGAGCAAGGGCTACACTAAAAAAACCGACTAAGCAATATCTGCGTTAGTCGGTATGATAATTATGAGAGCTTTGTTGTTTAGCTTTCTTTATTGAAGTATTTTTGCGCTTGTGCTAAAGCTGCACTACCAATATTAAATACAGCCCAACTAGCAGCAACCGCTAGAGGTGCTACTACTACTATTACACGCCAGTCCATAATTCTATCTCCGTTAAAGCTATTAATTTATTTAAAAGGTTTATTAATGCAAAACCATATCTATCCATACTCAAATGTACCAGCTTTCTTAAACTTTTTTGCAGATTTTTCTTAGCCGTCTCTGAAGACTGACATTAGATTACGGTAATAGTTGATAGATAACGATGCAGAAGTGATCGCCAATAGCATTTAATTTGGCTTAAATTTAAAACTAACAACGTTAAGATTAATGGGTGTGATACTAGCAGTTATTCATACTTAATGCTAAATTCACCATGTCGGCATTAATTTAACTATAGGAAGCAAGATTATGGTTAGCCAAATTTCTAATTTAGAAGTAGATACAGCCCAGGCAGTAGAAGAATTAATTGAAGATAATTCGACTCACACTGAAGTTATCGAAACCGTAATTTCTAGTCTCGATCAGGATGACACTGCTATGGTTAGTCATACCGATGAGGTTAGCTTATGGAAGTTTCAATATGGCAGCGTAGAAGTATTTGTCCAACTGACTGGAGAAAGCGACGACGATCTACTAACTGTTTGGTCAAGCTTATTGCAGCTACCCGCTAAGGATGAACCTGGATTGATGCGTCGCCTATTAGAAATGAATTGGAGTGGTACTTTTGAGACCTGTTATAGCATTCATGACAACAAAGTAATGATTTCGGCACAGCGTACCGTGGCTGATATGTATCCTGGAGAGATTTCGCGCCTGATAACCTTAGTTGCTAATCTGGCTGATGATAATGATGATGCTTTGCAAGAAGAATTCGGGGGGTCTTGAATGAGCAGAGCAAATTAATGAATCACTGGCGTTATATTCCCACTATTGCAGCATCAGGCAAGATGCAGATGGCAATTGATCGCTATTTGTTAGAGCAGCATCGCCAAGGTAAACATCCGCCGACACTACGATTTTATACTTGGCTACCTGTAGCAATCTCACTAGGCTATCATCAACATGATTATCCCCAGTTTTGGCATAATTTGACCTGGCAAGATCAAGCTATAGATATTGTGCGCCGCCCTACAGGGGGTAGGGCTGTATTGCACCAGGGAGATCTAACCTATGCCATTGTGACTTCAATTCCTCCTGGAAAACGCCTCGATGTATATAAACAAATATGTCAATTTTTAATTAGCGGCTGGCGATCGCTCGGTATTAATTTAAATTACGGTACAGCAACCAAAGAGTATGCTCAACATCCCAACTGTTTTACCACTGCCACGGGTGCAGACCTGGTAGCAGCAAAGGGGGTCAAAATGATTGGTAGCGCACAGTTGCGTCGAGGCAATACAGTGCTACAGCATGGCTCAATGATGCTAAATGTTGATCGGCAGCTTTATCAGCAGGTATTTAAAACTGAATTTAGCCAGAATTTGTTAGAGGGAATTCCATCACTGAAGGCTCGGACAACCCTATATCCTGATAACCTTCTCACTGGTAAAATAGTTTCTAGTTTAACTCAAGCTGCTATCTCAATTTTTAAGATTGATTTAGTAGAGCAGCCGTTGTCTACCAAGGAATGGCAATATATTGCCAACATGGGAGTGAAATGAAGATCGGATCAGGTGTGATTCTATCAGTAAAGAAATATCCATATTAGACTGGAATTTTCTCAGAATTTCTCCCGTCAATGATTTCTCTTGGTTGAGATACTAAGATTATTAAAGTTAATTAAACTGATTCAGATATTATGAGCATAGTTAGTCAAGTCATTCTTAGAGCAGATGACGAACTGCGCTACCCCAGTAGCGGAGAACTAGAAGGCATCAAAAACTTTTTAACCACAGGGGAAAAACGAGTCCGCATTGCCGAAACTTTGGCAAACAACGAAAAGAAAATCGTTGACCAAGCAGGCAAAGAATTATTTAAGATGCACCCTGAATATCGTTCGGCGGGGGGCAATGCCTCTGGTCAAAAACAGTATAATCAATGCCTCAGAGATTTTGGTTGGTATTTACGCCTTGTGACCTATGGTGTTATGGCGGGAGATAAAGACCCGATTGAAAAATCGGGTTTGATTGGGGTAAGAGAAATGTACAATTCTCTGGAAGTTCCTGTGCCAGGGATGGCTGATGCCATTCGCTGTCTGAAAAATGCGGCCATAGATCTTCTGAGTAAAGAAGATGCCCAAGAAGCAGCTCCTTACTTTGACTTTATCATCCAGAGTATGGCTTAGATTGAATTAGTTGATGAATTAGTTCAATTGTTGGTGTTGATTGAGGTCAATGCTTAGTAGGTAATTGATAATAGGTTTGAAGCGACGGAAGTGATTGCGCTATTGGTGACTTTACTTTCCCTACGCCTCTTATCGATTATCAGTTACCTATAATTATATCTATGGCTCGAATCAACAGGAATTCTAGACTTTCTCTGATATTTTCTCTCTCACTTTTACTGATAACCTATAGCCTAGAAGGCTGGATGTATTGCTCTTGGATTGCAAGCTTTGATGGCAATCTTTTTAATTCTGCACCTGAAATGGATCGTTTCGGAATTTTTTATGGGGCAGCAGTGGCAGGAATCGTACTACTAGTAGTCGCTTTCACTTCTCCAGTGTCTCTCTTGACAGTCGGTCTAGATAGCTGGTTAAAATCTGATACTAGAGCTTTTATTTCAATTTTTATTGGTGCTTTTGCCTTTGCTATTTTAGTACAGCGGATTGATTACTTTGCACGGCTAGCAATCTTGGTTGCAGCAGTTTTTTTGCTCAAGTTGGACTTACAATTGCTAGGCTGTAATCGTTGGCTTTGCTCGTTTGTAATCACAATTCTTTGTTGGTTGGGATTTACAGGAGGCTATACTAGCTTTCTCTGGTTTGAAATTATGGCAGGATGAACTACCGCAACTTAGCTGACGCTTGAAGTTGGGGTTTCCAACTCCTCGGTACTAAGTCGAGATTTTTGACGCTTCATTTGCCCAAGTTGCTTCATCGAGCCAGTATGCTTACGCTGACTAGTCAAGGAAGTAGAGCTTAGACATCCACTGTCTAAGAGATGCGTCCCACACCCCTGTTGCTGATTTTTAGCAACGTTATATATGACAAGTACAGAACCTCGGTCACGTTCAATTTCAAAATTACAGCTATCACAAATATGATATCGATTGGATAAATTAGCCCAGTCCTTATGCACAGTTCCACATTTAGGGCAGCGTTGACTGGGTTTAACCTTCGGCGTGTTTAATTGAAGCAACAAACCACCTTTAGCTTCAATCTTGTAAGAAATCATTTTGTTGAGAGTGCCGAAGCCAACAGAAAGTATAGACTTATTGAGTCCTGCTTTCTGTTTTTTTCTTTTGCTACCTTTTCTTGCCTTGCGAGTCATGCCTCTAGTATTTAACTTTTCTGTTACACCGATGTCATGACGACTTGCTATATCTGATGTAACTTTGTGTTGCCAATCGGCACGTTGCAATGCTACTTTGCGCTGTAATTTTGATACTTGTCTTTGCTCTTTTTTCCAATGATTAGAGGCTTTAATACCTTTCTTTCGATTAGGTGCGCGTTTTCTTCTGAGTCTTTTTGACTTTTGCTTGAGGAGGCTTTGTGCTACTTGAGTAAAACGAGGATTGGATATTTCCTCGAATTCTTTGCCATCAAAGCAAGTGATAGCAGTAGCAGTACCCAAATCAAAAGCAACTATTGACTCATATTTCAAATCTGAAAGAGAACCAAACTTCGCGGATTAGACAGAAACATTACAAGTAAAACTAGCAAACCATTGTTTTTTGCTTGGTTTGTAAACAATAGTCAAAGTAGTTGGAGTTACCCAAGATTTTGCTTGTCCTCTCATTTTTAGAGTTATGCCTAAATCATTAAGAGTAACTGCACCATGTTTACCATTAGTCTTGGCTTCCCATCCAGATCTAGAGCTATATGTCCATCCTGAATAATTCCTAATGGACTTAAATTTTGGTAAGCCTCTTAATCCTTTAAAGAAGGAATTGTAAGCCAAATCAACCCTTTTTACTGTTGACTGTAAAGCTTGAGAATGCAGATAGGCAAACTCAACCCACTGTTTTTTGAATGCTGGCAAACAGTTTTGCTGCTGAAAATAGTTAACAGTTTTCTGGTGTCTTTTCCATTCAAAACGTCGATGAGCAATACAGGCATTATAGAGATAACAATAAAGACGACGAGCAGCAAACAATTCTCTTTCCTGAATCTTGTTTGGGTACAGTCGAAATGTATATCTTCTAATTGTCATCTGTGATTTAATAGATTTACTGTTTCAGTCGATGAGACAAATAATACATAATCAGGCGCTGCCATGTCAACTAAGTTAAGGAAAGCTTCACACTCTGTTTTTTCTATTCACTTGCACGTCATATTTGTAACTAAATATCGTCGCAAAGTATTGACTAAAGCGATGATTGAAGACGCTAAAGACGTATTTCAAAGGGTACTTGAATCTAACTCCTCAATTTTGTCCAATTGCGAAGGTGAAGCCGACCATTTGCACCTACTCATTGACTTACATCCAAATAACAATATTTCTAATCTGGTGTCTTCTCTCAAGTCCACAAGTAGTAGGATTTTGAGGAAAAAATACCCCCAGGAAATAGCTCAACACTACTGGGGCAAAAATGCTAAATTGTGGCATGACTCGAAGTGCATTATTTCTTGCGGTGGTGCACCGTTAAAAGTCATCAGGCAGTATATTGATAATCAATCGGGCGGGAAAGAATAGGTGGATGCTTCGCAGTTTATTTCTTGATCGGGCATTCATCCCGCACCTTGTAGAAGAGTGGGGAATTCTGCACGACATTTACGTTAAAAAATAGGACATCATGAGCAATAAGAAAAAGAAGAACAAAAAAAACAAAACCCTCTCACGAATTGTTACCTTAATTTTAGGAATAGGCTTTGCTGGTTCAACTCTAGCGATCGCTTTAAGCAGCGTTTTTAGTCAGAATGATTATGATGCCCCTAACTCTGAAAATTCAGCAGCAACTCCTTCGGTGGAAGAACAAATTCAGCTACAGATAGGAGGCTATGAAAAAGTTTTGGCACGAGAACCACAGAACTTTACTGCTCTTAATGGACTAGCCGAAATTTATCTGCAAACAGGTCAACCTGAAAAAGCAGTTCCTACTTTAGAAAAACTAGTTGAGTATTATCCTGAACAACAAGAGTATGCAAGTCTCTTAGAGCTAATTAAGCAACAACAGGGCAGTAAGTCAGATGTCTCAGAAGAATAGATAAACAGCACTCATTTCTCTGGTATTAGAGTGCTATGTAGAGGTTAGCCATTGTTTGAAAGCTTTCTTTAATCTGTGGAATATTATTGATGCTTATTTGTATATCTGTGTATATATTAGGAATAAAGAGTTTGTCAAAAAACTTACCAAAAATAGGCTCTAAAGCATTAGATAAACTTCGTTATCTTCAATCATTTATGAATGAGAAAGTGAGCTATATAAATTGGTTTGGGCAGATGAGCTTTTTGTGGTAATTTTACTGTTAGCAGGAGCAATCTAACTAAAAACGTGAAGTTTTGTATTTAAATTCAACATTTCTGATATTAAGCAAGGCAAAATCAACTTTAGTTGATTTTGCCTTGCTGAAAATGATTATTAAAAGAAGTAAGTATTTTGTGAAACATACGCTTGAATCACGTCACTAATTTAAATGTAATTTAGATAACAATTGATGATTTTTTAGATACATTTAATCCTGTTAATAATCTTCAATTTCAGCTCATAACTTTATTAGGAGTTTCCTATGCCTGAATCTATCAGTCGTCGTGAGTATCTAAAACGTTTCCGATCTGCCCGAGCTTGGGCTGCTCTGGATGATGCGACTAATAAACAGATGGAGGTCACCTATGATCCCTGCACGATTGAGCAAAATAGTCTTAATGGTAAGCAGATTGTGATTATTGGTTCTGGGGTGGGTGGACTGACCACTGCTTTCGAGATCCTAGACCGCAACAGTGACGTTAAAGTCACCATCCTAGAGGCTGGGGAGCGCACTGGAGGGCGATGCTTAAGTCTCAGGACTGGTGATACTTTGACTGAAGACCAGAATAGCGATCTCTATAGTTCTCGCGGCGACACCCAAGTTGTAAGGTTTGAGCGTCCCCTCGGCGATCATGAACCCTATCTCAATGCAGGTCCTGGTCGAATTCCTTCCAGCCACAAGCGTTTACTTAACTACCTCAAGCGTTTCGGGGTTCCAGTAGAGATTTATGTCATGAACAGTGGCTCTAACTTAGTCCAAATGTCCGATGGTCCTGATGGAAATAACCCAGTTGCTTACCGTCGTCTCGAGCACAATACCCGAGGCTGGGTGGCTCAAATGGTTTTTCAAAATGCCGAGCAATTGCTGGGAGATTGCGAGAATAAGGCAGAGCGGGTGGAGCAACTGAAATCCCTGATGGTGACCTTTGGCGATCTTATCCCAGAGGGAGATTATGTCGCTGGTTCCGACAAACCTGGACAAGATGACGATGAGAATGCGTCCGACCGTGCAGGTTTTACTGAGTTGCCAGGGGTTCGACCTGGTAAGATTGAAGCAACGTTTCAGCTCAATCAATTATTAGCATCAGAATTTTGGAAAAAGACCAGCCTTTATCAACCTGTTGATTTTCTTTGGCAACCAACTCTGTTCCAGCCCATTGGAGGTATGGATCAAGTTCAGCATGCTTTTGCTCAGCAGGTTGCAGCTCGTGGTGGGGTAGTGCATCTTAATAGCCCTGTCACCAGCATCGACTATGACTCACAAACCAAGCAGTTTGTGATCCAGGCTGATGGTCATGAGACTCCCTTTCGAGCCGACTATTGCTTTAGTAATGCTGCCATTCCCTTTTTGGAAAAAATCCTATCCCCCGAATTACAGGATCTGAAAAAAGAGAGTGGTTTTTCTCAGCCCTTCAAGGAGGCACTCCAAGCTGTCTACTCAACCCAGGCTAATGAAGAGGAAACCCAGCGATTTCTAGCTTGCACCACCAAGGTTGGTTGGCAAGCAGATCGCGACCTATGGCAAGGAAAGCCTTTCAAAACCCAGGTTGAAGACGATGATGATAATACCGAGCGTCTAGTACTAACTGCTGATGAGTCTGAAGTAGGCGTTGTACCCATCTATGGGGGAATATCTTGGACTGACCACCCAATCACGCAGATTTGGTATCCTTCTGAGGCTTATCATGATCAAAAAGGTGTGTTAACTGGAGCTTATAATTTTAGAGATGATGCTGCTCAATCAGGTAAAATGCCTGTCCAAAAGCGGTTAGACGAGGCTCGCTCAGGAGCTGCTCTATTTAATAAAGACTTTGCAGACGGTCTCCAGCATGGGGTTGCGATCGCCTGGCAAAATATGCCGTATATTAAGGGTGGCTGGGCTCAGTGGAGTAACGTTGAAGAAAGCGTCAAACACTACAACCAGATCATTCAGGGTACTGGCGTTGACGGCGCAACAAATCCCTGCTTTTTCATCATCGGCGATCAAGTGTCCTCTTTACCTGGTTGGCAGGAAGGAGCAATTGCCTCAGCTCTTAATGCAATTAGCCGTCTTGTACGTCCCGATCAGTCCTTGCCCTACCTCAGTGCGTTACCCGATACACGATTGATGGTTGAGGGTATATAGCAGATTAACCTCAGTTCGACATTAATAGACTTCATCTCCAAATATTTCTTTTACGTTTATTGCCAATGTAATAATAATGTTACATTGGCTTGATCAAGTCTATTATGCTGTTTAATAATTGTTAGCAATAATCAAAACTGTTGCAAGAAGCGTAAATCACTATTATACAAACGGCGAATATCATCAATTTGATGCAACACCATGGCAAACCTTTCCACGCCAAAACCTGCGGCAAAACCTGTATAGATTTCAGGGTCGTATCCCACAGCCTTGAGAACGTTAGGGTCAACCATGCCGCACCCCATAACTTCTAACCATTTTCCTTGCCATTGAACATCTACTTCTGCCGAAGGTTCGGTAAAGGGGAAGTAACTGGTACGAAACTGGACAGGAAGATCATCGCCAAACATCCTCTGGAGAAATTCTTTAATTGTGCCTTTGAGATCGGTAAATTTTAATCCCTTATCTATCGCTAGTATTTCTACCTGGTTGAACACTGCTGAATGGGTCGCATCAACCGTATCCCGACGATAAACCCGACCTGGAGCAATAATTCTTAGGGGAGGTTCATTGTTTTCCATGTAGCGAATTTGCACTGAGGAAGTATGGGTGCGTAGTAAATTTCCTCCAGGCAAATAAAACGTATCCTGCATATCTCTGGCGGGATGATCTGCGGGAGTATTAAGCGCCTCGAAATTATAATAGTCGCTTTCAATTTGTGGTCCTGTGGCAACGGTGTAGCCCAAACCAACAAAGATATCTAATACCCGATCTACCACCCCGTTAAGGGGATGAACTCGCCCCAGAGGTCGATAAACCCCAGGCATAGTTACATCTATGGTTTCGGCTTGAATTTTTGCCTCTATTTGTGCCTGAGCCAAATCTTGTTTACGCTGTTCTAGACTTGTCTGAACTTCTGACTTGACTACGTTAGCTTGGGAACCAACTACAGGGCGCTCTTCGGGGCTTAATTTGCCCATGCCGCGCAATATTTGCGATAGTTGACCCTTTTTACCCAAATACTTGACTCTTAGCTGTTCAAGCTCATCTAGACTATTGCTTGAGGCGATCGCATCTAGGGCAACCGAATTTAATTCTTTTAGTTGTTCTTGGATAGAAGTCATGCAGGATAGCAATTTTTAAATCTGGCTTTTAAATGTTGTGAGCGCAAGCGTTTGCCCCGTGATCACTTTGTGAGATTTTTATCAAAGATAATTATTTACACAAGATGCGGCTTATAAAACAATATACATAAATCTTGCATTCACTGACAAAACTTGTTGAATAGTTCTCAACACTAGTTTCTGTTATGTAATTCCATAAGCATCAAAGTTTTAAAAATTATCACCCTATAAACACCCAAACTAATCAATAGATAAGACCTCTTGCACGAATCAAAATTATTGGTTGAGATCGAAGTCCGGAGTCAGAAGTCAGGAGTCAGAAACTAATGTTTAGAATCGAAAAAATATATTTATGCAAGAGGTTTATAGATGATCTTTGTAAACTTACATTGCAAAATACAAACAAAATATTAAGAACGCAAAGTATTGTTACCATGAGTCAAGCAGCAAATTCAACTATTATCTTGGGTGGCGGTTTCACAGGATTATTCACGGCATTACATCTGAGTCATCAAAAGTATAGCGAGTCGATAACTTTGATTGACCGCAATGATCGTTTTAGCTTTAATCCCATGATGTATGAGTATTTAAGTGGAGAAATGAGCGATGAACAGGTTTATCCACGTTATTTAGATTTGTTAGAAGGTAGTGGCATTCGATTTGTCCAAGATTCGGTGGTATCAGTAAACTTACCAAACCATTTTCTCAAATTAGCTTCAGGATTGAATTATGGTTACGAGAACCTAGTTCTGGCATTAGGCAGTGTTGGTAGTTTTTTCGGGATTAAAGGTGCGAAAGAACATGCTTTCCTGTTCCGTACTGGAGAATAGGCGGTAAAATTGGGGAGACATCTTCGGGAATGTTTGCAAAAAGCCAGTCAAACCACAGATGAAAATCAACGTCGTCAGTTACTTACCATCGCAATAGTCGGTGCGGGTGCCTCGGGAGTAGAATTGGCGGCAACTTTAGCTGATTTATTGCCAATTTGGTACTAAGAATTGGGTGGTGACTGTCAAGAAATTAGAATTGTTTTGATCAATCGCAGCCAAGAAATTCTTAAGGGAAGCAGTAATAGTAAAGAAAGCGAGCAGAGTATCCACGAGACGGCAATTGATGCTTTGAATAACCGCAATGTTCCTGTGGAGTTTTTATTTGGGGTATCAGTAACGCAAGTATACAGCGATCGCCTAGAATATGAAAAAGCAGGAAATAGGGAAACTTTAGCTGCGGCAACTATAGCTTGGACAGCAGGAGTTACGGCAAATCCGCTATTAAAAGATTTGGCAGTTGACGACGAATATAAAACTAAGCGGGGATACCTCTTAGTCGAACCGACAATGCAGCTAACTGAGTATCCTGAAGTGTTTGCTGGTGGCGATTGCGCCCTCAATAGTGAAGAAGATTTACCACAAACGGCACAGGTAGCCTATCAAGAAGGAAAAGCGATTCAGCGCGGTCTTGGGGGTTCCCCCCATGAGCGACTGAATCAAGAAGCGATTGCTGATAATCTAATTGCTTTAACTAAAGGAAAAGAATTAGCCCCAGCAGATGTTAGCTTACGGGGAACATTGCTCAAGCTGGGCTTAGGTGAAAGCGTAGCCAACTTGTTTGATCGCTATCAAATAAAAGGCAAGCTGGGTCATACAATTCGTGAGGCTACTTATCTTACTTTGTTACCGACGCCTGTACATAACTTCAAGGCAACTACCAATTGGCTAATTGACGAAATCTTTGAGCAGCATAATCGCGCGGCTTAATAACTGGAAACTGCAAATAAACCATAGATAGCAATTATTAAAACGGCTTGATATTATATTATGCCTATATAGTAGTAAGCTGTTTTTTACTGTTTAAGTTACCTAATATTACTCAGGCTCAGTGAAGTATTTGCAAACAGCAAGCTTGTTCGGTAAGCCCGACTGGGTATGGGATGTATTCCTCACTACGATACTTATAATAGTTTGATTAATATATAAATAACCAAGCGAAATAAACACAAAGTTTCGCAAAACAATTAAAAACTATTAATCAAAGGAGAGCAAACATTATGGCTATTGTACGTTACAGTCCTTGGCAAGAAATGAACTCATTGCAGCATCAACTAAATCGTTTATTTGATGATGCTCTAACCCCACAGAACTGGGATAACTTCGGTAACTGGTCAACTTTTCCTGCCGCCGAGATTACCGAGAAAGATGATGCATTTCATCTTAAACTAGAAGTTCCTGGTATCGAAGCCAAGGATCTAGATATTCAAGTAATGAAAGATCGAATTGCGATCGCAGGAGAACGTAAGTCTGAAACCAGATCTGAAGATAATGGTAATGTTCGTTCAGAGTTTCGTTACGGTAAGTTCCAAAGAGTAATTCCTCTACCCGCACACATCCAAAATGACAACGTAACTGCCGATTATAAAGACGGTATTCTGAATCTGACTCTGCCAAAATCTGAAGCAGAAAAAAATAAGGTAGTGAAAGTAAGTCTTGGTGAAGCAGATAGTTAAGTTTTTTTCCAAGGTTAGCTATCGCTACCCTAGCAAAATAGATTAATAGTCTAACCCAGTAACTACTAAAGTTACTGGGTTTTTTGCTATTAGACAAGATTTGATTAAAATTTAATCATTAATCAGACTAGATTCAGCTGGTGCATCTTCAATAGCATTTCGTAAATAATAGTTGATTAAAAACGGTAAATAATAGTGCCAGGATACAGGATCTAAATAAGGCATTCCCCAATAGGCGAACTGCTGCAAATATTCATTAGTGGGCTGGTCTAACTGCTCATTGTAAACGATCTCAGAATTATAAATATCTACCGCATCCCTAAAGCGAAGTGACATTAGAGGATTATTAGCTGTTGGGTCTTGGAATGCCTTATTAATTAATTTAATTAAATCAAAATTCATCAAAATTACTATTCTGGCTTGTCATTTAGAGCGATCGCTTGCTTGAGGAGAAATGCTATTTTGTGAAACTATTGCTTTTTGATTTTAATACTCCAGGTTTCTTCATAGCTGAACAATTGATCGTCCAGCTTACCCTCTTGCCAAAGTTTTCTAACAGCATTGTGATTAACGCGAGTTGTTTTAAACTTTGCTGCCAGATCTACTATGGGAATTTTGGGTTTTACATTAGCAATACTGTCTAAACGCTCTACTTGATAACCATTTTTTAGAGACACTTGTTCTAGTTCCATTTCCTTGAGATACAAACCACATTTGGCTTTAATAATTTCTTCTCTTTTAGCTAAAGCCAAACGTTGTGCCGCTATTTCTTTTAGTTCTAGGCAAATATCGATCAATTCATCGTTATTTGTGATTTCAAAAGCTTCAGGATCTTCTAAGATTTCAGCAGCGGCTATTTCCTGCAAGATACTAAGTGTCTGACGACAATCACCTTGAGCAGTATGATCCCCTTCCAAGGGTTGAGAGTTGGCTGCCCCTTCAAATTGCTGACGAAGGCGCATGATACAAAATGTTTCGGCAATCGGACTCTCAAATCCATATAATGCGGCTGTTTGAGCGATCATTTTTTGGTCAAAGCTGGCATTATAAGCCAGCATTATTCTGCCTGCAAAAGCCTTGCTGATTTGAGAAGCACAACTAGCCCAGGTCATCGCCCCTTTTTGTTGTAATATCTCTTTAGTCAAACCATGAGTAGCGATCGCTTCTGGTGCAATTATGTCCGTAGGCATAAAAAAATACTCCAGCAGAACCTCTCCCTGCAAAGACATGGCACAAATCTCCAGCACTTCAGCGCGATCGCCTAATCCCGACGTTTCCGTATCGACAATAATGTAGCGATCGCAATTATCTAAAATTTCTTGTGCCTTAGCAATAGCATCATTGCGCTTAGTTATGCGACTCATTCTTAACTCTTGTCAACTTCTATAATTTCTAGCAACGATTAGTTTATAAACAATTTTCGATAATGTCTCTCAATTACAGCTAATTAAAATTTAGCCGATTCAATTTACTAACTTGTTACCAAATTAATACAGGCTGGTTACTTATGAAATTTAGGATATAGCATTGCTTCAACCCGAGAATTGCCGATAATGTGTTGCTCAATCACAGTTTGGACTTCATCGGGATGAACTTGCCAATACCAAGTTTTTTCTGGTTCAACTGCCACCATTGCCCCGTTGCCACATTGCCCGAGACAAGGAACAGACATCAGTTCAACGTCTGAAGGTAAGTTTTGCTGGAAATGCTCCCATACTTTTTCTGCATTATATTTACGACAGCTACGTCCACGACAAACCACAATTTTTTTGCTTGCTGCCTGGGATGGGTCTAGATCAACTCTATTTGCTTGAGAAAAGTCGATATCCATAACTGCACAACTAAAGTAAATATAATTTTGCTTTTGGTTACATAATGGCGAATTATAAATCCTATTTGCTATAAATTCCTGTTATGCCATTAATAAATAGGATTTAAGTTGAATCTAAATGTGAAGCTTTGATTGCTAATTTATAATTCAGTTTTAATTTATGCTGCTATTTATTAACTTTTAGCAAGTACCCTGATACCTATCAAAAATTGAGTGCTAGCTTAATCGTTAATAAGACTAGGATTTTAATTTATCTCCGCAAAATACGGCAAAAATCTCTGATAAATCCGACTCATAACTTAATTCAACTTATCAAAGGAAGTAGCACGTGGTTACAATCTCCCATCAATCGCCCTCAACAGTTCATGAACATCACCATCATCATGAGTCCGAACCTAACGAAAGCAATCGCGTAGCCGTCTTATTAATGGGTTACGGCGAAGTAGAAAGTTATGAAGACTTTGCCAATTATAACGAACAGGCTTTAAATCTTTTAACAGCTAAGTTTGCCCCTGTACCTACCTGGATCTATCCTGCGATCGCCAAGTTGCTGGCAATTTTCGATCTCCATGAGTGGAGTCACCAGCATGATAATTTTATTTCTCCCCACAACGCCATCTTTGAGGAACAAAGAGCAGGAATTGAACAAGAACTTCAGGAAACTTGGGGTGATAAAGTAAAGGTATTTAAAGCGTTTAACTTTTGTGCGCCCTACCTACCCGAACAAGTATTGGCAGAAATCAAAGAGCAAGGCTTTGAGAAAATTTTGATTTATCCTTTGCTGGTAGTTGATTCCATCTTTACTAGTGGAATTGCCGTAGAGCAAGTCAACAAGGCTTTAGCAAATCAAGCCGATGGTGATACCCATTGGTTAAAAAGTTCTCGCTATATTCCTTCCTTTTTCAACAAGCCAGACTACATCAAGTTACTGGCACAGATGGTGGAAGAGAAAATTGAAGCCGAATTAGCCCAGGGACACTTAGCTTCCCAAATTGGCATCATTTTGATGAACCATGGTTGTCCCCACAAAGCCAAGGGTTTTACTTCAGGAATTGACGAAAGCCAAGCCCTATATGAGCTAGTCAGAGAAGAGTTAATTGACAAGTATCCTTTGATTTCTGTGGGCTGGCTCAATCATGATACCCCATTGATTGAATGGACACAGCCGAATGTAAAACTAGCAGCACAAAACTTGATGGATTTGGGCGCAACTTCAATTGTGATGATGCCCATCGGCTTTGCCACTGAAAACCATGAAACCCTCTTGGACGTAGATCATATTATCCATAGTCTCCAGCACAAAAACTCAAACGTAACCTTTATTCGCATGCCCTGCGTCAATAGTGATCCTAAATTTACGCATATGGCAGCTGAGTGGGCAAATCCTCAGATTGAAGCCTTATTAGCCGAATCTGGTAACACCGTTAATCCTCAGTTAGCCAAGGTGCAGGCAACACATCACCATCATCATCATTGATTATTAGTTAGCAGAAATCAAGCATAAGATAAGAGGGACTTTATAATTAGTCTCTCTTTTTTTGTACTGACAAGCATTACTAAATCGAGATCTAGTTTTATCTTTAGAATGGTTGAGCAGATCAACCACATAGCTAAAAGCTATGAAAAGATTACTGTTCACTAAATCAGCAATGACTACTGACCAAGTTGAAGTATAAACTTGAAACATAATAATAATTTTCATTGAATTACTAAGTGTTTTCTTGTAAGGTTACAGTTATACTTACTAAATTATCATCACATCGCTACTGTGAAAAATAATAAGAAAGACTATAACTTCATTATTCGATTCCTTTGGTTTTGTTCAGGAGCAAATATCGAAGTTTTGAAAAGAGCCAAGGCTGATCAAGATAGGTATGCACATATTGGTTTTGCTATTGTATTAATCATTATTTTTGGTGGTATTAGTGGCGGATATGCACTCTGGACTGTATTTGACGATATTTTGATTGCTAGGCTTGGTGGTAGTTTGTTTGGAGTAACACTCGGTAGCATAGATCGTTTTGTAATAGCAAGTATTAACAAAAGAGAAAGCACAGGTTTATGGGAAGGGTTACGGGACAAAATAGGTGGATTTATTTTCTTTCTTCTGAGGCTTTCGATCTCAATTGTTATTAGCTTTGTCGTAGCAAAACCTCTTGAGATTAAATTGTTTGAAGCTTCAATTAAGGAAGAAATAAGTGAGATAAATAATTCAAAAATCGATAACAAACAAAAAGAAATTGATACACAATTCAGTAATGATACAGAATTCTTGAAAGAAGAAAAACAAGGCTACGTTCAAGAACTTAAAAATATTTCACAACAAATTGATGAAACTACAAAGATTTACGTAGATGAAGTAAATCGAGGTAGAGAAGGTAGACCAAGGGGAGAAGGAGATGTTGCTCTTAGTTTTAAAAGTCAACTTGACAACGAAAAAGCAAGGCTTATTGAAAGAGAAAACATTTTAAATCCAAAAATAAATGAAATTAATAATAGGATAGAGAATTTAGAACAGAAAAAAGATGAGGAATTAGAAAAGTTTGAGAACAATCTTCAAGCAATAACTGCCGATGACTTTATTGCACAACTAACAATATTACACGATCTGCAAAAAAAAGAAGACCCAATCGTCATGAATATGGGAATAAAGTCAATAGCAGGTTGGGCAATTACTCTTGTTTTTATTCTAATTGATACAACGGCTATTATCATCAAACTTTTTGCTCCTAAAAGTGTTTATGATGAACTATTACATAAGAATCAAGTGGAACAAAGTAAAGTTTATTCAAAAATTTTAGTAAAAGATTATAATCAATATTTTGCTAGACTTGAGGATCAAAAAGATCTACAAAATATAGAACTACATCTATATAACGACTTGACTTTAAAAGTAATTGAACATTTACAAACTTTAATTAATGAATATGATAGATTGTGTAAACAGATTCTTACGGATAAAATCAAAATTGATCCTAATAACGAATCAATTAGCTTTGAAGATTTTAATCAAATTCAAGATAACTTTAAAAAGAGCTATTTAAATCTTGTAAATATAATAAAATTAATTTCAAAAGATCAATTATTTTCTAGTCCAATAGATGATCAAGATGACGACTATAATACCATTGATGTTGCACCTAACGTTTCTTCAGTAGAAGAAGGAAACAGGGAAAAATCCCCAACTCAATCTGTTGGTTCAAAGACTAACAGGTTATTTAATTGGATTAGCAATACTATTCCAATATTTACTAGCAAAGAAAAATTAGATCCTGAAGAAGCTCAAAAAAAAACTAAAAAAAGAAAACTAATTTGGAATTTAGGTTTGGTGTTTGGAGCAATAATATTACTTCCATTTAGTTATGCTAATTATGAAAATAGGGCGATATCAAAATTAAAATTGATTCCTATGCCTTATCCTGAAGGAGTTAGTCCAAATTTAGTTTATACGGATGATGGTGAAATAATTAAAGATCCTTATAAATGGCAAAATTCCTTGGAAGAGTTGGATTTAAAAGATTTTTCCCCATACTTAGTTGATGCATTGATTGCATCTGAAGATAAACGATTTTACGAGCATAAAGGCTATGATAAAAAAGGGCTAGCAAGGGCTATAGTCAAAACCCTACAAGGTAAAACAGAGGGAGGTAGTACTATTACAATGCAGCTAGCGAATAAGCTATTTATTGAAAAAAGCTCTACTAAAAATAAATATAGAAAAAAAATACAACAAATCTTACTCGCATCGAGACTAGAAAAACAATATAGTAAAGACGAAATTTTAGAAGTTTATTTAAATCGTATTTATCTGAGTAGCCAAAAAGGTGTACAGCTTTTAGGTTTTGAAAAAGCTGCCCAATTTTACTTTAGTAAATCTGCTAAGGATATCAATCTTTCTGAATCAACTACTTTGGTTAAAATGTTACCTTTTCCTGATCAATATAATCCTATTAAAGATAAACAAATAGCCAAAGATAATAGAGATCTTGGCATTCAGCAAATGCTAGAACAAGAAAAAGTAACTCAAGAGGAAGCAAATAATGCCTTGAATTCTGATATTATCTTAAAAATTAGAGAGAAGCAATATCAAACTACTTTAGCTCCTCATTTTTATATAAAAGCATACACTGACTTTGAAAGTATACAAAAAAATATACTAGGTTTAGATAAATCTGATTCAGGACAGTATATTATTGAAACTACTTTAAATACTAATTATCAAAACCAAGCTGAACTAACTCTTGAAAATTATATTCAAAATGAAGCTTCGGTATACAATCTTAATCTAGGAGTTTTGGTGACTTTAGATAATAACACTGGAGAAATTTTATCCTATGTAAGTTATCCTAATTTTTCAGAAAAGCAATTTGATTATGTAAGAATGGCAGAAGTTCCACTTGCCTCCACTTTCAAGTTATTTACTTACACTGCTGCGATCGCAAATGGAATATTACCATCAGATTTATTTTCTTGTGAACCTTGGCAAGAAAAACTCGAAATTGACCAAGAAACTTGTAATGATTCAAAAGAAATTACCGTAGAAAATGCTTTGGCTTATTCAAAAAATAATCCTACTTTACATATTGCTGATCAGGTAGGATTTGATAAGATTGAGAACTTAGCTGACAAAGCTAATATAGGTATAGATTTTGATAAGCAAAAGAATAATAGTGAAACTAATATTGATTACGCTAAAAAACTAGTGTTAGGAACTGTTACTTCATCCCCCTTGAAAATAACCAATGCCTATGCAGCTATTGCTAACCAAGGAAAACTAAATACACCTTATACTATCAAAACTATTCGAGATAGAAATAACTGTCAAGATAAAAATAAAATTAATACTTGTAAAATAATCTATTCCTGGGATAATAATTCTGAGATAAAAGAACCTGAAGAAAAAGAAATAGTTTCTGCAAGTACTGCTAAAACAACAATAGAAATGCTCAGAAAAGTAGTTACAGACGGAACTGCTTCTGGAAAAATGAAAGCTATGGGCAATGAGTTTATTTCTGATATTAACACTGTTGGTAAAACAGGAACAAGTAAAGATCATAAAAACCTCTGGTTTATTGGCACTGTAACTGAGGAAGAAATGACTACAGGAGTTTGGATCGGTCAATGTATAAATGATCCCAAACTTAGTAATTCATGTAAAAAAGATGAGGAGAATGAGAAATCAATAGATAGTCGTCTTGCAGTTGGCTTATGGATTCAATATATGAAAAAGATCCTGATATTTGAATAGATGTTGCTTAAAAATGATAAAGATTTCAGTAATAGAGCATAAGCAATTATGATAATCTGGACAAGATATAAAACCAACTTTTTTAATTAAAGTTGCTAAGCAGTATTTCAACTTTAAACGAATAGAGTGATCGCAAAACAGCCATTTGATATTTATTGGCAGAGCTTTCTGAATATTGTGCGTTTTACATATATTTAGTAACTTGATCCTCAAAGATTTAACGTTGCCGACTTGAGTTAAATCAGCAACGCTAAATTCAAAGAGTTTGATAGAGAGTAGAATTTGAGCGTTTACCGATTATAAAAACTCGTTAAAAGCAAAGCTGTCTGAGGTTAAATCACTAACTGCAATGTTAGCCAGACTAATGGAATTGTCGTTACCAAGATCGATCAAAGCATCTTGACCGATTTGGGTAGTAGAGCCAAAAACTTGTTCGGCACTGTCAAAATAAGCACCAAGACTGAGGACATCATCTCCAGCTTGGAAATCAGTAATAACATCTTGACCAGATTCGGGGGCAAAGCTGTAAACATTAACACCAGAACCACCTGTGAGAGTATCATTACCACCGCCAGCATTAATATTTAAAGCCTGGTGACTGCTGTTGATTAGGGTATCGTTACCATTTCCGAGTAAGACATCTCCATTTAAGGTACCGCTATTGTTAACATTAACGCTGCCTAAAGTGCCACTAGCGTCAATGGCTAAACCGTTACCACCGATAATAGTACCTTCGTTAGTAATCTGACCATTAAAAGTAATATTGTCCTCAATTAAAATTCCTGCATCAGTTTCTGAGGCAATAACACCGTTATGACCGTTGGTAATATCTCCTGTAAAAGTAGACGCATCTAAACCAGAACCAACAAATAAGCGCAACCCTGCGGGAACATTTTCGGTTCCACGACCTTGAATCAAGCCATCATTAACCAGATCAACCGAAGTTTCTACATCATTACCACCATCAGGTAAGCCATTAGCAGTACCAACCTGAATCGAAACCCCACTACCAGAATTACCCTCTCCTGCATCGATTACGCCACTGTCTCTGTTATTAATGGCAATATTATCTCCTGTCCCGTCAACATAGAGAGTTCCATTTCTTTGATTCCCCGTACCAAGTACAGAGCCGTCATTATTGAAAGTAACGTTGTCACCATCTAGGTTAACGACTCGACTACCAGATGAAATTACCCCTGAATGTTCATTATTAATTTCCAGTTGATGAGCTGCATTACCGATATAAAGACCATTGCGAGGACCAGATATATCACCAGAGTTACGAATTCCACCTTGGTAACTTACTCCGTCTTCTACGACAAAACCACCTAGAAAGCCGACATTGACTTCAGAAGAAATAGTTCCTGTATTAATAAAGTCACCTGTTACGGTGGCATCTCCCGCATCTAGTCCATTAAAAAAACGAACGCCACTAGAGCCATTAGCTGTCAATCTACCTTCTCCTGGAGCAAATTCAGCCTGTCCACGACCTGCAATTGTGCCACGGTTGCTAATGTTTAGGCTTTCATTAATAATGTCATCGCCACCACCAACCTGAACCGATAGACCATCACCAATATTGCCTTCCCCAGCGTCAATAATCCCCTGAGCCTCGTTACTTAGGTTCAAATTATCAATGGTGCCATCGATATAGAATGTACCGTTGCGCTGATTTCCTGTACCAAGGATAGTTCCTGCATTAACCGCTGTAATATTGTCGCCATCGGTAATATCGACTGCACGACTATCGGAGCTAATAGTGCCATCAGGATTGTTGATTAAAGTGAAACTGTCTCCAGCAGAACTAATGCCGTTTAAAGCACCTGAGATTGCCCCTGAATTATTAATTTCTACGCCATTGCCAGATGACACTACAGCGCTGTTGCCTTCATCGGGGGCGGCGATGCTGCCATTGGAATCAACTTCGAGTCTGGCGTTGTCGCCAATAATATCAATCGCTGGTTGTCCTACAGGCGCTAATATTGATTCGCTAATCTTAAGTGCTTGTCCGTTGTTTACTTGTTGTGTATTGCTCATGGTTACTTTAGTTGAGTTATGGTTTATGTCTGAAGGTCATTAACCTGATGACAAACAATGTAGGTGGCGTATATCGACATTCAATTGAGAAAGATATAAGACTAAATTTGCAAATTTCTCAGCAATTTTTCAGACGGGTTAATTTATGTGCTTTCTTTGAATGTTTTTGCGAGAAAAAACCCCAGGAATTTCATCGTTCCTGGGGTTTAAATTCTTAGAGTTTAAATAATGCTTAATATTTTTACTTTCTATGTCCAAATGGTATTTACTTCAAGAGACGCAAGCCATTGAGTGTTACTAATAAAGTCGAACCTTCGTGACCGATTACACCCAAGGGTAGGTTAATACTGCCAAATACATTAGCTATTAATAGCAAACAGATAAACGACAAAGCGAAGATAATATTTTGTTTGATCATGCGATTAGCGCGACGACCCAGTGTAATTGCTTGGGATAGTTTATCTAGATTATCGGACATTAAAATAATATCCGCGCTCTCTAAAGCAACATCCGTACCTGAAACTCCCATCGCCAAGCCGACAGTCGCAGCAGCTAAAGCAGGAGCGTCATTAATCCCATCTCCCACCATTGCTACACTTTGGTACTTATGTTGTAGATGTCTGATAACGTTTAGTTTGTCTTCTGGTAATAATTGAGCCTCAACGCGATCAAGATTAAGGGTTTGAGCGACGCTTTGAGCAGTACGTTGATTGTCTCCTGTAAGCATTGCTGTAGTTTCAATTCCCAGTTGTTTGAGACTAGAGATCGCCTGAGCTGCTTCTGGTTTGACGGTATCGGCAACGGCAATGATTCCTATGGTTTCTTCAGCTAAACTCACCCAGACAACGGTTTTACCTGCGGTTTCTAGGATATGACTAGCTTGCTGCAATTTGGGAATATCAAAGATCGCTTTACCTACTGTTACCATTTCTCCTGCTACTTCTCCGATGATGCCTCTTCCTGTTTGGGCTTGGATGTTAATAGCGTTTTTCCAAGATAAATTAGCTTGCTGGGCTGCTTGCACAATAGCTTCGCCGATAGGATGTTCTGAACCAGATTCGATCGCAGCAGCTAATTGCAACACTTGCTCGGTAGAATATTGGGCTGCGGGAATAATATCGGTTACGGCTAATTGTCCCGTTGTCAGAGTCCCTGTTTTGTCAAAAGCGATTGCTCGTACTCGACCAATTTTTTCTAACTGCGCCCCATTTTTAAATAAAATTCCCTGTCGCGCCCCACAAGCAACACCTGATAGTAGAGTCGGCATAATCGATGCCATCAAGGCACAGGGAGAAGCTACGACTAAAAAGATCAGCATCCGATAAATAGTTGTTTCCCAATCCCAACCTAAAATAAAAGGCGGTAGTGTGCCTAAAATTATGCCCAACAAGACGATTACTTTGGCATAACTCCGTTCAAAACGTTCGACAAATTGCTGGGAGGGAGGGGCTTGGTTTTGCGCCTCTTCCACTAGACGAATTACTCGTTGGATCAGACTACTTTCTGGCGGTTGGTGAACTCTAAGCTGCAATACGCCATTGCCATTAAGAGTCCCTGCAAAAACTCCGTCATCTACAGCTTTATCTACAGGAATCGATTCTCCCGTAATAGGAGCTTGATTAACGGTGGATTGTCCTGCCAAAATAATGCCATCGGTGGGAATCATTTCCCCAGGTTTAACTAAAACTACATCTCCCACTTGTAATTGAGCGATCGCTATTTCTTGGGCCTGACCATTTTGTAAAACCCTAGCGGTATCGGGAGTAACCGCCATCAAAGATTGAATATTGCGCTCAGTGCGCTCTATGGCAAAGCTTTCTAAAGCACCACTAATGGCAAAAATCAGAATTAAAACTGCACCATCAATAATTAAATAATATTCCCGTCGCCATAAACCCAAACCAGCAGCCCCCAAAGCTGCTACGATCATTAGTAAGTCTACATCTAGCTCTTGTTCTTGCCAGAGAGTAGTCAGTCCTTCTTTAGTACTTTCATAACCGCCAATGACATAAGCTGCGGTCAAAATCAATAAAGCCAAACCGATCCAGTTGAAATTAAGACACAGCCAGCCACAAAAAACTAAAATGCCACAGATCGCTGCTGCGTGAGCTTCGGAATATCTTGGCAAAATTCTACTAATAGTAAGTTGAGTCATCCTTATTACAAATCTGACGACTCACTTAAACTACACCCTGACACTAGTGTTAAGGTCAACCATGACGAATCAATACTTAACAATCAAACAGCTTACGGAACAAGTCGGCAACGGTCTCACGCCCCGCATGGTACGTTACTATCATCAGACTGGACTTCTCCCCGAAGCAGAGCGATCGCCAAGTAACTATCGCTTGTATACCGAAAGCCACGTTCAACAACTACAAACTATCGTTGCGCTCAAACAACAGGGGTTTCAACTAGAACATATACGTAATTTACTCTCTCCTAAAACCTTACCACCAGCAAATGATGCTTTAATACCTCAACTACAGCAGCAATATCAAACCGTGATCCAACAAATTGCCAAACTACGCAAAACCGCATCGGCTTTAGAAGGATTATTGGGAAGAGATCATCTTTGTCAAACTGTCAGAGAAAATGCGATCGCTAAACTGCCCCTGACAGAAACCGCAACCTTTTGGGATACTCTCGACACAGCTACCCTATCTCATCCCGAATCCTTTAGCGAATCCTTAAAGCTGTTATTACCTGACTTATCAGAGCGATCGGAAATTGAAGTCGATTTACTTTCCCAACTAGTATTAGCCTGTGGTGATGTTAGCTTGGTTAATTTTATCCAAGTTGGTGCGGGTGCAATTGCTGCTGCGAGGGATGCACTTAAATCTGGCTGTCAAGTTATCGGTGATGTTCCCGCTATTACTGCTGCTTGCGATCGCCCTCGACTGGCTCATCTTGGTTGTCAGCTAACAACTTTAATCGATAATCCTCATCTGACAGATGTAGCAGAAGCTGAACAAGAGTTTTGGCGTTCTTCATCATGGCACCAGAACTTACGACAGCTACCTTCTGGCTGTATTTTAGTTATCGGTTATGCCCCGACCGTGTTAATTGCTATTTGTCAGGCGATCGCCGAAGATTTGCTACATCCCGCCCTAATTATAGGTATGCCCATCGGTTTTAGTCATGCCCCCGCAGCAAAAAGGTTACTGATGGGTTCTGGTATTCCTTTTATTACGATAACTGGTTCTCTTGGTGGTGGTTTATTAGCCGCAACTACTCTTAATTCTCTAGCTCAATCTCTAATTGAAAAACCAGACTGTCACTGTTATTTAAGTAAAGGAAACGACAAATCTAGATAATAATTTTGGGCGATCGCGAAACTCCGTTCTTAACTCTAAAAGACACTATTTATTTATATATATGTCAAGGTTTTTTATTCAATTAAGGTGCAAGGTTTTTTAATTAATAAGGTTATTCTTCCAAAAATTAATTTAAACAACTATATTTGTCTATTTATATGTTGAATAAACAAAAAAGAGACTAAGACAATCTTGTCATTAGCCTCTTTCTACCAAATTTTAATTGAGATATTTTAATTTAATTCGCCAATAATTGGCGCTTGAGCTAAAGTAACTTGCTTTTGTTGAACGCTGGCAACTTGAGATTGACGAACCTCAGCATTGATTGCCACAGTCTTCACATCGTAGATTTGAGTAAAGAGCTTAGGATATAGTCCTATTCCGACAATTATCACCAAGAAGCACGCTGCAATAAAGATTTCTCTGGGGTTAGCATCATCAAAAGGAGCTTCTCCAGGTAATACGCAGTTATTTCCAAAACAAACTGCCGCATCATTGGTGGGCTGTTTCATTTTGGCTTGATCGACATCGCAAGCTAAAGCTTCATTAGAATTGAAGAACACTAGTCTGAGCATTGACAGCAAATAAATTGGTGTCATGATAATTCCTACTGCAGCCAAGAAAATCATTACGGTAGAAAATGTTGGACTATAGACATTGTTACTGGTCATCCCGACAAATACGGCAATCTCACTAGCAAAACCACTCATTCCTGGAAGAGCAAGAGATGCCATAGCAGCTGCGGTAAATAAGGCAAAAGCTTTTGGCATAACCAATCCCACTCCATCCATACGATCCATAAATAGTGTATGAGTGCGGTCGTAAGTAACCCCAGTGAGGAAGAATAATACTGAAGCAATCAAACCGTGAGAAAGCATTTGCAACATGGCACCACTGGTACCAATGTCAGTAAAGGAAGCAATACCTAGTAAAACAAAACCCATGTGTGAAACAGAGGAGTATGCCAGACGGCGCTTCATGTTGGTTTGGGCAAAAGAGCTAAAACCACCGTAAATAATATTAATAACTCCCAAAGTAGCTAACAATGGCGCAAAGTAAACATGGGCATCGGTTAACAACTCCATGTTGAAGCGAATTAGACCGTAACCACCCATTTTTAGAAGTACACCTGCTAAAATCATCGATACAGGAGCAGATGCCTCGCCATGAGCATCAGGTAGCCAGGTATGTAGAGGGAAAATTGCTAACTTTACGCCAAAGGCAATTAGCAGCCCTGCATACAACGGCATTTCTAAAGCTAGAGGATAATCTTTTAAAGCTAAAGCGGCAATGTCGAAAGTTAAATTATCGCCGTAGAAAGCCATACCCAAACCTGCTACTAGGATAAATATAGATGCTGCTGCGGTGTAGAGTAAAAATTTTGTAGCTGCGTAACGACGTTTGGAACCGCCCCAAATTGAAACTAGCAAGTAAACAGGCACTAGTTCTAGTTCCCACATCACGAAGAACAACAGCATGTCCTGTGCTACAAATACTCCGATTTGTGCGGAATATAGCACTAACATTAAAAAGTAAAATAAGCGGGGTTTACGATCCACCTGCCAAGCAGAAAGCATTGCCAAAGTTGTCACAAAACCTGCTAATAAAACTAAGGGTGCAGATATACCGTCTACTGATACTGACCAGCTAACACCTAGTTGAGGAATCCAACTATAGCTTTCAGTTAGTTGAAATTGCGCGGTGCTGGGATCGTAATTGTTCCAGAATGCATACCCCATCAACATGAAGTCTGCAATACCGACGACGAGTGCATACCAGCGAACTGTTTTACCTTCTTTATCAGGAATCAGAGGAATAGCTAGAGCAGCTAGTAGAGGTAATAGGATAATCGCGGTAAGCCAGGGAAATTGAGCTACCATTGTTAGTTTTTGAATATAAAATCAATATGTTAATTAAAGTATAGTATATTAACTTCTGTTAAGAACAATGAGATTTTAAATTAACAATAATTAAATTGACTGTTACACAGCTTAATTTTTGTGATTTTAGTGCCATTGATAAACGTAAGAAGCAGCTTATATTAAGCATCTCGGGCATTATTTATCTCAGCGCAAATTTGTTATATATGGCGATCGCTATATACAATCTTGATACTTGATATAAATATTTTGTATAGCCAAACTAAATTAAGTGAAGCTTAGATTGTTCATAGTTAGCGGGGTAGAAATTAACTATTAATTTCAGCCAAAATACTATTACCTAACTCCTGAAGATACTTGTGACGCTCAATCACCATTTTGCTGGGTTTGAGGTCGAAGGTAGCTAGCATATCCCGCCAACGATAAGACCAGTCATGCTTGAGCAGGCAGTTAGCAACATTTCGGCGGCTAATCTGCTCTAACCTCTCTGGTTGAGCATCAAGTTCGGCGATCGCTTCTACAACATCTGTTCCTGACAAGTCAACTTTAATAATCGGATCTAACCAATCAAAATAACGTGGAAAAGCATCTCCAGCAGGAGGTAGTCCGACCATTACTGTTCCAGCGGCGGCACCTTCAAAGAAACGATAGCCAATTTCCTGGGTTCCCCCAGTTTCTTCGGTAGAGTTAAATTTGGCGTAGTTGGTAATGCTGTAGCGACTTCTCTGGAACAGGTTGGCGAGTAAAATACGATGTTCTTTGGGATTACCTATTTCCAGCTTGCCTCTTAGGGTGTCATGGTAATAAAAGAAATTATCTTTACTAGCTCTTTTGACTAAAGCCTGATGAATATCTGGCGATCGCCTTCCCACGTAAGAGACATCGATCAAACGTTGGGGGGGATTAGGGTAAGGTGAGAATCTTAGAGTATCAACCGCAGGAGGGACATAGGTTACAGGCGGTTCGATTAGCTTGCTCAAGTCAGCTACACATTGAGTTACCCCTAAAAATATATGATCAAAATGTGACCAAGGCTCTTGGAATAGACGCTGATCCTGGAGATCTGGTTGCCACATTTCTGTAATAAAACATGCTGTATGGCGACATTTATCACGCCATCCTTTAATCGAGTTTAGAAGATGAAACTGCCAAGGGTTATCTAATACAGCCAATAATAGATCATATTCATGTTCTAAGACTAACTCTTGAGTAAAAGGTGCCAGGTTGCCAGCAAGATTATGGGAACTGCCAAGATACTTTAAACCTCGATAAATTTTACGCGACAGATCAAAATTACGATCAGGAATCGGCTGACATAGTTGTGCTGACTCCAAATCCATGAGTAAATCTTCCAACTCATAGATACAACAGTTGGCTGCCTGAAAGCGAAATCCTCTCACGGAAACAACTAGAATACGTGGTGACTTGCCTGTATCCATAGCAGAAGAGTTAGTAGACATCATAGAGAAATTTCCAAAGTCAGTATCTGAGTACAAGGTAAAAAATACTCAGTAATATCACTTATTTTTACCCTATAAAGCTCAATCTTGACTAGTATTATGACTCAAATTGATGGTATTGGACTTCGGCTAAACAATTACTTACTCAAGATCTTACTACTTAAACTTTAATCCCATTTGCTTAAGCAATTATGAGTGTTGCTTACTTGAGCTGAGTCAGATTAGCACTTTGATAATAATGAGCCAAAATTTGGTGATAGTTAATTCCCTCTTTCGCCAAATAGTATGCTCCCCACTGACTTAAGCCTAATCCATGTCCAAAACCACGACCTTGGATGTGTAAGTTTTGCCCATCGGTGGCAACTCGAAATAAAGTGCTGCGCAGCTCTAATTCCTTACGTAGCTGTTTCCCACTTATAGTAGTGCTACCACGATCGCCGATCACCTTCATAGTAACTACTCGACCACGGGGAGTAGTTTTCGCAGGCTGTAAGCCTGTAATATTACCAATACCTGCAACTAAAGCTCTGATTTTGCTGACAGGAATTACCTGTTGCCACTCAAACACGGGAGATTGATGATCGTAATCGACTACGGCTCTTAAATATGGTAGCGGAGAAGTCCAAATATCCTCTACGTTTTCGGTATGCCCTCCTGAAGATGAGTGAAACGCAGCTAAAATAACTTGGTTGTTATAGGTCATAATCTGACCTAAAGTGCTGTTAACCGCCTCGTGAGTAGTAGTATATTCACTATCCAAACCTTTATATACTTGAGTCCCGATAGTAGTATCAACATCATAAAGACTATTAGAGCCTGTATTGCGTTTATAGAGAGCATAAGAGCGAGCCGCTACCGCCTGTGCTTTGAGGGCTTCAATGGGCCAACTGGAGACTGCTTCAGCACCGACAACACTATATAAGTATTGTTCTAGATCGACATGATTGATTGCTGTAATCTTACTATTACCAAGAATCAAATGAGTCTTGCCTCGATACCAGCGATCGCCAATCCAAACATAACCGCTGTCTTGAGGCTCAATAATTAGTTCTCTGGCATTTACACGATCATTAATGGCGATTTCGTTGCCATTTAATTTAGCTGCTAATGCAGACATCGGCGTGAGTTCACCTATTTTTCTCCCCGTCCCATCTTTGATCAGCGCTGTAGTAGAACTTCCCACTTTAACACTGGCAACTTCTTTTTTGATTGCTACTTTTAGCTCAACGGCTTGGCTAGGAAAAATTATTAATAGCCAGATTAGCCCAGAAAACAACCAATTAAGTTTACTAATAGATAAAGAATTTACAATAAAATTTATTGATTTAAGATTGCTTAATATCATCCGATTGATAGTGGTCTTGATAAAAAATCGCCATCAATATCTTGCGTTATTTTATCAACTATGACAACCGTATTATCGCAAATACTTACTTTACAAGTGTTTGCGGGGATGAATTTCTCCCCTATATTTGATTAGTTACTTAAATTAGCGCTAAAGCTAAACAGTTAATGACGCAAAATAACAATTAATCTGCGGCAATAACGTTATCTTCAGGTTCTACCAGACGCATTAGCTTTTGCTTGATTTGCCTGTCAAAGACTTCCCATTTGAGCTTAGTATACTCAGAATTATCATTAAAACCATTCAAAAAGCCAATGGGGATTTCAAACCCTCCAGCCATATAGCGCCCACCACCAAAAAATCTGCCCTGAGTATCCTTGCCCAGGGTTTCTTTGATAAACTCGTCAGGATCTAAAGTTAGTTTGGTTGTACGTAATGAACCGATTACCAATTCTTTGTCATCATCTTCATTATGAACAATGCCATAAACTACGGCAGTATGAATATCTTCTTCAGTAACTAAAAAATCTGCCGCTTGGGGAATTGCATCGCGGTCATCATAACGCAAATAGCCTACACCCGAAATTGAGAAATTCTTAGTGATATTGCGATTTCTTAAGGCTCTTTCAATTACATTCATGACTCGACGCGATCGCGCAGACTGCAAGACTGCATTTAGTAGCTGAGAATCATAAAAACGGCTGAGATAAGCCGCAGCAATAAAGTCTTCTTCTTTTGCCTGCATTAAACGATTGGTATCAGAACGCAATCCGTGCATCAAAGCAGTAGCACATTTGACATGGTTTTCATTATTAGAATCAAACTCCAGCATTCCCGATTGAATATACTGGGTCAAGATCGTAGCAGTAGCTCTGGTTTGAGGACGCAGATCGATAAATTCTGCCTCAAGATCACCCTGTTTACTATGATGATCAATCGCTACAATTAGGGGGATACCCGCTTCTTTTACCACCGAATATAGTTGGCTATTGGTGCCTTGACTATCAACCAGTACGCAACCTTGATAAACTGATAAATCCTGCTTTTGCAAATCGGTGTTGACGTATCTCTTAGCAGGTAGAGCAGTTAACCTGACTAAAGTAATGTTTTCTTGATGAGAGAGAGTCCCGCCATAGACAATGTCGCAACTTATATCGTAATTTGCTGCAATCAGTTGATATGCCCAGGCACTTGATAAAGCATCAGGATCAGGAAAATCTTGGATCACAACAATTTGTCTTGATCCTCGATGTTGTTCTAAAACCTTGCCTAGTTGGCGGACTACTGGAATTAAATCTTTGTTTTTTGGAGTTTCTGAATTCAGCTTTGGCTCAATAGCTTCCAATTGTTGCTTAGAAACATCCTTTCTATTTGCCAGGCGACGTTCTAAAGAGGTATTAAGGTTTGATGACATACGCGCTTATGTTAAAGGTAATTAAATCAATTACCGAGTATATGGAAATAAGTATATCGATTTATTTTTATTTAGAGTTCGAGTTTATCATCAACCATCTGTTTGACCTAACTAAATGACAATCAAATGCCGATGACATATTTTTTCCATTCTTGATTAGAATTACCTTGAGTATACTTTACTAGTTCAAAATGCAAGCTACTATAAGGGCGGCGAGGCTTAGTTTGTAAGGTCATTTCCGCTTCTTTAGGAGTTCTATTACCCTTTTTGACGTTGCACCTAACACAAGCGGCAACTAAGTTTTCCCAGGTATCACCGCCACCGCGAGATCTAGGTATAACGTGGTCTATGGTAAGCTGCTCTCCTTTTGCTTTACAATATTGGCAGGTGTTGGAATCCCGCTCTAAAACATTGCGACGGGTTAAAGGGATTTCTTTGTAGGGAACTCTGACATAATATCTCAGACGAATTACCGTCGGCAGAGGAAATCCACTATAAATAAATTCGCCTCTATGTTCAAGCTGTTCTGCTTTACCTTTGATCAGTAACACCACTGCTCTGCGCCAGCTCGTGATATTTAAGGGTTCATAGGAAGCATTCAATACTAAAACCTTACCCATAATAAAGACTTATAATATTTAACTGGAATGGTAACACAGAGGAACTAATTGATGTAACTCAATTACCGTTTAGTTCTCAATACTTATTTGAGCTAACCTGCAACAGTAAACAGTTTTGTTTTTAGTTTACTACTTGACTTTGTTAGTTTCTTCTTTAATATTAGCTAAGTCAGAGCATAAATTAGGTTCAGATATGGTGAGTTGGCAACAGCAGCATTGCAAGGAACATTTAAGTCGCAGTCAAGATCCATTGACCCTGCTGGTAAATCGGCAACGCGCCTGGGTCGAGATCGATTTGACAGCATTGGCATATAATGTTCGCACTCTTAAAAGCTGGTTGACTCCTCAAACAAAACTAATGGCGGTGGTCAAAGCCGATGCCTATGGTCATGGAGCTGTTATGGTAGCGCAAACTGCTTTGGCTAGTGGTGCCGACTGTTTAGCGATCGCCACCTTAGCAGAGGGAGTTGAGCTACGCCAAGCTCAAATTAAAGCACCGATTATGATTTTGGGTGCCATTAATGCCCTCGAAGATATGAAAGCTGTTGCGGCATGGGAGCTAGAACCGACAATCTGTAATAAGACCCAGGCGATCGCTTTTAATAATGTTTTAGCCACGTTGGGGAAATCTCTGACGGTTCACCTTAAGTTAGACACAGGAATGTCTCGTTTAGGAACTAATTGGCAAGATGCAGTTTCTTTTGTCCAGTTGGTTGCCAGTCTGCCCCAGCTCAAGATTCAGAGTGTCTATTCCCATTTTGCTACTGCCGATGAGAGTGATCGCACTTTTATGGATTTGCAGCATCAACGTTTTAAACAAGCCCTGACTCAGTTAAAAGATTGTGGAATTGCTCCGCCACAGGTTCATTTAGCCAACTCCGCCGCCACTTTAGGCGATCGCACCACTCATTATGATCTGGTGCGGGTGGGATTAGCTCTTTATGGTTTATATCCTGCCCCACAGCTCAAGCAAAAAGTTGCTCTACAGCCTGTTTTGCAAGTTAAGGCAAAAATTGCTCAGGTAAAAACTATTGCTTCAGGAGAGGGAGTGAGTTACGGTCGCAAGTTTGTTGCTGCTAAAGAAACTAAAATTGCTGTAGTGGGAATTGGTTACGCAGATGGGGTGCCTCGCAATCTGTCAAATAATCTGAAGGCAATTGTTAAGGGGCAGTTGGTAAGTCAAATTGGCTCTATTACTATGGATCAGCTAATGCTAGATGTAAATCATGTGACCGATGTCAAACCAGGAGAAGTAGTTACTTTAATCGGTCATCAGAACAACCTGAGCATATCTGCCGACGATTGGGCGCATCAACTTGATACTATTTCTTGGGAGATTCTCTGTGGCTTTAAGCATCGCTTGCCCCGAATATTTACTTAATAAATAACTGATGTTTACCAGCTCTATTTTTTCAATGGAGTTTTTTTTTATTGATCGCATCATTGTAAGCCATCATAATAATGAATCATGTAGCTCATTTTTTAAAATGGTAAGGTGTTGAGATGAATCAAACGATCATAATTGCCATCATCATAGCGATAGTCTTAATCATTATCGTTTACATTTTCCGCGATCGCATGACTGAGCTTTCTGTTGATGGAAAGCAAGCGAAAATGGCAGCAAAAATGGCAGCTAAGGAACAGACTTCGGAAATTGAGGATGATCAGCCTGTAAATGTGGTATTCAAAGGCAATAAGCTTAGAGGAGAAGGAGAGTATCGAATGCGGGGTACGAACTTCTCTGAAAATGATGTAGACGGTAAGCAAAAGTTGGAATTGGGATATGATGAAACATCCCATAGTGAGCCAGATGAGGAGAACTAGCAAAGTTAATCGATGGCAAAGCAACTAAATTTAGCAAACCGTACCAAAGAACTGGATATATTCCTGAAAATGGCAACGGGAAACTACGACTGTCGCATCATGCTCATAGAAGGAGAATCTGGGATGGGCAAAACATCTCTGCTGAAGCGCTTTAAGCATAAGTGTCCTTCAGAAATTAAATACATTCCCTTTGATTGCAAAGGTGTGGTTAGTATTCCCGCCTTTCTTTCGCAAATTGTGGTTGATTTAGGACATGATAAGTTTCCTAGTTTTGTCAGCAAGGTTAAGGTATTTGTTCAAGGTGGCGTTGATTTTTCCGAAAATGACATTGCCGCAGAAAATACGATCTCAATCGCCATTAACTCTAGCAACGTTGACCCTGCAACTCAAAACTTTCGTTTAGAACAATTGCAACAGGCGTTTTTTAATGATTTGGCAAAACTAGAACAGCGAATTGTGATTACCCTTGATACATATCAAATGGTCAATGAAACACTGCAAAATTGGATTGAAAGTAAGTGGTTGAGAGCTGTTGAGCGCCAGTTAGATAATGTAGTAACAGTTATTGCAGGACAGTTTGTCCCTGATCATCAAAATAATTCAGTATGGGGTGATGAATGCGAACATTTTGTGCTGTCAGCTATTAAGGTAAAAGATTGGTGTGAGTTCTGTCGAGATTTACCAGAAGATACGGTTAAAGGACTCGCTCTTGCAGGTAATGGTCATCCTGCAAATGTTCATCAGATGTTGTCATTGGTAGTCAAACGTTGGTCAGTATAGAAAATTTACTAGAACGAGTACAGCAAGCCGAAACAGAGCAGGATCGGCAGTGGATTTTGCTGGAACTGCAAATTAGCCAGATGTCTGATGAATTAGCTTCAATGCTTTGGGCGGCAGCAATTCCCCATTTCTTTGATGCTCAGATATTAGCAGCTTTACGTCCAGAATTAACAGATAAAGCAGAGCAACTTGATACCGATTTACAGCAGCTAACCTTTGTCGAAGAGTTTCCAGAACAAGGACACAACATCCATGAGCTAACGAGAGAAGTTTTGCTCAATCAACTCTGGCACAATAATCAAGAAGAGTTCCGCAGATTATCTCAACGGGCAGCAGATTATTTCTGGAGCAAAAAAACATCGGCGATAGAAGACGTTGAATTTTGTTATCACGAGATTCTTAATGAAGGCAATACACAAACAGGAAGGCTTTTAGATCGAGTATATGACTGGTGGACTTACAATCAAGTTGATCGTCTTCAAGCTGCGCTGCAAGGATTTGAAGAGCATGATCAGGCAGGGCGACTAGATTTATTTGGGCAAGGCTTTTTATTTCATTTGCAAGGTCTGATTAAAAAGCGCTTGGGAAATTATGCGGAAGCTGAATCTTTTTTCAGTCGCGCTCAGGTGACTTATGAAGGCATAAAAGTTAAAAATCCACGCTACATTACTACTCTATTACGCGATCTTAGTAATAGTAAGAGACAACAAGGTAATTATGAGAGTGCGATACCTATTAGTGAAAAAGCCTTGAGTATCTCTGAAGAGCAACTGGGGGCAAATCATCCTGATACTGCTACTAGTCTGGGTAACTTGGCAGGACTTTATCAGAATTTAGGACGTTACCAACAAGCAGAATCACTCTATCTACGAGCGTTGGAGATTTGTGAAGAGCAACTGGAAATCGATCATCGCGATATTGCTGCTAGTTTTAATAACTTAGCATTGCTTTATCATAACTTAGGACGTTATCAACAAGCAGAGCCACTCTATCTTCGTGCTTTAAATATTTGTGAAGCGCAACTGGGGGCAAATCATCCTGATACTGCTTCTAGTCTCAATAACTTGGGATTACTTTATCAGGATTTAGGACGTTACCAGCAAGCAGAACAACTCTACCATCGTGCTTTGAAGATTAATGAAAAGCAACTGGGAGCCAATCATCCTCATACTGCTACTAGCCTTAATAACTTGGCTGGACTCTATAAGGATTTAGGACGTTATCAGAAAGCTGAACCACTCTACCGTCGAGCTTTGAGTATCTGTGAAGAGCAACTAGGAGCCAATCATCCTAATACTACGACTAGTCTCAATAACTTGGCAGCACTCTATCAAGAATTAAGACGTTATCAGGAGGCAGAACCACTCTATCTGCGAGCTTTAGAGATTAATGAAGAGCAACTAGGAACAAATCATCCTCATACTGCTGCTAGTCTCAATAACTTGGCAACACTCTATCAAGAGCAACAACGCTATCAAGAAGCTATCCCCCTATTAGAAAGATGGAAAAGTATTAAACAAGAACGGCAAGAAACTCATAACTCATCTTTTGCTGACGATGTTCGCAGACTCGGAAAACTTTATGAAAACTGTCATCAAATACCTCAAGCAATAAATAATTATGAATTGGCTTTGTCTATATTTAAGCAAATTTTAAGTGCCAAACATCCACGAACATTAGTCCTACAAGGAGAACTAGGGCGCTTGAAAAGGAATACCAAAAGTAAATCCAAAAAAGGCAAAAAGAACAAGAAACGGCGTAAGTAGTAAGTGTAATTAATTAGAAGATAGTTGATTTAATAAATAACCAAAAATTCAACTTGTTTCTGTTTTATATTTAATTCTGTCCACTATTCGTCCTTTTTCTAATACTAAGATTTTGTCAGCCCTAATTACAGTAGATAAGCGATGAGCAATTACAAATACAGTTCTCTCTTCCATGATTCGCTCTAAAGCTTCTTGTACTAAAGCGTCCGATTCTGAGTCTAAAGCCGAGGTTGCCTCATCTAAGGTTAAAATCCGAGGATTAAGAAATATGGCACGAGCGATCGCAAAAAACTTCCCGATAAGTAAATTTCAAATACTATTCATCATTTGTCACTCTACTTTCTTTCAATAATTATAAATCATGCTAAATATCGCCTTTATAAGTTGACGACCAACCAAACAACTTGCGTAACTTCTGAGACGGATTAAATTTAAAAGCTACAGAATCGCGGTGATGTTTGATATAAAAAGTACCAAAATTACGAATGTTAATGCTTTCTCCTACTTTTAAGGATTGATAGATCTCTTCTAAAGTAGCATCGACAATTACCTCTACTTCCTTTGATTCGTTGTCTACCTTTTGTGAAACCCGTTTGATTAAATCTTTTTTGCTTATGGTCATCTCAACTTAATAAATTCTCAAAAATTTAGTCTGCCAGGAAAAAATCGCTTTTGATGAGGAACAAGGAATGGTCAGTGATCATAATTGATGTAGCAGAGAGTCCTATCGAACGCCCGAAAAAGCGGTGCGACCCCCTAAAGGGTACTCTCCGAGAAGGCTGAGTCTAACGACTTGCTTCGCAACCGCCTACAGCAGTTGCTCTTCTTACACAGGAAAAGAACATGATTTTCAGCTATTTAAGAGTAGTAACGTAAAATCGTTAGAATTGACTGAGATTATGGCAGACAAGGGATATCAGGGAATCAAAAAGATT
>JBCDDK010000040.1:0-51884 GCA_039180345.1 Cyanobacteria bacterium P01_G01_bin.39 | reverse complement strand
TGACTCCTGACTCCTGACTCCTGACTCCTGACTCCTGCCTCCTGACTCCTGACTCCTGCCTCCTGACTCCTGACTCCTGACTCCTGACTCCTGCCTCCTGACTCCTGACTCCTGCCTCCTCAATGGGTAGATATCCCTAAATTCTGAGCAGTAGGCAAATGGTAGAATTATTACAAGTTATTAAATATTGCAGTCTAACTAGACAATCAAAGATTAGAAAGCAAATATCAGATCAATTAAAAAATCGGATTATTCATAAAAATTACTATGCTGAAAAGATTGTTGGGCGACCCCAATGCACGTAAATTAAAAAAATTTCAGCCTTTGGTGGCGGAAATCAACCTGATTGAGGAAGACATCAAAGATTTATCTGATGACGAGCTTAAAGCAAAAACGACAGAATTTCGCGAACAGCTTGACCAAGCTAAAAATGACGAGGAGCGAAAAGAGATTTTAGATGATATTCTGCCTGAAGCTTTTGCCGTAGTCAGAGAAGCCGCAATTCGTGTATTGGGCATGCGTCACTATGATGTGCAGCTACTTGGAGGCATAGTATTACATAAGGGACAAATTGCGGAGATGAAAACTGGGGAAGGAAAAACCCTAGTATGTACCCTTCCTGCATATCTCAATGGTTTAACAGGAAAAGGTGTTCATGTAGTTACAGTTAACGACTACCTGGCAAGACGCGATGCTGAATGGATGGGACAGGTGCATCGTTTTCTCGGTTTGAGTGTGGGATTAATCCAGTCGGGAATGAGTCCTGCTGAGAGAAGAAAAAATTACGCCTGCGATATTACTTACACTACTAACAGTGAATTAGGCTTTGACTATCTTCGCGATAACATGGCTGTCTCCATGGAAGAAGTAGTACAACGTCCCTTTAGTTACTGTGTAATTGACGAAGTTGACTCGGTACTGATTGATGAAGCCAGAACTCCGCTGATTATTTCAGGACAAGTAGAACGTCCTACAGAAAAGTATCTCCAGGCGGCACAGATTGCGGCACAACTAGTTCAGCAGGAAGAGGATTATGACGAGGAGGTAAATGGAGATGAGGGCATTGGTGATTATGAGGTAGATGAAAAAGCCCGTAATATTTTGATGACTGATGAGGGTTATGCTCATGCCGAAGAAATGTTGGGAGTTACGGATTTATTTGACTCGGAAAATCCTTGGGCGCATTACATTTCCAACGCTATCAAAGCCAAAGAACTATTTACTAAAGATGTTAACTACATGGTGCGTAACGACGAGATTGTGATCGTCGATGAATTTACAGGGCGGGTATTGGCTGGAAGACGCTGGAGCGATGGCTTACACCAGGCGATTGAGGCTAAAGAAGGAGTACCAATTCAGAAAGAAACCCAAACTCTGGCAAGTATTACCTACCAAAACTTCTTTTTGCTTTATCCCACCTTGGCGGGAATGACGGGAACCGCCAAAACTGAGGAAACGGAGTTTGAGAAAGTTTATAATCTACAGGTAACTATTATTCCCACTAATCTTCCTCCTAAACGGGCAGACTTAGCCGATGTGGTTTACAAGAAAGAAATCGGCAAGTGGCAAGCGGTAGCAGATGATACTGCTAACATGCACGAAAGGGGTCGCCCTGTATTGGTTGGGACTACTAGCGTCGAAAAATCTGAGCTGATTTCTCAACTACTACAGCAAAAAGGAATTGACCACAATCTGCTCAATGCCAAACCTGAAAATGTGGAGCGAGAATCGGAAATCGTTGCTCAGGCTGGTCGCAAAACTGCGGTGACAATTGCTACTAATATGGCTGGTCGAGGTACTGATATTATCTTAGGTGGTAATGCCGACTATATGGCAAGGTTAAAGGTTAGAGAGTACTTGATGCCCAAAATAGTTGCTCCTGAAGACGATAACCTGATGGCAAACGTACCAGGAATCAACATGGGAAAAAATGCGCCCAAAGGATTTGCTGCTAACGGTAATGGCAAAAAAGTTAAAACTTGGAAAGCATCTCCACAAATCTTCCCTACTGAATTATCCACTGAAGCAGAAAATTTACTCAAGGAAACCGTCAAGTTTGCCGTACAACAATATGGTGAGCAAAGCTTACCTGAACTTGAAGCCGAGGAAAAAATTGCTGTTGCCGCTGAAAATGCTCCTGTGGAAGATCCTGTACTGCAAAAACTGCGTGAAGCATACAAAGTAGTGCGCAAAGAATACGATAAATTCACCGATGCCGAACACGATGAAGTGATTGAAAATGGTGGGCTCCATGTTATCGGTACTGAGCGTCATGAATCCCGCCGTGTTGACAACCAGCTAAGAGGTCGTGCAGGAAGACAAGGTGATCCTGGTTCAACTAGATTTTTCCTCAGTTTACAGGATAACCTATTGCGAATCTTTGGTGGCGATCGCGTAGAAAAATTAATGAATATGATGCGCGTTGAAGACGATATGCCCATTGAGTCTAAAATGCTCACTAATTCCCTCGAAGGAGCGCAAAAGAAAGTTGAGACTTTTTACTACGATACCCGTAAGCAGGTATTTGAGTATGACGAGGTGATGAACAATCAGCGTCGGGCGATTTATGCTGAACGTCGTCGGGTACTAGAAGGATTAGACCTCAAAGAACAGGTAATTCAGTATGCTGAGAAAACGATGGGTGAAATCGTCGATGCCTACGTTAATCCTGAGTTGCCCCCTGAAGAATGGAAGTTAGACAAGATGGTAGATAAAGCCAAGGAGTTTATCTATCTTTTAGAAGATGTGAAACCTGAGCATCTTGAAGACATGACCGTCAATGAGATGAAAAACTTCCTTTGTGAAGAAGTACGTAAAGCCTACGACATTAAAGAACATCAAATTGATAGTATGCAGCCTGGTTTGATGCGTCAAGCAGAAAGATTCTTTATTTTGCAGCAGATTGATACTCTCTGGCGAGAACACCTCCAGGCAATGGATGCGCTGAGGGAGTCTATTGGTTTACGGGGATATGGTCAGAAAGATCCTTTAATTGAATATAAACAGGAAGGATATGAAATGTTCTTAGAAATGATGATCGATATTCGCCGTAATGTTGTTTACTCTCTCTTCCAGTTCAAACCGCAACCTCAACCGCAACCTCAAGCAGTTTAGGATTGTTGTTGATTGATTTGATTAATATTAAAGCCAGTGTTTATAGCTGGCTTTTTTTATTAAAGAATTATCTCGCGCAAAGACGCAAGGGGGTTAAATTCAATTTAGCCAATTTAGCGTGTTGTTGTTGAGAGATTGAATAGATCCCACATCCTACAAGGATATAAAATCGTCCAAAGGCACAGAGGGATTATGGATTATAAAGTTGTCCAAGGTTTAAGTTCGATTGCTATACGTTATTTATTTCAGAGATCCTTGTTGGTTGATTTTGAATAGCATTTTTGGCGTTGGTGAGTGCGTAATGCTATTAGTGTTTTTTCTATCATTCAAAAACAAATCTAAATTTAAAAAGCTTATGGCTTAGAGCTTAAAGCTTAAGGCTACGAACCATATTCTTATGTATGACATTACTTAATGACCAACGCCATATTAGCTTTACTGGGAAGCGCAATCAAGCTTTTTGGATGGATGCCGAATAGTTGAACTGTATTGACACTTTAGCAATTATTTTAAAATTAATTTCTTAGATATAAAGCCTAGGCTAAGTTTTAGCTGAAGATAAAATATTTTAAATCCTTAAGAGTTACTCTTAGTAAAATATTATTATTGAAATACTCAAGTATGACAAATCATTGGGGTGATATAGCTACTGATTTAATAAGCACTCAGTCTTAAAATTTAGGTTATTAATTGTCAGAAAACTGTGTTGATTGCCAATCTTTCAAAGCAGCGAAAAATAAACTAGCTGCGGGATGATCGATTGATTGCTCTAATGAAGCAATACCACCAGTTTTTAATATACTAAATATCTGTCTTGCTAACGTTGGATTACTATCTATAAGCTCTATTGCTTGAACTGCGATCGCCATCTTTCCTGTAGTGGTAGTAGTATTATAAGTCTGCTCTAGTTGCTTAAGTAAAGCTTGAATTTTTTCTGATGCATCGATTACATTCTGCCGCTCTACTTCGTTAATAAAACCCGATACTTTTGTTTTATCATTAATGGAGCCACCACTCATATGACCAATACCAAAATTGCCTTTTTGCTCATAATTATTCAGTATATGATTATTGGTAATATATGTATGATTTTTATGGCTTGAATCTTGGGTAACTCTGTTAGTAAAATCAGATATACCAAAAGCTAAACCTTCTTTACTAAATTCAAAAGGTTCGAGTCCCAATTTTTTAACTTTGTACTTACGCTTAAGTTCTACATTGTCAGGCAATCTTTCAAACCCCAGCTTACTTGCCTTAATGTTGTCAATCCAAAATTCAGGAAATAATATTGAGGGTTTAGCAAATAAAGCTGCAAATAATTCGGCTTCCTTTATAAAAAATTTAATCTCATATACTTTAGGCATAATTGAACTAATTTACATTGATGTAAAGTACTTTCTTATCGTACCCATCACTATAAATTGAATAACATCACAAGTTATTTCTGACAGCAATAATTATAGATATACTAGCTGCTTACATATTTAGCATTAGCCTTTTTCTGCACAAATGTGCATACAATAACTAAATGAGGTATCAATGGGACAGAGATAAGGCAGCAAGCAATTTAAGCAAACACGGCATAGATTTTGCTGATGCTGTATCGGTTTTTTCCGATGAATTTGCCATCACTATCTTTGATAATCACTTTGACGAGGAGAGATTTATCACAATTGGCATAGATCTTTTTAACAGGCTTATAGTAGTGGTCTACACCATGCGAAATGATGAAATTCGTCTGATTTCTGCCCGTAAAGCCACTAAACACGAACGTAGACAATATGAGGAAAAATAGACGATGAACTCTGAATATGATTTTAGTCAAGGAAAAAGGGGAGCTATTGAAGCAATTCCACCAGGTAAAACTCGCATTACAATTCGTTTAGATGATGATGTTTTAGCATGGTTTAAGGCAGAAGTTCACCATAAAGGTGGTGGCAATTACCAGACATTAATTAATGATGCACTAAGACAACATATTCAACATGAACGAGAACCGTTAGAGGAAACGCTACGGCGAGTTCTGCGCGAAGAACTAAGACAAGTGAAACAACAGTAGGTTTTTATCCTAATTATGAAATACAAAAAAGAATGATACAGATAGATAATCCCCTATTCCCCTAGTCTTCCAGTCAAACATTTATAGCAAACATTCAAGTATTTCATATAAGAAATAAAAATTGTCATAAAAAATAGGGGTATAAAAACCCCTAGTGTTAACTCTTACCTATTAATTAAAATTACATTCCAGGAAGATTCAAACCACTTGTCAGTTCTTCCATACGTCCACGCATTAAATCAGTAGACTGGGCATAAGCAGCCTGCATAGCCGCGGATACAGATGCGGAGAGAGCTTCGGCTCCTTGAGACATTGCATCGGGAGAAATTTCGACGCGACGGGGTTCTTGATTACCACTCATCACTACTTTGACCAATCCGTCTTCGCTAGTTCCTTCAATCTCCATCTGCTCTAATTCGTTTTGGAGTTGTTGCGCTCCTGCCTGTACTTCCTGAGCCTTTTTGAAAGCGTCAGCAAGTTCTTTCATTTTGCCGAGTGGACCAAATCCTTTTCCTGCCATATCTGTTTAGTAGTGTTATTTGTGATTATGAAATCTATTAGAACAATTAGCTTAACTTAGAGAGCAATATTTTAGGGTTAATTTAAAATTCTCCAAGTAGCTTAACTTCTGGCTCTAGAGATATTGAACAATGATATTCTACTTTCTCTTGAGCATAACGAATTAACTCAAATATATCTTTAGCGGTAGCCGTACCACAGTTGAGAATAAAATTAGCATGGCGATGAGCTATTTGAGCATCCCCAATTTTAGAACCCTTTAAACCAAGCTGTTCAATTAACCTGGCTGCTGCATGAGGTTGAGGATTGCGGAAAACACTACCACAACTAGGAAGATGATAAGGTTGAGTTGTTTTACGTTGCGTCCAGTTTTGCTGGGAAAGCTCCATAATTTCGGCTTTATCATATCCAGGCTCTAGCTGCATTGTGGCTCTCACTACCATTTGCTGACCGCCCTGCAAATTAGAAGTTCGATAGCTGTATGCCAACTCTTCAGGTTTTAGTTCAGAAATTTTACCGTCAGGAGATAACACAGTAGCACTAACTAAAATATCAGCCATACAGGAAGCGTGAGCGCCTGCATTCATCACTACGCACCCGCCAACCGTACCAGGAATACCCACCGCCCATTCCAACCCTTTCAAGCCTCGTTTTGCCGCTTTCCATGCCAGTTTGGCGATCGCTTCTCCCGCATCAGCCACTAAAATTCCCGTTTCAGGGTCGAATTGATAACTACGGAAATATCTAGTTGATAAAACTAGTCCTGGTAAACCGCGATCGCTTATTAGTAAATTTGAACCAGCTCCCAGCAAGGTCAAGGGAACATCCTGAGCCTGATACCATTCAAAACTAGCCTCCAGTTCCTCCCAATTTCTCGGCGCAGCGTACCATTGAGCATCGCCACCCACTTTATAGGAAGTCTGACTAGCTAAAGATACACTTGACTGAATTAAATTATCATTGCTCATGGGATGGTAATGTTAAATGCTCAATGTTAAATGTTCAATGAAATAGGGCAATTGTTTTCGGGATTGATTGATTTAGATTACCCGCTCCCAGGAACATTGCCAAGTCTCCTGGCTGTAAAATTTCCTGTTGCAAAAAGTCAGCAAGAGAATTAACGTCTGGATGATAGTAAACCTGGTCATGATTGCGGGCAATCGCCTGAACTAAATCTGAACCAGTAATCCCCGAGTGGTTTTGCTCCCCTGCACTGTAAATATCTGTAATTACCACCACGTCGGCATCTTTAAAAGCAGCAGCAAATTCAGAGAGAAAAGTTTCAGTTCGACTGTAGCGATGGGGTTGAAATATTGCTACCACTCTCTCAAAAGAATTGTTACCTTCTACTCTCAATCTCGCAGCAGCCAGAGTTACATCTATTTCGCTAGGATGGTGAGCATAATCATCAATAAAGGTAATTCCCGCAACTTCTCCTCGATGCTCAAAGCGGCGTTTTGTCCCTGCAAAGCTAGCCAAAGATTGGGCAATGGTAGTAAATTCTAAGCCTACCTGTCTGCCAACAGCGATCGCTGCTAAGGCATTACTCAGATTGTGTTCGCCTAATAAAGGTAGGTGTAACTCTCCTAAACTAATGCCTCTTTCCCAAATTTCGGCATCACTGCCCTGACTATGGTAAGTAATGTTGGTCACAGTATAGTCAGCCCCTGAATCAGGATTCAAACCATAACTGACTGTTAACGCCAATTCCTCACGCACAATTGGATCATCGATACAGCCAATCAAAGTACTACACTGCCCTGCAAAAGTTTGAAAAATATCAATTACTTCCCCCAGATCTTGATAACGGTCTGGATGATCTAACTCAATATTAGTAATCACTCCCATACTAGGGTGGTGCTTAACCAAAGAACCATCAGACTCATCGGCTTCCGCTACTAAATATGACCCTTGTCCACTTCTAGCATTTCCATCCCAGGCATCAACCTCTCCACCGATAATAATAGTGGGGTCTACCTGGCTTTTAAGTAACATGTAGCCAATTAAACTGCTAGTAGTTGTTTTACCGTGAGTTCCAGAAACAGCTATGCCCTGATATTGCTCAATCAGTGCTGCCAACAAATCAGAACGATGAAAAATGGGGCAACCCAGATTAACCGCTGCTTGATACTCAGGATTATTTTTAGCGATCGCAGTAGAACAGACAACTTGAGGTAAACAGTGCTTGAGATCTTCTAAAACTTCAGCTTCTGGTAGAAAATTAGCTGTGAGTGCCGATACTGGCTGGCGGTTTTGCTGAGGCTGGGGCGCGAAAAAATCCAGATTGCTAGCTAACTGACGATAAAAAATCTTGACTCCCAACGCTTCTAAGCGAGCGGTAATATGGGTAGAACGCAGATCAGAACCTGAGACAGGCAATTGTCGTTGAGCAACAATCTGAGCCAAAGCTGACATTCCAATCCCGCCAATACCAATAAAATGAAATGGTTTACCCTTTAAATCTACTTTTGCCACTTCTTTGACTCCTGCATCATTCACAAACATCCTGATCGAGGGTTACAGAATCCTACCTTGTTCTAAAGCAAAGTGTTCTGCTATATTCCCTTTGCTCTAAACAATACGGGCTATGATAGCAAGAATTTTTGAACTTAGGTAAAACGCAGCATCTGTAACCTGGTGAATGTATCTCAAAGGTTTAGCTGTTCGGGATAATCAACCAACAAAATACCCACTGATTACAAATCAGACTTGACTAGAAGATTGTCGAGTAGAGCTTCGCTGATTGTTGAATCTACCTACTTCAGATAGGAACTAAATTCTCGTTCAAATTGATTCCAAGTCAGGTCTTGAATTGTGCTTACTTTACGATATGATGAGTCTTATTAAGAATGTTTTAATCTATTAACCTAATAAAATAGAGGGCAAGAAAATAGTGGTTAGAGTAGCAATTAACGGTTTTGGACGTATCGGGCGTAATTTTGTTAGGTGTCTGTTAACTAGGGGAACGGACACCAATTTGGAACTGGTAGGACTCAATGATACCTCCGATCCTAAAACTAATGCTCACTTGTTGAAGCATGACACTATGTTGGGGATTTTAGATGCAGATATTACTCACGATGCCAATTCTCTAATTGTAAACGGCAAAACAATTAAATGCGTATCCGATCGCAATCCTTTGAACTTGCCCTGGAAAGAATGGGATATCGATATTGTTATTGAATCTACTGGTGTTTTTCGTGATGCTGAAGGAGCAGGTAAACATCTTCAAGCAGGTGCTAAGAAAGTAGTTATCACTGCTCCTGGTAGTGGTCCTAATATTGGAACCTATGTTATGGGAGTAAACGACGATAAATATACTCCTGGTGAGTTTGATATCGTTAGTAATGCTAGCTGTACTACTAATTGTCTTGCCCCAATTGTCAAAGTCATCAACGAGAACTTCGGCATTATTAAAGGTGCTATGACCACGACTCATAGTTATACTGGCGACCAACGTATTCTAGATGCCAGTCACCGTGATCTCAGAAGAGCAAGAGCAGCAGCAGCCAACATTGTCCCGACTTCTACTGGTGCCGCTAAAGCGGTAGCCCTGGTATATCCTGAAGTAAAAGGAAAGTTAAACGGTATAGCCTTGCGTGTTCCCACACCTAACGTTTCGGTGGTAGATTTAGTGGCGCAGGTTGAGAAAAGCACCATTGCTGAAGAAGTTAACGGAGTACTCCAGAAAGCTGCTGAAAATGAACTAAAGGGTGTTTTGGGTTATACTGATTTGCCTCTTGTGTCTTCAGACTTTAAAGGTACTGATGTTTCTTCAACTGTTGATAGTCAATTAACTTTGGTTCTTGATGGCGATATGGTTAAAGTCGTTGCCTGGTATGACAACGAGTGGGGTTATTCTCAGCGTGTTGTGGATCTGGCTGAATTAGTTGCCAAAGGTATGTAATCGCCTTAGCTTTTATTGATTAAATATTAATTCAAAATCAACATGATTTAATTCTATGGCGACACCTCTAGAGCAATACTAGAGGTGTTTTTGTATTTTATAAACGTCTGATGTGAATTAAAATTACAGAAATGGATAGGTTAAAAATTAAGTAATTACGTAACTGGTGAATCCACAAGAGTTAATTTTGGAATAACCTAAAAGCTAAAAGCTAAAAGCTAAAAGCTAAAAGCTAATGGCTAATGGCTAATAACCTTTCAACGAAGCGTCTTGGTGAGCGTACATGCGGCGAACTAAGCGCCTTTGTCTTGCGCCTGACGGCGACGCGGGGTCTACCCGCTACCCGCTACCCGCTACCCAAAAAGGATAACTTAGAAGGTAGGTCAATTAATTAGAATGACTATACCTATCTAGCAAAAAAGCTGTACCCCAAAACCAGCAGCACGCGGATGACCTAATTCTTGCGCGATGTTAAGGGCTGTAGTGCGAGCAACTTCGGTCTCAAATACTGAGGAAAAAACTATATCTAGGGATTGCTCCGCGCAAAAGCGAATTAATCTACGAGGAAAACCCATAATCGCCGCTTTAATCACGTATATTCCTTGCCATCCTTGCTCATGAACCTCTTGCAACTGTCTGAAACTAGCAACGGATTCATCTAAAGCGATCGCCGTAGCATAAATTTGGCTTAGTTGAAAAATTCCCGCCAGATTACCAGGTGATAGAGGTTGTTCGATAAATTCGATTCTAGATAAAGTGTCCGCTACGGAAAATAGCTGTTGTGCTGAGTCATAACTTAATCCTCCATTGGCATCTAATCTTAATTTGATTTCTGCTGGCAAAATACGATCAAGCTGCTGTAGAATCTCAATTTCTTGAGCTATGGGCAAAACCCCAACTTTCCATTTAAAGGTTTGTACTTTTAAAGTTTGATAACTGCTTTGCCAAGAAGTCAACGCCTTGTTTCCCGCAGGTAGTAAATAGCAAAAATCCAAACCTTGGTTTTGCCTATTTGAAGCGTCATGACTAAGATTAAACCAGGCAGATTCTAAAGCAAATTGACAACAAGGAAGATTATCAGGAATACACTTAATATCATTATCAGAAACTACCGAACCCAACTCCTGACAGAACTTTAAGGCTTGAGACAAAGTTTCCGAGCCAAACCAAGGCAAAGGAGCTATTTCTCCTTGTCTAACTCTGCCAGCTTGGTCAGTCAGAGAAATAATAATGCCTTCTCTTACCTGCCAAACACCATGACTAGTATATAAAGGTTGCTTAAAACGACGTTGATAAACCTCAAACTGAAACTCTTTTATAGTTCCATTCCTCATTGCTCAGGCGAAAAAATTCACCTCTAACGTTTGTTAATGTTTATGCCAGCGAATACCAAGAAATATATCGTACAAAAAATTGAGAAAATTTTTGACATCCAATAACCCCAGAGATTGATCGCAACCCTTCGCATCCAGCAGAGGTTTAGTCTCATAATACGCCGCTTGATACTTGTACCAAGGAATAGAAGGCCATAAATGATGAACTAAATGATAATTTTGTCCCAAGATCAACAAATTAAGAATAGGACTGGGGTAAACTCGGGAATTTTTCCAGCGATCGCGCTCTTTAAAAGGACGATGAGGCAGATAGTCAAAAAACAGTCCTAAAGCCATACCAACTACTAAAGCAGGAACAAACCAGAAATTCATCACGTAACCAATAAAGTCATAATGAATTCCCAACATGACAATGGTAATCAAGAACAGTCGACTAAGAAACCACTCTAATAGCTCATATTTACGCCATAAACGTCTTTGAAAGAAAAAGAACTCATGATAAAAAAAGCGTGCCGCAATCAGCCATAGAGGACCTCCTGTAGACACGAAATGGTCAGGATCATTTTCAGGATCGTTGACATGAGCATGGTGTTGCAAATGTACTCTGGTAAATACAGGAAAGGCGAAGCCCAACATGAGCGCACTACAATGCCCCAGAATAGAATTAATTATACGATTGCTGTGGGCGCTATTATGAGAAGCATCGTGAATAACAGTTCCTGACAAATGCAATGCCAGAACATTCGCTATGAAACAACACCAAGCTGGAAACTGCCATAGGAAATAACCAATGGTCGATATTGTCAGCAACATTATTGCTGCAATCACCATTATAACGTTGGGATTGAATCCACCAGGAGCCTTCAAATACTCTCTTGGTACTGTTCGCAGTGTCTGAACCGACTGCATTTTTTCCTTTGCTCCTCTTACTTTTGATATAGGACTTTTCTCAGGTAGTTTACACTAATTTCCAGCCTGGGTAAAGAATTGTAAATAAACTTGGGCGCTTTCTCATATAGCTGAGTCAGCTCAAGGTTTAGACCGCAGGTAGTTGCAAAAGCTTTCGTTTCGCAAAGCAGCGAGCAATGGCAACAGCCGAGAAAAATTAATTTAATTATTAATTAAACTAATGATGGTTGAGACTCAACCTGATTTGTTGCAAATAACGTTGTTTCACATGAGTTACATCTGAGCCAAATATGCTTGGTATCCTAACTTATCAAGCATATCTTGCTTGTCAAGAACTGATTGTGCTAAATTCTGGCGATAGTCACTAACTTGATCTTGTAGTTGTTGATTTGCTGTGGCTAATATCTGAACTGCTAACAAACCTGCATTTTGCGCATTGCCAATCGCCACTGTCGCCACGGGAATTCCCCGGGGCATTTGGACAATAGAATAGAGAGAATCAATTCCTTGTAGCTGACGAGTAGTTACAGGAACCCCAATTACTGGCAAGGGACTCAAAGAAGCCACCATACCTGGTAAATGTGCAGCTCCTCCTGCCCCAGCTATAATTACTTTAATTCCTCTGGTGTGTGCTGTTTGAGCATACTCAACCATTCTTGCGGGAGTACGATGAGCAGAAACGATTGCTACTTCGTAAGGAACATTAAAATCTTCGCAAACGGCGATCGCCCCCTCCATCGTCGGCAAGTCTGAGTCACTGCCCATGATAATGCCAATTAAAGGTATAGTTTCACTCAAAGTCTTGGTAAAAATTTTCAGTTTTGTATATTATCTGGCTTGAGGAGTATATGGGAGCAAAATTCCGCTTTATTTTTATAAACTGCGATCGCGAAGCGTGGGCTTTGCTCAATCGCTACCTCGGGAATTAGGGGATTAGGGACTGGGGACTGGGGACTGGGGACTGGGGACTGGGGACTGGGGACTATATTATTTTCTTGTACTTTTTCTAACTTGTTAATGAATAGAGATTTATTAATCGAAAATGCTCAAATAGTAGGACAAGAAGGAATTTATCAGATTGCAGTAGCGGCAGGTAAAATTCAGGCTATAGCACCTCAGCTTAACGTAGCGCCTGATGCTACCAAAATTGATTTGCAGGGTGATTTGTTATCTCTTGGAGGAATAGATCTACAAATAAATGGCGGTTTAGGATTGGCTTTCCCCGACTTAGCAGCGAGTGACTGGCAGCAGCTACAGCAGATTTGTGATTATCTTTGGCACCAGGGAGTTGACGGGTTTTTGCCCACAATAGTTACTACTAGCGTAGCTAAAATTGGGCGATCGCTAGAAACAATTGCCCAGTTTATGACGATACAAGAAAATTCTCAAAATACAGCAAAAATCTTAGGTGTTCATCTAGAAGGACCATTTTTGAACTATCAAAAGCGTGGTGCGCATCCTGAGCAACATTTATTAGCTTTAACTATCGATAATCTCAAACGAGTTTTGGGGGATTATAGCCAAATTGTTAAAGTGATGACTCTCGCACCTGAACTAGATCATAAAGGTGAGGCAATTAGCTATTTACGCAATCAAAATATCACGGTGAGTTTAGGGCATTCTTTGGCAACAGCCACCGAAGCACAACAGGCTTTTGAGCAGGGAGCATCGATGGTGACTCATGCTTTTAATGCAATGCCTGGTTTACACCATCGTCAGCCAGGATTACTGGGAACAGCAATTGTCAACAATGATGTATATTGCGGTTTAATCGCTGATGGCAATCATGTCTGTCCAACAATGTTAGAAATTATTCTTAGGGCTAGTAATTATGCTCAAGGAATCTTTCTGGTGAGTGATGCCTTATCGCCTATGGGTTTACCCGATGGTGTTTATCCCTGGGATAAACGTCAAATTACCGTTAATAACGGCACTGCTAGGCTGCCCGACGGTACTTTATCAGGAACAACTCTTCCTCTACTGGTAGGAGTTAACAACCTAGTTCAATGGGGTTGTGATGTAGAACAGGCGATCGCGATGGCGACTATATCTCCGAGAAAAGCGATCAGCTTACCTGGTTTAGAAGTTGGACAACCAGCCAACTTTTTGCGCTGGTGTTGGGATGAAACTGATCAAAAGTTATCTTGGTCAAGAGTATAGTTACTCCAATTAATTGACCTATCTTCTAGGTTATCGTTTTTAGGTAGTGGGTAGTGGGTGATAAAAATCCTAAGGTTTCTATTTCGTATTGGTAGAAGTTGAAAAAGATTTGAATCTGCATAGCAAATAGCAAAAAAAAGCTAGCCCGAAGACTAGCTTGATTAACTATTACTTAGTAGCTTGATTAAGATAACTAAAACTAGATTTGTGGTACGAATCTTTCTTTTTCTGGAACTTCAGCATATTCTGAAACAATCTGCTTTAATTCTTCACCATCAATAGTCTCTTTTTCAATCAAAAGATCTACTAGACGGTCAATTACTTCGCGATTCTCGCGCACAATTTTCCGTGCCAACTGATGACCATGTTCGGCAATTTGGCGTACTTGAGCATCAATACGAGAAGCTACTTCTTCTGAGTATTCTGCACGGGAAGTTAAACCTGCACCCAAGAATACTTCGCCACCTTGTCCACCCAAGGCAATGGGACCAAGGTCACTCATCCCGTAGATAGTAACCATTTGTCGAGCCATTTCTGTAACCTGCTGTAAGTCACCACCAGCACCTGTAGTTACTTCATCATTACCAAAGATCTCTTCTTCGGCAGCACGACCACCCATGGCGCCAGCTATTCTTGCCATTAGTTGAGAACGGCTAATTAGGGCTTGATCTTCATTGGGAGTAAACCAAGTCAGACCTTGAGCTTGTCCGCGAGGAATGAGAGTTACTTTCTGTACTGGATCGTGATCCTTAACCAAGGTACCAACGATCGCATGACCAATTTCGTGATAAGCGATTAGTCGTTTGCTCTTACCGTCTGTCAGGGGAGTGCCTTCCATTCCCGCAACAACACGGTCTACGGCATCGTCAATTTCTGCCATAGTCACCGCTTCTTTACGTCTTCTAGCAGTTAAAATAGCAGCTTCATTGAGCAAGTTAGCTAAATCAGCACCTGAAAAACCAGGAGTACGACGAGCGATCGCATCTAAGGACACTTCAGGAGCGATCTTTTTGTTGCGGGAGTGAACTTCTAAGATTTCTAGACGACCTTTGATATCAGGGTTGTCTACCATTACCTGGCGATCAAAACGACCAGGACGCATCAAGGCTGAATCAAGTACATCGGCACGGTTGGTAGCGGCAATAATAATAATTCCTGTATTGCCTTCAAAACCATCCATCTCGGTCAGTAACTGATTAAGGGTTTGTTCTCTTTCATCGTTACCACCACCAATACCAGCACCCCGCTGGCGACCAACCGCGTCAATCTCATCGATAAAGATCAAACAAGGAGCATTCTCTTTGGCTTTCTTAAACAGGTCGCGCACCCGAGAAGCACCAACCCCAACGAACATTTCCACAAATTCCGAACCAGAGATACTAAAGAAAGGAACCGCTGCCTCACCTGCGATCGCTTTTGCTAGTAAGGTTTTACCTGTTCCAGGAGGTCCAACTAACAAGACTCCTTTAGGAATTTTCGCCCCTACAGCAGTAAATCTTTCAGGCTGCTTGAGGAAAGTAACAACTTCTTGTAATTATTCTTTTGCTTCGTCAATACCCGCTACGTCATCAAACATGATGCCTGTTTTGGCTTCCATCTGAAACTTAGCTTTGGATTTACCAAAGTTCATCGCTTGTCCAGGACCACCAGGCATGTTATTGGAACGGCGGAACAAGAAAAATAATGCTCCAATCAAAATTACAGGGAAAATCAGATTACCCAAAAGACCCCAAACCGCACCTTCATTACCAGTAGGATGATAATCGAAGTTGACATCAGCGTCTCTCAATTTAGCGATCAACTCAGGAGAGTTAGCAGGTAAGTCTACTCTCAATTTCTGGATTCGGTTATCTAATTCTGGATCAATTGCCTGAACAATTGCGGTTCTGCCATTTTCATATAGTTCTACAGAACTTACTCGATCTGAATTCAGATAATCCAGAAAACGACCATAGGTCATGCGAGTACTGGCTGTGTTGCCACTCAGACTATTACTTGCTGTTGATGCTGAAAAAGTTCCTTGCCACAGAAAGAAACCTACCACCAGTAAGGGTAATGTCCAAAGTAATACGATTCTCCACGAAAAATTCTTCATAGGATAAGTGTTGTTCTATTTTGTTCTAAATTTTAGATATTTATTTAGCTTATGTTCTGGTCTTGACTAGGTGTTTTTTACGAAGTGAACGCAAGCCCTGTCGTTTTACGGCAGAGTACCGTTCACTTGCCAATTAGCCAAGACTATGCTAGCTGATTGCAAGTGCTTAAATTCTCATTACGACAACTAGCAAGGCATTAATTTCGCGAATGTTATTCAAGTTTCTTTTCTTTATATTACCTCTAGCTTAACTAAATTTAACGTAATTCTCATTTTTGAGCCAAAATTAATTGACTGAGGCTAAGGCGAAAATAAGCTGTGTATTGGAATTGATAGGCTTTGTGACTTACAAATTCTCTTAAAAAAAGCGCCCACCATCAAAATGAGGTAGACGCGATTTTATTAACAAATATTTAAGCTTAATCCTTAAAGGTCAATAAGGTTAGTAAGTCTCTACGTGCCAACGATGTTCTTTCTTCATCGCTTTGCGGTATTCATCCCAATCCACATCGTGTTTAGCTGCGGCTGCGCTTAATGCTTCATCAATACCGCCTTCCATACCTTTCAATCCACAAATATAGGTATGAGTTTTAGGATTTTGCATTAATTCCCAAAGTTTATCAGCGTGTTCAGCTATTCTATGTTGAATATACATTTTGCCGCCTTCTGCATTCTTCTGCTCACGACTGATGGCATAGTCCATGCGGAAGTTTTCGGGATGCTCTTCAACCATTTTCTCTAGCTGTTCTTGGTAGAGAATATTCTCTGTTTTAGGAATACCAAAGAATAACCAGGCGAAACCATTAAAGTTATAGTCAGGATTTTTATCTCCCTCTAAGAACATGCGCCACAAGTAGGCACGGAAAGGAGCAATTCCAGTTCCCGTAGCAATCATGATGATGTTGGCATCTTCATCTTCGGGTAAGAGCATTTCTTTCCCGACAGGACCAGTAATCGATACGTCATCCCCAGGTTCTAAACCACATAAGAAGCTAGAACAGGTTCCTTCAACATGCTCTCCAGTTTCAGGATCTTTATACTCCAATTTACGGACACATAAAGATACCGTTTTATCTTCAAGATTGTCTCCATGACGGGTAGAAGCAATTGAATATAGTCTTAACTTGTGAGGCTTGCCTTTTTCGTCTTCTCCAGGAGGAATAATGCCGATACTTTGTCCTTCAACATAATGCAAATCTCCACCTGAAAGATCGAAAGTCATGTGGCGACAGGTTCCTATTCCTCCCTCGTCTACCAAATCATAAATTTCGGTACATTTGCCCACGTAAGGATTTTTGGGACGATAAATATTAACGGGAACTTTTTTCTTTTCTTGCTTAGGTTTTGCTTGAGTCATCGATTTTTTATTATTAGATGCAGTTGCTGGCTGCGGTGCAGGTTGGGTCGTTTGCTCTGGTACATCATTGCCGATAGGCGTGATGTTGACTACTTTCCCTCCCAAACTGTTGATGCGGCGCATCTCCTGATTCATTCTACTGTAGGGAACAGTAATGCGTACGGTACCGCTATTGCGAATCGGTACCCTAGAAGCACCATTACCATTCCCGTTGTGAGATAAACCTTCTACTTCGTAAATAAATAAACGGTTTTTGTATTCGTTATTGCTGCTAGAAAATGCGGCACTAGAGTTATACATTACCTAGATTAGATTCCCCCAATTTATACATAGGCTATTAAATACTTTACATAACTGATCTCAATTTACGACTCACTTTTTGAGAAGGTAGTAAACTAAAAACAGAAATTTAAATTGTTTGTACTGTATTAATAGACTATCATTGAGAGACTAATCTTGATTCACGAGAGGGAAAATTTCGCCCGAGAGTAATAACTATTCTCAATCTATTGCTCACATTACAGCAATCAAGAATTTTATATCTGTAGTCAGAAATTCATTTTCATTTTTTCTTAAGCCATTAAATCTGCAAAATAATAGTTCAGTTTGACCAACTGTAACAACAATGATTTCTGATCATCTTCTCTTGTAGAGGAGGTTAGCTTCTGGTAAGATTCATCAATGTTAGTAATTAGCATTTAGTACTTGAATTAGCTAGCTAAAAACAAGCTTGCTCAAGGTATTATTCTTGGTATTCTAAGGATATGGTTTTGGGGAATCTCATGGAAACAAGCCTGCGTATATGTCCAGTGCCATGTCGGAAAGGACGTGTCTGCGGATTAGCTCCCTGAGGTAGCTTATCAATTTATGAGTTAAATATTTAGTTTTTGTAGAAGAGGAATTTTATGACCGCCGATTTAGACCGAGTGGTACTCATTGGAGTAGCAGGTGACTCTGGGTGTGGTAAATCAACATTTCTTCGCCGTTTGACTGATTTGTTTGGCGAAGAGTTTATGACCGTAATCTGTCTTGATGACTATCATAGTCTTGATCGTAAGGGCAGAAAAGCAGCAGGTGTTACAGCTTTGAATCCAAAAGCTAACAACTTTGACTTGATGTACGAACAGATCAAGTCTCTTAAAGAAGGAAATGCGATCGACAAGCCAATTTATAATCATGAAACTGGAGAACTCGACCCCCCAGAAAGAATCGAGCCCAATAAAGTAGTAGTAATTGAAGGACTACATCCTCTTTACGACGAAAGAGTTCGTGAGCTGGTAGACTTTGGCGTTTATCTCGATATTAGCGACGAAGTTAAAATTCAGTGGAAGATCCAGCGAGACATGTCTGAAAGGGGTCATACCTACGAAGATATTTTGGCTTCTATTAAGGCTCGTGAACCTGATTTCAAAGCTTACATTGAGGTACAAAGAGAGTTTGCTGATGTGGTAATTCAGGTATTACCAACTCAGTTAGTAAAAAATCAAGAAAGCGATTTACTAAGAGTCCGTCTAATTCAGAAAGAAGGCATAGAAAACTTCGATACTGTCTATCTCTTTGATCAGGGTTCAACTATTGACTGGAGACCTTGTGGGCGTAAATTACAATGTCCTATTCCAGGTATCAAAATGTACTATGGTCCTGACAGCTTCTACAACAACGAAGTATCTATCTTGGAAGTAGATGGGGAATTTGGGAATCTTGAACAGATGATTTATATTGAAAGTCATTTGAGCAATACTAGTACGGCTCACTACGGTGAAATGACTGAATTGTTGTTAAAGCATAAAGACTATCCTGGTTCTAAAAATGGAACGGGTCTATTTCAAGTTCTAGTAGGTTTAAAAATGAGAGAGACTTACGAAAAGCTTACTGCTAAAACCGTACAACCAGCTAATGTATAATTCTGATTAGGCAAAGCGAATTTAAGAACTTTAATAACTATTTAAAAGCTATTGATATCTCAGTTCTAGATATCAATGGCTTTTTTTGATCCAGCAAGTTTGTAAATTTTATAGCCAAGATCTTGACGAGAGAGTTTGAAAGCTTCTGTGATCAATTAATTTGGGAATTATAGAATTAAACATTTTATAAAATAGCTCAAATGCAAGTTAATTATTTTCTGAGTAAATCTGAAATCTCGACTAATCAGGAGACTGAAGTTGATATTATTATCAATTTTCAGGGTGATTATAACTCTGTATCTAATAATCGCCGTCCGATTAATCTTAGTCTAGTCTTAGACCGCTCAGGATCAATGGGCGGCACACCTCTACGTAATGCTCTTAAAGCTGCCGAAAAATTAGTGGACTATTTGCAGCCAGAAGATTATCTGTCGGTGGTTGTTTATGATGATGTGGCTCAAACAGTATTACCACCACAACTAGTTTGTGATCAAGCTGCCATCAAAGCGGTCATCAAGAAAATCCGTGTTGGTGGGTTAACTAACTTAAGTGCTGGTTGGCTAATGGGATGTGATCATGTTAAGCAGAAGTATTAAATAAGTATCCTTCTCAAAAACAAGAGACAGGAGTAGAAGTATTTTTAGGAGATGTTTATCAGGTTGAAAGTAAACCTTTAGTCTTGCAATTTACCATACCTGCGATCGCAACAGTTGGGGAGCTGGAGCTAGGGTTACTAACTTATAGCTATTACCGAGTTGTCGATGGCAGTATGCAAAAGTTTACTGATACTCTACCTCTCTCGCTTCAGGTTGTCTCCTCTGAAGCTGCGGCTAAGGTTGAACTAAATTCGGATGTTACCCAACAAGCAAGTCAACTCAGAATTGCCAAGAAGAAAGATGAGGCAGTAGCGATCGCCGATACAGGTAATTATCAGCAAGCGGCAGAGATTTTACGCCAGGCGGTATTAGAGTTAAAGGCAAAAGCTTTAAATGAGTATTTTGAAATTGCTGAAGAAATTGAACAACTAACTTACTATGCTCAACGTCTGGACGATAAAAGATTTGATCTTAGTATTCGCAAGGAAATGCGCGATCAGTCTTATCAGGCTCGAAAACGCGATCGCAATGATTTGAAACTCCGAGGGACAACCGCTACGGCTGGTGCGTCGAATCATCTTGAGATTGTTTATGAGGCAGGAGAAAAAGAGGTGAAGGAAAGCTCTCAAGGTGGATTTTATTTGGCTTATGGTGAGATTAAAAGGCTGCTTCAGTAATTTGGGTTAAAAGGAGCAAATATGATCGAGATGTGGTGGTTTGTCCTGTCAATAAACTCAGTGGATTTAAAAACTACGAAAGAATAATTTTTCTAAGTGCTTACTCTTCTCTATAACGTTATCGTTTGATATTTCTGTACTAGTATGAGTTTTCTATAACGGTATCGTTTGATATTTCTGTACTAATATGGACTTGCTTAAAGATTATAGTCATTCTAAATAAGAACCTCAAGTAAAAGAGTACTATTTTGAATTTCCCAGTCCCCAATCCCCAGTCCCCAGTCCCCCGAACGAATAAATTAGAATCGTAGGTCAACTAATTAGAACGACTATAGATTAAAAAAAATCATAGTCAAATCAGACCTTGATTCACCAACGCCCAAATTTAACAGTCATATATATTGATAGTTATCTCGATTAATTTTTATTGTGGGGTTGCATTGAAAGTGTATTTACTTTTAGTGAAGCCCTTTTCTCCTCTAATAATTAACTGTTTGGTATCAGTAGACAAACTGCACCTCTTGCACCCATTGGAGACTAACCTCTTTTCCCTAGGTAGTTAATTATGATTCGTGCAAGAGGTCGATTAAGAGAGTAATAAAATTATCAATGCTACTCTTGCTCCAGCAACCGTGTAAATTTTTGCTTCATCTCGAACATCTGCTGCGGACATTTTTGCATTGATACCAATTGGATATCTATTTCCAGAATATTATCTAACCTAGTAGTCTTTTCCCAAACTTTAGTTTGGGTAGCTGATTCATGTTGATAGCAAAAAGTTACAATATCTGAATCAACTTCTAAAATTTCTACATTCTTTAACCAGCCGTTGCTGCTTTTAATAAATAACCAGACGTTAGACTGACCGATCAATTCTTTTAGTTTACTTTCCATAATCAGAATTTATAGCATTCATAATTAGCCAAATATTGTATCCACCATAAGATATATTTTCAAACTTGCAGAAACAATAATCACAAATTTAATTATTCTAAAGATAGATTCTAAAAATATTAAGATTTTAAGAGGCATACAAGCCCCATAATTAAACGAGATCTGAGCATAATTAATGTCCAATATTCAATACGTCGGTATGACTGTTGCCAATATGGAGCAGTCAATCAAGTTTTATGAACAAGTTCTATCTTTCCAAAAAATTAAAGATCTAGAAGTAGCAGGAGCAGACTGGGAAAAATTACAGGGAGTTTTCGGGTTGCGGATGCGGATTGTGCAGATGCAGTTGGGAGCAGAAAAAATTGCTCTGATGTCGTATCTGACCCCTCAAGGAAGACCAACTCCTCCAGATTCCAGGAGTAATGACCGTTGGTTTCAACATATTGCGATCGTAGTGTCAGATATAGAACAAGCCTATCAACATCTGCGAAAATTTGACGTTAAGCATACTTCTACTAGCCCTCAGCAATTACCAGAATGGAATAAAAAACTAGGAGGAGTTAAGGCATTTTATTTTAAAGATCCCGATGGACATAATTTAGAATTAATTGAGTTTCCTGCTGACAAAGCGGCGGAAAAGTGGCAACAGGATACCAGTGAATTATTTTTGGGCATAGATCACAGTGCTGTGGGAGTCAAAAATGCGACGGCAAGTTTTAATTTATATTGCGATCGCCTAAACTTAGAATTGATGTTGCAGGCGGAAAATTACGGTACTGAATTTGAACACATTACTTGCGTCTTTGGTTCACGGGTACAGGTCAACAGTATGCAAGGTCAGGCAGGAATTGGGTTTGAGTTATTAGAATATATTGCTCCTACTGATGGCAAAGACATGCCAGTAGATAGTCAAGCCAACGACCTTTGGCACTGCCAAACCGTAATTTCAGTATCAGATCTAGCTACCTTAGCCGAGCAACTACGCTTTGCACCCTGCCAGTTTGTTTCACCAGGCATAGTAAAAATGTCGTCTTCAGAATTAGGCTTTAGTCAAGCTTTGTCGATTAGGGATCTTGATGGTCATGTTTTGCATCTTGTACAAGAGTAAATGAGTAATGAGTAATTGAGCTGAAATTAAGACACTTACTTATTTATTACTACATGCGCCTTTGTTGCTTAAGAACATTCTAATAAACTTGTCATGATATAACTTTGTATGACTATAGCCCAATAGTTCGGACAAAAATTAATTGCTAACGAAATAACATGCATTTGAGTCTTATTTTAGACTTGAACAGCTAACGATAAATTAGGCTTTTCGAGCTTTTTTCAAAAACTGTCCGAACTATTGATAGCCGTTAGGGCAAAAAAATTGAACTAAAAAAACGCTAGATCGATTAATTTGTGATTGATCTAGCGTTTTACTATATTTGATAATTAATTAAAATTAATAGTCGTCACTCTTAAGAGAGTCCTTCTAACTGAGTGGTAACGACCCTGAGTTTTAAAGTGCGATCGCCACGTTTAACGGTAAACTGAAGGGCTTTGTTTAATCCACTGCCATCAACAACCCCCTGTAACTGTCCAGCATCGGTGATGGGTTGACCATCAATAGCGGTAATCACATCACCCAAACGCAATCCCGATGCTTCTGCTGGAGTATTGGGCAATACTCTGACAACTAAAACGCCTTCCACTTCAGGAATTGCGAAGGGAGAATTAGGATTGCTATTGTTTCTTTGAGCTAATTCAGGAGTAAGAGTCCGCATTTGCACCCCAATATAAGGATGAGGAACTTGTCTCCCCGCAGCTAAGGTATCGGTAATTGATCTAGCTTTATCAATAGGGATCGCAAAGCCAATGCCGTTAGCATCAGGACGAATCGCGGTGTTGATGCCAATTACTTCCCCATTTTGATTCAACAAAGGACCTCCCGAATTACCAGGATTGATTGCCGCATCGGTTTGTAAAAAGTCAATTCGCTTGTCAGGGATACCAACTTGAGCCGAAGAACGAGTCAAGGTGCTAATAATTCCTAAAGTGACAGTATTATTAAGCCCCACAGGATTACCAACAGCGATCGCCCAATCACCGACTTGAACATTTTCCGAATTTCCCAGGGGAGCAATGGGTAAATCCACTCCAGGAGCATCAATTTTAACTACTGCTAAATCCGTTACTTCGTCGGTACCCTTAACTATTCCTTCAAATTCTCGTCCATCTTTGAGGGTAACAGTTACCCGATCTGCACCGCTGACCACATGTGCATTGGTCAACAAAGTTCCGTCTTTCTGGGTAATAAAGCCCGATCCCTGTCCTCGTACCTGTCTTTCTCTGGGCATGCCACCGCCAAAGCGATCGCCAAAAAACTCTCGAAAGAATGGGTCTTCAAAAAAGGGGTCTGTGCGAGTAGCAACGGTTCTCTCGGTATCAATTCTGACAACTGCTGGCCCTGTTTGTGCTACTGCTGCTGCCACAAAACTGCTGGAGTTAACAGGAATAGGCGCCTGGGCATTAATTTGGGGTTCTGCTTTTAGGGCAACAGAAGTATTCTTATAGTTTAATTTAGAGTCTAAAGGTAATGTATCTGCTTGAGAAGACATTACTCTGATAGTGCTAAAAGTCAAAATGACTCCTAAAAAAAGTGCTGTAGCGTGACTAGCCACTTTACCTAGAAATCGTTTGTTTTTCATTATTTTATTAGCTTCAATTATTTAATCATGTCATACCTTACTATCATAGCTTGCCTTAATCTTTAAAAAGTTAGTCCCAGCACTGTAGCTTTCATCTTCCGACCGACGAACTTTGTTTAGTGAGTCGTCACAGTTCACAGTTTGGTCTTGATAAGTTTTAAATAATCTATATTGCAATTGTGATCGCGAAGCGTACCCGAAGGGTTATCGCCACTTAACTAATGTTTCTCAAGATTTTCTCTTGATTGCTAGACTAAACTTTGAACCCTGCTGAGATTCTTAATATAGCTCATGGTGAGTAAGCGACTTTCTTCTAGCTCCTTTGCGATTGATTTTGGTACCAGCAATACAGCGATCGCTCGTTGGAATGGAGTAACCAATCAGGCTGAACTGGTTAAGTTACCTGGTTTATCGCAACAATTTGCTTCTGATCCGCCGTTGATTCCTAGTTTGTTATATGTTGAGGATGCGGCAGCAGAGAAGATGCTGGCAGGGCAGACCGTGCGGGATCGAGGATTAGATTTTACGAATGACTCCAGGTTTTTTCGCAATTTTAAGCGGGGAATCGGCACGCCAATTCAAGGTTTTCTACCTGAACTTGATGGTCTAAAAATTTCTTTTGAGCAGGTGGGAACCTGGTTTTTAGAGGAATTGATTAAAAGTTTGCAGGAGTCAACGGCAACGGAACTGGAATCTTTAGTGCTAACTGTTCCTGTGGATAGCTTTGAATCCTATCGTCATTGGTTATTAGAGATTTGCCAGTCGTTAGCCGTGTCGCAAATTAGTATTTTGGATGAGCCGACAGCGGCAGCCCTCGGATATGGAATTGTCGATCAGGAGTTGTTGCTAGTGGTGGATTTTGGCGGCGGCACTATAGATTTATCTTTGGTGCAGCTATCTAATCCCAGTTCTCCCCAGGGGTATTTACTAAAATGGGGGGATAAAATGCTGGGTAAAAGTTCGGTACAAAGCAAAAGTGTGGCGCGGGTAATTGCCAAGGCTGGAGATAATCTGGGGGGGACAGATATTGATAATTGGCTGGTAGATTATTTTGCGACTACTAAGGATATGGCAAAATCTGTCTTGACTACTCGTTTAGCCGAAAGACTCAAGATTAAGCTATCTGATGCTGAAGTAGCTCAGGAAGTTTATTTTGATGATGAAACCTTAGAAACCTATCAAATGGATCTAGATCGTGCTGGTTTTGAAGAGATTCTGCGACAACAAGGTTTCTTTGAACGACTGGATAATTTAATGAACCAGGTACTACAACAGGCGAAACGCAGCGGGTTAGTAACTAGCGATATCGAATCAGTGTTATTAGTAGGAGGATCAGTCAGAATCCCTGCGGTGCAAAATTGGATTAGACAGTACTTTGATGAAGCTAAGATAAAGAATCAATTTCAGCTTGAGGCGATCGCCATGGGGGCTCTACAAGTAACTCAAAGTGTTGAGGTACAAGACTTTTTACATCATAGTTATGGCATTCGCTTTTGGAATCGCAAAACTAAAAGTCATGACTGGCATCCTCTGATCAAAACAGGACAGGCTTATCCTCTAGAACAGCCCGTAGAATTACTGTTAGGTGCCTCTACTTCCGCTCAAACCAGCATCGAGTTAATTATCGCCGAGTTAGGTCTAGATACTACTACGGAAGTGTATTTTGATGGAGACCGTCTAATTACTCGTACCATATCAGCTAATACCAAAACAGTTCGTCCTCTCAATGATCGCCAAGGAGCAAGAACTATTGCCAAACTTGATCCTGTCGGCAATCCAGGCAGCGATCGCCTACAGCTTTTGTTTAATGTTGATCGTGACAGACACCTACGTATTACCGTCAATGATCTGTTGACAGACCAATCTTTACTGAATAATTACATAGTCGCCAAACTAAATTAAATAGGCATACTGTAATATGTACTTATGTGATTATGACTAGAATAAATAGCTTTGTTTTTTCGATGATTTTTGCGTATTTCTACATATAGGAGGTTTAAGAGTCAGCTACAATCAAATAATTCTGCTATGGCTTTGATTAAGTTGCTGGAACTTAGTAGCTCATTATTTCTCAGTAAATTCACATAACGAAATTAAATATCAATACTACATCATATTTTTCAGTGTTATTACTGGTCTCTTGGCAGCCATTTGCTAGTAATGGGCAACTGCATACAAAAAACGAATTCATCGTACATAGGGTGAGAGTATTGCAGCCTAACAAACATATATAGAAGTTTACTAAGTATCAAAAGCGTGATGAATCAAAAGCGAGTCAATATACTAAATGTCCCTATTGATAACATAAGTATGTGCGATCTCCTTGATAAGTTAAAAGATGGGGGAGTCGTGTTTACCCCTAATGTCGATCACTTAGTCAAGCTAAGTAAAGATCGCGAATTTTATCAAGTGTATTTAGACGCTGATTACCGAGTATGTGATAGCCAGCTGATACTCTATGCTTCTCGTTTTCTGGGTCAGCCTATTTGCGAGAAGGTCTCTGGTTCAGATTTATTTCCAGCATTCTACCGATATTACGGGAAAGATGAAGATGTCAAGATATTCCTCTTGGGTAGTATGGAAGGAGTTGCCGCACAAGCCCGTCAGCGCATAAATAATAAAGTTGGTCGTAATATGGTTGTCGACTGCTATTCTCCTCCTTTTGGGTTTGAAAGAGATCCCCTTGAATGCCGCAGAATTGTTGACATAATTAATAATTCTGGTGCCAATGTCTTGGCAGTTGGAGTCGGCGCTCCAAAACAGGAAAAATGGATTAATACCTATCGCTCCAGTTTGACTAGTATCTCAACTTTTTTCGCCATTGGTGCCACGATAGACTTTGAAGCAGGAAGGGTTCGTAGATCTCCTAGTTGGATGAGTTCGGCTGGGTTGGAATGGCTATATAGACTAGTTAATGATCCTGGGAGACTCTGGAAAAGATATTTAGTCGAGGATCTTGCTTTCTTTGTTTTGATCTTTCGTCAGAAGTTTAATTTAAACCGTAATCAGAACTTTGCTCCCAAAAAAAATCTTTTTGAGTCAAGATGATAAAACTTAACTAGCTGTTCGTTTTTTCACCCTGTAAGTTTTAACTCAAATATTTGCGTTATCTTGCTCTATATTTATTCAGTTTTAAGTTCTCAGATAATTAACCTAACTTAATATTTGTTGCCACAATCAAAATCTCTCAAATATTAAATTAGCTTCAATTATCGTGACTGGCAAAACCGACAACATAGCAATACAAGATTGAGTTAAGACATTTATTATCTACTAAGTAAGTGGGTGTAATTAAATATAAGATAGTTTATTTTGGGACTGGGGATTGGGGGGATAAAATTTCACGTTCGAGTCTCATATGCGAAGCAGTATCCTTTAGGATAAATTATTTCACCTACCTACTACTCACTACCTACGAATAGTCAAATAGACTTACCCTAAAATAATTTTGTGCGACTTTATTATTTAGCCCGATAGACAATAATCTTTTCAGTAAACTAACCTTCGATCTTGCGCAGTCGGAAAATTTTTCTGCATTCAAGTTAATTAAAAACTTAAATGTGTAAATAAGCTAAATTACTATAGCTTATTTGCACCGTATCAGACATAATTTAAGTAAGAGCAGTGTTCATAAGGAATCAATTGAGATGTTGGAAAGAGTAATATTAGCTGCAATCATAACTTTTTGTGTTTATTTATCTTTAAATTTGGGAGGACAATCTCACGATAGACAATCCCTTGATACTCCTCAAGGAGTAATCCCTGAAATCATCAGCAAAATTGTTTCTTTCTCTTGGTAATTGGTTGGTTTGTTAGTGCCAGTTTTGTAGCCTGCTACGGTAATTATTTAGCTGATTAAAAGCACGATCGCGTTGCCCTTCAAATCTTGCTGCGATCGCAATTGAACTGATTCCTGCTAACAAGCCCACCACCCATTTTAAGAATGAATAAGTTAGTACCAAGATAATTAGTTGGTTGATGGCGGTTAAGATTAGGGTAATTGTTCCTGCGAATAGAAAAGCTCTAATTTTTAGTCCTAAACCGAGAAAAATTAAGCTAAAGCTAATTATTCCAGGTGTGATTAGGGGTTGATAAAGTAGTGCGGCAATACATAAAATGCTGCTACCAAGCAGACGGAGATAGTGACGAGGTTGACGGCGGAATTGGTAGTAAGGATCTATTTGAGCCACATATAAAATTGAACAGCTAATCATAGCAGCGATCACCATAAAGTTGCCTTGGTTTAGCCAAACAAACTTAATGATCAGCCAGTTGATAAATCCTAAACTAATATAGCTCCAACGAATCTGGGTTTGAGCATAGGCAATACGCAAATAGAATAATGCCGTAATTACTAAACTGAAAGCAGAAATATCTTCGGCGGTGACTAAAGCCATCAGTGCAGGAATGATTAATGCCGTATGTCGCCAGGGTGTAGCTCTCCAGCCAAAGTTTTGCCAGGGTATTTGATAAATCAACAGAGCAACAGCGCAGGTAAAGATTACACGCCAAGGATCGAACAAGCTTAATCTACTAATGATTAGACGACTATAAACTAGGGTTGCAGCAAGTTCAACTAAGCCGACATAAACCCACCAATCCTGATGCTGGTTATTCTGATTTTCTCTTCCTTGAATCACTGCATAGCCAGCAAGACAGAAACTGGTGGCAATACTAAGAAGAGTCAGTCGGGGAGTAGTATTTTCGATGGCAATCCCTGCGCCTATAATCTTGAGCATGCTACTAATTGCCCAATGTATATGAGCCACCAGCACCACTCTGTTGAGTGTCAGATTAAATATTTGACGCTGATTACTAGGTGTAGAAGCGATCAAGTAAGCACTTAAGCGATAACAAAAAGCGATCGCCGCCGCTACAAAAGCGAGAATAGTTAGGCTATCGGCTACACTAACTTCTAGGTAAAGTATTTGATAAGTAACTAATTCATAAATACCGAGAGAGATACTGGCAACTCCACCATAATTAAGCAGAGTTTGCAGACGATTATTTTGTAATTTAGTGTTGAGGAGAATAAATGCCACACCAAGAATTAGTAACCCTGTGTAGATATTAAAATATGCTAGCCGCCATATTATGCCGCAGACAGCATATGTTAAAGGCACAAAAGCTAAGTTTAATCTTGCCCAAGCTGAATTAGTTTGATTTAACTTAGCTACTATCCTTAAAGTGATTAATCCGAGAAAAATGTTAGCAGTAGCGATAATCAAGCCGTTGCTGTTAAATAAACCAAGCAAGCCCACCGTTAGCAATTCTCCCAGCCAGACTAAAATATAAACAACATAATTATTTGGTTGCTGCCGATAACGCCAAAAGATTGCCGCCCCAAGTATCCCTAGGGTTATCAGAGATGGGAAATTGCTCTGAAAATCTCTGATAGCAAAATTCCCCATGCTGATAATTAAGGTTTCCCAGATAATTATTGCGATCGCCCAATAGTCTACTGCATTAAGATATTTATTGATTAGCTTGAAGTTTTTTGTTTCGACACCTACTCCTAAAATTCCGTGGGCTTGACGTTGGGAAACATAATCAAATTTTGGAGTATTACTAATTTTGAGTAGATAGATGCGGAGTTGATATAAACCAAGAGTAATTACGCCACCAAGTAACAACCAGTAATGTATATTGGCAAAATTCGGACTTATAAAGCTATAAAATAAGCTGGCAATTAAACCGATAACAAAGCCTAAATGAAGTGCTGTAACTAGAGTGCGGCGCAGATTAAAGGCATTTATAAACATCAAAGCTACTGCTACAGTCAAGGCAATAATTCTAGTTTCTAGTCTAGTAAAGGTAATCAACTGCACACCAACTAATGCCAGACAACTAAGAGTAGTGGATAAACGTCGTTGTCGTAAGCTGCGGCTAGATTTAGCGATCAAAGTTAACATTACTGGTATTATTAGCCAAATTAAAGCCCAACCAGATGTCTTAAGATGATTTAAAAAGCTAACATAGCTAATGGCACTCAACAATAAGCCAAAATACCAGCAGCTTTGCCTAAACCAAAAAGAGAACTTAATTTTAGGCTTGTTACTTAGACGAAGATAGATTGTCCATTCTGTTGTTGCCAAAAGCGTGAAGATAATACCCCAGAAAGGCTGATTAAGGTTTGGCGCAACAAAGTTAACTCCATTGATAACTGTAACTAAGCCCAATAGATGAGCAAGATATACTAAGCTACCTCTAATTGGTTGTCGCAATTGAGCAACCCAAATCAAAGTCAGAGTGGATAAAAGTAAATTTAGCGATCGCCAGGTAGGATTAGGAATACTAAGACATGTCAGGGTAATTCCCAGAAATAACGTTAGATATTCGGCATGGATAGCTAATCTAGTTTTTTGTCGTTGATACAGCCAGGTTGCTACCCAAATGAATAAAATGACGTAGGGAAATAGGGTAACGCCCAGTAGTGATTCAGGAAAGTATTCTGTGTTCGTTATAGCGATAGATAAATCTATGGCTTGAAGGCGTAGACCATCAGGAATTAATTCTTTTGTCAGATATAAAGTTTGTAACCCCAGCAAAAAAATAGCGGTTAAATCTACCTTACGCCAGTAACAGATTAGACGTTGATAAAAAAGATTAATTATTAATAGACTGATGCCAGTAGTTTGCCAAAACCATAAAGATGATTCGGTAATGCCGCTAACGACAGAAACTGACCAAGCAACTATTAGCAAAATCATGCCAACTGCATAAAATACCTGACTGAAAAAGTGACGAGTAATTTCAGTTACATCCTGCTGATTGACATCAAGGTTATCCTGAGTGACTGGTTTTAAATATACCGTTGCTAATAACCAAGCCAGTAATGCGATCGCCAGACAGTAATTAGCGGTTTGATCAACTTCGGTTATGAGTACTCTTACTAATAATAATGACCATGTTGCTAAGATAAATAGTAAATCAAACGCTGCATCTTTTTTTAAAAATGGTAATAACCTTTGATTGAATATAATAATTATGGCAATTCCAGCGTATATAGCAGCTAAACTAAACCAGGGTATATTCCATCCCAGATGTAAGTAGCTTAAGCCAAGAAAAAGTAGGCAAATCGCTTTATTTTTTTTTAATTTAAAAGATATAAGAGTACTGACGCTCAAGCTAACTATAGCGATGATGATAATGAGCCACTCAAGTAAATTTTTCCCTAAGCTTAAATAATTAATTGCCCAAAAATTAATTGGTATTAATAGAAGTGATATTTTATTTAAAGTTTTAGAAGTTAGTTTTAAACCTGATTGCTTACTAGTCCAATAGCCAAGACTCCAAAATCCGACAGTGTAAATTAAAAGCACTAAATACTGTCCTAAAGCTGGAAAATTCTGCCATTGAGTTGCTGCTAAAACTCCAGAAGAAATAATTACCAAAAATATACCAACAAACAGCAGCCAGCGGATACTCAGTTCATCTAAAAAACTCTGTAAAATAGTAGAAAATATAGAAGGACTCTTAGTAGTTTCCACTAAAACTTTACTGTCAGTTTCTACACTAGATTTTATTTCCTGTGGTATGGATTCAACTACTTCTAATGTCTCAGGTAAATTACAGCTTAAGTGATTACGGCATAACTTTTTTACTTGTCCTGGACTAATTAAATCTAACTGAAGCCATTGATCTAAACCCCTGAGTAATTCTGGATGATTAGCCTTAACAAAGATTTCGATCCCCAACCAGGAATTATTCAAAGACCTTAAGTCAGGAGCATCACTTAAGTCATTTTTGCCTGCGGTCGAGCTGTCTGGAGGTAAACCCCCCTGGGAGTTACCGCGATCGCTATCTGTAGACATAGAAAGTTATCAATTAAGTTACGCCTTATTTATATCCTAGCTGGTTAAACTTTAGCAAAATAGCAAGTTAGTTATAAATGCACAAAACAACAGGTAGTGTAAGCTGTTAATTTATTCTAAAGTTGTTTTTGAATGGCTATCATAAATGATAAGTAAAAAAAGCTAATTGAATTATTTTAGTAAAATGTGTTGGTTGTATAGCATGAAAACAAGCTACTCTTTTGATCAGATAAACAATAAAGTTTTATCTTAGGTACTTGAAATTTTATCAAATATTGTAAAATACATTACCTGTATTTTCACCAATGCCAAAACCAAAAATAATACACAAGAAATAATCGAATCATCAACTATCATATTAAATAATAAAATCTGAAGAATAATAGATTGATTTATCTGCGTCTATCTGCGTTTATCTGTGGACGCTATTCTAGTAATCCAAGATTGAATTAAACGTATCCAGTACAATAAAACAAGGTTGGTATAGTTACTTTTTGAAATTAAAAAAAGCAATAATACTGAGCTAAAAACTAATAGCTTATAACAAATTTATTACCATTTTCTTGCTTCAAATCAACAACACTATAAACAGATATGACAATTAATAACGTGTAGCTAGACTAAAAGCTATAAAAGATTTAGCATTAGCTACTAAGCAAGGTCATGATAGAGGAAAAGGTTTGAACAAGCTATTAAAAATAGCCAATATAATCGATTTATTTAATGAGTGGGTTGGTCGTATTACCTACTGGCTAGTGTTGCTAATGGTAGCAGTAGGTGCTTGGAATGTATTAGGTCGGTATTTAGGAAAGATTTTGGGCATGAATCTTACTTCCAATTCCTTCATCGAAATTCAGTGGTATTTATTTGATGTGGTATTTTTATGCGGTGCAGCGTATGCTCTAAAATACAACGAACATGTTCGAGTAGATATCTTCTATAAAAATTGGAATCGTCGCCGTAAAGCATTAGCCAATTTTCTGGGCAATCTGATCTTTTTAATTCCTTTTAGTAGCTTACTTATTTATTATTCCTGGGGAACAGTGGTTAATTCCTGGAAGATACGAGAAATGTCCCCTGACCCTGGTGGCTTACCCCGTTATCCCATTAAATTTGTCATCATTATTGCTTTAATCTTATTAATCTTGCAGGGCATTTCCGAAGCAATCAAAAACTGGAATATCTACCAACAATCAACTAATCAGGAGGGTGGCTAATGGACTGGTTAGGAATGGCAATGTTTGCAGGTGCCTTAGTCTTGCTCTGTTTTGGATTTCCCGTCGCTTTTTCCCTGGGTGGAGTAGCAATTCTTTTTGCCTTAATTGGCACAGCAGTAGGAGAATTTAGCTTTAGCTTTTTCAATGCGATGCCCAGTCGCATTTTTGGCATCATGTCCAACTATACTCTGCTGGCTATCCCCTACTTTATTTTTCTCGGTTCAATGCTAGAAAAAACAGGCATTGCCGAAAAGTTATTAGAAACCATGGGCATTCTCTTTGGTAGAGTGCGTGGGGGATTGGCTTTAGCTGTAGTAGTGGTAGGGGCTTTGCTAGCAGCTTCCACGGGAGTAGTAGCCGCAACAGTAGTCGCGATGGGGTTGATTTCCCTGCCAATTATGTTGCGCTATGGCTATAGTAAAGAACTTGCAGCGGGAGTCATTGTGGCTTCAGGCACCCTGGGACAAATTATTCCTCCTAGTGTAGTGCTAGTAGTTTTAGGAGATCAGTTAGGTATTCCCGTCGGTGACTTATTTATTGGTTCATTAATCCCAGGGTTGATGATGGCGGGTGCTTTTGCCCTCCATGTTTTGATTGTTGCTTATCTCAAGCCTGAAGTTGCCCCTGCTTTACCCGCCAGCGTCATGATAAGTGGGAAAAAATTACTGGTAAGAGTCCTTACGGTAATGCTTCCACCCCTGATATTAATCATCATAATTCTAGGCAGTATCTTCTTAGGAGTTGCCACCCCAACCGAAGCAGGCGCTTTGGGTTCAGTAGGCACCATTATTCTGGCTGCTGTTAATCGTCAGCTAACTTGGGCAGCATTGCGAGAAGTTTGTGATGCAACTATGCGCATTACCACCATGGTGATGTTTATTTTGATTGGGTCAACTGCCTTTAGTTTAGTGTTTCGCGGCTTGGGAGGAGATTTCTTTATGGAAAACCTGCTAACTAGTCTTCCAGGCGGCACCTATGGTTTCTTGCTAGTCAATATGCTGGTAATCTTTTTACTGGGCTTCTTTATTGACTTCTTTGAAATTGCCTTTATCATAATTCCCATCTTTGCCCCTGTTGCTCAACAACTAGGATTAGATCTCGTCTGGTATGGCGTAATTATCGGCGCTAATTTACAAACCTCTTTCCTCACCCCTCCCTTTGGTTTTGCTCTGTTTTACCTACGAGGTGTGGCACCGCCAGAACTAAAAACCGAAGATATTTACCGTGGCGCGATACCTTTTATCCTACTACAGCTATTAGTTTTAACCCTGATTATTATCTTTCCTCAAATAGTTAGTTTCTTACCTAATTTAAGTTCTCCAGCAGGTTCTATTTAGAACTGGGTCAAATATACTAATAATTACTTATTAGTAATTGCCACGATTGTCTCGTTATTCTGAAGTCTTTCGATTGCATCTTCAAAAGTGACGCTTAATAATCTTTTTAAATTACGATTAGTGACGTTACCGCAAGTTACCCAAATAATTTGCGGTGGGCAACCCAATCTACATTTTAGAATATTGTATTTTAATTCAAAGTCGTAATTACCTTGCTAGTGATTTAAATCATCAACAAATTATTAATGGTCGCTTAGTTTATTGGGAGAGCAAATTAGTATTGATGCGATTAGCTATATTTTTTGCTTACTATTCAAATAAAAAATTTACCAAGAGAATATTATGGATAAAATTGTTAACAAAATTGTAGCTTTAGGTGTTCCTGGACTTGTATTATTAATGGCGATGGGAATATCTGGCTGGGTTGGTGCTGCTGCTATTACGACGGCATTAGCAATGCTGGGAGGTCCTTTCGGCATGTTAGGTGGAATTGCGGTACTGGGAATACTATCGCTAATTTCTCAAGGGATAGCAGAATATGGTTTTGAGGCATTGGTAGGAGCAACAATTTCAGGATTACAAGCACAAGGTAAAACAAACGCTGAAATAGAGCGAGAAATTAATTCTTATCCAATTTCTAGAGAATTAAAGCTTAAGATTAGAGAATATCTTAATCTAAACCGCTAAATGGATAAACATGTCGAACGATTTACTCGTAAATTAGCCCAAGACGCTATCAAAAGATCTGGCGAATTAGTAATTGAGGTATTTAGTGAACAAAATTCCTGGTTTAAACCTGCATTAGAAGAGTTGCAAAATGGAACTCGCCGTTATCCAAAAGCTAAGAACAATAAACGCCAGACGGAAAAAGTCGTTCGAGATCGTCTAGCTTTAACTATTGCTGGTAGTAGGATTGAGGTATCAACTGAAAGTGGCAGGATTGATATCCTAACTCCCTCTGAAATTATAGAGGTCAAGCAAGTTAGACGATATAAACACGCCATGGGTCAAATTACTAGCTATAGTTATTATTATCCACAACACATGCGACGGATACATCTTTTCGGCAAAGTATCATCGAAACAGCGTAAATTGATTATCCAGGAATGTTTCACTGCTAATATTACGGTAACTTTTGAAAACTAAAAACTATTTATTTACTTTCTCAGTCAAACTTTTTAAACTAGCAGCAGTTTCTTCAGGTTTACCCGACAAAGCAAACACCAGCACGCTTTTAATCTCTTCATTTTCAATAATCTCTGAAAGACGATGAAATTGCTGATCTGTAATGGCAATGCCATCATACTTTTTAATGTAGTCTAATTCGGCATTAAAGTTTTTCTCGTTGTAATTCTGAATAAATACCCGATCTACATCCCAATTTTTCCAGTCGGCAGCAAAGTAACGTTTTGCCCAATAAGGATTATGATGGCACAGATCAAAACTAACGTCAGGGTTTGCCTGTTTCATAGATTTAATCATTTCTTGAACAAACTTTGTCAGACTTTCTGTACGGTCTACTTTCCCTGGTAACTCTGCGTGATAACCTAGATAATCATCCCACTGCACCGCATCAATTTCAGGATATTTTTGGACAAATTCTGTCAGAATATCACGAAAGAAATTAGCAACCTCTGGATTCTCTACGTCTAATAAATAATGCTCTACTCCTGCATAAGTGCGATCTACACCTGGGATAATCCACCTATTTGCGATCGCTCGATCAAAAACAGGACTATCTTGATCAATCTTGATGCCTTTCTCAAAATAAGCATGCACTTCCATTCCTTGCTGGTGTGCTTCATCAATTAACCAGTCTAACCAGCGCTCATTAAATTGATTGGGACAGCTTTGGTAGCCTAAAGTTTGCTGCATCACCTCACTGTTGTACATAGTGCAGGCATTACCCCAAACTCCATGAATGATAGTATTAATTCCCTGAGCTTTATAATATCGCACGCGATCGCGAATCATTTGTTCGCTAGCATTATTAGTAACCTGATAACGGCTTAAATAAATTCCGCGAATCTCTTTTTTCTCCCAGTCGGTTTGAGGTAGAGGTTTTTCAGATACTTGTTTTGGAGTAACTACTGGTTGCTCAGATTTCTTACTAGTACCTTGATTATTTTCCGTTGCCTCAGCAGTTTCGGTCACAGGAGATAGTTCAGGGGAGGATGGAATCGATACAGGAGGTAAAGTCGGTGTTGGGGTGGGAGGTACTACAGGAGACGGTGCAGGTTCAGACACAGGAAGTTGAAGTTCTATCCCTGGAACTTTGGCTAACAGACTATTGATCTGATTTGGATCAATATCTGGCAATCCATTTCTTTTAAACCACCAAAATCCACCACCTAAAAACAAGATAATGAAGGAGATGGGAACATTAGCACAACCACAACCTTTATTTTTATTCTGCTCAGACACAGAGATACTACCTAATAAAATTACAGGTTATCAGATTTTTGAATAATATAAAATAAATTAAAGTTACTACAAATAAGACTGTTTTGAGATCTACTAATAATTCTTAATTAACGCCAGTTCGGGTTAAGAAGATTAGTCTGCGAGATTAGCTCTAAGCTCTAAGCCTTAAGTCATAAACTTTATAGCCATTTATTTCACCTAAGAACAAGTAAAAAATCACCTAAATGATAGATTTTGAATCTACCTTATAGCAAGGGTTTTAGCTTATCCCGAATTCACGTTAATTACAATCCTTCCAAGTGCCATGAAAACTATGAGGAATCACTGAGGGTAAAGCCAAACGACATACGGGGGCTTCGCCTAACCTATCGCTGTGATAAATTCTGACTTCACTACTATCGGTATTGCCATCGTAAACTACCGTTAATAACCAACCCTGTTCAGGATCTTCTTTGCGAGGAACTAAAATTGGTTCAGAGGGATAGATATTCTTGCCCAGATCAGCGATCGCTATTTTACCAGTTGTCCGATCAAAACGAGCGATCGCATTGAATAATTCTTGACCATGAGTTACTCCTTCACGATGGACATTAAGATAGGTATAGCGCCAATCCTGTCCGACTTTGACAGGGGAAACTAGAGGAAATTCATCACAGACGGGAGATATTTGCTGATTACTGATAACTTTAGCGGTTTGTGGCTCAATTACAAGTGACCATAGGCTACTAGGGGCATGGGTTTGGCTATAACCTGAGGCAACTTCTTTTAAATACTGATTAGTAGTCAGGTCTTCATAACGAGTAAATTCCGTTATGATATTGCCCTCTTGATTGACGTATCCATTAGCAAAATGCCATTGAAACCAAGGATCGGTGGTGCCACTACTAACCAGGGATAAACTATCACGATCAAAGATTAAAATCTCCGTCCCTAGTTCGGGTTTCCATTCAAGAGAATCACTATAGCTTTGTTGTTTGATGGCAACACTTGCTAGATTGACCCGTACAGGAGAAACCAAAAATACTAAATATTCTCCTGCAAAACAGAAGTCATGAATCAAAGGTAAGCCTGAAAGAGTATGAGTATTGTGCTGTTCTAATTTACCTGTAGCATCGCAACGATAAAGATTTAAGACCGCATTTGCCCCTGCACCAATTCCATAATTAAAAATGTTGCCCGTCACAGGATCTACTTTAGGATGTGCCGAAAAAGCTTGCTTGTCAGTTAAACCAGATAGCTGCTCGATGCCAATGGTCGATAAATCATGCAAATCTAAAGCATGGGGGTTACCACCTTCCCAAAGAGCCAACAAACGGTCATCTAAAGCCAATAATGCGGTATTTGCCGTATTCTTGACTGGTTTTAGCCAATTATTCCAAAATGTACCTGAGGCAGTCATGCCATAGTTAGGATAGATAAAATCATCTGCTGCCTGTTCATCTTGATATCCCTGAGTTTGCACATAGCGATAAACTCCAGTAGCACCCGTATCCCTAAAGTGAACTCCCAAAACCGCACCATCCCCATCAAACCAATGTCCTACCCGCTGTTCTCCTCTGGAAAGCCTAGCCGGACCATTACGATAGAGCGAACCCCGTAAGTCGGTCGGTATTTCCCCCTCAATAACTGATAAAGGCGATAAATCAAATTCTGAGGCTGGTTGGGCGATCGCTTTTGACCAGGATTTCAGTTTAGATGCGGCAATCATAATGTTTCAGAAGGGCTTGTATAACTAATTCAAGATTTATAGATTAACGGACAGCGATATACTATCAATGAGAAGCAGAACAAAATAGTATAAACTCTCTTATTCACTTTGAGATTAGCTTAATCCAATACGATAGATCAAAATATGAATTCAGGAATCGACTTACAAGGAAGTTTTGTCCAAACTCTACAAGATTTTGGGCTTCCCATTGGTCTGGCTAAAGCAATCTGGCTCCCCCTACCAATGATCTTGATGATTATTGGTGCCACAGTTGGAGTATTGGTTGTAGTTTGGCTGGAGCGTAAAATTTCTGCCGCTGCCCAACAGAGAATTGGACCAGAGTATGCAGGACCCCTAGGAGTTTTACAGCCCGTTGCCGATGGGATTAAATTAGTTTTTAAAGAAGACGTAATTCCTGCCAAAGCAGACCCCTGGTTGTTTACCATTGGACCTGTACTAGTAGTAGTTCCCGTCTTTTTATCTTATCTAATCGTACCTTTTGGTCAGGATTTGATAATCACCGATATCAACGTTGGTATTTTTATTTGGATTGCCCTATCTAGTATTGCTCCCATTGGCTTGTTGATGGCGGGTTATGCTTCCAATAACAAGTATTCTTTATTAGGTGGCTTGAGGGCAGCGGCACAGTCAATTAGCTACGAGATTCCCTTGGCTTTATCCGTACTGGCGATCGTGATGATGTCCAATAGCCTTAGTACAATTGATATTGTGGAGCAACAGTCTGGCTATGGCATTTTGGGCTGGAATATCTGGAGACAGCCTGTAGGATTTATTATTTTCTGGATTGCCGCCCTAGCTGAATGCGAACGTTTACCCTTCGATTTGCCAGAAGCTGAAGAGGAGTTGGTTGCTGGTTATCAAACTGAATATGCAGGGATGAAGTTTGCTCTGTTCTATCTCGGTTCTTACGTCAATTTGGTCTTGTCCGCACTAGTATTTGCCATTCTCTATTTGGGGGGATGGGAATTTTTAGTTCCTCTAGATAGTCTAGCTGGTTGGATTGGAGTTCCTGAGTCAACTGCTTGGTTACAGGTTCTCACTGCTTCTTTGGGTATTTTGATGACGCTGATTAAAGCCTATTTCTTGGTCTTCATCGCTATTTTACTGCGCTGGACTGTACCTCGGGTTAGGATCGATCAATTATTAGATCTTGGCTGGAAATTTCTCTTGCCAGTTTCTCTAGCAAACTTGTTAATTACCGCTGCTTTAAAATTGTCTTTTCCGATGGCATTTGGCGGTTAGTTTCAACAGAATTAACTATAGAGAATTGAGACTTAGTAAGCAGCGTATACAGAGGTTTATCGGTTTGTATTGTAAGGCATAGAAATAGAATAGCGTCCACTGATGAACGCAGATAGATGGGTCTGCTATTCCCCGAGTTGAACTGCACGAGATACGATGTAATGAATTGGTAGTGCCTCAAGCTGTAAGTTAAGTCTCAAGTTTTAGTCAGATTTTAATGTATAGGTAAAGAGTAATTAAAAATCATGTTTAAAGTTCTCAAACAAGTACAAGATTACGCCAAGGAAAGTTGGCAAGCGGCTAAATATATTGGTCAAGGTTTGTCTGTCACCTTCGACCATATGCAACGTCGTCCTGTGACGGTTCAATATCCCTATGAGAAGCTAGTTCCTTCTGAAAGATATCGTGGCAGAATTCACTACGAATTTGATAAGTGTATTGCCTGTGAGGTCTGTGTTAGAGTTTGTCCGATTAACTTGCCCGTAGTTGATTGGGAATTTGATAAGCAAGCTAAGAAGAAAAAGCTCAATCACTACAGTATTGACTTTGGTGTCTGTATTTTCTGCGGCAACTGTGTGGAATATTGTCCCACCAACTGCTTATCAATGACCGAAGAGTATGAATTGGCTTCTTACGACCGTCATGAACTCAACTATGACAGCGTTGCTTTAGGACGTTTGCCATACAAGGTAACTCAAGACCCGATGGTTACTCCCCTCAAAGAATTTGCTTACTTACCTAAAGGTGAAGTTGAAGCTCATGGTTTACCCAAGGGTTCACAACGGGCTGGTAAACGACCCGAAGAAATTCTGGCAGAAATTGAAGCAGCCAAACCTAAAGAGAAAGCGGAAGCTGAGGGATAAGGGATAAGGGATAAGGGATGAGGATACAACATCAATGCTATTTTCAAAACTCATCAATTTATCCTGAATTGTGATTGATTAAATTATTGGAACAGAGGAGAAAATTAGGTGAATTTAGCTGAAGGAGTGCAAATCGTTTCTTTTGGCATCTTAGCAGTGATGATGATTGGGACGGCTTTAGGAGTTGTCTTACTACCGAAAATTGTTCATTCTGCTTTTTTGTTGGCTGGAGTTTTTATTAGTATCTCTGGCTTGTATATCTTACTCAATGCCGATTTTGTGGCAGCGGCACAGATATTAGTTTATGTAGGTGCGGTTAGTGTTTTAATCTTGTTTGCTATTATGCTGGTCAACAAGCAAGAGGATTACGTAGAACTTCCTGGTCGTATGATTCGTAAAGTTGCCACAGCGATTGTTTGCTTTGGGTTATTTGCTTTACTAGGAACTATGGTTTTAGCAACTCCCTGGTCGTTAGATAGTACCTCTCCTGGAGTAATTGACAACACAATTATTGCTTTGGGGGAACATTTCTTTAGTGATTATTTATTGCCTTTTGAATTGGCTTCGGTACTATTATTAATGGCAATGGTGGGGGCAATTATTTTGGCTCGTCGAGATTTAATTCCCGAATCTTTAGTTACTGAAGATACCGTAACTACTAGTCTAACTTTACCCGAGCGTCCTCGTGAATTGGCTACCTTGGGGGGTGATAGTGAAGAGCAAAGTTAATCAATTATCAGTCTTTAGTCTTTAATCATCAGGAGAGAGTGCAATTGTGCAGTTAGAGTATTTTTTGTTGTTAGCGGCAGCCTTGTTTTGCATTGGAATTTACGGTCTAATTACCAGTCGCAACGCCGTTAGAGTTTTGATGTCAATTGAGTTAATGCTCAATGCCGTTAATCTGAATTTAGTTGGGTTTTCTAATTATTTAGACCCGAGTAATATCAGAGGTCAGGTATTTACGGTATTTGTCATTACCGTAGCCGCAGCAGAAGCAGCAGTAGGTTTAGCGATTGTCTTAGCTATTTATCGCAACCGTGACACCATTGATATGGAACAGTTTAATTTACTCAAGTGGTAAATAGTTATGGAACTCTTAAGTATGCATCAATCAACAGTGTTTGATTAAGAGTTCCAATACTGCTTGAAAATAATACAGCAGTATCAAGCTACATGAATGGAAGTTTAGCTGATTTGCACGCACATGATGATTACAAACAGCTAAAGCTAGGGGAGATTGAGAAGATGATACCCCCCACTACCTCAATAGTCTAAATACCTCAAGACCTCGACAATTTTGTTTATACCAATCGAACTTTAGATTAAGACATTTTTATAATCTTTCTAAGTCTTTGTGTAAGATAGCTGTTTAAAGTCTTAAGCTTTACTTCAACTGCGACAACAACAGTCTCTGAGTCTTGGTTCGTAAATCAGTTGAGAACAAGCTTTCTAATTAATAACAAGACAAAAAAAGTCTGCTAATGTGATAAATGAGGCTCTTCTTTTCCTCAATCGTTAACTTTACAGTACCCCAATAGTAGATCAATCAAACCAAAGTTTAGCCGACCACTGCTGAATTTAATCGAGATAAAATTTCAAATTAATCCCGATCGCAGTGCTACCACCGCAACTTGAACGCGATCGTTGACTGCTAGTTTATTCATAATGCTGCGAATGTTAGTTTTAACCGTACTTAAGCTAAGGTACAAAAGATCGGCAATTTCCGAGTTAGTTTTCCCATCAACGATTAAATGTAGTACTTCTAGTTCCCTGGCAGAAAGTTGACCGATAGGGCGATGCCTTAGGCTAGCTTTGCGATCGCAATCGTTAGTTTTGGTAAATTGAAGCTGTTTTACGACCTGACGCGCTACGTTTGGGTCTAAATATACTGCCTGTTCTTTAGCAGCAGCGATCGCTGTTAATAAGCCTTTTAGGCTAGTGCTTTTGAGACAATAAGCATCAGCCCCACTAGCTAAAGAAGCGATCGTTTCTGTTTGCGATCTATGGGAAGTTAGCATAATAACTGCCGTGTCGGGAAGATTAGTTTTAATCTGCTTAGTTGCTTCAATGCCGTCCATTTGCGGCAAGCCGATATCCATAATTACCAAATCTGGTTTGAGCTTGAGGGACATTTCTACTGCTTGATAACCATTACTTGCTTGTCCGACGACTATATACTGAGCATGTTTAGCAAAAAATTGTTCTAAACCTAACTGCATTAACGGATCGTCTTCGACTAACAACACTTGCCATGATTGCTGAGATGATGAATCTAGGGGCTTTTTTTCAAGAGACATGATTGCAATTATTAAGACTGACAAGGCAGAGTAAACCAAAAAGTAGAACCATTCTCCAGACTACTAACAACACCAATTTCTCCACCGTGAGCCATAATAATTTGTCGAGATAGATATAGTCCGATGCCCAACCCTGGCATATAGCGAGAACGTTTTCCTCTAGAATAGAGTTTAAACAAGCGATCGCGCTGTTCGGCAGAGATGCCTACTCCATCGTCACTAATCGTACAGTAAAGCCAGCTTGGTTCTACCTCGGCATCGATAGTTATGGTGACACCATTAGGATTATGCTTAAGAGCGTTGCCAATCAAGTTGTTAAGCACTCGCCATAGCTGAATCGGATCTGTTTTAATGCTGGGTAAATTACTGTCTAAACGATTATCGACAGTCGCTTGATGTTCCAACAAAACTGGTTGCAAATCTACCAAAGCTGAATTTATTAGCTCGTTTATCGAGCAAGGCTGTAGATCGACTATAACGCCGTTGACTTCTGTATTGTGAGCCTCGATTACAGAATTAATCATTTTATAGGCGCGATCGCTTCCTTGATACAGTCTTTCTAATACTGAACGATCTAAAGTTAATTTCTCTCCTGGCTGCTGCAACAAATTATCCAATACCATTGAGCTTGCCATAACGGGAGTACGCAAATCGTGGGTAACTGAATGTAAAAATACCTTTAATTCTCTTTGAGATTCAAATTGTCTTTGTTGTAATCGTTCGTACATCGATATTGCCAAAATACTAACAACACAGGCTAAGAGAAAAGGAACTAAAGTATTGGGGTCGAAAATACAAAATATATTTGCTTCGATTAGATTAAATAATCTTAAAAGCGGAATCACGATCGTGTAATAAACAATCAATACTAGTTGAGCAACTAAATGAATTCGCCAGCGTACGGGAATCAAAATCGCCATAGTTAGAAAAACCAATCCCCAGTGATGCACATCTCCTAAATATGGTTCGCCAAGAAAAGTACCGACGATTGGAGAACATATAGTTTGAGACCAAGCTAGAGAAAGAAAAACAGCAGAGGTATGATGTTCAAATCTATCTTTTTTTAAACGATACCCACACCAGAGCAAGATAGAGGCAATAGCAGAATAGGGGTAGATGGTTCGAGCGCGATAAAATTTTAGTCTTTCTATGCCTGAATCTTCTATAAACCTTTGGCTATTTTCTGGCAGGTAAACTCCGGTAAAATCTTTAATAGCAAAAGCAATTACGCACAACAAAACAAGCCAAAAGCAAACTATTAGGCGATCGCGAAACAGCTTTTGTTTCCATGCTCGATAATCAGCAGATTCTTCTTGAGGTTTAAATAGCTTGTTAACCCATTGCTGCAAAAACTTTCTTTGCCAAATAAATATCATGGCGATCTTTTTTACTCACCTTTCCATTTATTAAAGCAATCACCAGCACCGAATACTATTTAATTTTAAATAAATGACCAACTGGTTGACCAAATGGTTGTAATTATTAGCTATATCGCTGGCTTGTTGATGGATGTTTAATGAGTCAATCACTTCTAAGTTAATAATCTATCAACTTAAAACTCTATCGCCAGCAAGACGATGAATAAATACTGTCGATTATCGCTCGCAATTTCTCTTTTAATCGGTTTGACTGCCTATTCTGCACAAAATCATAATATTAGAGACAACTTGGCGATGCCTACGGCTACGGCTAGCTTCGCAATTGCCGCAAATAACCCCGAAGAATTGAAAAGTTTGTTAGTTTGGAGAATAGGAGATATGGGAACAGAAGATCTTCCAGATACAGAAGTGCCAGCCGATCTTCGTCAAAGAGCCGCAGAACTCGATTACGAGATTGATATAGAAGCTGTTAGTGCCAAAAGGGTCACGGCGAAATTAAGAGAGGCTATAAAGCAAAATCGAGAACCCGATATTATAACTTTTCGTGATAACGGCATTATTGAAGGCATTGAAACTGATTCGGAAAAATTTGCAGGTGTATATTCAATTGAGGGAGTAGAAAAATCTTTTGTCTTCGTCACTCACACTTTAAACTCGATACAAAAAAAAGGCGGATTTGTCGCTTTATTAAAAACCTCGCAAAATCACGATATTGCCAAGCAGTTAGCTCTACCAGAACTAGAGTGTGGAAAAACGGCAGAGACTAAATTAATTGATGGTGTTGATCGCGATGCTATAGAAAATGTTGTACTCGACTACACTCAAACTTTATTTAGCGATTCCAAAACTGAGTTCAAAAAATATCTAAGTAAGTCGGCAATAGTTGGACTTGCCCCAGGTGATATGACTGGAATGCCTCAGAAAGACATCAAGGTTTGCTCTATAGTTGCCAACAACAATTTGGCAGTGGTATCTACTGTGGTTGCTCATGACGGTGGCTGGTCGGTTGGTCGCTTGGATATGCTACTAGTTTTGCACCAGGAGAATGACAACTGGCGTTTGTTGACCCAACATATAGGTCATATCAACGAAGATGCACGTCCATACATCAATAAGCTAGCCAACTCGCTTACCAATTCTGAAACCAATACACCTCCTCTACCCGCAAGCAATCTGGCACCAGAAAATATTAGACCGACAGCTAGAGAAAAAAGCTCTGGTGAGTTCACCTGGCAACCTAGTGAGTCGGAGAATGTAGTAGCAGAAGTTATCGAATTTTCTCATGGCGTTGATGCCAGACTATTTATGAAGTTCCGAGAAGATGGTACTAGAAAAGCTACAGATTCATTTTCACCTGGTGAAATCTATCCCATAGATAACAGTTTAAACAACCAGACATGGCGTTGGCGAGTCTGGTCGATTGCTGGCGATGGTTCGATTGCCTTTTCCGAAACTCAAACTTTTTAGCACGATTAAGTAATATAGATTACAAAAAAGAACAATACAAATCAGGTGATGGGGAGACGGGAAGAACTACGCAGATAGCCAATCTCTTCCCCAGTTTAGTAAAGCGGGGTAATATCTCCAAATCAATCATTTGTAGCAAACTTTAAAGTATTTCAGCTAATATTCTTCAAATTGTGCTGAATTTCCGCCTACTGTTGGGGAAAGTTCTCTTGAGAGTAAATGAGTAAAGCTTTATTCAGAAAAGCGATCGCCTATTGGCGGTTTTCTGTTTTGTCGCCCCGAACTCAATGGCGATATGCCCCCCGCAAATTATCTTAAATTTAACTAACTTGAAGCGCTGGTGTAAAATCGCAGGGCAAATCGCCAGAACCAAATTGAAAAAACAAATAATGCCGCAGCTAAAGCAGCAGCACCAATGATCCAACTTAATTCGCTACGGTTGAGCATTGCCTGGGCAGGAACAGTAGTGAGAAAAGCCACAGGCACGACAAAGGTAAAAAAGAAACGATAAACAGCTGGATATGCCACCATCGGATAACGTCCTGCTTCTAGTAATCCTCGTAAGACTTCAGTGACATTATAGACTTTGACAAACCAGATGCTAGTGGCACCAAGAATAAACCACAAGCTATATAGTATGGCAATACCAAAGCTTAAGGGAATCAAGCTAGCTACATAATCTGCCACAGTTAAACCTAATTGAGTCCCTGCATAGATAATCAAAATTAAGCCAAAAAATAGATCAGGTAAACCCCAAGGAGAAATAGTTTTAGTCGAGAGCCAGAATTGACTACTAATGGGTTTGAGCAGTACAAAATCAAGGGTTCCCTGTTCAACTTGTTTGACGATGCTATTGAGGTTGGGTACTAAAAAAGTTGCCGCAAAACCTTGTAATAGAGTGAATAAACCTAAAACAATTGTCGCCTCCTGCCAATTCCAGCCTTGAAAAGTATAGCCAGTACGATAAAACAAAAACAGCCCGAACAGACTACCAACTAGATTAGCAATACTTGTAACAGTTGCGATCGCAAAATTAAGCCGATATTCCAACTCAGTAGCGATCGCCGTAGACCAAAAAAGCCGTAAAATTTTAAAATAACGCTGCACAATTTCAACTAATTTTAGGGATTACAGTCATTTTAATCATAGTAATGTGAATTAAGGCTTCAGAAGAAGAAGAAACACAGCCACCAAAAAGCCAGGGTCATGCCCTGGCTTTTGTGGTTTGATCGACCCGATTTCGAGTCAGAATTTGTGGGCGTGCAGTACCTCCGCGTCACAGAGATAGGCGATGCCCGAATAATCGTCGAAAAACTGCGATGCGACTTCATCCGAAATCTTCAGAGCCATATCCCGATTGCGAGTGAGTACTTCGAACTTTATATTCGCCTCGGTGTCGGAAACGGAGGGTTGTCCCGACGAGCGCACGTTGCGACTGCCTTTACCGCCAGTGTCCATCACCGTGTAACCAGTTGCCCCAGCTTCGGTGATGATCTTGGCGATCTTTTTCAGCAGCAACTTTTCCGTGACGATGACGAGCTTATTAGCTTTTTGAGTCATATATTTTACCTCTCGATGTCTATATTCATTGAACTATATAGTATAAATTAAGAAAAACGGCAGCACCGCGTGCGATTGCACTGATTTAGCTACCACCTTGGTCGCTGGACTAGGGGAGTATCGGCAGACCGCGACCTGTTTGAGATCAGCTACTGCCCATTAGCGCCTGGGCTAGCCCGATGAAGAGCGGTATTCCTATAGCAAGGGCAACTGGCGTGCCGACGGCTGTGGACGAGCCGATGTATGCCGAGGGATTAGCTGATGGGATACCAGCTCGTAAAGTGGGTGGCCCCGAGATGTCGGAACTGGAGGCGGCAATGACAGACAGAATTACGACGCCGCCAAGGCTGAATCCTGTAATGACGTGGGCAATCATGCCGAAACCAAAAGCGATGAACCCGTGCAGCAGCGGCGCGATAAAGGCGTATATAGCGTACCATTGACCTACCTTGCGTAGCTCGCCAATCCTTGCAGTGGCTTCCATACCCATTACCAGCATCAGTATCGAAAGCAGACCGCGGAAGAGAGGATCGAAGAAGCTCTCATAGACACTTTCTGGTCGGGTTAGGATACCTAGAGCCAGTCCGAGCAGCAGCGCCGATAGGGCAGAACCCTGGAGACTTTCCTGCACGATGGGCCATATCTTGACCCGCTTACTTGCATTACTGCGCTTGGGATATCCGCTTGCGGTAATGCCTTGCTCACTAGGATACCCGCCTACGGCAGCGCCTTGCTCATTGGGATATCCGCCTGCGGCAGCGCCCTGCTCACTAGGATATCCGCCTGCGGTAACGCGTTCTTTGCTGAGATACTCCTGCTTGCTCAGAGCGTCTGCGGCATCGCGCTTTTTGCTGAGGTAAATGCTAGCCAAGACGATCGCAGTTACGAGCGCTGGGATGTCCATGAAGGGATAGAGTGCAGCAGCCCAAGGTTCGTATTCGAGGCCTTCTGTTTCTATTAGCGTCAGGGCGGCAGCGAGAGTAGAACCACTCACGGCACCGAACAAGCCTGCCGTCGCAATGGCATCTACGGTTTTTACTTTCGGTAGCTTGGCTAATGTGTAGCGCCCGATGAATACGATTACGATTCCCGTTATCATGGCGAACACTGCGGGTAACAGCATCTCTACCAGATTGGCATTGCGGATCGCAATGCCGCCGCTCAGTCCGACTTTTATGAGCAGCATGAAGACGATGAACTTATAGACTGGATCTGGAATTGACAGTCGGCTATTGACGGCGGCAACGACCATCCCACCGATCAGAAAGCCAAGCGTCGGGGACTGCAACTTACCCAGAAAGAGTGTCAAGAAATCGGACAAAAAATCCATATTGTAATTCCTCCTTAAATAATATCTTAGGGATCAAAAGTTAATATAATAGACTTGAATCAATTACTTTTTTATCTTTCATTGATATAACTCTATCTCATTGTGCGCGTAAAAGCTGACCAATTATTTTATTTTATTGATAACTTACACTTATGATTTAAGCCTGATTCATATCTAATCGTGACCAATGGTCAATCTATCCCGAAGGGAAATGAACTAGCAGGCTCAGTACGGAGGGTGTCTCTAGAGCTGGATTCAGCAGTTGGTGATAAGTTTTCTAAATGGTTAGTATTGGTTGAGAGACTGTGGGAAGCGCTATTGAGAGCAGACCACACAATGGCTATTAAAAGACCCACCCCAATGCCCCAACCGAATGCCCAAATATGCGAAGGGTCTAGAGTAAACCGCAGGTGGCGATCGCTGTCGTAAACATGGACAGCCCACCCTTCGCCTGTGGATGGTTTCGCCTTTGTCTTATTCATAATGGTGTCCTGGTATTTTTAAAATAGATAGATAAAAAAAGATAAAAAAGATAAATCAATACTTACTATTACTTTTATTGCTACCGACTAAAAAGAGCATCCGTATCGCGATAGATGCTGGTTTTTTAAGTAATTTTGTTAGTAAGTCGCTACAATAATTATCTATGATAATATCCGAGCGATCTAGAGGCAAACCATAACGATCTCAAACCGAAGGGATAAGTTTGAGATATGGTAGACGTTTGGCAACTGTTGAAAAACTAGTAAGAAGTAGAGTAAGAATTGTTTGTCAAATAAATAAAAGTGATCGTCCGTAAGGCGATTCCAGTAATAACTAAAAATTTTCTATTAAACAAACGGTTGAGCCATTACATCCTACAAAGTTGATTTCTTAGGACGTTTAAGTTGCAATATTTAATTAGGATAGGCACCCTGATTAGCGTAAGCCATCATTTCTTGATATTGCTTATTATCTCCCCTTGCTAAATAAAGTTCGGCAGCCTGGCGTGCGTCGGCTTGAGCAGCCGTATAATCTCCTAGATGATGATGCGCAATGAAGCGTGAATGATAATCATCAGGGGATTTAGAACCTGTTCCAATTACTAAATCAAAATCAGAGATCGCTTCTTGATATTGTTTGAGTTCGAGGCGTACTTTACCACGCCAATAATAAGAGTTATCGGTTTTGTAACCCATGGCGATAGATTTAGTGTAGTCCGCCTCCGCTGCCAGGAAGTTACCCAATTCCTTATTTACAAGACCTCTTTGATGATATGCCCAGCCAAAATTTGAGTTAAGAGCGATCGCCTGATCAAAATCAGCCAAAGCTTGTTGATCGTAACCCGCGCTATAGTTTGCTCGTCCGCGATTAAAATACCAACCAGGAACATTGGGTGCTAATTCAATAGCACGGCTGTAATCGGCGATCGCCAGTTCGTATTCTGACTGTGAAAAATAAGCCCAGCCACGGTTTGTATAGGCTTCAGCATCATCGAGAGCGAGTTTAATCGCTTCTGTGGCATCAGCCACGGCACCTAAATTGTCATCAAGATCGGAACGTAATAAACTTCGAGTTTTATAAGCATTCCTCAAAGTAAGCGGCGGGGAAAGATCGTCAGGATAAAGTTTGATCGCCTTAGTATAGTCTGCTAATGCGCCTTGAATATTATCGTCTAATGTATTTCTAAACTTGCCTCGATTGAAATAGGCTCTGGCATAACCAGGAAATACTTTGAGAGCCTGCTCAGTCAGTTCTAACGCAGCTAAGAAATCACCATCTTGGCTTTTTTTATATCCCAAATCCGCTAGCTCTTTTGCCTGATTTAATTGCTCTGAACTGTAATTAGCAGGATTATACTGGGGCAAATTTGGCTCAAAATCAGATTTATCTAAAGTCAGTAAATTTGGTTTTTGGGCATTACTACGTTGTTGACAACCAGAAAGCGAGACTGAAGCAACCAATAAGCAAATCAAATAAAGTAGATGACGACTATTTTTATGCAACATACATGTAGGTTGAGAATATTTGCATTTTCCAACCTGACACTGTTTTAAAACAATAGCTGCGATCTTGATCTCTTTGCGAAACACTTAGTGTTACCAAAAGCGCTCATCGATATTTAATCAAGGAATGTGTAGGTGTATTCATTATTCTTGCAGCTTATCTTCTACTGCCTTAATCATTGCCGCAAATTCAGATTCACTGTGAATTTTAACGGTTAAAGTATTAATATCTTTGAGAATATTGGTTAACCGAGGTAAATTATGGCGAATTTCTGTATATAGATTAATATCTTCGTTAAATCCTTGTAAATTAGCCGCAGAGACGCGTCTTATCGCCTCTTCAAGTTGCTTAATTTCCGCTTCCCAATACTTCACATATTGAATGCGATCTAAAGGTTTATAAATTTTGGCATCGGGTAAGACAATGGGGAAAATGCGATCGCTAAACTGACCTTGTTTAAAAATCTGCAATAGTTCAAACATGCAGTTTTCTGACTCTAAGTAGGCTTTGCTAATCACGACAATGACACACTTACCGCGACCAATACTTTCCATAAAAGCCTTGATCCGCGCCTTATATCCTGCATCTCTGATATCCCGCACAATGGTAATATTTTTATTCTGGAAAGCCTTATCTAACTGATCGGTAATTTTCTTACTCTCCGTTGCCCAAGAATAGGAAATAAATACTTCTTTAGTTAATTTTTTGGGTGGTGGGTTTCTAATTTTATCTTGATAGTAATCGGATTTTAAATTACTTTTATTAATAACGCGATCGCTTTGTGTAGAAATACCATTTAATAACTGCTTGATGTTAATTTCTTCTGTCAGCCCTGGAACAAATGTTGTCTTAATATTTTTATCATCCAAAGCGAGTAACCACGAGTGCATCCCAATAATGCAGTAAGTAGTAATGCTCAGTGAAAAGACAGGATTGAAGAAGTATCCTGAGAGAAAAAAATAGTATAAAAAATGAGAGCAGACAAACTAGAACAAATTAAAGCTCATGCTCAGGCGATCGC